>CAZMNF010000103.1:0-1575 GCA_964567595.1 uncultured Thermotogae bacterium | reverse complement strand
GGTGAGGACGGGCACCCGCGGGTGGTAAGGTCAGGGGACGTGGTCCAGGCAAGCAACCGGGCCCGCGACGAGCCGGCGATCCAGGTGCTTGCGGATGCGAACGTGATCTGAGCGCGTCAACCGGACGGAGAGGTCAGCGTCAACGACGGCGGTCCGTCGGGCTCCCAGCGCCCGAGAAGGATTGACTCATGAGCAACAATACGCATCTGCCGGAGAAGACCTGCATCCAGTGCGGACGGCCGTTCCGATGGCGGCGGAAGTGGGCCCGCGATTGGGAGCGCGTCCGCTACTGCTCGACGCGCTGTCGCCGACGTGCCGCGCAAGTGCGCCGGCAGGCCTCATCATGACACTGCCCGAACCGACCCGCCAAGCCGGACTGGATCGCCTGGCCTCGTTTCTGCCCAAGGCCGGAGCGATCTACGCCCATGAGCGCAGCACCGATTACGGCCCAAACCGCGAGGACGGCGTCTCGCATCTGAGCCCCTACCTGCGCCATCGTCTGCTGACGGAGCGCGAGGTCATCGAGCGGACGTTGGGGCGATTCAGCCTGGACCAGGGGCGCAAGTTCATTGACGAAGTCGTCTGGCGCGGCTACTTCAAGGGCTGGCTGGAACAGCGGCCCGCCATCTGGCGCGCCTACCGCGATCAGGTCGCCCGGGACGCGGGGCGGCTGGCGGACGATCGCCGCCTGCGGACCCGTTACGAGGAAGCCGTTGAGGGACGCACCGGCATCCAGTGTTTCGACGCATGGGCACGCGAACTGGCCGAGACCGGCTATCTGCACAACCACGCCCGCATGTGGACGGCCTCGATCTGGATCTTCACCCTGGAGCTGCCCTGGGCGCTCGGCGCCGACTGGTTCTTCCGGCTGCTGCTCGACGGCGATCCGGCGTCCAACACGCTGAGCTGGCGCTGGGTTGGGGGCCTGCACACCAAGGGCAAGACCTACCTGGCCAAGCCGGGCAACATCGAGAAGTTCACCAACGGTCGTTTCCGACCCCGGGCCGACGAACTGGCGAGCGAGGCGCCGCCCCTGGAGGAAGGGCCTTTGCCCGAGCCCGCCATGCCCGACCCGCCGGCGCCCCTGCCGGCCGACGGCGCGCCCGTCGGCCTGCTGCTTACCGAAGATGACGGGCATGCCGAGAGTTGGGCGCTCGGGGAGGCGCCCGTGGCGGCGGTGGCCGGGCTCGTCGCCACCGACCGGCGCTCTCCCTTGACGGTCGCCGATCAGGCGAAGCGCTTCGCTCAGCAGGCGGTGGCCGACGCGGTCGCCCGGGCGGGGCCACACCACAACGTGGAAGCGAGCGTGTTGGACGGCGCTGCCTGGGGCGAGTCGATCGCCGAGTGGGCCGCGCAGGCCGGCGTCACCCGGATCGTCACGGGCTACGCGCCCCAGGGACCCGTGCGCGAGGCCCTGGACGCCGCACGACCCCGCCTGGCCGAAGCGGGGCTCGGCCTCTACGAGGTCCGCCGACCCTACGATGCTGCCATCTGGCCGCACGCAACCGCCGGCTATTTCAAGGTGAAGAAACAGATTCCCGACATTCTGTCCCAGCTCGGCCTCGTTGACTGATC
>CAZMNF010000102.1:0-1749 GCA_964567595.1 uncultured Thermotogae bacterium | reverse complement strand
TCCTCGCGGCTGTGCGAGGCGGAGTTCATCACGCGGATGCGGGCTTGGCCCTCGGGCACGGTCGGGTAGCCGATCGCTTGGGCAAAGACCCCATTCTCGAAGAGCTTCTTGCTGAACGCCTGCGCCAGCGCCGCATCGCCGAGCATGACCGGCACGACCGGCGTCTCGCTGGCGCCGGTGTCGAAGCCGAGCCGATGCATCTCGTCCTTGAAGTAGGTCGTGTTGGCCCAGAGCTTGTCGACCAGTTCGGTCGATTGCTCCATGATGTCCACGGCGGCGATGCAGGCGGCCGTATCCGCGGGCGTCGTGGCGCTCGAGAACAAAAACGGGCGACCCTGTTGTCGGAGATACTCCACCAGCAATGACGAACCCGCGACGTAGCCGCCCACGACGCCGAACGCCTTCGACATCGTGCCGACTTCGATGTCCACCTGTCCGTGCAGATCGAAGTGATCGACGATGCCGCGCCCGCCGTGGCCGAGCACGCCCTCGCCGTGGGCGTCGTCGACCATGACGATCGCGTCGTGGGGCGCCGCGACGTCGACGATCTCATCGAGCGGCGCGATGTCGCCGTCCATGGAGAACACGCCGTCGGTGATCACCATGATCTTTTCGTAATTCTTCTCCGCAGCCTCTTGCAAGCGGGCTTGGAGATCGTCCGCGTTGCCGTGTTCATAAATGGCTCGGCCCGATTTGGTTAGCCGCACCCCGTCGATGATGGAGGCGTGGTTGAGCGCGTCGCTGATGATGAGATCGTTCTTGCCCATCAACAGCGGAATGACGGCTTGGTTGGCGTTGAACCCCGACTGGAACGCGATCGCGTCCTCGACGCCCTTGAACTGGGCCAAGCGACGTTCCAACTCGTGGTGGAGGTTGATCGTTCCCGCAATGGTGCGCACGGCGGCCGGCCCGACGCCGTAGTCCTTGATCGCCTCGGTCGCCGCCGAGCGCATTCGATCGTGGTTAGCCAGGCCGAGATAGTTGTTGGAACAGAAGTTGAGCACCTGCTTGCCGTCGACGGTGAGCCAAGCCCCTTGGGCGGATTCGATCGTGCGGATGTCGATGTACAGGCCGTGCTCCTTCAGCTCGTCCAGTCGGTCTTCGATGAAGGCGAGTTTGTCGCTCATGGGGCACCCTCCTTGGCTGGGGTAGGGGCATTGTACCATGCGGGTCCAACGCTCAGGCATGATCGGCTTTGGTCGACGGGCGCAACTTGATCGTGGTAGGCTAACGTAGCATGGACGTCCTATTGCTCTGGATCGGCCTGATTGCGGCGACAGCGTACTTCGCCTCACAGAAAGGGCGCCACGTCGGCAACTGGGTCGTGGCCAGCATCTTCCTTGCGCCGTTCACGGCGATCGCTTTGGCCGTGCTTCCCGCGAAGAACCCCGACAGCTAACGCAGGACCAGTCGCGTGCCGACGATCAAGAGCACGACCCCGACAACTTTCAGCAGGCCGACCGGCCGCATCTCGGCCCCGAACAGCCCCAGGTGATCGATCAGCATGGCGACGATCAACTGCGAGGCGATCACGAGCGTCAGGCTGGCCGTGACGCCGATCTTGCCCACGAGATACGTCACGCCGGAGACGATGACGACGCCGAGCACGCCGCCAGCATAGGCATACCAGGGGACGGTGTTCCACGCCCCCCAATGCGACTGCTGCCGGAAGAGCCAGAGCGGGACGACGAGCGCGATGGCCCCTGTCAGGTGAACGAGGAAGACCGTCGGGGCCAGCCCGACGCCGCG
>CAZMNF010000101.1:0-1844 GCA_964567595.1 uncultured Thermotogae bacterium | reverse complement strand
GCAAACTGTCCGCTCACGACCAGACTGTTGCCCAGCGTCGGGTTCTGGACGAACGCGGCGTCCACGCCGAAGGCGCCCAGGGCGAGCCCGGCGCCGGCGCTGAACTGGAAGTCCTCGCCGCCGGGCTGCTTGGCGCCGGCGCGGAGGCTGATCTGCTCGGTGAGCCGGAACTCGGCGCCCACGCGCAGCGTCTCCGCGTTGACGTCGAACTGGCCGCTGATCGTCCAGGGGATCGGGAACTCGAGGTCCAGCGCGCCGCCGGCGCGGATGCCCATGTCGACCTCGTCGACGGCACCCGTGCTCCAGTTGATGCTGGTGCCGCCCAGGTCGGTGGCGCTGGCGCCGAAGGCGAAGTTGCCCGCATCCACGTGGATGCCGGCGTCGCCGCCGAAGCCCGTGCCGCTCTCGCCGGCGAGCGAGTGGCTGTAGTACTTGGCGCTCGCGCCGACGGCGAACTGCAGGCCGTCAAGCGAGAGCGGGAACGCCGTCGAGCCCATGAACAGGAACTCGTTGTCGCTGACGGTGCCCGTGGACTCGCCGCCGGGGCCGAACGTCTCGATGTCGCCGATGGAGCTGCCCACAAAGGCCGCACCAACGGGGAACCCGGCGAGGCGCGTCGTGGCGCCGACGTAGTTGTACTGGATGCCCAGGCCGAACTTGTTCGTGTTCATCCCGCCGATGCGGGTGCCCTGGGTGCCAGCCAACCCGGCCGCGTTCCAGTAGGGAGCGCTGTAGCCGTCGGCGATGGCCACGTACGCGCCGCCCATGGCGAGCGCGCGGGCGTCCACGCCGAAGTTGAACGTCGCTCCCGCGCCGACGCCCGGCTGCTGGCCCTGGGCCATGACGGCGGGGCCGCCGGCGCCCAGCAGCGCCAGAAGCGCCAGACTGAGGATGACTGTTCTTTTCATCGCGTGTTGAGACCTCCTTCGCTTCGTATTCGCACTTGTCATCTGCGTCATGGTTGGGTCCTTTCCGTTCCTTGTCGGGCTTGCCGTCTTCGTAGGGGCAGGCCTCTGTGCCTGCCCGGACGTTCGGTCCGTTCGGACCTGGCGTCCGGAGGGGCGACCACGGGGGGTCGCCCCTACAGACGGGTAAGCCCGTAATCGATCGTTATCGAAGGATGACCAACTTCATGACGTCGCTGGTCGCCGTCGTGCCGTCGCGGCCCTCGGCGGTGACCGTGTAGAGGTAGACGCCGCCGCTCAGGCTGGCGCCCTCGGCGGTCGTGCCGTCCCACATGACCGAGTCGCCGCTGGCGCTCGCTGAGTTCAACAGCCGCCCGCTCAGGTCGTAGACGTTGACCGTGACACTGGCGACGCCGGTGCCGTTGGCCTGGAACGTCGTGTTCTGCTGGAGCGGGTTGGGGAAGTTCGTCGCGCCCTCGAAGTTGAACTCGGCGGTGACCACCGAAAGCGAGTCGCTGGCGCTCTGGAAGCTGGCCTCGAGCGTGTCGCCGCTGGAGACCGCGAGGTCGGCATCCGTGCCCGGCTCGCCCGTGGAGATGGCGTCGGTCCGGTACGTGTTGCCGCTCGTGTTGCTCGCGCTCACCTCGACGGACTCCTGCGTCCGGGTGTTGGTCACCGTGACGGTGAGGGTGCCGCCGGAGGTGTCGGGCGCCTCGACGGTGACGTAGACGTCATCGCCGATCGCGGCGTTGGCCAGCTCGCTGCCCTGGGCGTCGGTGAACGAGACGCTCGCTTGGCCGTCGCTCGGGCCGGGGCCGCCGGTCGGGCCGCCCTCGGGCTGGGGCACGAGGCGGACCCACGCGTTCGTGTAGTCCTTCGGGTTGTAGTTGTCCTGGTAGTGGGCCTCGATCGTGTCGCGGTCGAAGACCTCGAGGCGGT
>CAZMNF010000100.1:0-1848 GCA_964567595.1 uncultured Thermotogae bacterium | reverse complement strand
GCACCCCCTTTCGCCATTTCTTAACGGAGGTTATTCGGCAACCTTCCGGCGTTTAACGGATTCTACTCGGAAGGTTCCGAGGGTGTCAAGTTAATCAGCAGTCTAGCAGACCGTCACACTGGTCTGACACGTGCGCCCGAGTCAGCGGCTCACCAGAAACGATGAAAAGCGAGTCGTGCGACGGAAAATCGTCTTGACATGCGAAAAGGGCTATGCTAAGATCAAACGCACAAAATTGGCAATGTGCCTTACGGAGGAGGTGGTGCCGACCCTTTCCAACAGCAAGTGCTAACCCACCCACTGAAAAGTTGCAACAGGCACACACCAATAGGAGGCCAAAGGAGGTCAAATTCAAGATGAAGCGAACATTCTTTGCGGTTGCCGGGGTTGCGGTACTAATGGGTGCATTGGCCCTCGGTTCGGGCCCAGCGTCGGCGGCGGATGCGTCCGGACTCGTGGACACAGCCAGTGCCGACGTGGACCCTGCGGCTCGCAGTGCCGCGGCGGACGTCGTTTCGGCACACTGGTCACAGCTTGAGCAGCCTGGCGGCGACCCGGCCGTTGCAGCCTCGACGCTGTTTGGCCTGAATGGCGTGACGCCGAGCGGCACGCCCGAAGGCCGACTTACCGGCTTCAGCACCCAGCGGACTCGCATCCTTTCCGACGGTGATCCGCTCGTCGGCGAGCCCTTGACCACAGATGAGGCGGACAATTCCCAGCTTTATGCGGACATGGCGCTGGAAGGAAACGCGCCGTCCGTGACGGTCGAGCGGCGTTTTGTCCGGGCAGTATCCGTCATTTTCAACATCCGTCAGGGCTTCGCGATTGTCCCGGGCGGTCCGTCTGAAGCGTTCAATCGTGTCCAGAGCTGCATCGTCGATGGCGCCATCGAGACGAACCAGGACAACCTGGTGAATGGCGTTTCCCTCGACTGCAGCAGCGAGGTCGTGCGGCGGGCCGTCTCCGACGTCATTGCCAGTGGGTTCTACACCAACTTCGGCGATCTGCCGAGCGTGGACTTCGGCTGCGAGGCTCGGCTGAGCCAGGCCGAGTCGGGGGCGACCGTGGCCGCCCGCTGGGCCGCGGCTCAAGCCTACGTGGAGAGCTGCGCGGAGCCCACCGTCGACGCGCACATTGATCTTGCCAGCAACGGCGGAAGCACCGAGCTGCAGTTCGCCGCTGTGGGCCCGTTGGCCGAACTACTGGCTCAGGGCGACACGGCTCCCGGCGATCTGTTGAGCCAATCCGAGGGCGCCCCGCAAATGGTGGCGCTGGCCCACACCTGGGCGGCCGGCCTGAAGATGGCCCCGAACGTTGAGGCTAACGCCGCCGGCAACCCCGTCACGCCAACGACGGGCAACCTGCGCGCCTTCTCCGCGGCCAACCTGGACAACCCGAAGAATGCGGCGGCCATTGCGCCGTTCGCCCAGTTCTTCGCGGATCAGGCCGGATTGGACCTCGGTCGGTTGACCTTGACCATCAGCATGGAGGTCGACGGCGCGGACGTGCCGCTGCAGAGCTCGATCCAGACGTTGCAGTAATCGACCGACGTATTAGCGAAGTCAGCGTTTGACTGGAGCCCACCGGTCGACAACCCGGCCGGTGGGCTCTTTTTCCGTCGTTGACGGGGTCGCGACCCCAAAGATGGTGGCTGTCGCTTCTGGGAAAGCCTTGTCAGATTGGCGATGGGCCCCCCTACAATAGCATCAAACGCCGCTTGAGGCGGTTCACTCGAGGCGTTATTTTAAAACGATAGCGCTACAAGCTCAGATGATCGATTCGTCTACGCCCGATGGAGGGATTCAGCCCAATGAAACCGTGGATCTTATGGGGCCTTGCCGGACTCGC
>CAZMNF010000099.1:0-1936 GCA_964567595.1 uncultured Thermotogae bacterium | reverse complement strand
TAAGGAGCCCAGCGATGAGCGAACAGGGTTTCGCCGAGAGCTTGCAGCGAGCGCACACGGACCGGATTCGCACGCTGATCATCGGAGCAGGCGTCGCCGGGCTGACCCTTGCCGGGCTGATGCGCCAGCGCGGCGAACAACCCGTCGTCATCGAGCGATCGTCCGATTGGGTTGGTGGCGGCTACATGCTCGGTCTGTACCCGATCGGCTCGCGTGTGCTGCACGGGCTCCATCTATACCAGGGCTACCTCGACCGCAGCGTGTCGATGCAACAGTATCAGGTTTGTGACGGCCACGGCGAGCTGATCCGCTCGTACAGCCTCGATGGACTGACCCGTCGGTTCGGCCCGATGCAGGGCATCGAGCGCAGCACGCTGGTCGAGCTCCTGGGCGAGGGCCTCGGGAACCTGCCGGTGCACACCGACACGACGGTGCGCTCGCTCACGCCCAAGCCGGATCATGTGGCCGTAACGTTCGACGACGGCACGGCGGCCAACTTCGATCTCGTCGTCGGCGCTGATGGGATGCACTCGGACACGCGCTCGATGATCCTGGACGAGAGCGAGTACAGCTACTGGAGCACCGAATGGGGAGGTTGGGTCTTCTGGGCCGATCCGAGCCTGGCGCCACTGGACGTGTACACCGAATCGTGGGGCGCCGGCCACTTCCTCGGCCTGTACCCGACGGCCAACCACATCGGCGTGTTCGTGGGCGGTCCGGAGCCGAACTTGCGACGGGACGATCCCGCCGGCTTCGTCACCTCCGTCCGCGCGCACCTGCGAGATGACGCGGCGCCGTTGACGCAGGCCCTCGAGACGCCACTGGACGAGGACGAGGTTTTTTACTGGTCGTTTCACGACTGTCGCTGCGACCGCTGGCGCAATGGCCGGGTCGTCCTGCTCGGCGATGCGGCGGCCGGGTTCCTCCCCACGGCCGGCGTCGGAGCCTCGATGGCCATGGAGTCGGCGGCGGCGCTGAACGACGAGCTTGCCCGCACGGACGCGACCCGCGTGGAAGCGGCGCTGGAGCTGTACGAAAAGCGCCATCGTCGACGCGTGGAAGACGCGCAGAAAAACTCGCGCGACCTGGCGCGGATTATGTTCACCGAGTCCAAGACCGTGGACTGGCTTCGCGAGCAGATGCTGAGGTTTTACTCGGCCGAGGATTTCATCAAGACCATTGCCCGCATCATGGAAGAGCCCATTTGAGCCGGACGGCCCGGGGGCCAATCTGGGCCCGCTTCGGCACCCACGTTCAAGGTCCGGGACGATCAGCATCGGCCCAAGTCGATGGCTCCGAGGAGATCGCTTGCATGCCAGAACGAGCCAATCGGGGAAGATGGCAGCACTTGCCCAGCCGCTTGTTCTGTTCGTCGCCGATCACTCGTTGTCTGGCTCGGGCATGTACCCATAGATCGGTTCCAGATACCGGCCGTCTCCGACGTCAAGACCCATATTCGGCCGTTCATCCGCGCGTGTCGCGAAGCGAAAGTTCGAAGGTCGTCTTTCTGTCGCTGTTGGGCATGGAGCGCTACCCTGTCGTGCCGCACCGGACGGTCGAGGCCGAGGTCCGTGAGGCGGTCATCCCGCACACCTTCCTGCGCTAGCTTCTTCATGCAGAACTTCAGCAGGACCCACCGCGACGAGATCCGCGACCGCGACGAGATCTCCGTCCCGGCGGGCCGCGGAAAGACGAGCTTCGTCGACGGCCGCGACATCGCCGAGGTAGCCGTTCGGGCACTCACAGACGAAGCGGCCGATGCCTATGACCTGACGGGCTCCGAGGCGCTCGACTACGACGACGCCGCGGAGATCTTTTCCGAGGTTCTCGGGCGGCCGATCACGTATCGGGACCCGTCGCTTTGGACGTTCTATCGGCGCAAGCGAGCGGAGGGCGTCCCGCTCGGGTACGTCTTGATCATGGCCGCGCTCTACAC
>CAZMNF010000098.1:0-1955 GCA_964567595.1 uncultured Thermotogae bacterium | reverse complement strand
GGCCGATCGGCTCGTGGACAACGCTCGGGTGATTCGAGCGCTGTCCGATTGACCCTTACTATGATCTACCTTGACAGGCTGCGTTAGACGCGGCTAACGTCATTTGAGGACAATCGGCTCAAGCGGCCAACGGTCCACAAGGGGAGGAGGCCACATGGGCGCCGGCTCGTCGCGGACGGCTGTCTATTTCTTCTCCGACATCGAAGGCAGCACGCGCCTCTGGGAAAACTTCTCGGAGGCGATGAAGACGAACATCGCCCGCCATGATGAGATCCTGGACAGCACGATTGAGCGGCATGGCGGTCGGGTGATCGATCATGCCGGCGACGGCGTCTTTGCTGTCTTTGACCAGGGCAATCCTCTCCAGGCCGCCCTGGACATTCAACGGGGCATCCAAGACGAAGCGTGGACTGAAATCGACGAGCTGCGGATTCGTATCGGGCTCCATGCGGGACAAGTGCCCGTCGATACCGAAGATCCTCGAGGGCCGCTGGCCAACCGGACCGCTCGGATCATGGATGCCGCGCATGGGGGCCAGATCGTCGCGACCCCGGCTGTGCTGGATCGCTGTGACCTCCCCGAGGGAGCTGACGTGGAGGATCTCGGCTCCCATCGACTCAAGGACCTGACCGAGCCGCAGCCGATCTACGGGCTGATCCATCCCGATTTGGCGCTCCAGTCGTTCCCGGCACTGCGCTCGCTCTCGGCCCATCCGCATAACCTCCCGACCCAGACGACGCCGTTCGTCGGGCGAGCGGATGAGCTGGCAACGATCGCCCATCACCTGACCGAGACGGACAACCGGCTGCTCACGCTGCTCGGCCCGGGCGGCGCCGGCAAGAGCCGGCTGGCCATCCAGGCCGCGGCGGAGCATTTCGAGACGTTTCCCGACGGAGTGTTCTTCGTGCCGTTGTCATCCGTGCCTGACGTCGCATCCGTGGTCTACGCCGTCGCGGACGCCATCGGCTTCACCTTCTACAGCAACGAGGCCCCCCAGACGCAGCTCATCAACTATCTCGAAGGCAAGACGCTGATGGTGGTCTTGGACAACTGTGAACATTTGCCGGGCGTCAACCGATTGATCAGCGAGTTGTTGGCAGCGGTGCCGGAGTTGACCGCGCTGGCGACTTCGCGAACTCGGCTCAACCTCAAGGGCGAGGTCGTGCTCGATCTGGAGGGGCTGGAGGTGCCCGACTCGCCGTCGGTTGGCGACGTGGACGCCTACGGTGCCCTGCGACTGTTTGTCGACAGCGCCGAACGCGCGCGGGCCGATTTCACAGTCGATGAAGACGATCTGGAGCCCATTGTCCGGATCTGTCGACTGTTGAACGGGATGCCGCTCGGCATCGAACTGGCCGCGGCCTGGGTGCGCATGTTGCCCGTGGACGAGATCGTCGAGGAAATCGAATCCAGCCTGGATTTCCTGGAGAGCATGTACGAGGACCTGCCCGAGCGCCAGCGCAGCCTGCGGGCGGTCTTCGACTACTCCTGGGAGCTGCTGAGCGAGCAGGAACGAACGGCGTTCGCCGATTTGTCGGTCTTCCGAGGGGAGTTCGACCGGCACGCCGCCAAGCAGGTGGCGGGCGTGTCGATGATGGCGATGGCATCGCTGGTGGACAAGTCGCTGTTGCGGGTTGACGAGGAGGGCCGCTATGCGATCCACAACCTCCTGCGCCAGTACGCCCTCGAACGGTTGGGCCAGAACCCCGAACGACACCGAGAAGCGCTCAAGCGCCACGGCGAGCATTTCGCTGCGTTTATGGAAGAACGGGAGCCGGAACTGACCGGCGAACGTCAAGCGGCGGCCCTGGACGCTGTCCAGCAAGTCTTCGACGACGTTCGCGCCATGTGGCAGACTGGCCTCGATCAAGGAGAGGATTCATGGATCGAGCGGTCGTTGCATGCTCTTTATCTCTTCTGCATGCGGCGCAGCCGATTTCAGGAGGGACAGGCGC
>CAZMNF010000097.1:0-2016 GCA_964567595.1 uncultured Thermotogae bacterium | reverse complement strand
TGAAGAGGAACGTCACCGTGCCCGTGGGGCGATGGCCGTCCCGGCTTCCGCGGGGGCCCGCGTCGCTCATGGCAGCTCCCCCAACTCTTGCAGCGCATGGTCCCGGCGCTCCTTCACATCCGCCATCAACCGCTGAAAGCGCTCATCACTGCGCAGCGGCTCGAGAAACGGGTCATGCTCGCTCAGGAAGGGGTGATTCCAAAAGCCCTGGTCGATCGCGGTCTCCAGCCAGCGATAGGCCTGCTCGTTGTCGCCGAGGAGGGCGTATCCGTCAGCCATGAGCTGGGCCCATTGAGAACCTTGTTCCGATATCGTCACCAACTTCGGGGTGACCGCGTCCGCAGCTCGGTCGGGCTCGCCTTGCAGGGCCCAGTTGAAGAACCGAGCGAAGAACAGCGTGGTGAACGACGGGTCGTCGTCCTCGGCGACGTCATCCAAGATGGCAAGCGCCTCGTCATCGCGACCTAAGGCGGCGAGAATATACGCTCGGACCCCATGGATTAAGGGAAGATCGAAGGGGGTGGACTCGCGGTTGACTCGCAGTGCGTCTTGCCATTGGCCAGCGTACCATGGAATGAGCGTTCTTATTGCGAACGTCGTGAAATCCAAGGGTTCAATTCGCGCGAGCCGCTCGTGGACCGATTGAGCTGCGGCAAAATGGCCAAGGTCCACACCCCATGCAAAGCCCAACCAGAAGAGCGTGTCCGGGTCATTCGGGTCCTGCCGGTAGGCCCGTTGCAGATGCTGGATACCGCGGACGACGTTGCCGCGATGGACGTTTCCAAGCAGCCCCAGCAGTCGATGGCCGTGGGCCGAGTCCGGGTCCATGGCGAGGATGCGCTCGGCGTAGTCCTCGGCCGTGGCCAGGTGCCCCGCCTCCTGTTGCACCCCGATGTTGTGGTACTGCCAGTGGGCGTAGCCCAGGCCGGCATCGACGAGGACGTTCTCGCCCACGAGCTCGCGGCACCTCTCCAGCCAAGCTAACGCCCGATCCAGCCCCTCCTTGGTGAACGTGTTGATCTCCTGGCGGGCGCGCAGGTAGTAGTCATAGGCCTGCGGATCGGCGATGGGCCGGTCCGTCAGCGCCTCGCTCTCGCGCTCGGTCAGCTGGATCGCCAGCTCGTCCACGATCGCCTCGGCCACCCGCTCCTGGATGGCGAAGACGTCCTCCAGCGTGCCCCGATAGGTCTCGGCCCAGCGGTGGGCGTCCCGAGGCGCGTCGATGAGCTGGGCCGTGATGCGCAGGTCGTCGCCGGCCTTGCGGACGCTGCCCTCCAGGATGTAGCGCACGCCGAGATCCCGGGCGACGGCCGGCAGGGGCTGATCCGTCCCCTTGAACCGCTTGGCCGAGGTGCGGGAGATGACCGTCAGCGAGCGGATCGCCGAGAGCTTCATAATGATCTCCTCGGTCATGCCGTCGCTGAAGTACGCGTTGTCGCGCTCGGGGCTGAGGTCGGCGAAGGGCAGCACCGCGATGGCGGCCTCATCCGGCTCGGGAGCGGACGGCTCGGCCGTCGACTCGGATGTTCTGACCGCCGACGATTCCTGCCAGGGGAGCTGGACGTGGAAGACCTCGACCGGTTGCTGGATGTTCTTGAGGGCCTGCTCGCCTTGGCTGACCAGCGAGGCGTCGAGCTTGTTGGCCACATGATCGGCGACCTGGCGCGTGACGCAGATCCCCTCGGCCGGCGCCAACGGCTCGATGCGGGCGGCGACGTTGACCCCGTCGCCGAAGACGTCGCCGTTGCGGGGCTCGACGTCGCCCAGATGCACCCCGATGCGGACCTGGATCCGGCGTTGATCGTCGGCGGAGAGGTTGTGGATGTGGAGCTGCTTCTGGATCTCGATGGCGCAACGGACGGCCTGAAGTGGGCTGGCGAACTCGGCCATGACCGCGTCGCCGATCGTCTTGACCTCGGCGCCGTCGTGCTCAGCCAGGATGGGGCGGATCAGCTCGAAGTGGGTCTCGAGCAGCTCCAGCGCCAGGGCCTCGTCCCGTTGGGTGAGGTCGCTGTA
>CAZMNF010000096.1:0-2023 GCA_964567595.1 uncultured Thermotogae bacterium | reverse complement strand
TCCACGCTCGGCACGTTGGGATGGGCCCGGTACTCCGGACTGGTCTGATCGATCTGTGTCATGAGGCACTCCTTTCCGTGGTCAACGTTGACAGCCAGGGGACGCTCTCGACCCACTCGGCGGTCGTCTCAATCGCGTTGAACGTGTAGATGTGGAACCCGTCCACATGATCGTAGACCGCTTCCATAAGCGGCTGCGGGTCGTAGCGCTGGATCATCTTCGCCACGTCGCGCTTGCTCATCTTCTTGATGAAGTTGAGCGACGTGTTGACCCCGGAGCGCATGGCGAACTGGGTCAGCTTGGTGACGCTGATCGGCGCCGCGATGCCCGCGTGGATCGGCAGCGTGATGCCTTGGGCGCGGATGCGTTCCACCCACTCCACGATGGCCTCCGGCTTGAACGCCATTTGCGTGGAAATGAACGTTGCGCCGAGCTCCTGCTTGTCCTGCAGAATTGCGTCGCCGAAGGTCTCATCGGGATACGACGGGTGCCCTTCCGGATAGCCGGCAACGCCGATCTCCTCGCAGTGCTGGAAGTAGGGAATAAGCTCGGCGGCTCGCTCGAACTCCCCGTGCGGTTCCAGATCGCCGCCGATGAGGAACACGTTCGGGTGCACGATGTCTGCCAGTTGCCGAACGTGGGCCTCGCTCTCCACGAGTGCGGCCGAGATGTGTGGCGTGTGGACTCCGTCCAATTCGCGATAGGTCTCGATGGTCGGCTCGAGCGATTCTTGGGTGGCCGTGATGGTCAGCGTCCAGGAATCCGGGATTCGATCGAGTTTCAATTTCTTGCTCGGGAAAACTTCAAACGTCGCCTCCATGCTCGCCCCTTCCCTTCAGATCATCGTCAGTTGTCATCCAAATTCGCTGTCGCTATCAATATCGTGCGCTTGCGCCATGGTTCTACTATCAACACGGCGGCCTGACATCCACCTTATCGCCGAATCGTAGGATACATGAGCACAAGCTGCCGTAAGATAGCTTACACAGCCTGCTCCATTCCCTTCACGAGACGGTCACATGCCGAATGAGCCATCGACGCTGCGTGATCACGCTGGATACGGATCGTAAGCCCTCTTACGGAATGCTCCCCCGACCGTCGTGAACAATGAACGGATCCAGCACGGATCATAACCTCGGAAAGGAGCGATCCCATGGCTGAGGCGTATCCTCGCTGCATATTGACGCTGTCATGCCCAGAGCGGCTCGGCATCCTGGCCGAGCTCGGCCGGTTCTTCTTCGACCACAACGCCTACGTGTGCGACGCCGCCCACTTCGGCGATCAGGACAACTGCCGCTTCTTTTTCCGCGCTGACATCGAAATCCGCGACGATCGCCGCGATCGGGATTCCCTGGCGGCGGCGTTCCAATCCTTGGCGACCGAGTACGAGATGGACTGGGAGCTGCACGACGCCGACGCACGGCCCCGTCTGCTCCTGCTCGTGTCCCACTATGGCCACTGCCTCAACGACCTGCTCTATCGCTATCGTACGGGACAGTTGCCCGCCGACGTCGTCGCCGTCGCCTCCAACCACGAGACCTTCCAACGGCAAGTGGAGTGGCACGACCTGCCGTTCCACTATCTGCCCGTGACGCCCGAGACCAAGCCGCAGCAGGAGGCCGAGATCCGCAAGCTCGTGCAGCACTACGAGGCGGACTTCATTATCCTTGCCCGCTACATGCAAGTTTTGACCGATGAGTTCACCTCCCAGTACCCGGGGCGCATCATCAACATCCACCACGCCCTGCTTCCGAGCTTCAAGGGGGCCAATCCCTACCGTCGGGCCTGGGAGCGTGGCGTCAAGATGATCGGCGCGACGGCCCACTTTGCCACCGCGGAGTTGGACGAAGGGCCCATCATCGAACAGGACGTCGAGCGCGTCGATCACGAACACGCCCCGAAAGACCTCGCCAGCGTCAGCCAAGACGTGGAACGGACGGTCCTAACACGGGCAGTGAGCTACGTCGCTGAGCGACGCGTCCTCCTCAACGATCAGCGGACGGTCGTGTTTCGCTAGGCCGAG
>CAZMNF010000095.1:0-2099 GCA_964567595.1 uncultured Thermotogae bacterium | reverse complement strand
AGCTGGGACTTCGACGACGGCTCGACCAGCAGCGCCCAGAACCCGACGCACACTTACAGCTCGGGCGGAACGTACTCCGTGGAATTGACGGTCGAGGACGACCAGGGCAACACGGACAGCACCACGAAGCAGGTCGCCGTCGGCGGCGGCGGCACGATCACGTTCCCCGTGCGCACCTTCCCCAATCCCGCGGCGGAACAGACGACGTTCGTCTACGACCTGCCGGGCGGCACGACCTCGGCAACGCTCCACGTCTACACCATCGACGGCCGACTGGCGCACCAGACGTCGCTGAACGTCGATCAGTCCGAGTACGATTGGAACGTGACCGACCAGCCGGAAGGGGTTTATTACTATCGCGTCACGGCGACCTTGCCCTCGGGCTCGGGGGTCTCCAACGTCGGGAAGCTGGTGATCGCCCGATGACGCTGCATCCCATTTGGCGCAAACTCGGGGTGGCGACGGGGCTCGCCATCGCGTTGCTGGCCATGGGCGCTCCGTCCGCGTCCGCGGCCGCCTCGGCGGCGGACCTGCTCACGGAGGTGCGCGCCCTCGGCATGGGCGGCGCGTTCGTCGGCCTGGCCGACGACGAGGCCGCGGCCCGGTTCAACCCGGCCGGCTTGGGCTTCCTCAACAGCCGCGCGATCAACGCGCACTACAACCGCCAGTTCGGCGCCGCGAACGCCTTCTCGCTCCTGGGCGCGCTGCCGCCCTTCGGCGGCGGCTTAAGGGTCGTCAGCACGGGCGGCATCGAGGGCCGCAACGCCAACGATGAGACGACGAGCACGTTCAGCTACACGGACGTGGCGCTCACGGCCGCCAACGGGTGGGCCCTGAGCGATCTCGGCCTGGGGGTGGAGAGCTTGGCAGTCGGCAGCCGCCTCACGGCCGACATTGCCAATACGCGCGACGGCGGCGGCTTCGGCGGCGGGCTCGACCTCGGGTTCCTATGGCGCAGCCAGAACCCCGGGTTTTTGCCCCTCGCCGAGATGCGGGCGGGGCTCAGCCTGCAGAACGCCCCCGGCACGGGTCCGTTCGCGGTCAAGACGGGCATCGGCGCCCGGCCGATTCCGGCGTTGGCGATCGCGCTTGACGTGGGCTTCCCGCTTGCGTTCCACTTGGGGGGCGAGTTCAGCGTCACGGAGCTGCCGTCGCCGCTGTCGCGGCTTGACGTGCGCGCCGGGACGTTCGTCAAGGGCGAGTCGCTGTCGCTCGCGTTCGGCTTCGGGGTGGGCGTCGCCTCGTTCCGCGTGGACTATGCGTTCGCGAGCCATTCGGTGCTGCCGGGCACGCACCGGCTGGCCGTCGTCTGGACGTTCTGAACCGTACGATGAGGGTGGGATCGATGATTTTTCGAAAACCAAACGGCGCGCGATCGTGGACGTGGCTGCTCGGCCTGGCAGCCGTCGGCGTCCTGGTCGCCCTCGGCTCCGTTTCCGGACATGGCCAACAGACCGACGCGGCGCAGATCGAGGTGGGCAGCCTTGAGCTGGCCCCGGGCGAGGAGGGGGATGTGCCCGTGGAGCTGACGGGCTCGCCCGCAGGGGGCGTGGTCAGCTATCAGGGCCAGGTCCCCTTCGATCCCGACGTCATCGAAATCGTTGATGTGAGGTTCCACGAGGACTGTCCCGTGTTCGCGTTCAACGTCCAGAACGGGACGCTGCAGTTCGCCGCCACCAAGTGCGACGGCGAGGGCATCGCGAGCGGCGTGCTCATGCGGATCCGCGTGGGCGCGGTCGGCTCGCCCGGCGACACCCAAGCGATTGATCCCTCGTTCTCCATCTTCCACGATGCGGACTTTGCATCCATGCCGACCGAGGTGAGCCCCGGCACGGTCACGATCATCGGGGGCAACGAGCCGCCCACCGTCGACTTCGCGACCGACCCCGATCCCCCGCTTGCGAACGAACCGACCGAGTTCATCGATCGCTCGGCGGACCCCGACGGCGAGATCGTCGAGCGGGAGTGGGACTTCGGCGACGGCGCAACCTCGACGGATCCCAACCCGACGCACACCTACGCCGAGCCCGGCACGTTCACCGTGACGCTGACGGTCACCGACGACGGGGGCGCCACGGCGACCGCCGAGCGCGAGATCC
>CAZMNF010000094.1:0-2143 GCA_964567595.1 uncultured Thermotogae bacterium | reverse complement strand
CTTGAGCACCGAGATGACCGTCTCCACTAGGCTGCGCTGGTGGTAGATCTTGTTGTTGAGGCGGGCGTTGTTGGCCGCGTCGTGGGGCTTGAACTCGCGGTGCGGAATGACCGGACGTTTCCCGTCGCGCTTCAATTGGAGGCGGAGCGTGCGATCGTCGTAGCCCTGATCGGCGACGAGCGCGTCGAACCGCTTCCGCGAGCGCTTGGCGACCTGCGGGCCGATCTGCGTGTCGTGTTTGCGGGTGGCAGTGACGTGGACATCCAGGATCGTCTGCGTTCGGGTGTCGACGAGCAAGGTGGTCTTGAGCGCCCGAATCTTCAGCTTGGTCCGCTGCGTGTAATGGCGGCTGGCGTGGCTGCGCTCCCAGCCGGAGGCGTCGATCGCTGCGATCCGTCCGTCGTCGGGCTCGTCGGCGCTGGCCTGCTGGAGCACGCGCCAGATCGTCGTGCTCAAGCGCGCGAACGCCTTCTGGACGGTGGTGAACTGCGGCAGCTTCGCCAAGCCCAGTGCCCGTTGCAGGCGCGGCATCTCCACGAGCCAGTCGACGAGCTCGCGGTAACCGGTGCCCAGCTTGATCTTGAGGCAGTAGAGCGCGACCAGCTGCGGCTGGGTAAAGTCGGCTCGGGAGAACTTGGAACTGTGAGGGGTGACGTGCCGGGTTGCCAAAGCAAAGCAAGTTTCCGTAAACTGCAAGAGCTGGGACTTTTTGGGCATCAGGATCACCGCCGGACCTTAGGCGGTGGTCCCGTCCCAGCTCAAGGGCTTCTACAAAGCCGAATACTTCAATAATGAACCCCAGAGTTTGGATGACTTCTTGCATCGATACAAGATATTGATTCGCCTATCTGAGACGAGTTAATCATGTCGTTTCGAACGACGGCATTCGAGCAATGAGGCCGCACGGCCAGCCGTTCAAGGTCGACGCTCACCCGTCCGAAGCTATCCTTGGCGAAACCGACCACGTTCTGTACGCATCAGAGGGCGTTCCCGAACATCGAGTCGGTGCCGTGAACCGCTCCCCTGAGTTGGTCGAGAAGGCATCGCTTGTGGCACCCTCAGTGGAGGTCAGGACCGACGAGGAAGGGGGCTCGCGATGACCGAGGGGCCATTCGTCCAGATGGCCGCGTTCTGCGAAAAAGCTTTACGCGAAGAGGATGGGGTGTTGAGCGCAATCCGCATCATCGACCATATCACCCATGTCACGCCGAAACCCGACTCTCCTGAAAATGCGCCCGTCGCCCACCTTACGGCTCTCATCGGCCTCAAGTCTGGCAATGTCCAGGGGAAACGGACGGTCACGTTCCAACCGCGTCCGCCGTCCGGCAATCAGGTCAGCCCAACGCAGTTTGTCGTCGTCTTTGAGGGTGAGGAGAAAGGCGTCAACGTTTCGCTACAGATGCGGTATCGAACTGACGAAGCGGGGCTCCATTGGTTTGACGTGTGGGTCGAGGATCAACTACTGACCCAGATGCCGCTGCGGATTACGTTCCAGCCTCAATCAGCCGATCCATCTCGATAACGCTTGATGATGAGGACGCACGCTCCGCTCCGTCGAGGTCGAGGGCGTAACGTTCGACGAGGGGTTCAAGCTGGCCCTTCAACTCCGTTTCCGTCCACAAGCCTTGGGAATATTCAGCCAGCCGGAGTTCGATCTCATAGACGAGGTCCTCCAGTCGAGATGACCTTTCGGCTTCGACATCCCAGGCGATCGGGACGAGCCAGTCGCGAAACGCGTCAAGAGCCAGGTTCCCGACGATGTAGTCCGCCAATTTGTCACGAACCTGGAACTCAAGGGGGGACAGACCGGTCATGGCACCTCCTCGCCAGCGCGTGAGCGCGCAAGCGCTGCGGGATCTCTTCAACAATCATAGCTACTTGAATCAAGCCCTGCAAGGCGGTTTTCAGGAACAGGTGGTCAAAAGCAAACATCCCAGTCCGCCCAAGGCCGCCGAGCCGTTCTGTACCCGCAGCGAGGCCGTCGCCTACTTCGACGAACAGGGGGCGAAGGTCGCTGTCGCCCATCGGTTCGTGCGGCCGGATGGATCCATCGGTGGGTCGGGGTTTCCCGATCCGAAACAGCTCCTGCATGAGGGCGTGGTCTACTATGTGTAGCCGGTTGACTCGAGCCAACGGCACGCTT
>CAZMNF010000093.1:0-2194 GCA_964567595.1 uncultured Thermotogae bacterium | reverse complement strand
ATCGACGCCGATCAGATCTACACGGGCAATCTCAGCAACAGCGGCGAGTCCCTCACGTTGGAGGATGCCGGTGGCAACGTCGTTAGCACGGCCAACGACAACGGCGGCGACTGGCCCGCCGGCGATAGCAATACCTACGCCACCATGGAACGGATCGATCCCACGCAGGGCGACGCCGACGACAACTGGGCCACGAACGACGGCAGCGCGCAGAACGGTCTAAATGCCGATGGCGATCCCATTCGCGGCACGCCGAAAGCGATCAACTCGGTCACGCCGACCAACGGGGCGCCGAGTTGTTCGAACGTGTCGCTGAGCGTGGACGCGAACACGTCCGGAAGCGTCGCGCCGGACTGTTCCGATCCGGACGACGACAGCCTGAGTTACGAGATCGTCGACGCCCCATCGCATGGGACCGCCGGCGTCCAGAACGGCTCGCTGACCTACACCCCCGATGCCGACTTCATCGGCAACGACGCGTTCACGTATCGGGCGGACGACGGGCAGGCAACGAGCAACACGGCCACCGTCGACGTGACGGTCGACGCGGTGGCGACGAAAGGCGACGGCGACCCGAACGACGACGGAGCCGTCGATGCCATCGACGCCCGGATCTGTCTCCAGATCGCGAACGGCGTCGGGTCGGTCAACGAGGCGCAGCGCGACGCGTGCGACGTCGACGGCGACGGAAGCGTGGATCGCGATGACGCCGAGGAGATCGCCCGCGCAACGATCGGCTTGGCGAGCGACTTGGGAACCGCCACATGGCTGGCGGGGCTGACGCTGGTCGGCCTGGCCTTGCCGCTCGCGCTCCGCGGGACGAGCCGATCCCGTCGGCTGCTCTTGATGAGCCCCGGAGTGCTGGGACTGTCGCTGATGATGACGGGTTGCCCCGGCTTGATTCCGGCCTTGCCCGACGACGCCGTGGGAATCCAAGCGAGCGTCTCGTCCGAGGCGATCGTCATCGATGTGCAGAACATGCCGAACGGCGGCCTGGCGGCGCTGGAGATCGAGGCGAACGGCCTGACGTTTGATCCCGATGCGCTCCGGGTGACGGACATCGACGCGGCCGACGGCTGGTCCGTGCTCGCCCGCGAGGTCGACAATGGGATGGGCGAAGTCCGCCTGGTGGCGGTCAAGGCCCGCGGCGGCACGGGCGACGGACGGGTTCTGACGCTGCCCCTTGAGCAAGCGTCGGGCTTCAGTCGCGCCGCGGCCGACGTGGCGTGGAATCCGGATCAGCTCGCCCTGGGTGACGCCGCGAACGCCGAGATCGCCGACTTCCTGACGGGAACGCAGCCGTAACCGACGGCGGGCGATCCGGCTTTGGCCGAGGTATTGCACTCACTAGTATCCGCTAGTAGGCTATGCTCGGATGTGGATCCGAGGTGATCGTGCGTGAAGACCTACGCCGCCAAGCTGGAGGAGCGCCAGATCGAGGCGCTCAAGGAGCTCTCCAAGCAGACCAAAGTGCCACAGGCAGAACTGCTCCGCGAGGCCGTCGATCTGTTGATCGAAAAGCGCCGAAACGAACTGGAGCGGCTGGCGTTCCTCGCACGGCTGGATGCGCGCCTGGACGAGGACCAAGAGGCACTGGATCGACTCTCGGAACTTTAGGTCGCGGCATGCGGCATCTGACGGTCGAGGAGGTCGTGTCGATCCATGACCGGATCCTCGAGCGCTCCAGCGGGTCCCCCGGTGTACGCGATTGGAACCTTCTCGATTCGGCCGTCCAGCGCCCTCAGGCATCGTTCGGCGGTGAGGAGTTCTATGCGGGCCTGTTCCGCAAGGCAGCCGCACTCGGCCATTCCCTTGTCGCCAATCATCCCTTTGTCGACGGCAACAAGCGGACGGCCTGGGAGGCGATGCACACGGTGGTTGAGGAAAACGGCCATTCGCTTGCCGCTGAGACCGACGAGATCGTCGAGTTCATGCTCGCGATTGCGAACGACGATCCCGACATTGAGACAACGGCCGCCTGGCTCCAAGCGCACGCCCAGCGTCTGGAAAGCTGACCGACGCTTGGACGCTGCCGACTGGGCCAAGTACGATGAGACGGGAGGCTCGCTATGGGCACCGACGTGACACGACGTCGCTTCACCGTCGAAGAGTATCATCAGATGGGCCGAGCAGGCATCTTCCACGAGGACGATCGCGTGGAGCTGATCGAGGGAGAGATCGTCGAGATGTCGCC
>CAZMNF010000092.1:0-2217 GCA_964567595.1 uncultured Thermotogae bacterium | reverse complement strand
CGTGGAGCTTCGGAGCTGATAGCTGGCGCCCGGTGCTTGATCCACGGCCACGTCCGTGTCGGTGATGGTGAGGTCCGTGAGCTCGACATCCGTCCCATTAACGCTGACGCCTCGGCCCGCATTCAAGTCGTCGGTTGTGAGCGTGAGCCCGTCGATCCGGACGTTGTCGTGAGCGATAGCGACGATGCTGAAGAACTCGCCGCCCGTCACGTTGAGGACTACCTCGCCCATCGCCTGAAGCGCGACCGACTTGTCCACCGTCAATGGGGGACCATTCGGGTCGCCGGCCGCGGCCTTACGCATGCTGGCGGCCACACAGATCAGGCGTCGGTCGGCACTGGCCTCGGTCTTGTCGATCGCCGTCTGGATGCTCTCGCTCGGCTGAACGATCTCGTCGCAGGAGAACGTCCCGCTCAACGTGACGGTCGATTGCGAGCGCACGGAGTCCATGCCGAAGCCGCCGACGTTGAAACCCCATCCGCCCACGCTGAAGGTTTCGAACATGCCGTCGTCAAAGCTGCCCGGCGGCGTCTTCAGAACGCCGGCGACCCCCATGTCTCGGAACTCGCCGTCGTCGCCGTCGAGGCTCATGTCGCCGTCGACGGTGAAGTTCTCCGCGGTGACGCGGTCGCCCGTGACGGTCAGGGTCCCCTCGATGGTTGCCTCGGGCCCATCGCCGATCAGCGTCAGGTCGTCCTTGTCGATCGTCACGTCCTCCTCATGCGAGCCTCTAAACCGAATGACGTCGCCGGATTCAGCTTGATCGATCGCCTGTTGGATCGACTCTGACGAAGACACAACGTTTGCAATGAGGCCCGGGCAACCGGTGAGCAGGAGAAGCAATCCGACCGCTAAGGACGTCGCACTCCAGACGCGGTGAGCTGTCATTGGGGACCTCCTTAAAATTTTCCCTGTGGAATGTAGCAGAAACTTAGGACGCTGCCAATATCGCATTGGGCACCTTTAGGCACCTTCGTGCACCGTCAACCGAGCTCGGAGGCATCAACCTGTGCCCATGGCCTCGTTGATCGTCTCATCGAACGCGAGGGCTTGACCCTCTTCGTACGCCTGGCGATAGCCCTCCTCGCCGAGCTCCGTCTGGAGAGCGGCGGCGGACTTGTTGTAGAGCGCTTGCTCGTCGGGGTCGAAAGCCGTCCCGAGCTCGGACAGCAGGGCCGTCACGCTCCCTTGGAGTCGAGCCGCCCTCGTGGGCTGCCCCTCCATCTGGAGCACGGACGCCAGCCCCGACAGGTTCTCAACGACGGCCCGCTTTTGGCCTTGATCCTGACTGATCGTCAGGCTCTCCTCGAACTGTCGGCGTGCCTCGTCCGCATCACCGCGTGTCAACGCGACGTTCCCGAGGTTGTGCATGTACAGTGCCATGCGGCGGCTGTCGCCAATAGTGCGGGTGATTTCCAGGGCCTGCTGGAACGATGCGTGGCTGCGGTCGAGATCATTCTGCAGCCATTCGATGACGCCGAGGTTGCCCAGCACGACCGCTGTATCCATTTTCACGCCGAGCTCGCGGGCGATGGATAAGCTCCCCTGCAACAGCTCATACCCATGCTCAAGGTTACCGGTTTGTGCTTCTATAATCCCTAAATTCAACAATAAATTGATTTCACTTTCTTTATTATCGATTTCACGAATCATATCCAAGCTTCTCTCATGAAGCTGGCGTGCCTCCTTCAAGTTTCCCTTTTGACGCTTCAGACCACCTATATTGACCATGATCCTAGCAATAGATTGCTTGTCACCGATATCTTCATACAAGGCCAAGCTTTTTTCGCGCCGTTCTAAGCTTGTTTCCCAGTCTCCCTGATAGTAATCGATCAACCCCAGGTTATTGAGGCAGTTAGCCATCCCTTCCTTATCATCCAGATCACGGTAGATGTCCAGACTCTCTTCAGAGAGGGCTCGCGCACTCTGCGGATCGCTGTAGCGCACGATGTTAGCGAGACGGTCGAGGGCGAACGCCGTTTCGGTCGCTTCCCCGGCTGCCCTTGCTGCCTCAAGCGCCTCTCGAAGCAATCGCTCCGCGGCTTCGCCCTGCCCCAGTGTATGCTGGAACACGGCCAGGCGGACTTGGAGCTGATACTTTAAGCGAGCAGTCGCCGTCCCGTTGGCTGTGTCCTCGATCGCCGCCAGGGCCGCCTCGAAGAGCGCCTGTCCCTCCTGAAATCGGCTGCGCCGCATGCAGAAGAGATAAAGAGCATG
>CAZMNF010000091.1:0-2232 GCA_964567595.1 uncultured Thermotogae bacterium | reverse complement strand
CCGAGGACACGGTCCGGTCCCCCTGGATGACGTCGTTCATGAGCGTGGCCGCCACGTCGAGGTAGAATGGCGTCCTGTGGTTGGTGCCGACGCAACAAGTGACGTCGACCTCCCGGTAATTGGCCGGCATTTCCCCGTTGATGCCCTGCTGGCCGAGCGGTATGTCAAGAAGTCCGAATAGCGCCCAACGGAGCGTCCCATCTCGTCGGTTGAAGTAATTGACGAACTGTCCGACCTTGGCTTCCACGGGTTTGATAAGGTCGAACCTTTCCAACACGTCGTCTTCAACAGCGGCTCCGATCAGTTGAATCGTGTCCACCGTCGGTCCGCCCTGTTGATCAAAGACATCGACCGTCCGCAAGACCATCCTCGCGCCCAGCGAGTGCCCGACGAGGTGGAGGCCCGTTCCGGGACAGTGGCCGGCGTAGTCAACGAGAAATTGGGCCAGCTTGCGGCCATTCCGATCGGCAATTTCCGTGGCATCCCAAAAGTTGATGGGCGAAAGCCAAAATCCGGTCTCCGAATCCCAGCTGAACCCCACCACGGGATCGGCGAAGGATTCATCGGCTATGTTGAAACTTTCGGCGGCGCCCGCCTCATCCTTGTCGTAGCCATGGACGAACGTGATCAGTCGCGAGGGGCACGTGCCTCCGGTCAAGCCCGGCACCTGGCCCAAGACCTGATATGACGTTGGGCTGGTTCCTTCCGTTAAGTTGCGGGTCTCCGTGTTGAAGTGGCCGCGAGTGGAGACGATGGGCGTGTCGGCCTGGCTCGGGCGTTCGTCGGTGCCCTGTGCCGTCGCGGTCGCCGTCGCCATCAAGCAGAACGCCACAAGGCCCACCCATCCGATCGTCATGCCGGCGGGCATGCGCGTGGCGGCTCGAACCAAGGCCAGCACCTCCCCTCCCTTGGTACTGCGCAAATGGACGTCCAACAAGGAGTCCCGGCTTAGGGCAATGCGCGAGCGTGGAAATCAAGGTCGCTTCAGCTGTGCGTCAAGCTTGCTCGACAGCTCGTTGGCGAGGGGCATCCAGGCGTTCGCTCCTGCACACGGGGGGAGCGACCGACGGACGGAGGCGAAGCCCGCCGCTTGTTACACTCGCCCGTATGTGTGGCCGCTTCTCGTTGACAGTCGGCGACCGCGATATTGCTGAAGCGTGGAACGTCCACGTCCCGTTCGACGTCCCATCCCGCTACAACATTGCCCCGGCACAGCCCGTCGTCGTGCTCTTGGATGACGGCGAGCGCCGCGTGGATCGGTTCCAGTGGGGCCTTGTCCCCCACTGGGCCAAGGCCCCCGAGATCGGCAACCGCATGATCAACGCGCGGGCCGAGACCGTCTTCGAGAAACCCGCCTACCGAGCGGCCGCAAAGCGCCGCCGTTGCCTGGTGCTCGCCGACGGATTCTACGAATGGAAACGGACCAACGGCAAAAAACAGCCTCACCACGTCCGGCTCAAGTCGGGGCGACCCTTCGGCTTCGCCGGGATCTGGGAACATTGGGAAGGGGCACGGGGCGAGTTGCGCACCTGCTCGATTGTGACCACCGAGCCGAACGAGCTGATGAGGCCGATCCACGACCGCATGCCCGTCATCGTGCAGACGGAACTCGAGGCCCTGTGGCTGGATCCAGAGATCCAAGATCCCACCGAGCTGGGGCGAGCGTTGCAGCCCTTTCCGGCTGATGGCATGGAGGCGTATCCGGTCTCCACGATCGTCAACAGCCCCGGCAACGACGTGGCGGAGTGCGTCAAACCGGCCGCCCGTCAGGATGCTCTATTCTAGCTCAGCGGCCGCGGCCCGCCGCGCAAGCTCGCCCATGCGGAATCCGCTTCCCATGGGGCTACCCCGCGAAATCACTGCGACTTCCACGCATCGAGAATGTGTCCGGCGACTGAGGCGCAGTGACGAGCCGTTGAACGCGCACGAGGCTTGTCAGCTATCCAAACGTACGCTATTTTCGGAATCAGGTGATTTTCATGAGCGGCAGAATGTTGAACATCGGCTTGGACAACATGGTGAGCATGGACGAGGTTGTCGCCATTGCCCGTCCCGACTCGCTGCCGATCAAGCAGCTGGTGACCGCCTCGGACGAACAGAATAAGCTGATCGACTTGACCCGGGGGCGAAAGCGGCGCTCGGTGATCGTGACGAAGTCGGGCTATGTGATCTTATCGCCCCTACGGACGCCGACGCTCGCCGAGCGGTTCACCGACACTGGCTGACGATCAT
>CAZMNF010000090.1:0-2234 GCA_964567595.1 uncultured Thermotogae bacterium | reverse complement strand
CTACGTGGGCGAGAGCACGCTGCTGGTGGCCGAAACGGCCCGTTGGCTCCTTCGGCCCGGCGCGTGGCGGGCCGGTCGGATACTGCGCCAGATCGAGCGGATCGGCTGGCAGAGCCTGCCCATCGTGTCGTTCGTCGCGCTCACCATCGGCATGGCCGTTGCGTATCAGACGGCCTATCAGATGGGGAAGTTCGGCTTCGGGACCTACATCTACACCGCCAGCTTTTCTGCGCTCATGGTCTTCCGCGAGATTGGGCCCGTCTTGACGGGGCTCATCATCGCGGGACGGGTCGGGGCAGCTATTACGGCCGAGCTGGGCACGATGCGGATGACGCAGCAGATCGACGCGTTGCGCTCGCTCGCCACCGACCCGGTGAAGTATCTCGCCGTGCCGAGGTTCGTGGCGCTGCTCATTGCGCTGCCGTTGTTGACGCTCTACGCCGATGTCATCGGGCTCCTCGGCAGCTACATCGTCGGAACGACGCAACTGGAGATCGGGCCGCAGCTCTACGTCCATATGTCCCAGACGCTTTTGGCGACGAAGGACCTCTGGACGGGGCTCGTCAAGGCCGTTGTCTTCGCCGTGATCATCGCGACCGTCAGCTGTCAGGAGGGCTTCCGCACGCAGGGCGGCGCCGAGGGCGTGGGGCAGTCGACCACCCGGTGCGTGGTGATCGCCTCGACGCTCATCATCGCCGCGGACGCGGTTTTCACCGGAATCTTCTACTTCATGGGCCAATGAGCGATGCGATGATTGACGTCCGCGACCTCACCAAGAGCTTCAACGGCACGCCCGTGCTCAACGGCGTCGACCTCCGGATCGAGCGGGGGGAGACGGTCGTCGTCATTGGCCGCAGCGGCTGCGGCAAGACGGTGCTGTTGAAACACCTGATCGGACTGATTCGGCCCGAGAGCGGCTCGATCCGCTTCGATGGAACGGAGCTCACCGGGTTGGACGAAGCCGCGCTCAACGAGGTTCGTCTCCGGATGGGCATGCTCTTCCAAGAGGCCGCGCTCTTCGACTCGTTGAGCGTCTACCGCAACGTCGGGTTCGCGCTACACGAGCACAGCGATCTCGACGCCGACGCCATTCAAGCCCGCGTCCACGAGTGCCTCGCGGCCGTCGGCCTGGGCGATCTGCCCGATTGTTCGGTCGACGAGCTCTCCGGCGGCATGAAAAAGCGGGTAGGCTTGGCCCGTGCGATCGCGCAGGCCCCGGACGTGCTGTTGTACGATGAGCCGACCTCCGGCGTTGACCCGATGATGGCCGGCGAGATCAACGACCTCATTCGGCAACTGGGCGCGGAGCTGAACGTGACGTCGGTCGTGGTCACGCACGAGCTGCGCGACGCGCTCGCGGTCGCCGACCGGATAGCGCTGCTGGAGAATGGCGTCATCGTCGCCGAGGGTCGGCCAAGCGAGTTCGAGGCGATGGAGGACTCGGCCATTCGGAACTTCTTCATGCCGCGTTAGGATGGCACGAGCGTGCGAAACCCGAGGAAAGGAGACGTCTCACGGGCATGGAACGGACGCGCACCTCGGCCGGACGAGTGGGAATCTTCGTGGTCATTGGGCTGGTGCTCTTGGCCGGTGTCGTCTTCACGCTGACCGACTGGCAGGCCGTGCGACGCGGCCAGACGCTCCGAGTGGAGTTCGAGTCCGCCAGCGGCCTCGCCGCCGGAGCTCCGGTCCACTACGCCGGCGTGGCCGTCGGGCACGTCCAGCATATCCGCATCGTTCGCGATGAGGCAGGGTCGGCGGTGCGCCTGACGCTGTGGCTGCCCAACGACATTGAGGTTCATGCCGACGATCAAGTCTTTATCGGACTGCTCGGGTTGCTGGGCGAGAAGTACGTCGCGATCAAGCCCGGAACTGGGGACGGCGAGGCGCTCCCCTCAGGGGCCACGATCGACGGCACCCAAGCGATCTCCGAGCTGGAGATCGCCCGCCGCCTCAACCGCGTCTTGACCGACACCGAAGGCGCCATCCGAGAAGCCAACAGCCTCGTGAGCGACCGCGCCCTGCTCGATCAACTGGCGGCCATTGCCGATCGCACCGAACAGGTCGCCAACGATCTCGACGAGACGCAGGAGCGCGCCGACGCGCTCATGTCACAGTGGAAGCGCGTCGGCGAACGGAGCTCGCAGCTCCTCGAGGACCTGCAGGGCTGGGCCCCTGTGATCGCGGCGGGAGCCGTGGTCCTGCCGTTGCTCGGAGCGTTGCTTTTGCCCTAG
>CAZMNF010000089.1:0-2243 GCA_964567595.1 uncultured Thermotogae bacterium | reverse complement strand
AAGGGGGTGAGACGATGAGCGCGGAGCGCCGCCTGGCCGCGATCATGTTCACCGACATGGTCGGCTACAGCGCCCTGTCGCAAAAGGATGAAGCGCTGGCGTTGGAGCTGTTGGAGGAACACTATCAGCTGCTGCGCCCCGTCGTCGCCGAGCACGGCGGCCGCGAGATCAAGACCATCGGCGATTCACTGCTGGTGGCGTTCGCGAGCTCCCTTCAAGCGGTCCGTTGTGCGATCGCCATGCAGAAGGTCCTGAGCATCCACAACGCGTCGGCTTCCGAAGCCCGTGCCGTTGAGATCCGCATCGGCGTCCATCTGGGCGACGTTGAGTATCGTGAGGGTGACGTCTTTGGAGACGGCGTCAACATCGCCTCCCGAATTGAGCCCCTAGCCGAGTCCGGCGGAATCTGTGTAACGCGCTCTGTCACCGAACAGGTCGAAGGGAAGATCGAGGCGGAGTTGGTGAGTTTCGGTGAGCAGGCGCTGAAGAACATCGCCCGGCCCGTCGAAGTCTATCAGGTGATGCTGCCGTGGCACGATGAGCCGAGATCACCTGCGAGGCAGCCAGGCGACTCGAGAGCCCAGCAAAGCCTCGACGAGCATTCGATTGCCGTGCTGCCGTTCGCCAACATGAGCCCGGATCCGGAAAACGAGTACTTCAGCGACGGGCTTACCGAGGAACTCATCGACGCGCTGACTAAACTGAAGGATCTCCAGGTCATCTCGCGCACGTCGGCATTCCACTTCAAGGGCAAGGACATGCCGATGCGCCAGATCAGCGAGGAGCTCGGCGTGGACCATGTTTTAGAAGGCAGCGTGCGCAAGGCCGACGGCCGAGTGCGGGTCACCGCCCAGCTCATCGACGTGGTCAACGACGTTCACCTGTGGTCGGACAAATACGACCGCGATCTGGCGGACATCTTCGCGGTCCAGGACGAGATCGCACGGGCCATCGTCGAGGCCCTCCAGGGGCCGCTTTTGGGCGAGCGCCCGGAGCAGCTCGTGGCCCAGGCGACCGAGGACATGGACGCCTATCACGCCTATCTTCGCGGGCGGTACCTGCTGGCCAAACGGACCAAAGCGAGCTTGGAGGCCGCCCTCGACCGTTTCGGAGAGGCGCTCGATCGGGATCCGGCCTATGCCCAGGCCTACGCCCAGCGCGCCAACGGCCTTTTCCTCCTGGTGGAATACGGGGATGCCTGGCCGGATGACGTCCTAACACAGGCGCAGCGGGATCTCGCCGACGCGCTCGCCATCGACCCGACCCTGGTCATGGCGCAAGCGATCGAGGCCCTGCTCGCGTTCTTTCAGGATTGGGATTGGACGGCGGCCGAGCGGAAGCTGCAGCGGATGATCGCCGACCATCCCGACAACCCGTTACCCCATTACCACTACGCCTGGAACATCCTCTTTCCGCAGACCCGGTTTGAGGAGGCATTGTCCGAGATGCAGCGGGCGCTAGAGCTCGATCCGCTCTCGCTCATCATGAACCGCAACCTCGGGGCGGTCTACTGGGGCGCACGTCGCTATGAGGACGCCGAAGCACAACTGCGCCGAACGCTGGAGCTGGACGAGCGCTTCGCGCTGACCCATTTCTTCTTGGGGCAGGTCCACGTCGCTCAGGGGCGATATGAGGACGCCCTCACGGCGTTCCGACGCGAAGCCGAGGTCGGGACGGACCGAGCGTTGGCCCACGGCGCGATCGCCGTAGCGCTCGCGAGGCTGGGCCAAGAGGAAACGGCGGAGGAGACGCTCGCCCAACTGGCACAGCGAGCCCCAGACGTCCTCCACGGGCCCTACGCGCTGGCGATCGCCTACGCCCAGCTGGGCCGGGCCGACGACTGCTTCGCCTGGCTTGAGCGGGCGTTTGAGCGTCGAGACCCCCAGTTGAGGCTCCTCAAGACGCATCTTCATTCCGACAACGTGCGCTCCGATCCCCGCTACGCGGAGGCCGTGAGGCGGATCGGGCTGGAGCCGTGATCCAATCGTTCGGCCACGGTGAGCACGATGCTCCCAAGACCAATCGCAATTGCGATAATCTCTCGCGACCGGGATTTGCCAGATTGACCTGCTCCCCAAGGTTATACCGCATACATCACTCTGGTCATCAGCAAGAACGAAGTAGGGAATTTCACTCAAATTCGATGGTCTGCAATTGCCGCATTAACGGTCACGCTGCACTCCGATCTGAGGGCCAGAAAGTCGGCGAGCCAGCACCGCATGCTGAAAGAGAAGAGGCGGCGG
>CAZMNF010000088.1:0-2294 GCA_964567595.1 uncultured Thermotogae bacterium | reverse complement strand
CATGCAACTTCGCAAGTTCCTCACGGTCGGCCTGATCGTGGCCTTAAGCCTCGGGCTGATCGCGGGCATCGGCCAAACGCAGGAGGGGTCTGACCAGCAGGTGGACGTCTCGTTCACCAACCTCTGCCAGGAGCGATTGCTGAGCATCCAGCAAGTGGTGCTGGCCCAAGGGCCTGCCACGGACGTCACCGTCACCAACTTGCAGATTGAGCCGGGCCAGACGCGCACGCTGACGAAGCAGCTCAGTTTCACCCCGGAGCGCATCGCGGTCGCCGGCTTCATTGGGGACCGGGAGTTCAACTTCACCGTGGAGTCGGTCCCGTTGAACCGCGCCTTCAGGCCGGATGCGGCGGACGGCTGTGTCGAGGTGCTCATCGAAACGGCCGGCGGCGGCCAGGAGACGCCTCCATCCGTTGACAAGCCGATCTCACCGGGGCAAAACCTCCAGCAAGTTCGGCAGATCCTGCAGCGCCAGGGCATCCAAGCTGAGCGAGTCGAAGGCAGTCGGGCCAATCCGAAGCTGGGCGGTGTGGATGATCCCATGTTCCTGCGCGGCATCGCCGGGCGGAGCTTCCAGCTCGTCTGGGTCCGGGCCGGCACGGGCCAACTGCGCAGCACGATCACGTGGGACAACCCGTCGGTCGACCTCGATTTGATGGTGTTCGGCAGCGGCGGCGCCTGCCTGCAGCTCAACGGGCTCGGCGTGCTGTCTGAGCTGTGCGACCGACCGGCCGAGCCCGGTCATGGGCCCGTGGGCGGGCCCGTCACGGGCAACACGTTCGCCGTGTTGATCGTCAACTGGACGAGCACCACGCAACCCTACGTCCTGTCGCTCTCCGGCTGAGTCCCTGGTCCGACAACCGACGCACCGGCCGGGCCCCGGGCTGACGAACCTCGGGGTCCGGCTCCCCTACTCAGCCCGACCTCCCTCGCGCTCGAGCAGAGTTACGGATCACCGCGACAGAAGGGTTAAGCGATTGCCGCGACGCGGGCGAAACTTGCGGACATTGTGTCACCCGACTCATGCGGTGGTCCATAATCGTGCCAAGCACCGTCGTCGCCGGGAGCCGTCGTCCAGCGATTTCCCTTAGAAACGGAAGATGAGGCCCGTTCGGACGTTGAGGCGGCCGCGGAACCCGTCTCCGCTCAGCAGGGAGACGGGCAGAAAGCGGGCCTGAACCTCGGCGTGAACCGCGGCGTTGCTCACGTTGACGTTCATCCGCGCGCCGCCGCCAAGGTGGGCCTCCACGGTGGCGAACGAACGTCCGATCGGCGGGCCCACCGTTCCCGTGGCGAGGCCCAAGCCTCCTGAGACGTAGGGATTCAACTGCAACAGCGCAAAGGTGCGCTCCTCGCCGACGAAGATGCCGACGGCGATCGGTTGGCCCAGCGTCGCCTCGTGGCCAAAGTAATAGAGATAGTCGGCGGCAATCTGCCAGGCGCGCAGGTTCGCCCGGGTTGCGTCCATGCGGAGGTCTCCCAAGTTGAGCCCGACGGTCACGCGCACGGCCGAGCGCGTCTCCTCCACGGGGACCTCGTACGGGCCGGAGGACAACGTGGTCCGCTCTTGCGCTAGGGGCACTTCCCAGACGGCGGCGGGCGTCCAGGCGCCGACGCCGGCCGGAATGGGCCGTGTGCCGTCCTGCAGGGCCACGAGCGGAATGGTCCGCTTCTTCAGGCCGAGGCCGACGTTGAGCGGCAACCTCACCTGCGCGAGCAACGAAGCGGGTCGCTCGAACGTAATAGCGGCGATATCCGCGTAGGGGATCTCCACCGTCGCTGACCGCGTCGCCAGCGTGAGCGCCTCCGGCAACTCGGTGTTGAGCGAGCCCTGATACGTCTCCTCGCCGACAGTCGCCACAGTAACGCCATCGTCGTCAAAGGCCAGACGCGTCATCTGCGGCCGCTCGATCCGCACGATCGAGCCCTCGACGCGCAGCGCCAGCGTCTGCGGAAGGCCGGATTCGATTTGCCCTTGATACGTCTGATCCTCGGTTGTGAAGACGGTCACGCCGAGGACGGGAACGCCGGCCATGCCAACGCTCAATGCCAACGCCATGATCGCCCAACCGACGCGCACGACTCGTCGCATGCATGGCTCCTTGCAATTGGGAACGTCAGGTCAACCTAGCACGCGCATCGATGGGCAGCAACGTATACTGATCACCACGGAGGCAGAGTCAAGCGATTGCCGCGATGGGGGGCGAAAGCTGCGGACACTGGGTCACCCTCCTTGTGCAGTGGTCAAGAAATGCCGCCGCCACTCGCGATGCCGTTCACTCTTGGGGGCCAAG
>CAZMNF010000087.1:0-2466 GCA_964567595.1 uncultured Thermotogae bacterium | reverse complement strand
AGTACGCCTCCAACGCGTTCCTGGCGACGCGGGTCTCGTTCATCAACGAGGTCGCCGGGCTCTGCGAGGAGGTCGACGCCAATATCAACGAGGTTGCTCGTGGCATGGGGTATGATCCGCGCATCGGGGCGAGCTACCTCGACGCGGGGCTCGGCTTCGGCGGCCCCTGCCTCGAAAAGGACTTGAAAGCGCTCGTCAAGATCGCCGAGGCGAACGACTACGAGCCGCGACTCCTGAGAGAAGTCCTCGGGCGCAACGAGCAGCAGGTCCGCGAGGTGATCGGGAAGGTCAAGGAGCTGACCGGGTATCTGCTGTACCGGAAGATCGTGGCCGTCTGGGGCCTGGCGTTCAAGCCGGGGACCAACGACGTGCGCAACTCGCTCGCGTTCCGCGTCGTGGAGGCACTGGAGCGTGAAGGTGCCGAAGTCCACGCCCACGACCCGCTGGCGCTGGAGGAGGCCCGCGCGCTCCATCCGAACGTTCAGTACTTCGATGATCCCTACGAGGCCGTCGCCCATGCCGACGCGGTCGTCTTGGCGACCGATTGGCCCCAGTACGCTGAATTGGACTTCGAGGCGGTCAAGCGACGGATGGCACGGCCGGGTATTGTCGATGGGCGGAACCTGCTCGATCGTGATACGCTGGTCGCCAACGGCTTCGAGTATCTGAGCATCGGGCGACCCTGATGGAAGGATGGATCGAATGTCCCAAGGGAACATCCAGATCACGGCGGAGCTCATCGAGGAAGAAGCGGGCGGCTACACCGTCTACTGTCCCGAGCTCGACATTTATACCCAAGGCGCGGATGTTGACGATGCGCTAGCGAACCTACGAGAAGCCGCCGAACTCCATATTGCGGAGGTTGGCCTCAACAATTTGCAACTGAAGCGCGTCGAACACCGCAAGCTCGAAGTGCATGGCTGATCTTCCCCAGATCACAGGCGATGAACTGGTGAAGGCGCTGCAAAGGGCAGGTTTCGAGATCGTTCGCCAACGGGGCAGCCATGTACAGATGCGGACGTACATTGACGGCGAGAAGGTGACGTTCCCGGTTCCGGTGCATCAAGGTCAAGACCTGAAACCCGGCACGCTTCGTGGGATTCTTAGACTGGCCGGTCTCTCGGTCGAGCGGCTTCGAGAACTTCTGTAGCGCTTCGCCACCATCATGAGACGCGATTCTCCCCAAATCATCCTCGTCACCGGCGCCGCCGGCTTCATCGGCTGGAGGACCTCCCAACTACTGCTCGACGAGGGGCATACGGTCGTCGGCGTCGACAACCTGAACGACGCCTACGATCCCCCATTGAAGCGATGGCGCCTTGACCAATTGGCGGGCCGCGATGGGTTCCGCTTTCATCAGATCGACATCACGGATTTCGACGCCTTGTCGTCGTTGTTCTCCGCCGTTGACGAATCACCCGTAACGAATCGCCACTCACCAATCAGCGCCGTGGTCAACCTCGCCGCCCGCGCCGGCGTCCGCCCCAGTGTTGACAATCCCTGGGTCTACTACGACACGAACGTGACGGGCACGCTCAATCTATTGGAATTGTGCCGCGAGCATGGCATCGACAAATTCGTGTTGGCCTCAACTTCGAGCGTCTACGGGGAGAACGACCGTCCCTTCCACGAGGACCAGCCCACCGACCGGCCGCTGTCCCCGTACGCGGCCTCCAAGAAGGCCGCCGAGGCGCTCGCCTACACGTACCGTCGACTTTACGACCTCGACGTCTCGGTCTTGCGATATTTTACCGTCTACGGCCCAGCGGGTCGGCCGGACATGAGCGTCTTTCGGTTTATCGAGTGGATCGATCAGGGCCAGCCATTGCAGCTCTACGGCGACGGCACCCAGCAGCGCGACTTCACGTTCGTGGACGACATCGCCCGCGGCACGATCGCGGCGCTGCGACCGCTGGGCTACGAGATCGTCAACCTGGGCGGCGACCGGCCCGTCGCCATCAACGACGTCATCGCCCAAATCGAAGAGTTGTTAGGGAAGAAGGCCCGCGTCGAGCGCCATCCGCGCCACCCCGCCGACGTGCCGGCCACCTGGGCCGACATCGCCAAAGCGCGTCGGCTGCTCGACTGGGAACCCCGGACGGATCTGGCGACGGGGCTGGAACGGGCTGTGGCATGGTATCGGGAGGTTTGGGCGCCAGAGGCCAGGTCGAGTCGTGGACCCAACGGCGACTGACTGTCAACGGATAGCTAGCGGATAAGCGGATAGCGTCAACGGCGTCGATTGCTGTCCCCTTCGCTCAGCCGTTTTCGACCCATTGACTGATCCGCCCTTGCACCCCAGAGCCAACAACGTCTAGCCTCACGACATGAACTGGCTGGCGATCGCGGGCATCTTCCTCGGCGTGGTCGCGCGAGCGCTGTTCCCCTGGGTCCGCAAGCTGCGCAAGCGCCAGGTTGAGGACTTCGACGTCCGCTACCTCTATTCGGCGCTCGGCGCGCTCCTCA
>CAZMNF010000086.1:0-2716 GCA_964567595.1 uncultured Thermotogae bacterium | reverse complement strand
GGTTCGGCTGGCAGGCGATCGTCGACGAGGCCGGAAAGTGGACCGGGGCGTTCAAACGATGAGTTCTACGTGCAAGCTTTCGCGTTGACGTCTTGACCGCATCATGACTTGAGATCTCCCGACCGAACTCGCGGACTGCGTCCCTAGTGTCCCTCGGGATCAGCCGTCGTAAGTTCTTCGGCCGTTCCATCGCAGCTCCCTCCGCGCGGCGGTCCGTGGCATGCCCAAGGTCGGGCTGTTATTGGGATCGGATCGTCGCTTAGCGTGCTCGGACGGGGGCTTGACTCAGCGTCTGTGCGTGCTGACAGGCCTCCCAGGGCGCTTCATCCTCGGGACGGCCGAAGTGCCCGTAGGCCGACAGCGGCGCGTAGCGCGGCCGATCGAGGGCGAGCTGCTCGATGATCGCCGCGGGCCGGAGGTCGAAGGCGGCCAAGATCATCTCGCGGAGCCCCGCATCGTCGACGTCGCTGCCCGTCGCACGCACGTTGACGGCGACGGGTCGGGCGCGCCCGATGGCGTAGGCGATCTTGAGCTCGGCCCAGTCGGCCAGCTCCGCCGCGACGACGTTCTTGGCGATATGCCGGGCCATGTAGGTCGCGGAGCGGTCGACCTTCGTCGGGTCCTTGCCCGAGAAGGCCCCGCCGCCGTGCGGGCTGTAGCTCCCGTAGGTGTCGACGGCGACCTTCCGCCCCGTGAGGCCCGTATCCGCCTCGGGCCCGCCCACCACGAAGCGGCCCGAGGGATTGACGAAGACCTCACTCGCTCCGTCGAGCCAGTCCGCCAGGACCGGCTCGATCACCTCGCGGCGGACGTCCGCCGCGAGCGCCTCGAGCTCGATCGCCTCGTCGTGCTGGGCGGAGAGCACGACCGCAGCCGCGCGGACCGGGCGATTCCCCTCGTACTCGACGGTGACCTGCGCCTTCCCGTCAGGGCGGAGATAGGGGAGCGTCCCGTCCTTGCGCGCCTGGGCGAGACGATGCGTCAGCCCATGCGCGAGCGTAATCGGCAGCGGCATCAGCTCGGGCGTCTCCCGGCAGGCGTAGCCGTACATGATCCCCTGATCGCCGGCGCCGACCTGCTCGTAGCGATCGGCGTCGGTGGGGGGCTTGACGACCGCCTGGGCGATGTCGGGCGACTGCTCGTGGAGGTAGACGTCGATGGGGCAGGTCCGGTCGTTGAAGCCCTCGGCGTCGCGATCGTAGCCGACCTCGCGGATCGTCTCGCGCGCAATCGCTTCGTAGTCGACCTCGGCGTCCGCGCTGATCTCCCCGCCGAGGACCAGGCGGCCGTGGGTCGCAAACGTCTCACACGCCACCCGGCCCTGTGGGTCCTGCCGGAGCACCTCGTCCAGGATCGCGTCCGAGATGCGGTCGCAGAGCTTGTCCGGGTGGCCCTCCGTCACCGACTCGGCCGTGGCCCAGCGCCGCGTCGTTGCCTCGCGCATGGCGCTTTTCATATCAGGCACGCGCTCCATGCTGTTGGATGTGGGATTTCAGCGAGTCGTCCCCGCCGTAGAGGAAGTGCTTGTCCATGTCCGGCGCATAGCGCGAGGCGGGCGGCGTCCGGCCGATGGCCTCGGCGACCTCGCGGATGTGGATCGGCGAGGCGCCGCAGCAGACGCCCAGGTAGTGGATGCCCCGGTCATAGGCGTCCCGGGCGAAGCGGCCGATCTCGTAACGATTGGTGTAGAAGGGATCGAGCGCCGTCGGAAAGGGACGTCCGCTCGGGATGGGCGCGCTCGAGTCCGCATCGCGAAGCTTGAAGAACGTCGGCGCGTCGTCGCGGGTCCGGTAGGGGACCGGCAACGCAGCAACGTGGCCGGAGACGCGCTCGCGGATGCGCTCCAGGTGCGGCCACATCGTTTGGGGGCCGCGGAAGCAGTTCATGCCGACGACGTCCGCGCCCTCGTCCTCGAGCACGCGACAGGCCGCCTCGACGCTCCAGCCGTCGCAGAGCTGGCCATCCGCCATCAGGCCGAAGGTCACGACCGCGGGGAGCCCGGCCGCGCGGATCGCCTCCAGCGCCAACCGGGCCTCGCCCAGGTAGTAGAACGTCTCGGCGATGACGAGGTCGGCCCCTTCCTCCGAGGCCCACTGGACCATCTCCTCGAACATGCCCCGGACCTCGGCCCAGGAGGCCTCGTCGTCGGGGTCGTAGACGTTGGTGTTGCAGATGTTGCCGGCCACCAGGGGCGGCTCGGCCTCGCTTTCAGCCGCCACGCGATGGGCGACCTGCAGCGCCCCGCGATTGAGCGGCTCGAGCAGCTCCTCCTTGCCGATCAGCCGCAACTTCTCCCGATGGCCGTAGTACGTGAACGCCTCGATGACGTCGGAGCCGGCCCAGACGAACTCGCGATGCACCTGGGCGAGCGCCTCGGGGTTCTCCAACGTCACCTCGGGCACGAATGTCCCGGCCTGCAGCAGGCCGCGCCGCTCCAGCTCGAAGAGGTACCCCTCGGCACAGACGATCCCGTCCTCGTCCAGTCGTTGGCGGAGTCCTCGCTTGGCGGTCATCCAATCGCCTCCAATGAACAATTTGCGGAGGCGACCATGGAGATTTGGGGCGGAAGGGAACGAGCTTTCGCGGGAAAGCCCGGCCTTTTTAGCCGCTTGTTTTACGTGGCCGCAATACGGCGCAAATCACCACGGTCGTCCGAGTGAGAGCAAATTAGCACAAATATCCGGGACAGTCAAGGGGATCAGCGGTCGACAGTCCG
>CAZMNF010000085.1:0-2818 GCA_964567595.1 uncultured Thermotogae bacterium | reverse complement strand
CGCTTTACGTCACCGTCGTCGCGCACAACGAGAACCGCGACGACGCCCAAGTCGAGTTCATCGATGCCGGGAAGTCGTGCCAGACGCACACCCAGGTATCGGTCCCCTGTATTGAGGTGTGGAACCCGAACACCAAGGACAGCGAGACCAACTACGGCTCGCTCGTTCTGGTGGAAACGGGCTCCAATTCCGGGATTTTCCGGAGCCAGAACGGGCTGGAGATCGTTCCGTTCGAGGGCAGTTCCGACTACCAGGAGAACGGCACGGTCGAGGCCTACAACGGCGACACCCTGTCCCTCCGTTATCAGGGCCCGAGCGACGACACCGACTTGAGCCTCGACTTGGCCAAGATCGGCGCCACGGACGCGACGGTCCGCCTGACGAACCAGGCCGGCCAGTCCCAGCCCATGTGGCGGCTCGGGCAGAACGTCTACGTCACGGTCGAGGACGCGGACGCCAACCTCGATCCGCAGACGCCGGACACGCTCCGCGGCGTGACGCTGTGGAACCCCCGCTGCGTCTGGAACGCCCTGGAGCGAGGCGGCGGCCCGCGCTCGGACCAGCCCGAGCCCAAGCCCTGCGAGGGCACGATCGCCTACGACTCGGCGCTGAAGAACATCCTCAGCGACAGCGACGCTCAGGTGGGCGACTCCTTGGTGCTTGAGGAGACGGGCCCGGACACGGGCGTCTTCCGCAACATCAACGGCGTCCGCATCAACGACAACTTCGCCGAGTCGGGCGAGCGCCAGCTGTTCGTCAACCACAAGGACACCATCACGGCCTACTATCGCCACCCGGCAATTATCGGGGGCCAGGCGGCCGACGACGGCCCGTCCGAGCCGGAGACCGTCACGGACAACTGCACCGTCCAGCGCAACCTGACGTGCGAGCGCGTCCGCCCCGCGCAGGTGTCGCCGGGCGAGACGTTCCAGGTCTCGGTCTCGATCACGCCGGAGCAGAACCTGGATGCGCTGACGCTGCGCGAGACGCTGCCGAGCGGCTTCACGTTCGAGCGCATTGTCCCGGGTGAGTCGACGCAGAGCCCGACCGGCGGCAACAGCGGCGACACGACCCGCATCTTCTGGGACGGCGGCGTGCAGGCCGGCCAGACGTACACGGCGGCCTACGAAGTCACCGCCGGGCCGACCCCGGGCGACTTCGGCTTCAAGGGCGTCATCGTCGGCAAGGGCCCCAACTCCGCCGGCATCGTCACCTCGGACATCACCGTCAGCAACCAGGCCTCGGGCCAGGCCCTGCAGGCCAGCGCCGTGAGCGCGCAGGCCACGAACTCGAACAGCGCCGCCCAGGTCGAGCTGACCGCCAGCACGACGACGCCGTCGGTGGGCGAGGACTTCGACATCAACACGACGGTCACCGCCCAGCAGAACCTCGGCAACGCCGCGCTGCGCGTCAACGTCGGCAACCTCAGCATCGGCAACAACGACTTCTTCACCACTTCGGGCAACGAGCTCGTCAACATCCTCGCCAACGGCCTCAGCTCCGGCAATTCCGAGAGCAACCAGGCCACGTTGACCTGCACGAGCGAGGGGACGGTCGGGGTCACCGCCCGTTTCGTCCCGGAGAACGCCAGCGAGGTCAGCGTCACCGAGACGATCGACTGCGGCGGCGAAGGCGGCGGCGGCACGACGCCCCCGACCAGCCCGACGGGCTTCTTCCGTGGCGAGGGCGGCTACAACGACCCGCAGGACTTCGCCATGGCCCAGGCCAAGGTCGGCCACCTGAACCCCGCGGACCTGACGTTCACGGATCAAAGCGGCAACGAAATCGACGAGATCGAGTTCGGGCAGGACGTCTTCCTCACCATGGAGGACCAGGACCAGAACATCGACACCGATCACGTCGAGACGATCTGCGTCCAGGTCTTCAACCCGAACGGCGGCCGCGAGGGCGACACGCCCGCGTTCATGCGCCAGCTGCAGGATCAGCTCAAGAACGATCCGCGCAGCTGCCTCGAGGACCACGGCCGCGACTTCCAGATGTTCAAGACCGGCGTCAAGCTCGTGGAGACCGGCCCGAGCACCGGCGTCTTCCGCAACCCGGACGCCTTCAAGCTCATCCCCATCTGCGCCACCCCCGAAGAGGAGCGCTTGGGCTTTGAGACCGCGGCCGGCGACACGAGCCAGGTGCCGATCCACTTCGCGGAGAACCCGGGCACGAACAACGTCAGCCCGAGCACCTTCCAGGACGTGGATCCCTGGTGGCAGAAGGTCGAGCCGGGCGAGGTCCTGAAGGACTGCTACGGCACGACCCCGTACGTCGAGGAGGGTCGCGCGGAGTTCAACATGGACCCGAAGACGGTCCCGAGCGGCCCGAACGGCGGCGACGTGGCCGGCCATGTGGCCGCCCACGCCGGCGACAGCCTCTACGCGGTCTACCAGGACCAGGTCGTGGACCCGCTCGACGTCATCTACAGCACCACCGAGGTCGCCAGCGATCACACGTTCACGGGCAACGAGAACGCCCTGCAGTTCATGACCTCCGACGACGCCGGCAACTTGAGCCCGGCCGAGGACGGTCAGTTCCAGGTCGGCCGTGACGTCTTCCTCCGCCTGGAGGACAGCGATCGCAACATCGACAGCGACATCAACAACAAGCTGCTCGTGCTCGTGCTCGATCGCGCCACCGGCGACTGGGAGAACGTGCTGCTGACCGAGACGGGCCCCGACACGGGCGTGTTCACCAGCGACCAGGGCCTGTTCCTGCAGCCGGCCTCCTCGCCGGACGAGGTGGAGATCAACAACAACCGCCTCGAGGTCTTCGACCGCGACACGATCGAGGCCCACTACCAGGACAACTA
>CAZMNF010000084.1:0-2879 GCA_964567595.1 uncultured Thermotogae bacterium | reverse complement strand
CCCCATCGGCCGCATCTGCGCCCACATCGATCACCTCCACAACGAGTTCCACGAGGAACGGACGGGCTTGTTCGGCTTCTTTGAGTCCGTGGAGCGCCCCGACGTGGCAGATGCGTTGTTCGAGGCGGCGGCCGACTGGCTACGACAACGAGGCATGCACCGAATCCGCGGCCCCTTCGGCTACAACACGAACGGCGAAAGCGGGCTGCTGATTGCGGGCTTCAACGACCCGCCGGCGGTGATGATGCCCTACAACCCGGCCTACTATGCCGACTTCATCGAGCGGAACGGGTTCCATAAGGCCAAGGACCTCGTCGCCTATCTCGTTGAGTTGGACGCGGAGACGTTCCAGTCGGCGATGGCATCCCTCATCCCGCGCGTGGAGAAGCTCAGCCAACGGGCCCAGGACGACGGCTACACGGCCCGCCTCGTCGACCTGAAGGACCTCGATGCGGAAGTCGCCCGATTGCGCGAGATCTACAACGAGGCGTGGGAGGCCAACTGGGGCTTTGTCCCGCTCACCGAACGGGAGTTCGAGGCCATGGCTGACGATCTCAAGCAGGTCGCCGACCCCGACCTCGGCGTGGTCATCGAGCTCGGCGACGAGCCGGTCGCCTTCGGCCTGGCGCTTCCCGACGTCAACCAGGCGCTCCAACCGATCAACGGGCGGCTCTTCCCGCTCGGGTTGGTCAAGCTGCTCTGGCACAAGCGCAAGATCGATCGCATGCGATTGATGACGCTCGGCATCAAGGCCCAGCATCGGGGACGCGGCGTGGACGCGCTGTTGTATCTGCGCATGATCCGGTCAATCATGGCCAGCTCCTATGAACGGTGCGAGTGCTCTTGGGTTCTGGAGGACAACCACAAAATGCATCAGACCATGGAACGAGCAAGGGCCGAGATCTATAAGCGCTACCGCGTCTACGAGCGCGCCCTTTAGCGTCCATCCTAGGTTTTTGAGGAGGGATCATGCCCAAACGCGCCCTGAGGAAGGAAGACTTGTTATCGCTCACTTTTGCGGGCGATCCGCAAATGAGCCCGGACGGCGATCGCCTCGCCCTGACGGCCAAGACGATCGACGCGGAGGCGAACCGATACCGGTCGCATCTGTGGCTCTACGACGTCGTCTCGGAAGGGCTGCGCCAGTTCACCTTCGGGGAAGTGAGCGACACGAGCCCGCGCTGGTCGCCCAACGGCGACCGCCTCGCGTTCGTCCGGACCGTCGAGGAGCGAACGCAGATCTGGACCATGCACGCGGACGGCGGCGAGGCGCGCCAACTGACCGAGCTGCCCGAGGGCGGGATCAGCCAGATCGCCTGGTCGCCCCATGGAAACCGCCTGGCGTTCGCGTTTCGCCCGCTTCCGGAGGAGCGCACACGGAAAGCCCGCAAAGAGCGTGAGGAATCGGGCGCATCGACGCCGCCGCGCGTGGTCACGCGGATGCTCTATCGCTTGGACGGGGCAGGCTACCTCGACGAGCGCCAGCACATCTGGGTCTGTGACGCCGAGACGGGCGCAGCGCAGCAGATCACCGGCGGCGACTACGACGACAACGCTCCAACGTGGGACCCCCATGGCAACCGCATCGCGTTCCTTTCCAATCGGAGCGAACGCCCCGAGGTCACGCCCTACGCGATCGACGTCTGGCTCGTCGATGCCGAAGGGGACAGCGCCCCCGAGCGCGTCGAGACGCCCGTGGGCGCCAAAGCCAGCCTCAGTTGGTCCCCGGACGGCGCGTTGCTTGCCTACACGGGCACCGAAGCCGGCGAGGACCCCTGGCGCCCCAGCCACGATCGGCTCTGGGTCGTCTCGCCGGAGGGCGGGGACGCTCGTTCGTTGACCGACGAGCTGGATCGGCCCGTGGGCAACACGGTGCTGAGCGACACGCGCGAGGCGTTTGCTGGCGGCAGTCCGCCGTTGTGGAGCGGCGACGGCGCACGGCTCTTCGTGCCCGTCAGCAGCCACGGCGATTGTCACGTCTACGAGGTCCCGCTCGACGGCGAGCCACGTCCGCTCACCGAGGGCCCCCTCGACGTCGGCGGGCTGAGCGTGGATGCCGACGGCAGCCGATTGGCGATGCTCGTCTCCCAGCCCACGCAGCCGGGCGAGATCGCGCTCGGAACTCTCAGCAACGACGGGCTGGCTTGGCAGTGGGTCACCGACTTCAACGGGGAGTGGCTCGACGCCGTCGAGCTGAGCTCCCCTGACGAGCTCTGGGTCGACACGGACGACGGGAACCGGGTCCACGGCTGGCTGCTGGCGCCGCCGGACTTCGACGCGCAGACCCAGTATCCGCTCCTGCTCTACGTCCACGGCGGCCCGCACGCCCAATACGGCCACTCCTTTTTCCACGAGCTCCAATGGCACGCGGCCCGAGGCTACGCCGTGCTCTACGCCAACCCTCGGGGCAGCAGCGGCTACGCCGAGGATTTCATGGCCGAGATTCGGGGAGATTGGGGCAACCGAGACCATGACGACGTCATGGCCGCGCTCGATCACGCCGTCTCGCTGCCCTACATCGACGAGGACCGTCTCGCCGTCGCCGGCGGCAGCTACGGCGGCTACATGACCAACTGGCTCATCGGCCATTCGGACCGCTTCAGCTGTGCGGTTAGCGACCGCTGTGTCGTCAACCTGCAAAGCATGGCCGGCACGACCGACATTCCTCATACGCTGCTGCACCCCGACGGCTACTGGGCCGGGACGCCATGGGGAGACCCCACGACGCTGCAACAACAGTCGCCGCTGCGCTACTTGGCGAACGCCGAGACGCCGACGCTGATCATCCATAGCGAGGGCGACCTGCGCTGTCCCATCGAGCAGGCCGAACAGCTCTTTACGACGCTCCAGTGGCTCGGCGTCGAGACCGTCTTCGTGCG
>CAZMNF010000083.1:0-2886 GCA_964567595.1 uncultured Thermotogae bacterium | reverse complement strand
CGATTGGATAAGCTGGCTCAGGTTCGTCGTCCGGTGAGTCTCCAGATCGACGGCCTTGAGGATGGTTCGCGAGATGGTCACGCCGTTCGAGTCGGATTCGGCTTCCGATTGGGTCTCGAACGCCACATATCCCAGTTGACGCTCATCGACCCAGAACGTCTGACTTAGCAGCAAATGGAGCGAATCCCGCTTGGGCGTAAGCCGCTGTTCCGTGCCATCAGCTTGGCGACGATAGATGGCGGTGCCGACCTCTAGACAGAGCTGTCGGCCCGCCCTCGTCCGTGTCGCTTCGATCAAGCAGGGGGCCTCGGGCCGCGTTCGTTGCCCCGCGGCCTCTGTTATCGCGGACGGCGCCCAATAAACGAGCCGACCTTCGGGTCCGAAGGTCGGGTGGAAGGCGTTCCGTCGGACCGCTCGGCCGTCCGGCTCGGGCCGGTCGAGATCGATCCGGATCAATCGCGCCACACCGCGCCTGTGTGGTGCGATGGGCTCCTCGCTCGGCGGTGCCGTCACGGCCACCACCCCGGCCTGTTGCGTGTCGGCGTCGACCGCCAAGAATGCCTGTGGGGCAAGCTTGGTCGGAATGCCCGCGTAAAGCGAGACGCTTTCCGAGGGCACGTCGGTCGTCCACTGCGTCCGGCTTCGGCATTCGGTCTCGTTGCAGTCGACGCGCTGGAGAGCGAGCTGGACGTTTCCCGACTCTTGGATCCGCTTGATCTGATCGTGGGAGCGTCCCATCAGCGTTAGCGCCCAAAGCGTCGTTCCCGTCCACTCGTAGTCGATCACGTCGGGCAGCGACAGCAGCTGAGGCTCGGCTTGGGGCGGATCGAACGCTCGAATCTGCAGCGACCAGTGCTTGATCCGAGCTTGCTCCGGGTTCGACAGGATCTCGAAGCCTCCTTCGATCTCTTGGTGGGTCAGGGCCAGCCATTGGCCATTGGGGGAGACGCGCGGCGTACGGATCTGTCCGGACAGGTTGACCATGCGCTCTGAGGAAGCCCCCTCAGGTTTCTCCACGTAGAGGTCGCCGTTCTTGACGCTTAACAGGCGGTCTGATCCCGGAATCGACTGGATTTCTGACACCAGGTGCTCACCGCCTTGGCTGACTTGGGCGAGATCGCGGCTGTCCGGATCGAAACGATAGGCTTGGCAGTTTTGGAGGCTGCGCTCGGTGTCGAACTCGCCGCATTCAAGACCGAAGGTGGGCAGTCGACCTTGGTCATCCAGGACGAGGGTGAGCTGGCCCTGCGAGCTGACGCTCACGGGGGAGACGGCGCATCCGGCGAGAGCGATGAGCACGGCGCCGAGAGCCAGCGTTGCGGCCGATCTTGCCAACAGCGTTCGCCATGTGGATGCCCGCACGCTCCCTCGTTTGATCCCCGCCGAATCGGAATACATCAGTTTTCCTCCCAGGCTTCGAGCCTTTCGCGTTGGAATCGCGCAGGATGCGCTATGGGCGAGGGCAACCCGAGCCCGAATCCGCCCACTCGTCGAGATGCTCTTGGATCGCCCGCTCCGCGACGTCGTCGACGGAGGCGGTCTTTCGTTTCCGCCAGCTTTCGGCATCGCTCCGGAACGTTCTTGACCTGGTCCTTCTGCGGGAAGCCAATCTTGATCGTGGCTCGGTCTGCCATGGGCCCTTCCTGGTTACGCAGCGCTCACGTAGCGCTCGGCCAGCGTTGGCGTGCGCAGCGGCGATAGCACGACGTAACCCGACTTGGTCACGATCACCGAACGCCGTTTGCGGCCTCGGGTCAAGTCAATCAGCTGGTTGTGCTCTTCCGCCGCGTTGACCATCTGCTTCATGGGCAACGAGTCCGGCCGGGCGATCGACACGATCTCGTCCGTGCTGACCAAGTTGTCCAAGCCGACGTTCAACAGTCCATCCGACACGCTTGCTCACCTATCCCTTCTTCTGATCCTTTTGCTCCTCGCGCTCGACGAACTCCATGAGCGCCCTCGTGGCGAGGTAGTTCACCGAGCGATCCTGCTCCTTGGCCAGTTGCTGGAGCCGTTCGAGCGGCTTGTGTTCCCGCTTGTCTTGGGGCACGTAGATGCTCAGCTTGTCCTCCATACGTCACCTCCCTGGTCCGTCATATGCTAGACTAGGATAGTGTATGGGATTCCGCGCGTAAAATGGACGCCCCTGTTTGTATCTGAAAGCTAGGGACCACTCGGGCTCGCGCGCAGCATTGATCGGCTGGCTTATTCGTCGGGTTACGTGCGCAGCCGCTGGCCATCGAGAAATACTGACCACTGCACAAGTAGGGGAACTCAATGTCTGCAAGTTTCGTCCACGTCGCGGCCATCGCTTAACCCTTCTTTCGCGGTGATCAGTAGACTAGCGTGGCGATGCTCGAGACAACGAAACGTCGTGTTCTTATCGACGTTCAATGGGCGGGCACGCGGTAGTTCAGATGTCGATGACGTCGTCGTGAGCGGAGCTGGAACGAGATCCCGTTGCGTTGCGCCTCGCTTCGACGTGACCCGCCATTTTTGCCAGCCGCCACGTCGCCTTGAGCAAGAGAGGCAGGAAGGCGAGCAAGGCGAGGAAGAGGCCGACAAGCGCAACCGGCAAGAGCAGGAGACCTCGAAGCGGGGACCCATTGAAGGCGATGTGATAGCCCTTTCGGCCTGCGGAGGGCCTGGCGTCGGCCTCATGCCGGGTTGTTTCCTGATGACGACGGAAAAGGTCCTTTAAGGCCATGACGATGGCACGGTACAGCCAGGGCGCGCTGCGATCAACCGCAATGGGTCGATGTCCCAATCGGGAATCGCACAGGGCCGATTTGGGGCTGGAGTGGACCGGAGATCGCGGGTCGCCCCGGCACATAGTCAGTCCCCTTCGCGCCTTGGACAACGTGTGTCGATGGACGAGCGTTAATC
>CAZMNF010000082.1:0-2982 GCA_964567595.1 uncultured Thermotogae bacterium | reverse complement strand
CGCGATCTGCCCGAGCACGACCTGCGTCGCGGCGACGTGGCCGTCGTCGTCGAGCAGCTGCCGGCGACCGAGGCCAGCGCTGGCGAGCCCGTGATGTGCCGGCTAGCATGCCGCACTCGGGCCCATCCCCGCCTGAGCCAGGAACCTTCGCCACTTGAAAGGAGCACCGCATGTCACAGACGCTTCTCTACATCGTTGGCGCGGCGTTGCTCGTCGCCCTCGGCGCCGCCGTCGGTCCGCTGGTGACCGACTCCGTCCCCACAAGCCCGTCGCAGCCGGAGGCCGCTTCTCAAGCCCATCACGGCCATTCTCCCTACGCCGGCCAGCAGGCGCGCGAGCTCACGTACCTGGCCCCTGAAGACGTGAGCGCCCTGGAGGCGGGCCGCGGAACCGCCCTGGGCGGGTTGGCCAAGCCGGCCGAACTGAACGGCTATCCCGGCCCCCGGCACGCCCTGGATCTGGCCGACGAGCTGGAGCTCACCGAGGACCAACGCCAGCGGCTGCAGGCGCTGTTCGACCAAATGCAGACGGAGGCCCAGGCGGCCGGCCAGGCGTTCTTGGATGTGGAGCGCCAGATTGACGCGGCCTACGCCCAGCAGACCGTGACCGACGAGGAGCTGGGGCGCTTGCTGGAGCGCAGCGGCGAGCTCTACGGCAGGCTGCGCTACGTCCATCTGCGCTATCATCTCGAGACGCGAGCGCTGCTGAGCGAGACCCAAATCCAGCGTTACAACGAGATCCGCGGGTACGCCGGCGCCCCGGGCGACGATTCGTGAACGTCGGGATTCCGGGAGGCGTCGATTCCGATCGACGCCGTCAATACACGGGCGGCGACACGTGAGGCCGCGCGCCGGGCGTTGGCGAAGGCGACGGTGGTTTGATCACCACCACCAAGGAGGAGCCTCGGGATTGGGGGAGCTGCGATGGCAAATAGGAACCGACTGATCTTCGACATCGAAACGATCGGCCACCCCTTTGAGGAGCTCGGCAGCGACGTCCAGGAGTTCCTGCTGCGCTATGCCGACACGGACGAGAAAAAGCAACAGGTCCGCGACGGCACGGCGCTCTCGGCGATCACCGGCGAAATCGTCACCATCGCCCTGCTCGACCCCGATACCGACAAAGGCGGCGTCTACTTCCAGGCCCCCGATGCTCAGCGCGAGGAATGGGTCGAGGACGGCGTCCGCTACGTGCCGGCGACCGAAGCGGGGCTGCTGAACCGGTTCTGGCAGACAGTGGCCAACTATGGGCAGATCGTCACCTTCAACGGCCGCGGCTTCGACGCGCCGTTCATCTACCTGCGTTCCATGGTCCACGAGATCAAGGCGACAAAGGACCTCATGCCTTACCGCTACGATCCGAAGCAGCATCTGGATCTGCAAGACCAACTGAAATTCTACGGCGCCAATCGCATGCGCTTCGACTTCCATGTCCTCTGCCGGATGCTCGGCGTCGAAAGCCCCAAGGACGCGGGCGTCGCGGGCGGCGACGTGCCGGAGCTGTTCAGCCAAGGGGAGCACGAAACGATCGCCCGCTACTGCCTGAGGGACGTCCGGGCGACCCAAGCCGTGCTCGCGAAGTGGGATCGCGTCTTCGGCGCCGACTGAGATAGGGGGGCCATGGCGGTGGCGATGCCCCACAAGGAGGCGTCATGTCCCGCTACATCTCCAAACAGGTCTTTCTCGATGCGGTGACGTGCCCAGCAGCCGGCTGGGCGCGACGCCAGGGCCAGCTTGAGGATGAGGTCGACGACTTCCTCGCCCGCCAAGGCGAATGGGTCGGCAAGCTCGCCCGAACGGTTTTCCCCGACGGGCGACTGGTCGAGGGCGAGAACCTCCGCGCGGCTGCGGCAGAGACCCAGTCGCTGATCGAGACCGCCGACATCGGCACGCTCTTCGAGGTGCGCACGCTGTTCGAGCCGACGTTTCTGGTCGAGCCCTACGCCACCAAGGCCGACGTGCTCCGGTTGGGCTCAGCCGGCTGGCAGCTCTACGAGGTCAAGATGGCCAAGGAGGACGATCCAGACTACGTCGACGACCTGGCCTACACCGCGATGGTGATCCGCGCCTGGGGCCTGGAGCTCGCCTCGGCGTCGCTGATGCTCCTCAACGACGCGTATCGGCAGCACATGTCCGTGCAGAACCTGTTCCAGACGATCGACCACACCGACGAGGTCCTCGCCCGCGCGGACGAGTTCGCCCATCGCTGGGACGAGATCGCGGACGTCACCGCGGCGGACGCGCCGCCCGAGACCGAGCTGGCGCTGGAGTGCCGCAAGTGCCCCTACTTCCAACAGGTCATCGCCCCCGAGTACCGCCACCACATCTTCGAGCTGCCGTATCTCTCCGAGAAGCGCTTCGCCCCCCTCAAGGACCGCGGGGTCGAGCGCATCGAGGACATTCCGCCCGAGGTCGAGCTCACCGATCAACAGGAACGCGTCCGCCAAGCCGTCCAGTCGGGAGACCTCTACGTGGAGCCCGAGCTGTCGGACGCCCTGGCGGAGATCGAGTGGCCGGCCTTCAACCTCGACTTCGAGACCGTCCAGACGGCGCTGCCGCTCTTCCCCGACGTCGGCCCGTCGGAGACGGTCGTGTTCCAGTACTCCATTCACAAGTGCTCGGCGCCGGGCCAGATTGCCGATCACCGCGAGTTCCTGGCCGACCCCGCCCAGGACCAGCGCCGCGAGCTGGCCGAGTCGCTGCTGGCTGACCTCGAAGACCGCGGCAGCATCCTCACCTACACGGGCTACGAGAAGAAGATGGTCCAGAAGCTGGCCGAGCAGGTGCCCGACCTAGCTGATCCGCTCCTGGCACTGATCGGTCGCATGGTCGATCTGCACAAGATCATCAAGGACCACGTCTGCCATCCCGACTTCCACGGCAGCTTCTCCATCAAGAAGACGCTGCCCGTGCTGGTGCCGGAGATGTCCTATGAGAACCTGGAGATCGGCGAGGGCGGCGACGCCATGGCGCAGTACGCCTA
>CAZMNF010000081.1:0-3154 GCA_964567595.1 uncultured Thermotogae bacterium | reverse complement strand
AACGAGGCCCGCTTCCGCGTCGTGCTCGAGCCCTAGGGCCGAATCTAGGGGGAGCCCGCTGCGGGGCTCAAGAGAATCGGCAACACCAGCGCCAAAATCGCCAGCAGCGTCCAGAGCGCCGGGGCCGAGGTCAAGACCTGCTGCTTCCGGAACGCCACGCGTCGAGCCTCGACCTCGGAGCGCGGCATCCACCACGGGCTGTAACGCGCCTCGCGGGCGTAGAACGTCAGCCCGAGGGCAGCGCCATAGGCGAGGTGCCCGATGAGGCTGGGGACCAGTTGCGCGGCGCGTTCCGCGCTCCAGTCGGCGTGGCCCCCGAGAAAGATCGGCATCAACGTCAACGCGCCCAGCACCCACCAGGTGAAGCCGTAGGCGACGCCCCAACCCAGCGCCGAGCCGCGGTCGTAACTGCGGCCGCGGAAGAGCAGTCCGTAGCTGGTGCCGATGAGGATGGCAATGAGGAGGTGGACGATGAACCCCGTCAGCGGCGACGATGAGCCCACCAATTCGGCGACTGTGGACAGAATGCCCGTCTGGGCCATCACGATCGTGAAGACCAGGCCACCCAGGATCCCGGCCCAGGCGCCCCGCCCAACCGCTCGCAGCGTCGAGGTGCCCAGGCCCTCCTCGTGCGGGTCGCCGACGTCGTTGGCGAACAGGAAGCGGATCAAGCTCGTGAGCCAGTGGTGGATCAACCCGAGCAGCGCCCCGAAGAACAGATAGCCGATCAACGCCGGGAACGCCGCCCGCGCCTCGGCCAGGTTCCACGCGAGTCCCTGGCCTTGGAGCATGGGGAACAGCGTCATGCCGAGCAGGCCCCAGAGCACGAAGCCGAACAGCATTCCCCGGACCGTGCCGACGCCGCTGCCCTCGCGGGGCCCGGCATGGAGCAGCGCGAAGGCCATCCCGGCCACCGGTCCGACGAGCAACGCCAGCGGCCAACCCGATCCCAGCGCCGCCTCCGAGAGTCCGGCGGTGAGCGCCCCGAGTTCGCCCTGGGCGGTCAGAGCCGATCCCGCAAGCCAGACGGCAATCAGACCGGCCAGGCCGCCGCGCCCGAGCGCCCCTCGGACGTTCCCGATCCGAGGCGGCTCGACGTCGCGGCTGATCGCCACGAACGTCAGGGCCGTGACGATGCCGTAGCCCAGGTGGCCCCAGAGGCTCGGCAGGGCGCCTTGAGCGCTCTCAATGGACCACGCCAGGTCGCCCGTGAGCCACAGCGGCATGAGCGTCAAGGGGCCGAGGAACCACCAGAGGGCGCCGTAGATCAGGCCCCAATAGAGGGTCTCGCCCGCACGCGGTTGGTGGTAGCGGACGGTCACGCCGAAGCCGACGCCGACCAGCACCGAGACGACCATGTGGGCGAGAAAGCCGAGGATCGGCGACTCAACTTGCACGAGCGAGGCAATCGCGGACAGCATGCCCAGTTGGGTCAGGGCAGCCCCGAAGACGAGGCCTCCGACGAAGCCGGCCAATGCGCCGCGCGCCAGGGACGTTCCCATCTTGCGAGGGGAGGTCATGTCGAATCCTCCCCAACGTCGTCGGCATCGTTCGGCGTCGCTACGGCGTCACTCGCTGCATCGCCACCCTCGGCCGTCGCAACGGGCGACGATGGCTGGGGCCCCATGGCGGACCGAGTCTCGGTGAGCACGATGTCACGAGGAAAGACGAGATCGAGCGTCCAGTCCACGAAGACGCGGACCTTCTTCTCCAAGCCCGGCAGCTTCGACAGATAGACCGCGCGCCAAAACAGCCAAGCCAATAGACCGGAAAATCGCAGGTTGCCCACCTCGGCCACGGCGGTGTGATGGCCAAGGACGACGATCATGCCCTTGCTCTGGTAGGCATACGGCTCAATTCGGTCATCGCGCCCGCGCAGCGCGGCGGCGACGTTGTCGGCGACGGTGATGGCCTGGCGCGAGGCGTGTTGCGCCGTCGGCGGGCAGGATTGCCCGGGGTGTCCGGGGTCGGGTATCTGGGCACAGTCGCCCACGGCCCAGACGTTCGACGTGCCCTCAACGCGCAGCGTGTCGTCGCAAACGACGGCGCCGGCCTCGTTGCGCTCGCCCTCCACGTGGCGCAGCAGCGGGTTCGGGCGGTTGCCGGCGGTCCAGACGAGCGTGCGCGTGGGCAAGTCGGTGCCGTCGTTCAGCTCGGCGCTTGCGGCGTCCGCGCCCGATGCCCGACGCTTCAACCGGACGTCAACGCCGCGATCGCGCAGGGTCCGGAGCGCGTAGTCAGCCAGTTCCTCGCCGAGCTCCGGGAGAATGCGGTCGCCCGCGTGGACGAGGACAAAGTGGAGCTCGTCGGGGTCGATGTGCGGATAGTAGCGCAGGACGCTATGGGCCAGGTCGAACAACTCGGCGATCGTCTCCGCGCCCGCAAAGCCGCCGCCGGCGACGACAAAGCGCAACAGGCGATCCCGCTCGGCGGGGTCCGGCTCAGCGTCGGCACGCTCCAGCGCCGAAATCACGTGACGCCGCAACTCGACGGCGTCGGCGAGCGTCTTGAGCGTGAACGCGTGACGCTCGACATCGCTCATGTTGAAGTACTTGGGCACGGCGCCCAGGGCCAGCACGAGCTGATCGTACTCGATCGTCTCCGTTGCTCCGTCGTCATCCGTGGAGCGAACTCGGACCGTCTGCGCGTCGGTGTCGATCGCCTCGGCGTCGGCGTGGCGGATCGTTGCCCGAGGGGCCGCCGCCCGGATCGGGACGCTGATGTGCTGGGCCTCCAGGCTGCTCGAGGCGACTTCCGCCAACATCGGGGTGAACAGGAGGTGGTTGCTCGCGCTCACGAGCGTGACCTCGACGGAGGGGTCGCGGTTGAAATGCTGGCTCAGCTGCTGGGCGGCGCCGACGCCGCCGAAGCCGCCCCCGAGAATCACGACCCGGCGTTGGGCCACCCCGTCTGCATCTTGATCGCCCCGATCGGGCCCAAGGCGACGATGAAGCGCCGCCAGCAGCGAAAATCCCAAGCCGGTCAGGCCCCCGTAGATGAGATGCCCCACCAAGCTGGGAAACGCCGATGCGGTCTCCGCAATCGACCACTGCGGCAGCTCGCTTTGCCAGATGGCCCCGAGCGTCAGCGGCCCCATCACCCAGACGAGCAGGCCGTAGAGGATCCCCGTGCTGATGGCGGCGGCGTGGCCGCC
>CAZMNF010000080.1:0-3210 GCA_964567595.1 uncultured Thermotogae bacterium | reverse complement strand
CAGTAAGCCAGGCTCGGGAACGCATTCCGCGCGGGATGCGGGTTTCCAGGAGTGTGGGCCGATATAATGGCAAATCGAAATCCGTTCTCAATATCAATTCGCGAATCGGGCCGACCTATCGTCGCACGGGAGGAAGTCGAGCCGGGGCTATCGTCTTACGGGGGGAAGATCCATCGTCGCATGGGGGGAAGACCTATCGTCGCACGGGAGGAAGAGTTATCGTCGCATGGGGGGAAGACCCGAATCGAGCAATGCCCCTTCCATTGAGCGTTTCCGCGATTCGACTTTCCCCATGAAGGTGTTTTAACGTTGGTCTTAAGGTGTATAGGAACGTTGGGGCAACGCGAATCCATCAACCCCAACGGCCGAACGGCCAACGGCGAAGGGCAAACGGCATGAGCGACGCGCCGGAGATTAGGGGATCGCAGCTGCAACTGAGCGACGGCGGCAACGAGGAGACGAAGGACCTCGTCGTCCCCCAGTTCGTCCGATCCGAGGTCAACCTCCTGGTCTTCCCGTTTTTCGCGCTCAACCACCGCGAGGTGACGACCCGGCGCGATACCGAGTTCCAGGCCGTCGTCAATCGCGACGGAAAGCAGGTGGAGATCACGTGGATCGTCTCCGCCAACGCCCGCTACGGCTACCCCGGCCCCTACGACAAACAGCTGTTCCGCGCGATTGAGCAGGTGCTGAGCGGGATGTACCCGCCGATCCAGAACCCCATCGCGTTCTCCACGTATCAGCTCTGTCGCTTGGTCGGCAAGGGGAACGGGGGCCGGCAGTACCGCGGGATCAAGGAGATCCTGCGCCGCATCGTCGCCACGACGATCCAGTCGCACGGGGCGTATTATCACAAGGGCCGGCGCCGCTGGGTCGACGACACCTTCCACCTCTACGACCGGGTCGTCTTCAAGGGCGAGGAGTTCCCCGACGGCCGCGTGGCGGAGACGAACTATCTCTATCTGAGCGATTGGTACTTGGAGAGCCTCAACAACCGCTACGTGAAGCCGATCGACTACGACTACTACCAATCGTTGCGCAGCACGATCGCGGAGCGGCTCTACGAGCTGCTCGGGGTCAAGTTCTATCACCTGTACCACTCGGACGTCGCCAGCCTGCGCTATCGCTATTCGACGGTCTGCCGGCTGTTGCCCATCGCCCAACAGAGATATCGCTCCAAGGCCCGGGAGAAGCTGGACCCGGCGCACAACGAGCTGATCAAGACCGGCTTCCTGGCCGACGTCGAGTGGGAGGACGCGGAGGGGCAGGACTGGCGCATCCGCTACACGCCCGGCGAGCGGCTTTACCGGGAGATCGAGGCGTTCCGCACGCCCGACGAGTCGCTGCGCGTGGACGTCGACGACGCCGAGCCGATCCGGGCCGGGCCGTCCGACGCCGAGGTCGAGGCTTTTGTTGGGACGATCCTCGAGGTCACCGGCGACGAGCACAGCCGGGCGTTTTATCGAAAAATCTGCCGACGGGCGCTCGTGCAGCCGAAGCTCCACGAGCTGATCTTCCGCGCGCTGGGCGAGGTCAAGGAGGACGCGCGCGAGGGGCGGATCGAGACGAGCCGCGGCGCCGTCTTCACGGATAAACTCAAGCGCCACTGCGCTGAGCGTGGGATCGAGCTCGGGTTGAGCCGGGGCTGACGTCGGCCCACGCGCTGATTAGCATCTCAGAGATGGACCGTCCTGAGCGGACGAACACGGAACTGATCCGGGAGTTCAACCGCTACGTGCGCGATCATCCGCAGGTCGCCGAGCGGATTCCCGACGACGCCACGGTAATCATGCAACTGGAGGGTGACGAGGCGTTCAACGCCTGGGCCCGGGAGCTGGCCGAGGCGCGCCGGGCCGAGGGCGAACGGGTCGTCTTCGTCCACATCCGGAAGCTGGCGCCGGTCCACTCCCGCATTGAAGCGCTCGACGTCAAGTCGGTCGCCTGAAGCCGTTCCCCAACCCCAGTGATAAACACCGCAATGCCGCACCCGATCTGGCGCTGGCAATGGATTCCACAATGAGTGTGTAATTGTTCCACACTCGATGGCGAGGTCTAGAGAAGCCTGTCCAGGCCCTGTTCGTCGGCCTGGAGCTCGGCGACGAGCGTCCGGAGGACCTCGCTGCGGTTGGTGGTGCGCGGGTGGGTCCGGTTGTAGTTGGCGATCGCCTTGTCCAGCCAGTCGAGCAGCGACCGGCGCATCATGACGTTGATGCGCACGTCGGCGTCCTCCCGGCCGATCAGGTTCTCCGTGAGCGACTCCTCGGTCTCGCGCCGGCGGCGGTCACTCAGTCGGCTCATGCGATCCAATCCTCCTCAGAAACTCCTCGACGAACGCGGCGTAGCTCTGCGCGCCCGCGCTCTGGGGGCTCGCCTCGTAGACGGTCGTCTGCCGGGCCTGGGCCTTCTCGATATCGAGGTTCTTCGCAATGGGCGAGTCGAAGACGGCCTCGCCGAAGTAGCCGCGCAGCTCGGCGAGCACCGCCTCGTTGACGGTGGAGTTGCGCCGGTCGAACATCGTGGGCAGCACGCCGACGATCTCGAGGTCGTCGCGCTCCAGGTTGCGCCGGACGAGGTCGATGGTGTCGAGCAGGTCGGCGATCCCCTCGGTGCTGAAGTGGCTCATCTGCGTCGGGATGAGCACCCGATGGGCGGCGGTCAGGCCGATCACCGTCAGCGGCCCGAGCGACGGGGGACAGTCGACGAGACAGAAGTCGTAGGCGTCGCGGGCCGGCTTCAGCTTGCGCCGCAGGAGCCCCTCGGTGCCGATCCGGCTGGACAGCTCCACGCTGCCGGCGGCGAGGCGGATGTTGGCGGGCGCGACCCACAGCCCTTCCACGGAGGTCGGCTGGACGACCTCGTCGAGCTCGGTGTCCGAATCCAACAGCAGATGATAGACCGTCCGGTCGAGCTCGGGGACGGGCAGGCCGAGCCCGGCGCCGGCGTGGCCTTGGGGGTCCATGTCGACGAGCAGGGCCCGATGGCCGCGCTGGGCCAGCCCGGCGGCGAGGTGGATCGCCGTGGTCGTCTTGGCCACGCCGCCCTTCTGGTTGACGATCGCCGTCACGTCCATGTCGGAGCCCTCCTTGTGGGTGGACTCGCCACACACTCCGTATGGGCCCATTCCATACCGAGTGTGTGCTCATTACACACTGATGACACAACCGTATCACATTTCGGGGTGGGGACCAAGAGGGGTTGCCTGAGCCGTTG
>CAZMNF010000079.1:0-3269 GCA_964567595.1 uncultured Thermotogae bacterium | reverse complement strand
GGATCAGCCCGTCGGCGACGAGCGTTGGACCGTGCAAACGATCGCGACGAGCAGTTTAGATTGCTTTCCCAGACGCGTCAAAACAATGGATGGCCGAGACGGTATCGGACCACGGATCGACTCACCTACAGAGGAATGACTTCTCGGGCTAAGGGGATCATTCCTCGGACTCAACCGACGGCTCGGCGTTCATGAATTCAATCATCCACTTGGGATACCGCGTCTCGGGTCGGGTCAATTCCGTCAGTCGCCCGATCTCCTCGGCCGACAGCCGCTCGTGCATGGACGCGCTCTGCAGGTTGTCCTCCAGCTGATCCATGGTCCTTGCGCCGATGATGATCGACGTCACACCGGGCTGAGCGAGCAGCCAGGCCAGCGCCACCTGCGAAATGCTCCCGTCGTGGACCTCGGCCATGGAGTCCATCTCGTCGACAGCGTCGTAGGCCAGTTCGCGATCGACGGGCGGGAAGTCAAACTCGCTGCGACGAGCACCGGACGGGTCGTCCTGACCTCGGCGATATTTGCCCGAGATCAGGCCACCCGCGAGCGGAGACCACGGCAAGACGCCGAGCCCCTCCTCGCGACACAGCGGCAGCAGTTCGTCCTCCAAGTCCCGTCCCACCAGCGAATAGTACGCCTGCAGCGACACGAACGGCTCCCACTCCCGAAGTCGGGCCAGGCCCAGCGCCTTCATCAGCTGGCGGACGGCGAGATTGGACGCGCCAATGTAGCGAACCTTGCCGGCGCGCACGAGGTCGTTCAGCGCGGAGAGCGTCTCCTCCAACGGAGTGTTGGCGTCCCAGCCGTGGATCTGATAGAGGTCGATGTGGTCGGTGCCCAATCGGCGGAGACTGGCATCGCAGGATGCCATGATGTGTTTGCGGGACAGGCCCTGATTGTTGACGTCGCCCGTGCCCTCTGCCGCCGCTTCGCTCATGGCGCCGCGGACCTTCGTCGCAATGACGGCCTTGTCGCGGTCGATGTTGTTCGCTTTCAGCGCCTCGCCGAGGATCGCTTCCGACTCCCCGAAGGAGTAGACGTCGGCCGTGTCAAAAAAGTTGACGCCGGCCTCCCAGGCACGAGCGACCATAGATATCGCCAGTTTCTGATCGACGGTGCCGATGTTGTAGAACGACGATCCGAAGGTCATTGCACCGAGGCATAGCTCGGAGACTTGCAGTCCCGTATTCCCCAAGTTCCGATAGCGCATGACGGACGATCACGCTCCCATAGCTTTGAAGTTTGGCTTTGGCACAATACCGTCATTATGGCGAATACGCGGGATTTCTGTCGATCAATTACGGCGCGCACGTACCGACGATCCCGCTCGCGTCGTCGGCACACAGGCTTGGGCCGATCGTGGCACACACCAACGAGGAGGATCGGCTCCGCAACGTCCATTCTGGCCCACCTCAGCATGTCGAGGTGGGCGTTCACAATAATCGGGTCAAAGGGACGCTCGAGGCTTGCCCATCCGTCATGTGTCCCTCTCAATGGAGACATCGCCTCACGGTGAGGCGCATGACATCAATGCACCACGCCTGGCCGCATGATGACGTCGAATCCCAAACCAGGCACTGTCCTGCTATAGCGAGGAGATGCAGCCATGATCCCCAAGTCCAATCGACTCATCGGCATGATCGTCGGAATCGCCCTGCTTGCGTCAGGTTGCAGCGGCGCGATCGGCCTTCTGGATGGAGCACCATCGACGAACCAGTCCGACTCCCCGGATGCGTCCGGACCTTCGGAACGTGCGATCTCGACATTGAGCACCAAAGTTCTGTTCGACAGTTCACCGGACGCCGTCCAGACGCCCAGCGTATCCGTGCTCGGCTTCAAGCGAACGGGCACCCAGGCGGTCGGCGATCGGATCGCGCTCAACAACACGCCGCGCTCGCTTACCAAGGCGCGCGTGACGTTCGGAAGTTGGGCTCGGCCCTCGCAGGCGGCATCCCCGCAGACGGGCGCACAGACCTATCCGATAAGACTGACGCTCTACGCCGCAGTCGAGGCCGATTCGCAGACCCCGGGGGCTAAAATCGCGTCCCAGACCGAGTGGGTTACGATTCCCTGGCATGAGAGCTCCCATGACGGACCGTCGGATTGCCAACGCCCAGCTACGACGCCGTCAACACAGAGCGCCTCGTTGGACCTGTGCTCTGACGCAACTATTTTCACAGCAGCCTTCGATTTTTCCGACCAAGGGGTGACATCCTCACGTGAGCTAATCTACCGCGTCGAGTTGGCTTCAGCCCCGGAGGCGGCGGATGACGAGAACGATCGTCTCGCCGATCCGAGCACGTTCGGCCCGGCTATGGTGACCTCGACAGCGATGGCACCGCAACCGTCGCTCGGCACCGATCTGGACCCACGGACCATCTTCTGGGCTCCCGATGCGGACCGGGAGTTGCCCACTAGCGACCTCATCACGGGTTCCTTCCAGCGCATAGCCCCAGATTCTCCGTTCACTAGCGCCATCCGCATCATCGGTACTGAGCAGTAGCCATCCTGCCTGGGTGGAATATGGGGACGGCCACGCGGCCGTCCCCCATCCCCTCTTCCAGTCTTTCCAGAACTCGCGCTCTCTAACATCCCGCCAACGCGGTTTCTAGCTCCGCAACGGATGGGGCCCAGGGCGAGCTCCAAGATACTGATCACTGCGAAAGCAGGGTTAAGCAACTCCCATGACGTACGCGAATCCTGCGGACATTGGGCCACCCCACTTGTGCCGTGGTCAATAATCCTGGAATTCGCGACAGTGACCGATCGAGCTACGTGTTCGATGCTTCGGTAGGGACGCTTTCCCGACAGCGAAAGTTAACGGGAGGTCTTCCGACGTGTCATGCCGATCGACTGGGGCGCAGTCGGCTGGAAGCCGAACTGTGCGTAGAGGTGTTTGGCCTCGCCGCCGGTGATCAAGCTGATGCTTGCCGCTTCCGGCGCATGGGCGTCGAAGCGAGGCATGAAGGCCGTCATGATCCGCTTGCCCAACCCTTTGCCTTGGTGCTCTGGGAGCGCGGCGATGTCCACGACCTTAAAGAAGCAGCCACCGTCGCCGACGATCCGCCCCATGCCGAGGGCTTCGCCATCGTGTTCGATTCGGACACCGACCCACGGGTTCGGTAAGCCGCCCCCCGCCGCCTCATGGGTCCGTTCGCTCAAGCTGGCACGCTTGCGGAGTGCGCGATAGTCCGCCATGGACGGCGACGCTTCAATGATCGTCAGCCAGTGTCGGTGAACCGCTCGGCGAGCGTCGGCGTCCGTAGGGG
>CAZMNF010000078.1:0-3516 GCA_964567595.1 uncultured Thermotogae bacterium | reverse complement strand
GACCGCGAGCGCGTTCAGCGTGCAGATCTTGGCGGCTTCGTAGCCATCTTCCGTTGATAAGTCCTGGCCGACCTTGCCGGTGTAGGCGATCTGGCCATCCTTCATGGGGATCTGGCCGGAGACGTAGACCAGCTCGCCCACGTGCTTGGCCGGAATGTAGGCGGCAACGGGTTTCGGGGCCTGCGGCAACGTCAGTCCCATCTCTTGGAGCTTGGCCTCGATATCGGACATTGAAAAACCTCCTTGGCTAGCTTAGGACTGTCCGAATGGCCTCAATCGCCCGGTCGATCTTGTCGTCGGGCACGTCCAGGTGCGTCACCATCCGCACTTTGCGCGCGCTGATCGGCAGCGCTAGGACGTCATGCCCCTTCAATTCATGGCAAAAGTCCGCAGCGCGTTGATCAGAGAGCTCGAAGATGAGGATGTTCGTCTCCGGCGGAATGGGCGTGACCTCGTCGAAGGCGTCCAGCGCGTCGGCGAGGCGCTCGGCGTTGGCGTGGTCGTCGGTCAGTCGATCCAGGTGGTGATCGAGCGCGTGCAGGCAAGCGCCCGCCAGCACCCCGACCTGGCGCATCCCGCCGCCCATGCGCTTTCTGATATATCGGGCGCGGTCGATGAACGCCTGGGAGCCAACCAGAATGGACCCGACCGGCGCGCCAAGGCCCTTGCTGAACGACAGCATCGCCGAGTCGAACGGCCCCGTGATCTCGCTGAGGGGAACGTCCGAGGCGGCCGCCGCGTTCCAGGCCCGCGCGCCGTCCAGGTGCACGGGAATGTCTTTCGAGTGGGCAAACTCGATCACGTCGCGGGCCACGTCCAACGGATAGACGGCGCCCCCGCGCATGTTGTGCGTGTTCTCCAGCGCGATGAGGCCGGTGCCGGTGCCGACGGGCGTGTGCGGCTTCACTTTGGCTTCGATGTCCTCAACGCGGAAAAAGCCGGCCTCGGTCGGAACCGCGCGCGGCATGGCACCGACGTAGGCCGTCATGGCGCCCAGCTCGTAGTCGTGGATGTGGGCGTGCGCGTCGCAGACGACTTCATCGCCAGGCTGAGTGTGAGCGTCGAGCGCGACCTCGTTGCCCATGCTGCCGGTCGGCAAGAACAATCCCGCGTCGTGGCCCGTCAGTTCGGCGCAGCGCCGTTGCAGCTCGTTGACGGTCGGGTCCTCGCTGAAGACGTCGTCACCGACGGCGGCATGGGCCATCGCCTCGCGCATGGCCTCAGATGGTTGGGTGACCGTGTCGCTTCGCAGATCAACGATCGGGTTCTCGCTCATGAGCCGCTCCTTCGTTTGCTGGTTCCGTGCACGGGACGCTAGGAGAACGGGGCGTCCGATTGCAACTCAGCACCCATCGCGCCTACGATCCATCTATCCATGACGGACAGCGACCAGCTCCGCCAAGCGATCGCCCGGGATCATCGGTCGGGGGCCACCGCGCTTACGCGCCGCGCGGCCGAGGCGCTCCGTCAACGCTTGGACGAAGCCGAGGGGCTCGCTGGATTTGGGGAGTTCGCGGATCGGCTCGCCGAGGCTCAGCCCGCCATGGCCTCGATTCGCAATTTGGCCGAGCGCGCCAAGGCGGCGGCGCGGGTCGGGTCGACGGCGAACACTCGCAACGCGATCGACCAAGTCGTCACGGAGCTGAGCGCCAGCACCGGGGCGATCGCCCGCGAGGCCCAGGCACTGCTGTCGGGCGCGGATCACGTCGTGACGATTTCGGCCAGTTCGACCGTGGCGGCCGCGCTGCGGGACGCCTCCGGGGCCAATCCGCAGTTGACGGTCGTCTGCGCGGAGTCTCGCCCGCTCGGCGAGGGCGTGACGCTGGCTTCCTCGCTGGCCCAAGCCGGCATTGCCGCGACGGTCTGCGCGGACGCCTTGGCGCCATGCATGGCGCGGGAAGCCGATGCCGTCCTCGTCGGCGGCGACGCGCTTGCACCCCAGGGCCTCGCCAACAAGGTCGGCACCTTCCCGTTGGCGCTGGCGGCGAGGTATGCCGACGTTCCCTGTGTTGCCCTCATCTCTCGATTGAAGATGCTCGATCGCTTCGACCCGGCCTGGATCGCCGAGATGGATCCGAGCGAGATCGCCGACGTCGCGCACACATCCCTACTTGAGGTCGTCAATCGCTACTTTGAGCTGACCCCGCTCGAGCTGCTCACCCACGTCGTTGCCGAGGACGGCGTCATGGCCCCGTCTGACCTCGGTTGAACGCTGCTCGGCGCAGGCCGCGTGGAAATCAGGTGAAACGTCGGCGAGTGTGATCGTGAAGACGTTATTTTCTTGATTCATTCCGGCTTGTTGGGCCATGATGCGAACAACGACCGGTTGACGCCGAGGCAGCCCAGTTGGGTCGGGGGCGCCGGTCGTGGAAGATGGACTCGGCACAATCACAAGGAGGATTTTATGATTCGCAGTTTCAAAATCGTCGCGCTGGTAGCCGTCGTGCTCGCCGCGCTGGTCGTGCCCGGCTTGACCGACGGCGAGCGGGCCGGGCAGAGCAACGAGGTGACGCTGCAACAGGCAGCCAAACTGGAGGTCGTCCAGCTGACGAGCAAGGGCGGCACGCTGGGCGATCAGGTGACGTTCCGGACGAACGGCAGCCACGCGGGCGATCACGTCATCAACGTCCGGCGGGGCGATCTGTTGATGAGCAAGGATCCGCACGCCCCGAACCTCGTTGTTACCCGTAGCTTGTACGCCTTCGTGCCCGGCCAGCACGAGGCCGAGCTGCGCGGCGTCTACGTCGCGTCGCTCCGTCCGAACCGGGAAGCGCCCGAACGCGGCGACGTCTACGACGTCGGGCCGAACGTGGCCGAGTGGCCCATGGCATTGGGCCAACGGATGTCCCGTCTGTTGCGAGTGATTGACGCCCACGGCTTGTGGAACAGCCAGGCGGCCCAACGCGCCATCTGGACCTTGACGAGCAATGCTGACGTCGGTGGCCGGGCGGCGGAGCTGCTGGGCGAGGTCGGCGTGGATCCGAACGCGGACCACCGGATCCCGCAGCTGTCAAACCCGAATGCTGACGTGCCCAACACGACCTTTGTCATGCCGTCCGAGCTGCTCGGCACCGGCGACGTGCAGGCGACGCTCATCTGGGGCTCCACGGCCGACTTCGACCTCAAGATCGTCGACCCCAACGGCGAGACGGTCAGTTGGCTCCACCCGCGCGCTCGGTCGGGCGGTCACTTGGACCAGGACGACCGCTGCGCGCCGATCTCGCACGGCGGGCCGGAGAACATTTACTGGCCCGAGGGCGGCGCGCCGCTCGGCGAATACAAGGTCGTCGTCAAGTACTTCGCGACGTGCGAGTCCGAGGGCCCCACGGACTGGAGCCTCCGGCTCTTCGTCGACGGCGAGGTGACGAAGTTCGACGGGACGCTCGCGCCGCTGGAAAGCACCACGGTCACGACGTTCACGCGCGACTGGCACTGAGTCGCCCACCGTGCCCTATCGCCATCGCTTCCCGAGGGGCAGGCCGCTCGGTCTGCCCCTCTTCTTCCAGGGTCGCCCCT
>CAZMNF010000077.1:0-4040 GCA_964567595.1 uncultured Thermotogae bacterium | reverse complement strand
CTGCGCACGCCGACGCTGGCCGAGCGCTACACGACTTCGAACTGTCCAAAGGAGTGACCCATGCGCAACACGATCACAATCTACGTCCCGCAGAAGCACCAGGACGAGGACGTCATCGACCGGCTGAAGAAGCTGGCTCGGCAGAAGGATCGGTCCGTGAACTATTTGGCGGTGCAAGCGATCGAGGAGTATCTGGATAAGTCGGATAAGTAGCCGAGGTAAAGCGGGGAGGCATTCCAGAATGGACACGGCTGGCTTAATCCAACGCATGATCCGGGCGGCCCAGCTTGACCGCCATCTTTACGAGGAAGTTGAGGCGAACGAGGCGGCCTTCGGGCAGGCGATCGCCGTGGTCGTCGTTGCCAGCGTCGCCGCCGGGATCGGGACCGCCGCCCAAGGCGGCCTCCTCGGATTGGTTATTGGGGCCCTCGGGGCCTTGATCAGCTGGTTCATCTGGGCCTATCTCACCTATTGGATCGGGACCCGAATGCTTCCTGAGTCGGGGACTCACGCCGATCCGGGTCAGTTGCTGCGCACCATCGGCTTCTCAAGTTCGCCCGGCGTCATCCGAATCGTCGGGATCGTGCCGGGCTTGACGCAGCTGGCGTTCCTGGTCGGTGGCCTGTGGATGTTGGTGGCGATGATCGTCGCCGTCCGGCAGGCACTGGACTTCGAGAGCACGCCGCGGGCCGTGGGCGTGGTCGCCATCGGCTGGCTGATCCAAGCCGCCATTTTGGGGCTGCTCTTCTCGGCGTTGCCCGGTGCTGGCGGCGGTGCGGCCTCCTGAGGAGTGGCCGCCCGGTCGGATCCGAACGCGGGGCGTTACCCGAGCTCGGCGTCACGTCGTCAAGGGGATTCCAGAGCCCACGATGAATCGCCGAATGGGCAGGAGCCAATGGACTCCGTCAGCAACCTGAAGGCCGACGAACAGACGCTCTCGCTGCCTCTGAAGGGCGGGAGGTCCTTGCGGAGGGCGCTGTTGAATCACTCAACACCCCCTAACGAGCTGGCACTAGGCCGCCTAACGGCTGCAGAACGTGAGATCACCGTTGGAAGCTCACACAAAGCCAATCAAGAGTACTCACATGGGCGATGAGCGTCGGCGTCGTCCGGCAGGGCATCTCGGTCGGTTAGCACGGGCTGCAACGCCGTGGGGGTTTCCGCTCCTCTATTTGGGGTGGGCATTTCTGTTCTGGACCCCGATTGTGCTGTCCGACGAGTCCGTCTGGTCGTTCCCCAACGTCGGACTGTTTCTCGTCGGCGGCCTGAGTCCATTGGTGTCAGGATTGCTGTTGGCGTGGCTCACCCGCGGCTGGGATGGCCTCTCAGACCTCGGGACGCGGCTGATCGAGATCGGCCGAATCGATCCACGCTGGGCGCTCGTCATCGTCCTGTACTGGCCGCTGTTCAATCTCGTCTTGGCGGGCGGAGCGCTGTTGTTTGGGGTCACAGCGGAGCCGCTGGAGCTCATTTCGATGGATCGCCTGTTCGATCCAGCGGCCCTGTTCTCGCTCGTCGCGTTTGCTTTTGTCTTCCCCCTCGTCGAAGAAATCGGGCTACGTGGTTACTGGCTCGACCGGTTGCAAGAACGCAGGTGTGCGCTCGTTGCCGGCATTATCAACGGAACGGCGTGGGCAGTCTGGCACGCCCCCTTCGTTCTCTTTACCGGCTACTACGCCAACACGACGTTCGAACCGGAACTGTGGTGGTGGATGCCGATGCTCGTGTTCAATACGATCATTCTCGTCTGGGTCTACAACAATACCCGTCGGAGCATTCTGGCAGTCCTGCTGTTTCACGCATTGGGAAACGTGACCGGCGAACTGATGGGATTTGCCCCGGAGATGTACCCGTTTATTCTCACGGGCTACGCCCTTGTCGTCGCAGGTCTCGTCGCCTACTGGAGTCCCGGATCCCTCCGCGGATGGGGCGTGCCGTCGCCATGGATAGAGAGTTCGAGCCGGCGTTCATGAGATCCTCCGTCCAGAATTAGTGCACGACCCCGAGAAACACAAGACGGTCGAAACCGGCACAGGAGCTTCGCATGCCGACCGAAAGTGAGCAGACAGAAATCGCGACCTCGGTCGGAAAAGCGCAGCTTCTGAGTCTCCCGGTTAGTGCCGCAATCGTGGTTGTGCTGGCTGTCCCTATTGGTTGCTCCATGGAGGCGAACAGCTCGGGCAAATCAGTCACTTCTTTGAAAACTGGCCGAGTTTCCTAATGGTCATAGCACTCGGGGTCATCATCCATGAGGCCCTGCACGGACTGACTTGGGCCATTTCAGACAATGGGAGCCTGAAGAATGTCAAATTCGGGTTTCATTTGAAAAGCTTGACCCCGTATGCTCATATCGCTGAACCTATCCCAGCTCGTACCTACCGATTGGGGGCTGCCATGCCGCTAATCGTGTTGGGCTTGATTCCTTATTTGATCAGCATGACGATCGCTAACGGCTGGCTGTTGGGCTTTTCCCTGCTGTTCAGCGTTGCAGCGGCCGGTGATATCCTGCTCCTCTGGCTCACCCGCCACGTTGAACCGGGGAGACTGTTGCAAGATCATCCGTCAAAGATGGGTTGCACTGTCGTGGAGATGGAAGCGTGACCGCAGGAGAGCCGGACACCGCTGGTTCTTGGAAGCAGCCTCGCAACGTGCATTGCTCTGTCCCGTTTCCGCTCGACCAATGCTTGCTAGTCCCCTGATTTGTTGAGAAATGCACGCTGACGTCATGGACATTTTATCGGGCTCCGTATGGTTCACTCAGCCGGCAGCAGCAGTCGGCCCGTGCGTACCCGCTGGGGATGATCGCCGACGGGAATGCTGGCGATCTCTCGTTCCTCAGCGAAGGAGAGCACCGACACGCGATCCTGCGCGCTGACCGACACGTAGCAATGCCTGCCCTCCGCGCTCTCGGTGGCCCAGTAAGGCTTGGCGTCCAGCGGATCCTCGGCGAGCTCGATCAGCGTCGGATCGAGGGAGTCGCGATCGACGATCGCGGCGTAGCCGTCCATCGTGCCGGCGACACAGAGTTTTTCATCGTTGCCGCTCAGTGCGAGGCCGTGGTGAGCGGAATTGAGTTGATATCTGTGGTAGGGCAGATTTTGGATTTTTTCCGGCACCGGCAGCTTGGCAACGCGGGTCACCCGGCTATCTGTGAGATCGTACTCGACAAACCCGTGCAGAAAGGAGATCTGCAGATAGGCGTAACGCTCGTCGGTGGTGATCGCCATGGGCCGCACTGCGGAGTCGAACCAAGGCATCCCGAACGCTCTCAGTTTCTCACCCATGTCGACGCGCTCGAGAACGTCGTAAGTGTTGGCATCGACGATCTGGAATACGCGCTCGCCTTTGAGCCAATCGAGCCACGACGCGGTAAAAGGGAGGAAGACCCGGCCGATGCTGGCATGATAGACGCGTTCGCCGTCGTTGGAGAAAACGTTCTCGTGAGGCTGATCGCCCGAGGGAAAGCCGCCGACGATCTCGCCCGTGGCGGTGTCGATGGCATGCACCTTCCCGGCCGTGGAGGCCGACACGAGGAGAATCTCGCCATCGGGAGCGAGGGCGGCGTGGTCGGCGCGATGGCCGTCAACTTCCGTGCGCCAGGCGATCTCCTCGGTGGTGACGTCGATCGCGACGACGTCTGCGAAGCTGGGCCGGGACACGTACACATAACGCCCGTCATTGGAGGGGAAGACGTCGTCCACGAGCTGGTTGTGCCCTTCGCCGATGAGGTGACGAATGGCCACGAAGTAGGCCCAGCTCACGAGACGGGAGCGGATCTCGGCGACGCGCTCGTCGTGGTCGGGTGCGACGTTGATCTCGGTGAGAACCTCGAACGTGTCCGGATCGAAGACCGTGACGGTGCCGTCCCAGTTGTTGCCGACCACCACGGCGTCGCGCAGGACTCGATCGCCGGCTTCGGATGCGAGACCGATGCCGAGTGATACGGCCAGAACCGTTGCCACGACGACAAGGTTTCGGACCGTTGTGTGATTTGGGGTGCGCATGTGCATCGGACCTCGGCTCACCCTAGCCCGAGTTGC
>CAZMNF010000076.1:0-4478 GCA_964567595.1 uncultured Thermotogae bacterium | reverse complement strand
GCATGTCCCGCCTAAGAAACTGCGCTAGTCGGCAAGGCGCCAGCTCGCCAAGAGGGCAACTTCGAGCGGATCTCAAACCCTACTTCTGGACTGGCCCGACAAGCCAACTCGATCACGGCTCAGCGCCATGGCCGGATAGCGCACGATGAACCTCGCGAACCGCGTCGGCGAACCGCTCAGGGTGCTCGAGGATCGTGAGGTGACCGGAACGTTCGATCAACGTCACGCACGCGTGTCGACTGACACGGCAAAACGCCGACTCGTGGAGACGGAACGGCCAGTCTCGTCTCCCGTTGACGAACCGGACGGGCCCGGCAAACGTCCCAAGCATTTGAAGATAGTCGCGACCAACGACGCTTGCGACGGCGGATCTCATCGCGCCCGAGTAGAATCCGGCGCTCACGATCGGTTCGGCGGTCTCCGGCCGAAACTGACGACGAAAGCGCCAGCGGCTCCACGCGTTCAACCGCTCGGGCGGCGCGTGGCTCAGCAGCGCGATTGCCGTCCCATAAGCTTTTCCCCACAGCCCCATGGGATTGGTGGCGCACCCGGCCAGCACCAGGCCGTCAACTTGCTCGGGATGACGGGCCGCGAGGGCCATCGCGACGTAGCCGCCAAGCGAATGGCCCGCCACCATGGCGTGCCCCCTCTCGGTCTGGGTGGCGATCCTCTCAGCGATCGCGTCGACGGCGGCCTCAAGGCTGAACGCCCGGTTCCAGCGGTGGCCGTGGCCCGGCAAGTCCGGGGCGAAGGTTGGCACGTGGCTCTCCAGGCGAGCGCGGACCGGATGCCAGATGTCGCCGGTCACCCGGATGCCATGAACGAAGACGATCGGCAGCGGCCCATCGACCGAGGGCGTTGTCATGCTCAACTCCAGGGGGCGCGGGCTTCGACATTTGGATCAATCGTCGTGTCGCGCTCGTCTCGTTCCATGGGGCACCTCCGGGATGACCCGTTCTCGCAATCGTCCCCTCACAGAGAGCGCTACGCCTCGACCTTGGCCTGTTGGCGGCTCTCGGCAGGAACTCGTCCAGGATGGGCCGACGGGCCAGTCGACCAACATGGTAAGGGCCACGGCGTCCTCTGGCTGCCCAAGCAGGGGACGCCAATCGAGAATGAGGTCGAAGCGCAACACCAGCTAGCCAACGCCCCCGTCTGCAAACTTGCTGATCGCCGCGAAAGAAGGGTCAAGCGATTGCCGCGACGTGGGGGAATCTTACGACATTGCGTCACGCTACTTGTCATTGGTCACTGGCACCAGAGCAGAATCGCGAAGGTGTTCGATGGTTCGTTCACATTGCGAGGTTGTCAACGCGACGGGCGGTTGGGGCGGGACGTGCACGGCACGGCCATCGGGGTCGGCGAACATCAGGTTCGATCGGTCTGCGGGTTCCGAGACGTGGCCGAGTCCGAAATTGTGGCCGAATTCGTGGGCCATGGCCGTGATCGCTCGTTGGGGAAGCATGATCGCCTCCGGTGAATTCGTCTCAGCCAGCACAGCATCCCACCGTACGAAGGAGACTCGACCCGCCACCGTAGTCAAGCCCCCGAATTGCTGTTCGTCGCCAGGTCGAGCCACGAGCCGGGCACTGGAGGCAAAGACGGTCAGTTCATTGGTTCTCAACGTGCTGTTGTGGGGCTCTAGACGTTCATCCAACCGATCATGGGCGTCGGACAGCACTTGGAGAGGGTCGTTCGCCAAAGCGATCTCGGGAAGGTAATCGCCATGGACAAAAAGCCGCTCGTCCAACGATCCCTGCGATATGGCGATGCGGTCAGGGCGGACGATTTTGAAGGTCCCCAACCGGAACCCCACGCCACACTGATCCCAAATGCCGGTAATCGCGGGCACGATCTGCTCCCGAACAGCCCGCTGCAGTTTGTCTCGCGGCTGGCCGATGGCGGCGTCGGCCGTGGGGAAGACGGCACCGTCCGCGAGCGCGTTGATCCCGTCATCCAGCACGAAGAGGTTCATGGTCACTCGATGATCGACGGGACGGGTCTTGGCTTGCTCGCCGTCGAAGTTGCCCCTCGACGGCGAGCCACATGTAAACGAGATGGGGGTGGGACGACTCCGATTCCCTTGTCGATCCACCAATTCGAGCTTGAGCGTGACGCGCTGTTCGGCCATGGAGCAATCGAGCGGGAAGGCCAACGCGGTCGCCTCTCCGTCAGTTCCGCGACTCAGCTGACTACGATTCGGATGGTAAGGCACTTGAAACGGGTTGAACTTGCCATCGATGACGTGGAATTCCGCCTTCGTCACATCGGCCTGCGGGTCCGCAAATCGGACGGTCCCGTAGGCCGTTTGGGAGGCCTTAATGGGGTCCGGAACGATGGTTTGGAGGACTTGAGGGCTGGTTGGGCGAGTCCCCGCAGGGGCGGCCGAACTGAGCGAGATGACGCCCGGCCCTCCGACAACCAACAGCAATGCGATGCCAACGATGAAACGCTTAATGGGCATACCGCCATCCTAACGCCAGCGGATGGGATCTCAACGGACAGCCTTCGCCAAGCATACACGAGGCAAAACAGGATTCCCCTAGCCGGTCTCCCATGTCGAGCGCAGAATTGAGATCAATGGACGGTTGTATACACTTACGGATGGCGTTGGCCGGGCTTGAGCAGGCTCGTCATCAGCTGCTCGATGTCGTGGCGGGTAAGACACGGGTCGATCGGGGCCTCATGGACCGAGAAGGGGCAATGCCCCTGATTCCGACACTGGCGACCAGAAAATCCTGACCGCCGCGTGAGGGCGGCTCAGCGAGCGAGGGTCAGCGGCCGACGCACGGTGTTCCCCTTATGGAGCCATCAACGACACGTTTCGCGCTCGTCGGTGCCGGGCTCATTGCGGTGGCGTACGGGCTGGCCCGTTTTGCGTTTGGGCTTTTTGTGCCGCCGATCCGCGATGCGCTCGGTCTGACGCCCTCCGCAATGGGGCTTATCGGCGCCATTCCCTTCCTGAGTTTTGTCGGCGCCAGCCTCGTTGCCTCCTTGGTCGCTGAACGCCTCGGCGCCCGGGGGGCTGCGGTGCTCGCGAGCGGACTCGCGCTGGTCGGCCTTTTTCTGGTCTCGCGCAGCGTTGACGCCTGGACGCTCGCGGCCGGTGTCTTCGCCTGCGGGGTGTCTACGGCGATCATGATGCCCGCGCTGAGCCTCGGCAATAAGGCAACCGTCCCCGTCCTCTTCCAGGGACGGGTGAATGCCGTGATGAACGCGGGAACCGCCTTCGGGGTCGCTGTCTCGGTACCGGCGGTCCTGCTGATGGACGACGCCTGGCGGGTCGCCTACGCGTCCTTTGCGGCGATGGCGGCATTGGGACTCGGGGCGGCGTGGCGCAGCGTGCCGGCGAAAGCGCCCCAGCCGGGCCGCCGGACGACCGTGCCCGCCGTGACGCGCGAGCAGCGACGTAGCCTGATTCGGCTGGCTGGCTTTGCCGGGGGCATGGGCTTGGTCAGCGCCGCATACTGGGTGTTCGCCCCGGACATGGTCGTCTTCCTAGGCGAGATGCCCGTGGCGCTGACCGGCTGGTTGTGGCTGGCCGTGGGGCTGGTTGGCATGCTCGGGGGCATCGCAAGCGAGCTGATTGACCGGTTTGGCGCGTCCCATACGCAGAGCGGCGCGTTGCTCGGCCTGTCGCTGGCAATGGCGATTCTCATGAGCGCACCGGGGAGCCTGGCGGTTGCGCTGGTCTCCGCCGGGGGCTTTGGGTTTTCCTACATGGCGCTGACCGGCGTCTATCTGGTCAGCGGCATTCGCCTGGTGCCGGAGCGGCCGGCGCTAGGGGCCAATGTGGCGTTCCTTGCGGTCGCTGTGGGACAAGCGGTGGGATCGAGCCTGGCCGGCGCCGCCACGGAACAGTTCGGCTACGTCCCCACATTCGGCGGTTTTGGAATGATGGGCGTTACCGTTGCGGCTCTGTTCCCATGGTACCCCCTGCTCCGGAAGCCTACGCGATAAGCGAATGGAGCGCTGCGAGGGTCGGCTCTCGCCCAAAATGTAGGATAGCAACGTCCGATGATGTCACGCTCGCTTGTCGCGCCAATCCGACTATCTTACCCTGCCCTTACTCGTCATGACCTCAATCGAGCGTAAGCGATGGCCGAGAAGCTGAGCATCTACATGCTCCAGGCGACGCGCGAACAGCAACCGCTGCAGCGTCTGCAACAATTGGCCACGGACCGGGCCCGATCGGTGAACGATCCCGCTACGCAGGCGCAAGTGGAGGTCGTCAAGCGCGAGGAACAGACAGACGATCAAGGATAGGGGAGGGCTTATACGAGCAACGGCATGTTGAACGTCGGCCTGAACAACATGGTCTCGACCGACGAGGTCGTGGCCCTTGCGCGGCCGGACTCGCTGCCGATCAAGCAGCTGGTGGGCACGGCCGAGGAGAGCAACCGCTTGATCGACCTGACGCGCGGCCGGAAGCGGCGCCCGGTGATCGTCACGAAGTCGGGCTACGTGGTGCTCTCGCC
>CAZMNF010000075.1:0-4753 GCA_964567595.1 uncultured Thermotogae bacterium | reverse complement strand
GAACTATTCGCCCTCATCGCCGGAGACGACCGTGTATGGATCGACGGCGTCGCGCAGCGCGTCGCCGAGGAAGTTGAACGCCAACACGGTCAGGACGATGAACGCTGCTGGGATCAGCATCCAAGGGTGGAACTGCATCTCCTGAAACACGCCCTGCAAAGCGAAGTTCTGCAGCATGGCTCCCCAACTGAGCAAGGGATTCTCAATGCCGTAACCCAGGAAGCTCAGGATGCTCTCCAGGATGATGATATCCGGAATGGCCAGGGTGGCCGAGACGACGAGGTAACTCATCACGTTCGGCATGATGTGCCGCACGATGATGCGCATGTTCCCCGAGCCGACCGCCTTGGCGGCCTGCGTGTATTCCGCTTCGCGCAGCGTCAAGAACTGGCCCCGGATCACGCGGGCGATCAACGACCAATTGATCAAGGCCAGGATGCCGGCGATGATCCAGAACCGAAGCATGGGATCGACGCGTCCCATGTTTGCCAAAATGCCGCCCAGGATGGTTATCAGAATCGCCAGCCGTGGCAGCGACATGAAGATCTCCGTGATCCGCTGCATCAAGGTGTCGATCCAGCCGCCCAAGTAGCCCGACAGCCCCCCCACCAGCGAGCCAAGCAGGTAGCTCAACAGAATGACCAACGGAGCCAGGCCGAGCGTTACCCGGCCGGCATAGAGCGCTCGTGACAGCACGTCGCGTCCGTTGCTGTCCGTCCCAAGCAGGTAGAGTTGCCCGTCGGAATTGGGCGGCGTGTTCGTGCCGAACAGATGGATGTCCGTGGGGATGAAGCCGAGCAACTCGTACTCGTTACCGGAGGTGAAGAAGTGGATGTAGTAGCGCTCAGAGGTGTCCTCTTGGTAGTCCCAGACGCCGGGGAGGTTCACCTCGGTTCCGTTGATCTCGACAGTGGTTTCCTGCCGATCCAGGCCATAGACGAAGGGCCGGAAGCCGTCGAAGTGGATACGGTTGAGCATCGGCGGTACGTACTGGTGCGCATAGTGCGGTTCCAGGTAAAAGTACGGGCTAAAGAAGCCGGCAAAGAGGAAAACCACGACCAGCACAACGATGATCACCAGGCCGGTCACACCCAGCTTATGCTGCTTGAAGCGCCGCCAGATCATCTGTCCCAGCGAGCGCTCTTCGCTGGATCCACTGGATGCGGTCGTCATCCACTGCGACGGATCGGTTTGGGCCGGGTCGACTTGAGACGGTTGCGTCGTGTCACTCATAGCGGATCTTGGGATCGGATAGCGCGAGAAGGATGTCGGACAGAAGGTTGCCGACCAACAGGATCAAGCTGAACAGGAACAGCCCGGTCATCACCACCGGGTTGTCGCGATCCTCGATCGCGGAGATGAACGTTTTCTCCATCTGGGGCAAGTTGAAGATGATCGCGATAACGATAGCTCCCTCCATCATGTAGGGAAGCCAGAAGCCGAGCATCGTGATCAGCGGGTTGATCGCGTTGCGCACGGCGTGCTTCCAGACGACGATGCGCTCACGAAGCCCCTTGGACCGAGCCGTTTGCACGTAGTCCGCGCCGAGGACGTCGAGCAACGTGCCGCGCATGTAGCGCATGATGGCCGCGATGTTGGCCGCGGCCAGGATCAACACGGGCGGCAGGAAGTGCCACAGAAAGTTGGCGGCCTTGTAGAGGCTGAACGGTTCGCCCCATAGCTCATTGTTGAGCAATCCCGTGACGCGGAAAAATGGGTCGATCGTTGGCAGTTGGAGCACCCCCACAATGAGGAAAAGAAACAGCAGTCCGAGAATGAAGTTCGGCACCGAGAGCCCAACGAACCCGAACAGCGTTAGCGTGTGATCCCAGACCGAGTACTTGTGCGTGGCGGAATAGATGCCGAGCGGAATGGCGATGATCCAACTAAGCAGCATGCTCGCGCCGAGCAGGGCGACGGTGTAGATGAAGCGCCCCTCGCCCGTAAGCGCTGTAAAGGCGCTTTGTGCAGATTGGACGGAATACCCAAAGTCAGGACATCGGGACGTTTGCGTTTGGCAGGCGATTCCCTTCAACCAGTTCCAATACTGCACCATCATCGGCTGGTCCAAGCCGTAGACCTCGCGCAGTTCTTGTCTCAGCGACTCGGGGCAATTGAAGCCACAGAACGCGGTCACGGCGTCGCCAGGCTGGAAGTACATCAACAGAAAGATGACGAAGGTAACGACCACCAGCAAGGGGATCATGTAGAGCAAGCGGCGCATGACGAAGCTCAGCATGGCGTGGGACCTCGCTCGAGCATAGAGTGCCTCATCCTACTCCGTGAGTGGATCGACCGCAAGAGCCGGAGTGACCCCTAAAAGCCGTTCCGAGACGGCCAAAGGCAAAGGGAGCACGAAGCGTGCTTGGCGCGCTTCGTGCTCCCCAATTGACGATTGTCGGTCTTGACGGTTCGGTCCCTAGAGGAGTCCGGGACCTGCTTCCGTTATCGCGGGCACTCCGTCTGGCCCTCGATGTCCGTGCGGAACTTCACGTCGTCGTTGAAGCCGACGGACCGGCCGTCGTTGCAGACGCGGTCGGTTCGCACGGCGAACAGGGCGTTCTGCGTTGCCGTGTGGAAGTACGGCTCCCTCTCGAGGAAGATGCGCTGCCACTCGTCGAAGGCTTCTTGAGCCTCTTCCACGTTCTCAGCGTTGAAGCCCGGCACCCAGGCGTTCTCCAGCGCGACTTCGGTGTCGGTGGGCGCGTTCGGGCCCTCGGTCGCCTCGGGATCGCAGCCGACGTGGTAGAGGTGCAGCGCACCGCCGCAGGGCACGACGTTGACGGCACCGGCGGGATCGTTGCCGGTGAGGCCGATGTTGATGCCGCCGCTCCACTCGCCGGTGAGAAGCTGGTCCACCAGCGTGGGGAAGGCGGTTGTGGTGGTCTGGCAACCGATGCCGACTCGGTTCAAGCCCTCGCAGACGATCTCGTTGAACCCTTCGCGGGTCGTGTTGCCCGTGTTGGTGGTCAGCTGGATCTGGAGGGGACCGCCCGAGTTGTCGTAGACGCTGCCGAAGTCAGCCGGGATCTCGCGGACGTCGTCGCCGTCCGAATCCGTGACGCCCGCCTCATCCAGCAGTGAGCGCGCCTCGTCCAGGCAGCCCTCGTAGTCCGTCAGGCACTCGAGGTGCTGGACGATGGCCGGCGTGTCGGGCGCCGGGAGCTGTGTGACGTCCAGCTCCAGGTTGTCGCGGACCGTCCACGTGCCGTCCGAGCAGGTGTCGGGCGTCGAGAGGCCCGCGTCGATGAAGTCCTGGCAGGTGTTGTTGCGGCCCAGGAAGAAGTTGTTCCCGCTGCCCAGGGCCGGAATGGCGTTCGGACTGTACTGCGGCGTGCCGATGCCGAGCAGGACGTTGTTGACGAGCGCGACGCGGTCAACGGCCAAGGACATGGCCTTGCGGACGTTCGCGTTCCGGTTGGCGGAGGCGAGGTTCCGGTCGGTGTCCTGCCAGTTGAGGGCGACGAACTCTGTCCCCGTCGTGGCGTTGCCGCTATCGATGTTCTCGTTGAGCGGGAAACCGCCCTGCGCCTGGCGACTGCGCAGAGTCGACAGGTCCTGCGGCCTCGGCGCGAAGGCGTCGGTCGACCCATCGCGGAAGTTGGCCAGGCTGACGTTCTGGTCGTCCACGAACAGCACGCTCATTTCGTCGAGGTACGGAAGCTGCGTGCCGTTGGAGTCGACCTCGTAGAAGTTCGGGTTCCGCTCGTAGCGGGCCACCGAGTCGGACTGGAACGTCGTGAATCGGTAGGGGCCCAAGCCGCGGATCTCCGTGGCGTCGATGCCCAGCCCCATGAACTCTTCGGTGGCCTGCTCGATGACGACGTCGTCGCCGGATGGCTCGGTGTCGAGCGTGCCGTTCTCGCCCGGCACGATGACGGCTCCGACGTCCTCAAAGTTCTGGTCGTCGCCAGCCGGCTCAGTGTCGAGGACGCCGTCCGGGCCCGGGGCGATGGCCTGGTTCGTGCTGATGCCCTGGCTGTCGATGAAGCCACGGGCCATTTCCTCGGAAAGCACAAACAAGCCCGAGGCGTTATCGGCGAACGTTCGGAACGGCTCGCTATTGGGGCAGCCGAACTGCAGCTCGCGATCGTTCATGATCTCGAGCTGATAGGCCTGGCCGGACGGGCAGGTGTAGACGTCCGTCAGCGAGTTCGGCGTGTTCGGGTTCCAGACGACGTTGTAGTACCAGTACTGGATGTCCTGGGTCGTCGCCGTCGACCCGTCGGAGTACTGCAGACCCTCGCGCAGTCGGGCCGTCAGCACGTTGCCGGCCTCGTTGAGCTCTAGCATCTCGGCGGCCTGCGGGTCATCGAGGTCGCCGAGCAACGAGTAGTCGCCGAACACGGCACCGCCAATGACGTGGTCGATCGCGTCACCGGAGGCCGTGTCCTGCGTCGTCACCGGGTTCAACACGCCCGGCTCGGAAATGATGTCGTAGGTGAAGGAACCGCCCGTCTCACTGGCACATGTAAAGCCAGCTGGCGGCTCCTCGCAGTCGAGCTCCACGTCCGGATTGGCGGGGGGCTGAGCGACTGCGGTCCCCCCGGCGAGCGCCATGGCGCCCATCACAAACGCAAGAACGGAAAGCCAGGTTCCGATCTGCTTCATCTGAATCTTGGACCTCCTTTGAGCTTCTGTTGTTGGTTTAATGCTCGACTCGGATGGTTGTCTAATGGATCGTGACGCGGTTCGTTAGCACCCCCTTTCGCCATTTCTTAACGGAGGTTATTCGGCAACCTTCCGGCGTTTA
>CAZMNF010000074.1:0-5103 GCA_964567595.1 uncultured Thermotogae bacterium | reverse complement strand
GACCACCTCCTGAACGTGGGGCGATTATAGCCGGTCGCAAGGCAGGGAGCAATTGTCGGCCTTGCGCACGCTTACGGCGTAGAGGGACGCCTCACGGGGCTTCATTGTCCATCATCGCGACGAACGCCTCGACGACGTCCGGGTCGAACTGCGTGCCGGCGTTCTCCTGCAGTCGACGGGTGGCCTCGTCATGGGGAAGCGCATCGCGATACGGGCGGTCGTTCGTCATGGCGTCGTAGGCGTCCACGACGGCGAAAATTCGGGCCTCCAGCGGAATCTGCTCGCCTTCGAGCCCCTGGGGATAGCCCGCCCCGTCCCAGCGCTCGTGATGACAGTGGGGAATGGCCAACGCGGGCTGCAGGAAGTCGATGTCGTTGAGCAGTTCGTAGGCGTGGACGGGATGCTGCTTGATGATGTCCCACTCGTCGCCGTCGAGTTGGCCCGGCTTGTGCAGGATATCGTCGGGAACGCCCATCTTGCCGATGTCGTGCAGGAGTGCGCCGCGATAGACGTGCTCACAGCCGTCGTCCGTGAAGCCGAACTGTCGGGCCAGATCAAGGGTCAGCTTCGCGACTCTCTGCGTATGGCCTTCGGTCTCCTTGTCCTTGAGCTCCAGCGCCTTGGCCCAGCCGGCGATGGTGGCGTCGTAGGCGTTGCGTAGCTCGTCGTTGGCCGTCTGCAGCGCGTCGAAGAGCCGGACGTTCTCGAGCGACACGGCGGCCGTGTTGGCGATGAGGGCGAGCAGTTCCTTGTCGGCCTCCGTGAAGCGGTAAGGCGTGCGGCTCTGCACCTGCAGCACGCCGATGGTCTCTCCCTGTGATGTCATCGGTGCCATAAGCGCCGAGCGGATCGTGGTGGCGTTGGGCTCGCCTTCGTCGAATGGGATCGGCGCATCCAGGAGCTCCTCGCGGGCGTCGTTGACGGTCATCGTCTGGCCGCTATGGATCACGTCGCTTTGCGGCCCCGATTCCTCGGACGCCAATGGAATCGGTTCGAACGCCGTAACGTCCACCGGCTCGCCATCGTGGACGCCGTATTCCAGGTGGATGAGGGATTTGTCGGCGTCGTAGGCGGAGATGAGGACGTTGGCGATATCGGGAATGAGATCGCTGATGGCGGTTGCCGTTTGCTCATGGATCTGCTTGGGTGCGGATTGGGTCGTCAGCTCCCATTCAAGATGATTGACAGTGGTCAGTCGATCGACGTGTTGGAGCAACTCGGCTTCTGCACGTTTGCGCTCGGTGATGTCCAGATGGGAGATCACCACCCCATGCTTTGCGCCCGTGAATGGCGCCACGTGCATCAGGAACCAGCGATCCTCGTCCTCGGGAGCCGGAGCGGGATATTCCATCTCGAAAGTCGTCTCCTCGCCCGCGATCACCGCCTCGATACCGGCTGCCGCGTGCCCGGCCTCTTCAACTTGCTCGCCCTCCGCGTTCCGGCAGACCTCGAGGTAGTTGACGCCGACGCCGACGCGCGAGAGATCGGACACCCCGTTGTGAAAGGCGTACTCCTGCCAGGCGGCGTTGGTGCTGATGATGACGCCTTCCTCGTCCAGCACGGCGATGTTGGCGCTGAGCGAGTCCAGGACGCTCTGGGTGAATTGCTGGCTAGCGGCCAGTTGGCGTTCGACCCGCCGGCGCTCGGTGATGTCGCGCAACACCGACAGGTGGAGCCCCGGCTGGATATGGGCGGCTGTCCGATATTCGACGTCGAGGGTCCGTCCGTCGTGGCGCTGGAAATTGAAATCCCCACGTTGTTGGCCTTGTTGGAGCAATTGGGCCCAGTCGGCCTTTGACTGGCGATGGTCGTTGCACATGATCTCCCAAAGCGTCATGCCGATCAGCTCGTCGCGGGCGTAGCCCAACAGCTCACAGGCGGCGCGGTTGACGTCAACGAAGCGGCCGTCGTCGTCGGCCAACAGGATGGCGTCGAGCGCGTTGTCGAAGATCGCTTGCAGGTGCTGTTGGCTGGTTTCCAGTTGACGCTGGGCCTCGACGCGATCGGTGACGTCGCGGCAGGTGAACAGCATCGTGCCATTGTTGATGGCGACACGCTTGACGTTGATCAACAGCTCGTGGCGGTTTCCCTGTCGATCCACGATCTGATGGGCGATGTTGCTGATTTCGGTCGCGTCGTCGAGCCCATGGACGTCGATCTTGCGGCCGAGCAGACGTTCGATACGGCCGAGCGTGTGGATTTCGTTCGGGCGATAACCGAAGATGTTCCAGGCGTTCGGGCCAACGTAGGTGAATCGACCCTCGTCGTCGGTGATGAGGACGGCGTCGGAGATGCTTTCCAAGATGAGCCCGTGGATCTCGGCCATCTCCTGATACGCCCGGCGAGCTTGGTTCCGTTGAACGGAGTAGACGATGGCCCGCCGCAGCATCTCCGTGTCGAGCTGATCCTTGGTCAGATAGTCCTCGGCTCCGCGCTCAATGGCGGCCAGGCCGGTTTCGATATCTGCCATGCCGGTCAGCACGATGGTGGGCTGGTGCGGGGCGTGGCTACGAATCCGTTCGATGGTAGCGAGGCCCTGGCTGTCCGGCAGGTTCAGGTCGAGGAGGATGGCGGCGAAGGTGTCCTTGGCGATCTCGCTGCAGGCCTCCTCGAGGGATTCGGCGGCGATGGCGCTGAACTGGGGGTGGTCGAACTCGCGGAGATACTCCTGAATCAATCGTTGATCGCCGGGATTGTCCTCCACCAGCAGCACCGTGATCCGTTCGTCGGGTCGGGTGCGCAGGGTCAAGCGTTTTCCCCCTTCGGCGGTGGTGGGGCATGGCCACATCGGCTTCGGCGATCAGCTCGTCGATGCTCCGCGTCTGTTCCGGTGGCCGAGAAGCGGTTCCAACGCTTATCGATGTGAGGCAGTGGCTTGGTTAATGATAACAAATGATCTTGGTGTTGTCGAGAAGACGCGACACGATGTGCTCTGTGTTGGACTCCTCTGCGTTCGTTGCGATGGCCACGAACTCGTCGCCGCCCCAGCGCCCGAGGATGTCCGCGCATCGAAGCGGGGTGCCCATTATCACAGCCACCCGCTCCAGAGCCTGGTCGCCTGCCGCGTGCCCGGCGGGATCGTTGATGGCAGTCGGGCAGGTTGAGGTCGATAAGGACGAGGCCCCGGTGCCGGTTGTGTCGGTGTCGAGCCATCGTCACATCGGGCATTCCGGCTTATCCCTTCGGTGGCAGCTTGACGATCGTGAACCAGAACTCGTCGATGGCCTTGACCACGGTGCTGAACTGCTCCAAGTCGACGGGCTTGGAAATGAAGGAGTTGGCATGCTGACTGTAGGATTTGGCGATGTCCTCGTCGGCCTCCGAGACCGTCAGGATCACGACGGGAATGGACTTGAGATCGTCGTCCGACTTGATCTCATCCAGCACCTCTTGGCCGCTCTTTTTGGGCAGGTTGAGGTCCAACAGCACCAGATCGGGGCGCGGCATCTCGGCGTTGTCGGCCTCTTGGCGCAGGTAGGCCATTGCCTCGACGCCGTCCCGGGCGACGTGGAGGTTGTTCTTGACCTTGGCGTCGCGAAGCGCTTCCTGGGTGAGGCGAATGTCGCCGGGGCTATCTTCGACGAGCAGGATCTCCACGGGGCGCCCAAGGACATCACTCGCCGTGGAATCCGTCATCGTTCTCCTTTCGCCGCAGGGTGAACCGGAACGTCGTGCCCTCGTTGGGCTCTGAGTCGATCCAGATTCGGCCGCCGTGGCGCTCGACGATCTTTTGGCACATGGCGAGGCCGATGCCGGTGCCCGCGTAGGCATCGTGCCCGTGCAGCCGCTTGAAGGGAACGAAGAGCTGATCCTGGTATTCCGGATCGATGCCGATGCCGTTGTCGCCGACCGACAGCGTCCACGCCGCCTCCGACTCCGCCGCGCCAACATGGATCTCCGGCGTCGTTCCCTCGGCGCTAAACTTGAGCGCGTTCTCGATGAGGTTCTGCAGGACTTGGCGGAGTTGATCGCGATCCGCGGACACCGTGGGCAACGCGTCGTGCGTGACCTGAGCGTCCGCGTTCTCGATCGCCAGCTAGAGATCCGTCCGGACCTCCTGCAGGACGACCTCGACGTTGACGGATTCAACGTCGAGCTTGGCGCGGCTCACGCGCGAATAGCGCAGCAGTTCGTCGATGAGGGCCTTCATGCGGTTGGCCCCGTCGACGGCGTAGCCGATGAACTCGTCGGCGTCGTCATCGAGCTGTCCCTGGTAGCGCCGCTGCAGCAGTTGGAGGTAGCTCGTGACCATGCGCAGCGGCTCCTGCAGGTCGTGCGAGGCGACGTAGGCGAACTGTTCCAGGTTCTCGTTGCTGCGCTCCAGCTCCTGGGCGTAGCTTTGGATCGCGTTGGCACTCTGCTTTTCGTGCGTCACGTCCCGCACGACGGCGTAGATGAGCCCTTCATCGGGATCCGGGACCCCTGTCCAATGGAGCCAGCAATACGTCCCGTCCTTGTTGTAGTAGCGGTTTTCGAATCCGACAATTTTCTGGCCTCTAAAGAGCTTTTGCTCCGCTGCTCGAGTGGCGTCGCGGTCGTCGGGGTGGACGAACTCGATGAACGGCCGGGCTTTCAGCTCGTCGGGGGAGAAGCCGAGCAGTTGCTGCCAAGCCGCGTTGAGATATTTGAAGTATTCGTCAAATCCGGCGATGCAGAAATAGTCGTGGGCGAGGTTGAACAGCGTCCGGAAGCGGGCAAGGTGCGACTCAATCTCGCGCAAATCGCTGTGGGTTGCCTCAGATTCGTCGATCCGCTCGTGCAGTCGGGCAATGAGGTCGTCAGGGGAGTGGGCCTGCGAATTCAACAGCCATACGTCCTTTCTGCAAAAGCTCAAACATAGTGGCTATTATGGGGGGGGGGCTCCCCAAGAGTGCAACATACCATAGAGTGAAAACACAGAACGTATAGTGAGTTACTTCTAGCATTCACAACGCGAGGCGCACCCGTCGGTCGAGCGCCCGTGGCACGTTTGCCGGCTGCCGGGCGTGGCGCCTACAATTTCGCATGAGGTTTCCACCATGAGTTCACAACGAACCCCCCTATTTGAACACCATCGCCAGCTCGGCGCCAAGCTCGTCGACTTCAACGGCTGGGAGATGCCGC
>CAZMNF010000073.1:0-5313 GCA_964567595.1 uncultured Thermotogae bacterium | reverse complement strand
GGCGTCGACGGCCAGGTCGAGCGCAGCAAGGTCCGCAAGCTCGTCGTGTTGCGATAAGGCCGAACATCCAAGGACAAATCAAACACAAATGCGACGGCAAGCGTCAGGTCACCATCGACCGAGAATGGGGATCCATTGAAGTTGACATTGGGACTGCTCACTGCCGCGTTCGTGTTAACGGTTGGGCCCGTCTCGACGAGTGCGGACGTCGACGTGGGATTCCAAGCGCCGCCGCTACGCTTTCCCACGTTGCTGGTGAGCCATGCGCTAACCGAGGAGGTGCGCCTCTCCTTGGGCTTGACCCACCAACGATCCGACGTGCGGCAGGTGACGCGAGTGAGCGTGCTCGGGCAGCGCACGCTCGCCCCGGTCGAACGAGGGCCGTGGCGCATCGTGCCGACGCTCGGCGGGAGTGCCGAGTTGGGGTTGACCACCGTCAGCGTCCAGGACTCGAGTTCCACGACCCCCGTGGCGGCCTTGCGCTTGATCGGCGGCGCTCAGCACGAGCTCCAGGATGCCGCCTTGACGTTGTTTGTGCGCGTATGGAACGGCTTCTTGCTCCGACCCTTCGGGACGGGGTGGGGAATTGCGGTCGGATTCAGAACCCCGGTTTCCGCTGACTTGCTGGGCGAGCTTCGCCCCTCGCCCGAGGAGGTGACCGACTAGCTTGGCCGTGGCGTCCGTCTTGCGATGCTATCCATCGTGGCCGTCGTTGTGCGTCGCGGCCGGTCTGGCCATCACGCTATTGACCGCCTGGCCGGCGGTGACCGCCCAGGCTCAGGATCATTGGGCCGTTGGACTGAAGGCCGGGTCACTGCTCGGCCTGGGCGGGATCACGCTGGAGCGCGGGACAGCCGGGAGCGCGGGGCTGCTCAACGTCGGCTTCGCCGAGGGCCGACAGACGCTGTTGATCCTGGGGCGCCGGTATGCGTCGGCCCAGCCGGGCAACCGAGCTTATCTGGACGTCCGGCTCGGCGCGTTGCGCGTCGATAGTGGAGCGACGGCGGAGTGGGTCAGCCTGTTCGGCTTGGGGGCCGGCTACGAATTGCCGATGCTCGGGTTAGTCCGACTGGCCATCGAGACGGGCATCGGGTTGCAGAACATCGAGCCGTCGTTCACGCCGCTCACCCGAGCCGGCGTCTTCATCGGCGGGACCATCGGCGTCCGCTTCTGATTCCAAGCTTTCCAACAAGAAGACAGTTGCAATTGTGTCGCCACGATCCTATCGGCTAGGCTGAAAGCCCGATGCCATTGCTAACAAGGAGGGACCCATCATGTCAGATCATGTCTACAAGACGATCGAGCTCGTGGGCTCGTCGTCCGAATCGATTGAGGACGCGGTGGACAACGCCGTCGCTCGCGCGGCCGAAACCCTGCGCAACCTTCGCTGGTTCGAGGTCCTGGAAACCCGCGGTCACCTCGACGATCAGCAAGTCAGTTACTGGCAAGTCCGCGTCCGCATCGGGTTTACGCTCGACGAGGAGCAGAGCGCCGCCTAGCCCGTGCGTCTCGGTCCATCCACCGCCTGAGCTAAGTCTCCTCAGAGCGCCCAAGCCGTCGAAGTTTATCGCCGTGCAACAGCAAGGCGCCCGGGACGACGCCAGCCAAATGGGCGACAAGGTAGGGCGTGACGACGATCTCCTGGCCAAGGCCGTACGCCTGAACGGCGTAGGGGACCCAGGCCGCAACGCCGATCAGCACCAGCACGCGCCCCCAGAAGTGTCGTCCGCGCTTCATTGGAGTCGAGATCGCTCCTCACTCGTTGGCAGCGACCGTCCAGCATAGCGCACCATCGGCTTGCCGCCAATCGCGATCGATCCGCAGTGACAAGATGATCCATCTCGCCTTAGCCATCGTCTGCAGTTCCTCCATCGCGCTCATCTTCAAGCACAGCGAGACGGCCGGCATGAACCGCTACGCGGTCACCACAGCCAACTACCTCATGGCCGCGGCCCTGAGTGCCGGACTATTGGGGATGACCGGCTTGGCCTTGCCCGACGGCGGCTTCGCTTTGAGCGCGTCGCTGGCCGAGTTGCGATCCGTCTTTGTTCTCACGGGCGACAAACTGCCGGTCGCCTCGAGCGCGCTGTGGGCCATGATCGTCGGTCTGGGCGCCGGCGCGTTCTTCTTCCTGGCGTTCATCTACTACCAGAAGAGCATCCGCGAGCACGGCGTCGGCCTCGCGGGAGCTTTCATTAAGCTCGGCATCCTGGTGCCCATGTCGCTGTCGCTCGTGCTCTGGCAGGAATTTCCAACACCTGTTCAGTGGGTGGGCATCGGTCTGGCGCTCCTATCCATCGTCATCGTCCATTGGCCCTCGGAGGTGAACGCCGAACGCGTCCTTCGGCTGAGCCTCGTGCTGTTGTTCCTGTTCGGGGGCATCGCCGAGTTCAGCAACAAAGTGTTCCAGAAGTACGGCTGGCTGGATCACCAGTCGCTCTTCTTGCTCGTGACGTTCGCCTCGGCGTTCGGCTACAGCCTCGTCACGACGCTGCGAAGCCCGCGCGCCGTCCAGCGACGCGACCTGCTGACAGGCCTATTGGTCGGCGTGCCGAACCTCTTCTCCTCGTTCTTTCTCATTCGTGCGCTGGAGACGATCCCGGCAGCCGTGGCGTTTCCCGCGTTCGGCGCCGGGACGATCCTCGTGATCAACATCGTCGGTGTCACGATCTTCGGCGAGCGCCTCAACCATCTGGAGAAGGCTGCTGTCGGTTTAACGATCCTCGCCTTGGTCTTGATCAACCAATGACGCACAATGAGGCCATCGGGAGGTGCCAGCATGGTCACGTCCATCGTGTTGATGAACGTCGAGCCTAAGGCCGTCAACAACGTTGCCGAGCAGCTTGTGGAGATCGACGGGGTCGCGGAAGTCTACTCCGTCGGCGGGCGCTTCGACCTCGTCGCCATTCTACGGGTGGAGACGAACGACGACCTCGCCGAGGTTGTCACCAATCAACTGGTCCACATCGACGGCATCGAGCAAACCGAGACGCTCATCGCGTTCCGGGCGTTCTCGCGACACGACCTGGAGGCGATGTTTTCTATCGGGATGGAGTCCTAGGGCTTAGTCCGAGCGCGGATCGCCCCACCGGTGCGTGATCAAACGGGCCGTGCGGTTATGCGTCAGGTAACGCCAGGCCCATTGCATGAACACCAAAGCCCGGTTCTCGAACCCGACCAGTTTCATCAGGTGAATGAACAGCCACGCCAGCCAAGCCAGATAGCCCGACAGCTTGAGCCCCCGGATATCCGCAACCGCGGCGTGCCGGCCGATCACGGCCATGTTGCCGAGATCCCGGTATCGGAACGCCCCGACGGATTGGCCCTTGAGGCGAGCTCGGATGGCCCGCGCGGCAAAGCGGCCTTGCTGAATGGCGACCGGCGCAACGCCCGGCAACGGCTCCGCCGACTGATGAGCGTGGTGCGCCAGGTCGCCGACGACGAAGATCTCCGGATGATCGGGCACCGTGCAGTCAGGTTCGACGATGATGCGGCCGGGGCGATCCTGGTCAGCCCCGGTCTGATCGGCGAGGACTTGGCCCAAAGGCGACGCCTTGACGCCTGCCGCCCAGATGACCGTGTGCGTGGCGACCTGCTCCGACTCATCGCCCGTCGTCAGCGCCACCGAGTCGGGCTGGATGTCCGAGACCATCGTGCCGGTGCGCACGTCCACCCCAAGCTGCTCCAGCGACGTCCTGGCCCGCCGAGACAGCTCTGGCGGATACGGAGGCAGCACGCGATCGACACCTTCGACGAGCAGGATCCGAGCGCGGGTCGGGTCGATGTGCCGGAAATCGTGACGGAGGGTGTCCTTGGCGATCTCGGCCAGGGCCCCGGCCAATTCGACGCCCGTCGGCCCCGCACCGACGATGACGAACGTGAGCCAAGCTCGCGCCGTGGCAGTATCGCCCTCGCGCTCGGCCGCTTCAAAGGCCCGCAGCATGCGACTTCGGATCTCCGTGGCGTTCTCGATCGTCTTCAGCCCGGGCGCGTGCTCGACCCAGGCGTCATTGCCGAAATAGTGATGAGTTGCTCCCGCTGAGACGATCAACGAGTCATAGGGAACCGTCTCGCCGTCGCGCAGCACGACGTCGCCATCGTTGACCCGGATGTCGACGACGTCGCCCAGCACGACGTCGACATTCCGGTAGGGCTTGAGGATGCCGCGCAGCGGCGCGGCAATGTTGGCCGGCGAGAGGCCGCCCGTGGCGACCTGATACAACAGCGGCTGGAAGAGGTGGAAATTTCGCCGATCGATCAGCGTGACGTCGACCGGCGCCTTGCCGAGCGCTTTAGCGGCTTCCAACCCTCCGAAGCCTCCGCCGATGATGACGACGCGATGTTGCTTGCTCATCCCAGTGATCCGCCTTCCTCGTCACAGACAAGGACGACCTTGCCGCGCACTTCGGCGTTCTCGAGTAGCCGGTGCGCATGGGCCGCTTGATCAAGGGGCATCCGCTCGCCGATGACGGGCTCGATCGCCCCGCTTGCGCTTAGTCGGAAAAGCCGTTCGAGGTCGGCGCCGAACCACTCGGGACGCTTTGTCTTGAGGCCCGTGATGGTGTAGAAGCTCGACCCTCGACCATTGGGGACCAGCTTGAGCCAGCCGAGCTGAGCAAAGCTCGACAGCGCCGTTATCCGGCGCTGGAGGCCACCCGCTTCCAGCAAGGTCGACATCCCATAGGCCACCAGATGGCCGCCCCGCTTCAGCGTGCGATACGAGCGTCGCCAATTCGAACCGCCAATGGGGTCAAAGGCGGCGTCGACGCCTTCCCCGTCCGTCAGCTCCTGGACTTGTGCCACAAAGTCCTCGCTTCGATAGTCAATCGGCGTGGCGCCCAGCTCGCGGATCAGGTCATGCTTGGGCTTCGAAGCCGTTCCGTAGGCGATAATCCCGTCCAGACGTGCCAGCTGAAGCATCGCCGTGCCGACGCCGCCGGCCGCGCCGTGGATCAGAATGCGCCCGCCTGACGGAACGTCTGCGATCCGATGGAGCATCTGATAGGCCGTCGTGTAGTTGAGCACCAGGCTGACGGCCACATCAGCATCGAGTTCGTCGGGAACGCGGAAGAGATCCTCGGCTGGCCAATTGAGATAGTCGGCGTAGCCGCCGAAGACCGGCAGCGCCGCCACGCGATCGCCCGGCTGCCAGTCAGCCACGCCCTCGCCGAGTCGATCGACCACGCCGACGACGTCATAGCCGGGCGCAAACGGGACCTTCGGCGTCCCCGGGTAGAGGCCCGCGCGCATCAGCACGTCGGCGAACGCGACGCCGGTGGCCTCGATGCGAATCCGAGCTTCGCCAGGGCCGGG
>CAZMNF010000072.1:0-5470 GCA_964567595.1 uncultured Thermotogae bacterium | reverse complement strand
TTGAGGCGGCCAAACATCCGAAGAGCTTTATCTCGCTTGACCGGGCCGATCACCTGTTGAGCGACGACCGCGATGCCCGCTACGTCGGCACCATGGTTGCCTCATGGGCGCAGCGCTATCTCTAACTGCCGCTGCTGTGGCTCCGTCTGGGATCACAGCTCCCCGCAACGGTCAGGGTCGCCTTAGGCCGCGAACGCCTTGAGGCGGTCCACATCGTGGATGGTGATGCAGGCGCGGCCTCGCGACAGCACCCCCCAGTCGGCCAAGGTGCTCAACGCGGCGGATGCGGTCGGGCGGGCCGATCCGACGAGGTAGGCCAACTCGCGGCGATTGATGCGCAAATGGACGGGAACCTCGGGCCCTTTGTCGTCGGGGATGTCGGAGAGAAGCTGCAGGAGCGTGCGGGCCAGCCGTTGCTCGACATTGATAAAGGCCACGTCCGTGAGTCGGGCCTCGACCTCCATTAGGCGATCGTAGACGAGATTTCCCAAATGTAGTGCAAATCGAGCGTTACGTCCCGCGATGTCGTCGATCTCGTGCTGGGGAATTGACCAGACCACAACGCGGCGGGTGGCTTCGGCCGTCCAGTATCGCCCAGAACGCCCGGACAGTGCGGATATGCCGATCACGTCTCCCGGCGCGTAATACCCCAGGATGAACCCTTGCTCCGAGGTGGCCTGACGCTGGAGCTTGACGGTCCCTGATTGGATGACGTAAATCCGGTCTATCGGGTCACCCTGTCGATAGATGGCCGCGCCCGGCTCGTAAGCCAGGCGCTCACTGCTGGCCCACAAGCGACGCCGCTCCGCCGCCGTCAGGTATGGCCCCAGGATTGACGGGTAGTCGGTCGACGATCCCTTTCGGTGCGCAACGGTCGCAACCGGCACCTTATCGCCTCGTCCTGTCTCTGATGTTGCTGTCACTTCGGGCTCAAACCTCGTTGTCATGCCGCCCCCCGATCAGTCGTCCACGCGCGCAGATGTCGCGTCAGCCGCTCGGCCGACCATCCTTGGATGAGCACCTCGTCGACGCCGGCGCGTTCCCACGCGACTCGCTGCTGCGTGTCCTTCAACAGCGCCAGGCATCGCGTTCGCGGAAAATGGCCTTTGATGGCCCGAATGCAACAGCATGGCCCGTGGCGGGGCGCCTCCTCACTGACGAGCATGAGATCGGGCGTTCCGAGCCGGCCAGCGAGGGCCGAGCGAGGCCAGGGATGGACGATTTCCTCAAGCGTGTGAATGGAGGTCACTTCGGGAAACGTCGTCATTAGCGCATATAGGCTATCTCGCAGCTGAGGGACGGGGCTGACGATCCAGACGTTCATGCTGGGTGCCGATCCATCGATGTCGGCGCGATGATTCGACTGATGTGACGCTTGCCCACTCATCAAGGGGAGACTAACGGAAGATATGACGCGCCGCGTCGACAGGATGCGGGGGCTGGCCTCCCGCATTCGGCGGATCGCACCGGCGGGTCTCGTCGACAGCACGTTGAGGGCGGCTCGTCGGAATGTTGTACGTCGGTGGCCGCAGCGACCGACGCGGCTAGTCGGACGCCGCCAATCCGGATTTGACGGCAACGAGGGCGGCTTGGGTCCGATTGGGGACGGAGAGCTTGCGCAGGACGTGGCTGACATGGGTCCGGACCGTCGGTTCGCTGATGCTCAGTGAACGGGCAATGTCGTGATTCGAATCGCCCTGAGCCATGCGCGCGAGGACGTCGCGCTCGCGCCCGGTCAACGCATCCAGGGGGGACTGCTCCCTCGTGCCTTGCATGCGTCGGACCAACGCCTGGGCCACGTCCGGATCGAGGGCGGAGGTGCCCTCATGGACCTCACGAATGCCTTTGATCAGTTCGTGAGGACCGACGTCCTTGAGCAGATAGCCCACTGCTCCGGCCTCGATCGCTTGATAGATCCGTTCGTCATCGTCGTAGCTGGTCAGCACGAGCACGCGCGCAGACGGAACGTCCTCGCGCAATCGTTGAATCGCGTCCAATCCCGACACGCGCGGCATCACCAAGTCCATCAGAACGACGTCGGGGGACAACGCGTGAGCGCGCGTCACGGCCGCCTCGCCGTCCGCGGCGCTGCCCACGACCGTGATGTCGGGCTCGGTCTCGAGCAGCGCCTGCAGGCCCTCCCGTACGACCGTGTGGTCGTCGACGACCAGCACGCGGATCGAGGCGTCGCTCATGCGCCCATCGCCTCCAGGGGGAGCCGCGCCGTGATCGTGGTTCCCGCCCCGGGTGTCGAGTTGATAACGACGTGGCCGTCCGACTGTGCCATGCGCTCGGCCATGTTGGTCAACCCCATGCCGCCCTGCCCGTTTGGAGCAACGGAATCGACGTCGAAACCGCAGCCGTCGTCCGCCACGGTCAGCCAGACCTCGCCGTCATGGCAGGTCAGCTCGACAGCGACCGCCGTCGCCTCGGCATGCTTCAACGCGTTGTTCAGCGCCTCCCGCGCCACATGATGGAGTTCGGTCTGCGCCTCCAGCGAAAGGGGCACGTCGCCATCAACATGCAACGAGGTCTCCACGCCGGCCCGCTCCTCCACGGCGTTGAGTCGATGCCGCAGGGACTCGATCAAGCCGAGGTCCGCCAACGAGGACGTGGGTCGAAGCTCGTGGACGATCAGGCGCATCTCCTTGAGGGCCTGTTGGGCGGCGCGGTTCAGCTTGTCGAGATAGGCCGCGGAGCGGTCCGCTTTGCCCTGATCCGCGAGGCGCCGCGCCGCCTCGCCCATGAGCGTAACGCTGTAGACCGATTGCGTCGCCGAGTCGTGCAGATCGCGGGCAAGCCGAGCGCGTTCCTCGAGGGCCGCTGCGCGCTCGGCTCGGGCTTCAGCGGCCTTGCGGGCGGTGATGTCGACGATCATGGAGCGATATTCGAAGACGGCGCCGTCGGGACTCCGCACGGGCCGCACCGTCAGGCTGATCCACTTGATCTCGCCGTCGGCCCGCTCCATCTGCATCTCCTCGCCGTTGAGTTCGCCTTCTCGTTCCAGCTTGTTGAAACAGTCGCGGGCTTTGGCGCGGCCCTCGGGGGTATCGGCGTACAGATCAAACACCGACGAGCCGATCAGCTCGGAGCGCGCGTAGCCGAGCAGCTCCGAGGCTCGCGGGTTGGCCATGCGGATCGTCGCGGATCGGTCCACAGAGAAATAGGCCAGGGGCGCATCTTCGTAGAGCTGCCGGAAGCGTTCCTCGCTCTGACGCAGCTCGCGGGTGCGCTCGGCAACTTGTTGTTCCATGCGCTCGTGCGACGTCGCGAGGGCCGCGGTCATCTCGTTGAAGCGATCCGCAAGGGTCGCCATCTCGTCGCGGGTGCGGACGTCGATGGCGTGACCGAAGTCGCCCTCGGCGATCCGTTGCGCCCCCGATATCAGGGCTTGAACCGGACGCAGCACCCGGTGGACGATCACGAAGACGATGACCCCCGCAATCGCGCTGCCGAGCGCGAGCACCGCGATCAAGACGTTGCTATAGGCCTGCAGCGGGCCGAGGATCGCGTCCCAAGATTGATGGGTGACGACGCCCCAGTCCGTGCCGGGCACGGGCGAATAGCCCGACAGGACCGCCCCGCCGTCGGCATATTCGCTGACGCGGGCGTCGGTTTCCCCGGCCATCACGTGCCGAACGGGCGACATGTCGGCGTAATCGCTTCCCAACTGAGCGACGTTGCGATGGTAGAGAACCTGCCCTGACCCGTCGACAAGATAGGCGAAGCCGCTCCCGCCTCCCTCGATCTCCAAGATGTTGGCGAACCTCGTCCCCATGGTTGAGGTCTGCAAGTTGGCCAGACCCACGAGGACGGCTCGGACGGCCCCATCCTGGATGACCGGTGCCAGGGCGGCTACGAACAGGCCCGTCTCCGACGGCGTCTGGATCACGTCGGTGTAGACCGGCCGACGGCTCCGACGGACTTGATCCGCCAGGGCGGTCAAATGGAGTTGTGACGGGGCTTGGCGAAACGCGGAAAGCGACCGGCCCCAGATCAACGAGCCCTGAATGTCGTAGACGGCCAGACCGCCGTTGAACAGATACGCGAGGGATCGTTCCTCCGCAAGCGCCGCGTCGAGACGGTCCGGGTCGAGCGAGCGGACGGCGTCCTGGGCCGCAACGCGTTGCAGCGTCTGTCCCGTCGACTCCACGTACTCGCCGAGCCAGGCGCTGGTCATCTCCGCCAACTCCGCGGTCCGTTGTTGCACGAGCTCGCGGGCGACGTTTTCGTAACCCTGAACCGCCACGATCAACCCGAGCGCCAACGCCAAGCCCCCGGGAATCAGGGTCGCCAGGAGTACTTTCCCGCGCAGGCTCCGGACGGCTCGCTTGATCAACGCCACCATGTCGGTTCGGTCCCCATCAGATCGCCATCAAGGGGACGAGGCGTCCGCGCTCTCCAAGGCTCGGTTCACGCGCTCGATTGCCCCGTTCTCCAGCCAGTCGTGCCACCGGTCCGGATATTGTCGAAGGTAGTGCCGGGCAGCCGCCTCCCAGCTGTCGACATGGTTGCGCTCCACCCAAGCGCCGGTCTCGGTCAACGGTTCCAACCCGACAGTCATGCGTCTCAGCATGTCAGCCGTTTGGGGGGCTCGCTCGGCCAACGATCGATGAGCAAGCTTGTCAATGGGCCGCTTCGGGTAGGCACAGGCTTGATCGACGGGGGCCGCGTCGTCAGCCTGAACGGCGCCGATGACTCGGGACCAACAGTCCTCAGTGTGGGGCGGCATCTCCAGGGCCTGCCAGTCGTGGGCCCACATCAGACGGGTGGGCATCCAGTAGTAGCCGAACACCGGGCGCCGCTCCTGCGCACTGCGGTCCAGAATACGCTCCAACGCGTCCATCGAGGGTGGATTGACGACGTTGTAGTAGGCGTCCAAGCCGAAGGCGCGAAGCAGGACGCGGTTGATCTCGTCGCAACGGGTCCCGAGCGGGCAACTGTAGAACAGCCCCTTGGTCGGATCCTGCGGATCCTGGAAGATGCGCCAGTGCTCGGTCATGGCCTCGAGCGAACGGATGCCATGCCGATCCGCCAGCCATTGCGGCACAATCATCAACTGCCGACTGGCTTCGTACGTCGTGCCGAGGTTCACCAACGTCCCCTGCTCGAGGTGTCGCGCCGAACTTTCCGGCCAGTTGCTTGTCCAGCCCTCCATGTTGAGATCCACATCGCCGTCGACGAGCTTGGTGCGCATCTCTTCCGGGCCCAACACCACGGACTCAACCTCACGGCCGTGGCCGTTCTCAATCACGAACGCGGCAATGGCGTTATTGAGGCGGAGGGAGTCCCATTGGCCGTCGTAAACCCGAATGGGCTCCCGGCTCGGCCCCGAGCAGCCGCTCAGGGCAATAACGAGCGCCAACATCGCCCCGATGCCCAGACGCAGACAGCCCCGACACAAGCCTTGCCACATTGATTGGGCCATGGAATCCAACGACTTATTGACCACGGCACAAGTAGGGTGACT
>CAZMNF010000071.1:0-5565 GCA_964567595.1 uncultured Thermotogae bacterium | reverse complement strand
TAGCCGGCATCGACGTAGAGGATCTCGCCCGTGATGCCGCTGGCCAAGTCACTCAGCAGAAAGACGCCCGTCTGGCCGACTTCCTCGGGGGTGATGTTGCGCTGGAGCGGCGCGCGCTCTTCGTACTGCTTAAGGAAGTCGGTAAAGCCCGGAATGCCGCGCGCGGACAATGTCGAGACAGGTCCCGCGGAAATCCCGTTGACGCGGACATTCTCCGAGCCCATCTCGTAAGCGAGCTGGCGAATGATCTGTTCCAGCGCGGCCTTGGCGGTCCCCATGACGTTGTAGGTGGGCGTCGCTCGGACGGCGGCCAGGTAGGTCATCGCGATGATGCTGCCGCCGCCGGCCTTGGCCATGAGCGGCTCGGCATGGCGCGCCATGGGCAACAGCGAGTACGCGCTGACCTCCAGTGACGTCCGGAAGCCATTACGGGTCGTCTCCACGAAGCGATGGTCGAACTCCTCACGGGGCGCGAACGCGACGCTGTGCACGAGCGCGTCGAGACGCCCGAACTGCTCGTCGATCTGCTCGTACGCCCGCTGGAGCTGCTCGTCGTCGGTGACGTCGCACGGCACCAGCATCGGGTCGTTCAGCTGCGTCGCCAGCTTTTCGATGTTGGCCGTGATGCGCTCGTCGTCCAGGTGCGTCAGCACGATCTGCGCGCCGGCTTGATCAAGCGCTTGGGCGATCGACCAAGCGATGCTGCGTTTGTTGGCCACCCCGGCGATCAACGCGACGCGATCGCTGAAGTCAATAGGAATCACGGTCGGGCTGCCTCCTTATCTTGGTCTGCCGACTGGACGCACTCTAAGCGGCCGGATGGGCGGATGCAAGCGGGCTTGCTCGGGGGCGTTGTGTGGGCTATGCTATCGCCCATCCCAGAACCCCGTATCACAAACGGCTGTCATCGGGGCCAACGCAACGACCGTGACAACTTTTGCAGACACCCCAGCAACAGGGCTCAGAAAGGCTTGTGATGGCGATGGAGCGGACGCTAGCGCAATCGGTTCGGACGCTGGTCGGCGAACGGGTGCGGCTCGCGGGCTGGGCACACACCGTCCGTGAGATGGGCAAGTTGACGTTCATCGTGCTGCGCGATCGCAGCGGCCAGGTCCAGACGAAGCTGAAGGGCGAGGTGGAGCGCCCCGACGGCTTGGCCGAGGAGGCCGCGATCGAGCTGACGGGGACGGTCGTCGAGGACGAGCGCGCCCCCGGCGGCGTCGAGGTCGACATCGACGAGCTGACCATCCTCAGCACGCCCGTCGAGGACCCGCCCATCCAGGTCAACCGCTCCCGTGACGTCATCGCCACGCGGCTGGAGACGGTTCTGTCCAATCGCCCGCTCAGCCTGCGCCAGCCCGAGATCAACGCCGTCTTCCGCGTCCGCGCCGAACTGATCTGGGCGTTTCGCGAGTACCTGCGCCAAGCGGGGTTCTTGGAGGTCCAGACGCCCAAGATCGTCGCCGCCGGCACCGAGGGCGGCACCGAGCTGTTTCCGGTGGCGTACTTCGAACGGAACGCATTTCTCGCCCAGAGCCCGCAGTTCTACAAGCAGATGCTCGTCGGCGCGGGCTACGAGCGCGTGTTCGAGGTGGGCCCGGCGTTCCGCGCCGAGGAGCACAACACGAAGCGCCACCTCAACGAGTACGTCAGCCTCGACTACGAGATGGGCTTCATCGACGACTTCTACGAGATCACGGCCGTGGAGACCGAACTGCTGCGCCACGTCTTCGACCACGTCAAGCGACATTGCCCGGACGAGCTGGAGCTGTTCGACGCCCACATTCCCGAGGTTCCCGACGAAATCCCGCACCTGACGCTGGCGGAAGCGATCGAGATCCTGAACACTCATTACGACAAGCCCATCGACGACGGCGACCTCGACCCCGAGGGCGAGGAGCTCATCTGCGAGTACGCCGAGGCGCACCTGGACTCGGAGCTCGTGTTCATCACGCACTATCCAACCGCCAAGCGCCCCATGTACGCCTATCCCTGCGACGACGATCCCGAGCTGACCAACAGCTTCGACCTGCTGTATCGGGGCTTGGAGATCACCACGGGCGGCCAGCGCATCCACGACTACAACCACCTGGTGAGCAACATCGAGGCGCGCGGCCTCAACCCCGAGGACTTCGACTTCTATCTGGAGATCTTCAAGTACGGGATGCCGCCGCACGGCGGGCTGGCGATCGGCTCGGAGCGCTTCACGGCTCAGCTGTTGGGCCTGCCCAACGTCCGCGAGGCGAGCTTCTTCCCCCGCGATCGCACGCGGCTCGTGCCCTAATCAGTCGATCGTCATCAACGCGGCCCGGACCGGCGCGGCGTCGAGGCCTTCCAAGCGCAAGGGAAGCGCCGAAAGCCAGTAGTCGCCCGGCGGCACGTTGCGCAGCCAGAGGTTCTCCAAGTGGACGATGCCCTGATGGGCCAGGGCGTGATGGGCGCCGAGCGTCTTGCTCTGTTGAGGATCGACCGACGGCGTGTCGAGCCCCACCAGGCGCACGCCCCGCTCGCCCAGCAGCTCGGCGAGTTCCGGACCCAGCGTCAGGAAGCGCTCGGGCCACGTCTGCGCGTCGACCTCGCTCGTCTCCGTCTTGATCAGCAGCCGCTCGGTCCGGTCGAGATCCAGCCCCGCGAGATCGTCCAGCGCGAGCGATTCGACGCCGCGGCGCTCGATGACCGTGGCCGGCCCGAGGTAGGCGTCCAACGGCAGCTCGTCGACCCCTCGCCCCGCGTCGTCGACGTGGGACGGCGCGTCGGCGTGGGTGCCCGTGTGGACGCTGAGCGTGATCGCGCTGACGTTGACCGAGGCGCCCCCGGCGATGCGCATCGTCCAGTTGTGCTCGAACGGTTGATCGCCGGGCCACACCGCCATGCCCCACCGAAGCGGGCGCGAGATGTCATACGTCGCCATGCCCGCATGATCGGGCATCGCTCAAGGCCGCGTCAACGGGACGGCGGGCGAGGCGGCACGAACGGGGATGGGTCGTCGTTACCGCCCTGGTCCTCGCGGTTTGGAAACAGCTGAGAAGCTCGGCGCAAGGGGCCGTCGCAATCCTGACAGCGGCCTCGCTCGTCGGCGTTGGTCACCGCGGTGTACCAGTCCCGCCCGCAGTCGAGACAGACGTACTTGACCATCGTCCGGAGAACCCTCGCTTTTGGAAGTCTTGTCCCTTGATGGGAGTGATGATAACACATCGAGGTTAACAGAGGGTTCAAGATTCCGCCTCGGGGAAGGTGCAGGAGCAGGAGCGGCGACCTTGCCCGGCTAGGCCTGCAGCAGCTCGCGCATGGCGGCGATGTCGGCCGTCGGCTGATCGCAGCGATGCCCCTGGCAGACGTAGATCGTCGTCTCGCCGTCGAGCCGGCGCATGTCGCGCGTGAACGGGGCGAGATCGACGATGGGCGCGTCGTCGGCGTCCGATGGCTTGAGCACGACGACCGTCCGCGGCCGGAAGGCCTCGCGCAGCGTTTGGAGGGCCGCCTGAGCTGCGGGATCGTCGGGATCGCCAACGATGACGACCTCCTGACTCGGTCCCAGCGCCAGGTCGAGCGCGGCGAGCAGGTGCGTGAAGCCGATGGGGACTTGATTGACGCGCGCCGACGCCGCCCGGCTCAGCCGATCGGCGTGCTCCTCGAAGTCGGTCCGACCCGTCAATCGGGCCAGGCGGAGCAGGTTGAACATGGCGACGGAGTTGCCCGAGGGCATCGCGCGGTCCTCAAAGGACTTGCGCCGCACGAGGACGTCCTCGGCGTCAGGGGGCACGAAGTAGCAGCCACCGCGCTCGGCGTCCTCGAAGCGCGCCAGCATCCGGTCCGTGAGCTCCAACGCCCGTTCCAGATAATGGGGCTCGAACGTCGCCTCGTAGAGCTCGATCAACCCCCAGCCCAGGAACGCGTAATCGTCGAGAAAGCCCGCGACGCCCGCCTCGCCCTCGCGATAGCGATGGCGCAGCCCGCCGTCGGCGTCGCGCATCGTCTCGAGGAGGAAGTCGGCGGCCTGCCGGGCGAATTCCGCGTAGCGCGCCTCGCCGAGCACGGCCGCCCCACGCGCGAGCGCCGCGATCATCAGCCCATTCCAGTCAGTCAAGATCTTGTCGTCGAGGTCGGGCCGCGCCCGCTCTTCGCGCACCTCGTAAAGCCTCTGGCGGGCGCGCTCCCAGACCTCTCGTTCCGACTCGGTCAGCTCGCGCCGCAGGTGCAGCACGTTGCGGCCGGTCGCCTCGCCCGTGGCCTCCTCGCGGTAGTTGCCCTCGGGGTCGACGCCGAACGCCTCGATGACGAGCTCGGCCTCGTCGGCCTCGAGCGCCGCCCGGATCTCGGCGTCGGTCCAGACGTAGAACTTGCCCTCTTCGCCCTCGCTATCCGCATCCTCCGCGGAATAGAACGCGCCCTCCGGCGCGAGCAGATCGCGCAGGACGTAGGCGAAGACGCCGCGAGCGGTCTCGGCGAACGCCGATCGGCCGGTGGCCTGATGCCCCTCCAGGTAGGCCAGCGCCGTCGTCGCCTGGTCGTAGAGCATCTTCTCAAAGTGCGGGAGGTGCCACTGGCGATCGGTCGAATAGCGATGGAAGCCGAACCCGACGTGGTCGTGGACGCCGCCGCGACGCATGGCGTCCAGCGTCTGCTCCGCCATGCGACGGGCCTCGTCGTCGCCCGTGCGGTGCCAATAGCGAAGCAGAAACGCGAGGTTGTGGGGACTGGGAAACTTCGGAGCCGAGCCGAATCCGCCGTGTTGGTCATCGAAGCGCTCGCGGAGTTCCTCGTAGGCCGCGTGCAGGTGGGCTTCGGTCAGCTCGTCCTGGACGTTGTTGTCGACGCTCGTCTGCGTCAGGGCCTCCGTGATCCGCCCGGCGGACTGCAGCACATCCTCGCGGCCCTCGGCCCAGAGCTGTTGGACGCGCGGGACGAGCTCGCGCATCCCCTTTTGGCCGAAGCGTGCCCCCTTGGGAATGTAGGTGGCGGCAAAGAAGGGCCGCTTGTCCGGGGTCAATATGACGTTGAGCGGCCAGCCGCCTTGGCCCGTCAGCAGTTGGCACACGGTCATGTAGACGTCGTCGAGGTCGGGCCGCTCCTCGCGATCGACCTTGACGTTGACGAACGCCTCGTTCATGAGCCGGGCGACCTCGGGATCCTCGAAGGACTCGTGCGCCATGACGTGGCACCAGTGGCAGGTGGAATAGCCGATGGAGACGAACAGCGGCTTGTCCTCCCGTTCGGCCTTCTCTAGCGCCGCGTCCCCCCAAGGGAACCAGTCGACAGGGTTGTGGGCGTGTTGCCGCAGATAGGGGCTTTGCGCGTGGATCAAGCGGTTGGGTGCGTTTCTAGAAGCCAAGACCGGAGTCTCCCCGTTGACGCGGTGTCTTCACGTTGAACGCTCTCATCGGGTTGAATCTCCTCCGATTCCGCGATCTTTGCCTCGTCGAGTCGAAAGCAGAGCGCGTTCTCTCACGGGCCACTCGAGGTTTCACGATGATCCCTCTCCTCTAATAAGTCACCGGTCGAAGAAGAGCGTGACGATCCGTGGCGGCTGAACATCGAGACTCACCACGACTCGCGGATGACGGT
>CAZMNF010000070.1:0-5567 GCA_964567595.1 uncultured Thermotogae bacterium | reverse complement strand
TCCACGCTCGGCACGTTGGGATGGGCCCGGTACTCCGGACTGGTCTGATCGATCTCGGCCATTATCGACTCCTTCCCTCGTCGTTGATCGGGATCGGGGCTCGGGGAGAGCTTGGCCCAACGATCGCTAGAGCATCCGCCAAGGCAACGCGGCGTGGCGCCGGCAGATGCGCCCTCTGTCGAACGGCGCGCTCAGGTGCTGATCGGCCCGTCATGTCCGAATCGCTTGCGTCAAATTCCGGCACCATGCCGTTGTCCCTCGACCCGATGGCGACGGACCTGGGTGACTCGCCCTAAGGGCCCGTCCAATGCGCCATTTTGCCATTTTGAAGGTCGGGATAGGGGCAAATATACACCGACGTTACAACGGTGTCAAGAGGGCCAATGTGGCTTGGTTGACAGAGCCATATTTTCATTATATATTGGTTCAATCATGACCCGGCGCGAAGGAATGACGTTGGAGCGCAGCCACGACAACCATCATGTTTACAGCGAGCTGAAGCGTCGGATCGTGCTCATCGAGTACGAGCCCGGCCAGGTGTTGCGCGAGAAGGACCTGATCGAGGAGTTCGGCGTCAGCCGCACGCCCATTCGTGAGGCGCTGATCCGTCTGGAGACCGAAGGCCTCGTCCGGATCATCCCCAGCAGCAGCACGATGGTCACCGAGGTCAGCTTCCAGAACCTCAAGGACGTGTTCGAGGTCCGCTCCTATCTCATCCGACTGGCCGGCGAACTGGCCGCCTCGCGCATCACCGAGAGCGAACTGGCATCCCTGCGCAGCGATGTGGAGGCCATGGAGAACGAATCGGACCCCAAGCGACTCATGGAGCTCGACTTGGCGTTCCACGACCAGCTCAACCGCGCCACCAAGAACGACGTCCTCGCGAACATGCTTCAGATGCTGCGCAACCAATCCGTGCGCATCTGGGCCTTTTCGCGCGAGATGGACGACTATTACGACCAGTTGGCCGAGGAACATGCCGCGCTGCTCCAGTCGTTAACCGACCGCGACGCCGCGAGGAGCGCGGAGCTGCTGGAGAAACACACCAAGCGATTTATCGAACACATTCGACAACAGTTGTGAGCCCGTCGTCCGTAACGCCGTCGTCAAGTTCAGCCCAGCGGCTGGAATAGCCGGAGGACGCGAAATTGGGACGTATCGCAACCGGAGCGTAAGCCATCTTACCGAATGCCGGAAGCGAGTTGCGGTATTCAGGTGGGGACGGACTTGCGCGAACACGCCAAAGGAGGGAATGCATGGCAGATGATCTGCCGAGCCACGCCAACGTCGTGATCATCGGCGCCGGCATCGTCGGCAACAGCGTCGCCTATCACCTGACCGAGATGGGCTGGCGCGACATGGTGATGATCGACAAGGGGCCGTTGCCCAACCCCGGCGGCTCCACGGGCCACGCGTCCAACTTCCTGTTCTGTGTCGATCACGACAAGATCGGCACGGAGATGTCGGTGGACAGCCAGCAGCAGTACGAGGACATGGGCGTCAACCGCACCTGCGGGGGCTTCGAGCTCGCCCGGACCGACGAGCGCGTGGAGGAGCTCAAGCGACGCGTCCAGTCGGCCAAGGCCTGGGGCGTGGACGCGGAGCTCGTGAGCCCCAAAGAGGTGAAGTCGAAGTTCCCCTGGATCAACGAAAAGGTCGTCAAGGCCGGCTTCTGGGACCCGACCGTGAGCGTCGTCGACTCGCTGCAGGCGGGCACCCAGATGCGCGAGCACGCCGTGAATCAGGGCGCGTTGGCGACGTTCCCCAACACCGAAGTGACGGGCATGACAACCGAGAACGGGCGCATCCAGAGCGTGGAGACCTCGCGCGGCACCGTCAACGCCGAGCACGTACTGATCTGCTGCGGCGTGTGGAGCCCCGAACTGGCCGAGATGGCCGGCGCGCGCATTCCGCTCGAGCCCGTCGTCCACCAGATGATCGACGCCGGGCCGATTCCGCAACTGGCCGACGCGGAGGGCGAGATCGAGTACCCCATTCTGCGCGACATGAGCACGCTCATGTACGAGCGCCAGGCCGGCAACAACCTGGAGATCGGCTCCTATGCCCACCGGCCGCTGCTGCACGATCCGGAGGACATTCCCTCCATTGAGGAAGCCAAGCTGAGCCCCACGGAGATGCCCTTCTCGCACGAGGACTTCGAGCCCCAAATGGAGGACGCGCTCCAGCTGCTGCCGGAGATGCTCGACCACGACAGCGTGGAGATCCAGTACGCCATCGACGGGCTCATCTCCATGGCGCCCGACGGAGGGCTGCTCATCGGCGAGCTCCCCGAAGTCAAGGGGCTCTGGACGGGCTCGGCCATCTGGATCAAAGAGGGGCCCGTCACGGGCAAGATCCTCGCCCAGTGGATGACCGACGGCACGCCCGAGTGGGACCCGGAGGGCTTCGACGTGGCGCGCTTCTATCCCTACGCACGTACCCGCGATCACGTGCGCAAGCGGGCGTACGAGGGCTTCCCCAAGATCTACGGCATCGTCCATCCCCAGGAACAGTGGCTCAGCTCGCGGCCGCGACGGATCAGCCCGTTCTACGATCAGACGAGGGACCTCGAGGCCGTCTTCTTCGAGGCGGCCGGCTGGGAGCGCCCGCACTGGTACGAGTCGAATCGGGATCTGCTCAAAGAGTACGAGACCCACATTTCGGATCGTTGGAACGAGTGGGACGCGCGGTGGTGGTCGCCCATCATCAACGCCGAACACTTGGCGATGCGCGATCGCGTCGCGATGATCGACTTGAGCGCGTTCGCCATCTTCGACGTCACGGGTCCCGGCGCGCTTGACGGCCTACAGCACATCGCCCTGGCGCAGATGGACAAGCCCGTCGGCAAGGCGATGTACACCTCGTTCCTCGACCACAAGGGCGGCATCAAGGCCGACCTGACCGTGATGCGCCGCGGCGAGAACGACTTCCGCGTCATCAGCGGCGGCGCCGTGGGCAGCATGGACAAGAAGTGGCTGCTCGACCATCTGCCGGACACGGCCCAACTGCACGATCGGACGAACGAGTTTGCCACCATCGGGCTTTGGGGCCCCCACGCGCGCGACGTGTTGGGAGAGTTGACCGAGGACGACATCTCCCACGACGGCTTCCCGTTCGCGACCTGTCAGGACATCACGGTCGCTGGCATTCCCGTCTGGGCGCTGCGCATCTCGTATGTCGGCGAGCTCGGTTGGGAGCTGCACGTCGCCATGGACAAGGGGCGCCAACTCTGGCAAGCGCTCTGGGAGGCCGGTCAGCCGTACGGCGTCGTCCCGGCGGGCATCGGCGTCTACGGCACGACGGCCCGCCTGGAGAAGGGCTATCGCTTGCAGGGCCACGAGCTCGAGCTCGACTACAACCCCGTCGAGGCCGGCATCGCCTATCCCAAGGTCAAAAAGCAGGACTTCATCGGCAAAGAGGCCTATCTGGCCGCTCGCGAGGAGGACCCGCCGACGGCGACGATGTGCACTCTTACCGTTGAAGACCACCGCGAGGGCCACTCCGGCATCGAACGCTACATGCAAGGCGACGAGCCGATCTTGACGACCGATGGCGAGCGGATCGTCGACGGCAAGGGTCGCCCGTCGCACGTCACGACCGCCGGCATGGGCCCGTCCGTCGGCAAGTATCTCTTGATGGGGTACCTCCCGCCCGAGTACGCCCAGGAGGGCCAGGATCTGGTCGTGGAGTACTTCGGCGAGCACTATCCGGTGAACGTTGCCGTGGCCGGGCCGACGCCGCTGTTCGACCCGGACAACTCGCGGATGAAGGCGTAACGGGAGGAACTCATGAACGTACTGGTCTGTGTGAAACGCGTGCCGGATACCGGATCCAAGATGGTGCTCACCGACGACGAGCAACGGATCAACACGCGCAACCTCGGCTTCACCATCAGCCCGCACGAGGAGTGCGCCGTCGAGGAAGCCGTACAGATAACCGAAACGCACGGCGGCTCCTCCGCCGTGCTGACGCTCGGCCCGTCGGATGCCGAGGAGCAGCTGCGCGAATCCTTGGCCAAGGGCATCGACGAGGCGGTCCTGTTGGAGACCGATCAGGAATGGGACCCGCAGGCGACCGCGCGCGCGATCAGCGACGCCGTCCAACAGCGCGAGGCGGACGGCGAGCCGATCGATCTGGTTCTCTTCGGCAACGAAGCCTCCGACACGGCCGACTATCAGGTGCCGATCCGCGTGGCCAAGGCGCTCGATCGGCCGTGCGCCACGGCGATCAAGGCGCTCGAACTCGGCGACGGAACGGTCCGCGCCAAGCGCGAGCTCGGCGCGGATTGGGAGGTCTACGAGCTCGACACGCCCGCGGTCTTGGCAGTCATGGAAGGGCTGAACCTCCCGCGGCATCCGTCGCTGCGCGGCACGATGTCGGCGAAGAAGAAGCCGGTCGATCGCCAACAACCTCAACCGAGCGACCCCAAGCTGGAAAAGGTGCGGTTGAAACATCCCCCGGAAGAGGGTGGCCAGGTAGAGATCATCGGCCAGGGCGCGGACGCGGCGCCGAAGGTCGCGGAGATCCTGCACCAACTGGAGGTGCTTTAGATGATCCTCACGTTCATCGACCACAGCAACGGAACGCCGAACGAGGCGTCGCTTCAGGCGCTCACGTTGGCGCGCGGCGTTGCTCAGCAGTTGGGCACGGACCTTCACGCGGTCGCCATGGGCAGCGGCGCTGAAAGCGTCGGCGAAGCGCTCGCCTCGTACGGCGTCGCGACCGTCCACCACGTCGCGGACGAGCGGCTGAGCACCTACGCGCCGGAAGCTTGGGGATCATCCATCGCTCAGCTTGCAAGCGCGCAAGGCCCTGAGGCCGTGCTCGCCCCAGGCACCGAGCGCGGCCAGGAGGTGCTCGCCCACGCGGGGGCCGAGCTCGATCAGCCCATGGCGGCCAACTGCATCGAGGTCACCCCGGGCGAGCCGTTCCACGTCGTGCGGCACCAATGGGGAAGTTCGCTGCTGGAGGAGGCGCGACTGAAGGGCAATCCGCCCCTGCTGACCGTCCCGCCGCACGCGCTGAGCACGCAGGAGGCTGACGCGCCGGGCGACGCTCAGCTGCAGCCGTTCGAGCCATCCATCAGCGATAAACACCTCCGCGTCCGCGTCACCGACGTGGAAACCACGGACACGGAGGGCGTCTCGCTCAAGGAAGCCGAGGTCGTGGTCGGCGGCGGCCGCGGCGTCGGCGGCGAGGACGGGTTCGAAATCCTCGAGGAGTTGGCCGGTGAGCTGGGCGGCGCCGTCGGCGGCTCGCGCGTGGCGACCAACAACGGCTGGCGCCCGCACGACGATCAGATCGGCCTAACGGGCAACAAGATCGCCCCCCAGATCTACATCGCGGCCGGGATCAGCGGCGCCGTCCAGCACATGGTCGGCTGCAAGGGCGCCAAGCACGTCTTGGCCATCAACACCGACGACGAATCGACGATGGTGCAGAAAGCCGACTGGGCGATCCTGGGCGACCTGCACGAGATCGTGCCCGCGATCACCGAGGAAGTCCGGAAGGCGAAGTCCTAGCGGAGCCCGAACGAGCGGCGACGGACGACGATGCGCGGGTGTTGG
>CAZMNF010000069.1:0-5577 GCA_964567595.1 uncultured Thermotogae bacterium | reverse complement strand
ATGGGCGTCCCAGCCGGCCGCGCGGGCGGCGGCCACCACGGCCGGGCTGTCGTCGAAGAACAAGGGCGATTCATGCGACCCGATGCCCAGCTCGGCATTGATCGCCGCAAAGAACCTCGGCGAGCTCTTGTGCTGCCCGATCTGCGCGCTGTAGAAGATGTCGTCGAAGTACGCGCCCAATCCGAGCGTCTCCCATAGGTAGGTGGCGCGGCGATGTTCCTGGCCCGTCGCCAGATAGAGATCGAGGTCGTCCCGCCGCGCCAGCGTCTGCACGGCCTCCCACATCTCGGGGTTCAGCTTCGAGTCCTTGTCGAACCAGTATTGGAGGAACGCGTCGACGGATCCAGTGTAGCCGAGGGTCGGCAGCACGTCGGCCAGCGTCGCTTTGAGGTCGAGCTCGCCGGCGACGACCCGCTCGATGTAGGGCTCAAAAAACGCTTTTTGGAGGGCCTCCGGGTCGATCCCGAGATCGTCATGTAGCGTCGTGTCCCAACGGCGCCGCCGTTCGGGATTGGCGTGATACCCGTCGACCAGAACGCCGTCGACGTCGAGGAAGAGCTTCATCGCTCTATCAAGTCAGGCGTTTGAGGTCCATCGCCTCGTTCAGCTGCTCTTCCGGCAACAGCCCCTCTTCCAACACGACCTCGCGGATCGACTTGTTAGCTTCAAGCGCTTTTTTGAGCACCTCGGCCGCCTTCTCGTAGCCGATGTAGGGACTGAGCGCCGTGACGACCTGCGGCGTGCCCTCCGCGTAGCCCTGACAGACGTCGGCGTTGGCCGTCACGCCCTGCACGCATTTTTCGTTGAACGCCCGTGCGCCGTTGGACAGAATCTCGATCTCGTGCAACAGATAGTAGCCCATCGCCGGCATCATGACGTTCAGCTCCAACTGGCCCGCCTGGCCGCCGCGCGAGACGACCTGATCGCAGCCCATGGCCCCGAACGCAATCATGTTGAGCATCTCGGCCAACACGGGGTTGACCTTGCCCGGCATGATGGAGCTGCCCGGCTGCACGGCCGGCAGGTTGATCTCGCCCAGCCCGGTCGTCGGTCCCGAGGACAGCAGTCGAAAGTCGTCGGCGATCTTGGTCAGGCTGGTCGCCACCGTGCGCAGCGCGCCGGAGACGTTGACGGCCGCATCGCGGTTCTGAATGGCTTCAAAGGGATCCTCCGCTGGGCGGAAGTCGAGGCCCGTCGCCTCGTTGATGTGCTCGACCGTCCTACCCTTGTAGCCCTCGGGCGTGTTGATCCCCGTGCCGACGGCGTTGCCGCCGATCGCCAGCTCCTTCAGTTCTTCGGCGTTCTTGCGGACGCGCTCAACGCCGAGCTCAATCATGCGCGCATAGGCCCCGAACTCTTGCCCTAGTCTCATGGGGACGGCGTCCTGGAGGTGCGTCCGCCCGGATTTGACGATCTCGTCAAACGCCTCGGCCTTCTGCTCCAGAGCTTGTTGGAGTTCTTCCAACGCGGGAATCAGCCGATGGGTGATCTCTTCCAGGGCCGAGATGTGGATGGCGGTTGGCATCGTGTCGTTGGTCGACTGGCCGCGGTTGACGTGGTCGTTCGGATGGACGGTGTCGTAGTCGCCCTTCTGGCCTCCGAGGATTTCGATGGCGCGGTTGGCGATGACCTCGTTGGCGTTCATGTTCTGCGACGTGCCCGCACCCGCCTGGTAGACGTCGACGACGAACTGGTCGTTCCAGTGGCCCTCCATGACCTCCTCGGCCGCCTGGACGATGGCGTTTCCCACCGATTCGTCCAGCTCGCCAAGGTCCATGTTGGCCTGGGCGCAGGCCCGCTTGATGATGGCCTGGGCGCGAATAAACGCGGGCTGGAGTCTCAGATCGCTGATGGGGAAGTTTCCCACCGCACGCTGAGTCTGCGCGCCCCAGTAGGCGTCCTGGGGCACATGGACCTCGCCCAGCGAGTCGTGATCCACGCGGTAATCCATAGCTCCACTCCTTCGGTAACGGTCGCGTGAGAGTCGCCTGGACATGGTAGACCCGCTCTGTATGGGGCGTCAACGGCGTCCAGCAGAGCGGCATCTCTCGAGCGGCGGAACGCGTTAACGTGGCGCCCAACGGAGAACGCGGGCATGCAACGGATACGCGGACTGATGGCCCCGTGTCGCCGATGTCGTCGCCCATGCCATCGGTCATGGCCGCAATCGCGGGATCGGGCTATCATGCCGGTCGAGGGTCGATCAGCAACATTTTGAGAGCCAGCGAATGGAGGCTCGGGCAGCGATGACGAACGTCTCCGGTAGATCGAAGCGAAGGCTCCGCTTGGGCGCGCTCTTGCTCGCGCTGATGGCCCTGCTGGCTGGATTGGACGGCCGCGCGCAGGACGAGGAGGCCCCGACACAGAGCGCCAGCGTCGAGCGCGGCTCGCTCATCACGTTCGGCGGCGACGTCGAGCTAGCGGCCAACGAGCGCACTGACAACATCGTCGTCTTCGGCGGCGAGGTCACGGTGTCGGGCCAGGTCCGGCACAGCGTCGTCGCCGTTGGCGGACGCGTCCAAGTGTCGGGGCGCGTCGGCGATGCCGTGGTCTCTGTGGGCCAGGACGTCGTTCTCGAGCCGGGGGCGGTCGTCAACGGCGACGTGGTGAGCGTGGGCGGCAACGTGCGACGCGATCCGGATGCCACCGTCCGTGGGGACGTCACCACGACGCCCTGGCGTGGCTTGGGCGAGAGCTGGGAGGAGCTCGCCGGTCTCGGCATCTTGGCGTTCCTCGGCTTCAGCGTCTGGCGGTTGGTCGCCTGGGTGATCGTCATGTTCGCGATCGGTTGGGTGTTGCTGAGCCTCCTTCCCCAACCCATGGCTCGACAGACCGACGCGCTGCGCAGCCATCCCATGACTGTGGTCGGCTGGGGCGCGTTGGCGCTGTTGCTTTTCGTGCCGCTGGTGGTGGTGATGGTGTTCACCATCCTGGGCATCTTCCTCATTCCGGTCCTGGTCCTGGCCTACGTCTACGCCGCCATCGTCGGCGTGATCGTGGCCGCACGCGTGCTCGGCCAGCGGCTCAGCGAGCCGCTCAAGCGCGACCCGTTCAGTCCCGCGGCCGCGCTCGCTGTCGGGGTGGTCACCCTGGGGTTGTTCCGCCTGATCCCCGTGCTGGGCGCGATCGTCACGCTCGCCCTCTGGCTGCTCGGCTTCGGCATGACCATCGTCACGCGCTTCGGGACGCGGGCGTATGGCCAATCGCGTGCGCCCGCCCCCGACGTCAATGCCGACGCCCGGAAAGAATGACTCACCAACGCTGCTGTGGAGACGTCACGGTGGTGGTCACGGCTCCATTTTGACGGAACCGATAGTGTTGTTCTTTGATCCATCAAAAATGACATTCGGGTTTAAAGCACACGGGTCTTGAGCGTCACTGATTGCTCTCCCCGCAATCATGTAGGTTTGACGATAAGCAGGTATAGCTTTAGTGTACGCTGCGTGTTGGCCTTTGAAGCGTCGGGAGCGACAAGGGCACATCCGGAGCGATCCGGAGTCGCAAAGCCACAGATCCCACGGGGATAGCTGAGCCGCCGCCTCCTTAGGCTTCATGGCCCAAAAACCTAAGTCACAACTTGGGAGGCATTCATGAATCGGCGGCTCGCGCTCGCTCTGCTCAGTGTTGCCCTGCTGGCCAGCATCGGCATCGCCCAGTCCAGCGACGACCAACTCGCGGACTACGGGGATGCGCCGGACGGCACATCCCCCAACTACCGCTTTGCCGATCCGGACGTTAGCGAGGCCGGCTTTCCTACCCTCCTCGACGAGAGCGAGCGCGACAACCTCGACTTTGTTCGACACCGCAGCCCGAAGTCTCGGGTCTTTCTGGGACGCGAGGTCACCGTGGAGCGCAACGGCAAGATCGTCGACGAGGACCAGGACGACACGTTCTTCTTCGACGACGTGGACAACTTCGACCGGTTTTCCGGATTGAGCAGCCTGCCGAACTGCCGGCAGGGTGATCTCAACGTCCGGGTGAACGTCCCTCAAGATGCCCCGGCCGCCGAGTATTACCTGAACGTGTTGATTGATTGGAACCACGACGGGCGCTGGCGCGGTGCCGTCCGCTGTCCGAGCGCCCCGAACGTTGGCGACGACGGGTTCGTTCCCGAATGGACGGTCCAGAACGCGGCGCTGCACGCCGAGCCCTACGACTTGGAACCGGGCTTCGACGGCCTGGTTCGCCTCACGGATATTCCGACGGGCCCCGACATGGGCGAGATGTGGGTCCGCGTGACGGTGACGACCGAGCCGATCGACACGTCCACGTTCGTGCCGGCCCGCGACGGCGGCCCCGGCTGGGACGGTCGCGGCGAGTTCGCCTTTGGCGAAACGGAAGATTACTTCGGCTGTCTCTTCGACGCATCGGTCGACCGAGAGAGAGGATTCGATCCGCTCTCCTCCGAGTGCCCGCCGCCGGCTGAGCCCGACGATCCCGCCATGGACCCTCCGCCCGACGAGGAGACGCCGAAAGCCTGTCCCGCCGACAACCGGGCTCCGGTGGCGACCGATCGCGTCGTCGAGGTGCAGTCCGGCCAGCAAGTGGAGTTCACCCTGGGCGCCACGGACCCCGACGGCGATCCGCTCCGCTACACCCTGGTCGAAGGCCCCGAATTCGGCCAACTGCGCGGGACGCCGCCCAACCTCGTCTACGACGCCCCGCTCGACTTCCGTGGCAACGAGACCCTCGAGTTCACCGTCGAGGACGACCGCTGCGGCCAGACGCGCATGCAGGTCTTCGTCACGGTCGACAACGCCCCGCCGACCGCCGTCGACGAACAACACGAGATCGCCGAGGACACCACGCTGCCGCTCACCCTGGATGGAGACGACCCGGACGGCGACGAGCTGAGCTGTCGCCTGGTGACGCCGCCCGAGCACGGCACCGTCGTCGTCAATGACGATTGCAGCGCGGAATACGTTCCCGATCCCGATTTCAATGGAGAGGACTCGTTCGAGTTCGAGGTCGATGACGGCAAGGGCCGGACCGACACGGGCGTCGTCGACATCACGGTCACCCCCGTCAACGACCCGCCCGTTGCCGAGGACGACGCGGACACGGTCTCCAACGAGGACACCGACGCCACCATTGACGTGCTCGCCAACGACCGCGACGTCGACGGGGACGACTTGACGATTGCAAGCGCGACGGGCTCGACCGAGGGCGGCACGACGGCGATCAATGACGACGGCACCGTCACGTACACCCCGCCCGAGGACTTCACCGGCACCGACACGTTCGACTACACCATCTGTGACCCGGACAACGAGTGCGACACGGCGACGGTGACGGTCGAGGTCGAGGCGGTCAACGATCCGCCCGTGGCGAACGACGATGCGGCCACCACGGACGAGGACACGTCCGTCACCGTCGACATCGTCGCCAACGACAGCGACGTGGACGGCAACGTCGACCCGGAGACTGTTCAGATCGAGACCTCACCGAGCAACGGGCAAATGACGGTCAACGCCGACGGCACGGTGGCCTACGTGCCCGATCCCGACTTCAACGGGACCGACACGTTCACCTACACCGTCTGCGACGACGGCTCGCCGACGCCGATCGAGTGCAGCA
>CAZMNF010000068.1:0-6072 GCA_964567595.1 uncultured Thermotogae bacterium | reverse complement strand
TATCGATAGCTCCAGACGGTCTCCTCGCCCTTGTCCTTCAGCTCGATGCCCATCTCGTGCAGTCGGTCGCGGATCTGATCCGCCAATGGGAAATCCTTCTGATCGCGGAGCTGGGCGCGCACGTCGATGAGCAGTTCAACCAGATCGCCCGTCAGCTCGCCTCCCGCCTCGTGCCACGGCGTCGCTTGGAAGAGCCCGAGCGGTTCCCCAAGCTCGCGGATCAGGTCGCGCGTCTGGGCCAGCAGCGGCAGGTCGGCGTCCGTGGCGTGGGCCCGGAAGCGATTGGCCGCGTGGACGAGCTCGAAGATCTCGCCGATCGCGCCGGCCGTGTTGAAATCGTCGTCCATGTGCGCGAGGTACTGTTCTTTCGTTTCGCGCAGCGTCTTGAAGAACTCCTTGCCCGCCTCACTCAACTGAGCTTCGTCGAGGGCCACGTCGTCGCGGTCGCGGAGCGCGTGCTCGATCTCCTCAAGCAGATGGTAGACGCGCGCCACGGCGCGTTGGGCGTCGTTCATGGCGTCGTAGGTGAAGTTGACGGGCGACCGGTAGTGCTTGGTGAGGTAGAAATACCGCACGGCTTCCGCGCCGTATTGGTCGGCGACGTCGCGGGCGAACTCGAAATTGCCCAGGGACTTGCTCATCTTCTCGCCCTCGAACTGGAGCAGCCCGTTGTGCATCCAGAAGCGGGCGAACGTCTGGCCCGTGGCCGCCTCGCTCTGGGCCGTCTCGTTCTCGTGGTGCGGGAACACCAGATCGAGCCCGCCGCAGTGGACGTCGATCGTCTCCCCTAAATACGTTGTCGCCATGACCGAGCACTCCAGGTGCCAGCCGGGGCGTCCTTGGCCCCAAGGCGAGTCCCAGGCCGGCTCGCCCTCCTTGGCAGCCTTCCAGACGGCAAAGTCGAAGGGGTCCTCCTTGCGCTCGTCCACGGCCACGCGCGCGCCCGACTCCAGCTCGTCGAGCGAGCGGTGCGAGAGCTTCCCGTAGTCCTCAAACTGCCGGACGCGGAAGTAGACGTCGCCGTCGAGCTCGTAGGCATAGCCCTTGTCAATCAGCTGCTGGACGAACTGGATCATCTCGGGGACGGTCTCGGTGGCCTTGGGCTGATAGTCGGCCGGCTTGATGTTGAGGCGCTCCAGGTCATCCCAGTACGCCCGGGTGTAGCGCTCGGCGATCTCGTCCGAAGTGACGCCTTCCGCCGCTGCCTTGTCGATGATCTTGTCGTCGACGTCGGTGATGTTCTGCACGAACGTCACCTCATACCCCAGATACTCCAGATAGCGATGGAAGGCGTCGAAGACGATGAACGGGCGCACGTTGCCGATGTGGACGTAGTCGTAAACCGTCGGGCCGCAGACGTACATGCGGACGTGGTCGTCTTCACGCGGTTGGAATTCCTCGACCTGGCGGGTCAGCGTGTTGTAAAGCTTCATGGCAAGCTCCTCGTGGATGGATGGCCCGCTTGGAAGTATAGGCGACAGGGCCTAGAATCGCAACGCTGTGAGCTTCCCGTCGCTCGAAGCCGTCCTGGTCACGCTCGGGGTTGCCGCGCTTCCGGTCAGTGAGCTGCGCGGGGCCATTCCGTTGGCCATTGCGGGCTACGACATGGCGTGGCCGCTGGCCTATCTGGTGAGCGTGTTGGGCAATCTGGCGCCGGTGATCGCGATTCTGCTCGTGCTCGAGCCCATGGTGAGATGGCTCAGCCGAGTGGAGCTTTTCCATCAGCTGTTCGAGTGGCTGTTCGCCCGAACGCGCCGACGGTTCTCCGCCACCGTGGAGCGATTCGGGGCCGTTGCGCTCGTGTTGGTCGTTGCTGTTCCCTTGCCGGTCACAGGCGCTTGGACGGGCTCGCTGCTGGCGTTCCTCTACGGCGTGCCCATACGGACGGCATTTCCGTTGATCGGGTTGGGCGTGCTGACGGCGGGCGTGATCGTCACGCTGAGCACGCTGGGCGTGATCGAGGTCGTGGGCATTTCTTAGCTGGCAACTCTCCAAAGCGGAACGACAGGGCGGGAATGCAAGGTCATCCCCGCCCAGCGCTCCCATAAGCATCGCTATTGGGTGCACGCGAGGCCGTTGGCGACGCACTCCACGGCCGCTTGGGCGTCCACTCGCCCGTGGCCGAACAGCGGGTCGCGACCCGACTCGCCCATGTCTTGAGCTGTCGCCGCGAGCACGTCGCGGATCTGCTGCGGTGTCAGGTCGCCGTCGACGGACGTCATGAGCGCCACCACGCCGGAGACGATCGGCGTCGCCGCCGAGGTGCCGTTGAACCAGCCGTAGTTGTCCCGCAGGTACGGGCTGACCAGCAACGTGTCCAGCTTGGGCACGAGCTGCCCAAAGCCGAGCTCGAGTTGCTTGACGAATTCCTCGAACGACAGCGAGCCGCCGGGCGCGCTGACCCAGACCTCGGGGCCTCGGCCGCTGTACCCCGCAATATCGTCGGCCTTCGTCGTGGCGCCCACGGCAATGACTTCGGGGAATTGGGCGGGGTATTCCACACACGTTCCGTTGTTGCCGGCGGCGGCGACCACGGTGACGCCTTGGCTCACAGCGTTCTGGATCGCCTCGCGCTCGGCCTCGATGCCCGCCTTGAAGTCGTCGCGGAACTGGCTGAAACGGGGCGGGATCTGCTCCACGCTGCACAGCGAGCCGAGGCTCAGGTTGATCACGTCCGCGCCGTGCTCGGTGGCAAAGTTGATGGCGGTGACGACGTCCTCCGAGGCTGCGCCGGACGCAATCGCCCGACCACCCACCTGGAAGGTCGGGAACACCCGCAGATCCATCAATTGGACGTTCGGGGCGACGCCCGTGACGCCTTGGCCGTCGTCGCGGGCGGCAACGAGCCCGCCGACCGACGTGCCGTGAACCCCGATGGGCGTCCGGCGGTTGCCGGGCGCGCGGTCGTCCACGATGTCCCAGCCGTGCGTGCCGTCCTCGGGGTTCGTCCAGAGGTTGCCCTGGAACTCCTGGTGATCGACGTCCATGCCGGAGTCGATCACGGCCACGACGACCTCGTCGGATCCCTGGGTGGTTTCCCAGGCACCGCGGGCAGTGACGTCGTCGAGCCACCACTGATCGAGGGCTTGTTCCTTGACGCTGAGCGTATACTCCGCTCGGTTGTTGTCCTCGTTGGCCTCGTCGACGTTATTGAAGGGGGAGTCGACCTTGAAGATAAATTCGAACTGCGGCAACTGGACGACGTCCCAGTTGAACGTCACCTCGGTGGTCTCGCCGGCCTCTAGTCCTTCGCGCAGCGTCGCCTTGTCGACGCGGATGCCGGTCAGCAAGCCGAGGCCGATGTTGGATAGCTCCGCCGGGCCGAAGCTGACGAGGAACTCCACGTCAGGCCGGGCCGTCCTCGCGACGTCGCCATCCCCTTCGTTGGCAATCGTCAGCGTGATCTCGGCTTGCTCGCCCGGCTGGGGCGATTCGGGCGAGATCTGCACGTCGGTGATGGTGAGGTCCGGATCCCCGCCGATGCCCTGTGCCATGCCGAGGGGCGCAATTAGCAGCGTCATCAGGCTGATCCCCAACAGCAGTCGACAGGACCGTTGCGCCAATTGATGCATTGAGAGTCCTCCTTTGACGTTAGGGGGTTGCAGGCATTTTAACGTGTCGCCGTCAACATCGCGGTAACAACCAGCTTTCCCTGTCTCAACGTGGGCGTTCGAGCTGAAGCGCTCGATGAACCCGTTGGGCGACGGTCGTCGGAAGGTTCGGGATGGCGAGCAGTTCGTCGAGCGATGCCTGGCGGAGGCGCGCCATCGACCCGAAGTGTTTCAACAGGGCTTGCTTGCGTGCCGGGCCGACGCCCGGAATCTCGTCCAGGCTGGACTGGAGCGTGCGCCGTTGGCGACGCTGACGGTGCCGGTCAAGCGCAAACCGATGGGCCTCATCGCGAACCCGCTGCAAGAGTTGCACGGCCGGGCCGGTCACGGGCCAGTCGTGCGGTTCGGACCGGCCTTCCTGGAAGACGGCTTCCTCCTCCTTGGCGAGCGCCAATGTGGGAATGGTTGCCACCCCGAGCTGCTTCATCGCCCACCGGACGGAGCTCAGTTGGCCCTTGCCGCCGTCGATCAGAATGAGATCGGGCCACGGCAGAAACGCCGCGTCGCCGTCCATGGCTCGCTGCAGGCGCCGGCGGACGGCTTCCGCCAACATGGCGTAGTCGTCCGGCCCCTCGGTTTCGTGGATGGCGAAGTGCCGGTATTGGCGCTTGTTCGCCGACCCGTCCTCGAAGACGACCATCGAGACCACGGCGTCGAGGCCCTGAATGTTGGAGACGTCAAAGCCCTCAATGCGAGCCGGGATCGCTTCGAGCCCCAGGTTCGCTTGGAGCTCTGCCAGGCCGTCGCGGTTGGCCGTCCGGCGCCTGTCGGGGTGATCCTGGGACTCGCTCAGGGTGAGCTCGGCGTTGCGCGCGACGGTCTCCATGAGGCGGGCTTTGGGCCCGCGTTGCGGGCGTTTCAGGTGCACGCGGCGGCCGCGCCGCTCGCTCAGCCAGGCCTCGATCGTCTCGGGCTCGTCGAGGTCATGCTGGACGAGTATTTCCGGCGGCACCGTCGCCGTGCGGCGGTAGAACTGCTTCACGAACGCCGTCAGGACCTCGCCCGGATCGGTCTCCTCGTCGGCGTCCATGGTGAAGCGCTCCCGGCCGACCAGCTTGCCGTTGCGGATGAAAAAGATCTGGGCTGAGCACGTTCCGTTCCGTCGGGCCAGCGCGATGGCGTCGCGATCGTGGCCCTTGGGATCGACGACTTTCTGGGTTTGGACGAGCCTCTGCAGCGAGCGGAGCCGGTCGCGCACCGCCGCCGCCCGCTCGTAATCCAGCTGCTCGGCGGCCTCGTCCATCTGCTCGCGGAGAGTTCGGAGGAGGTCGTCGTGGCGTCCCTCCAGAAAGAGCGCGGCTTGGTCGACGTTCTCGTTGTAGCTCTGGCGGTCGATGGCCTGCACGCAGGGCGCGTCGCACAGTCCCAAATAATGGTCGAGACACGGACGCTCGCGCACAGGGTGATCCTGGATGTCCAGCGAGCACGTCCGGATGCGGAAGACCTTCTGCAGGGACTTGCGGGCTTCGCGGAGCGAGTGCGCGTCCGTGTAAGGCCCGAAGTAGCGGGCGCCGCGCTGGGCGTCGGTGCCGAGCTCGCGGGTGATCTCCAACTTCGGGAAGGGCTCGGCCGTCAGCTTGAGATAGGGATAGCGCTTGTCGTCGCGGAGCCGCACGTTGAACGGCGGCTTGTGCTTTTTGATGAGCGTGTCTTCCAGAATGAGCGCCTCGCGCTCCGTGGCAGTCACGATCGTCTCCAGGTCGGCGATGCGCGGCACGAGGCGTTGGGTCTTGGGATCGAGGTGCCGCGCCGACTGGAAGTACGACCGGACGCGACTACGCAATGACGACGCCTTGCCGACGTAGAGAATGTCGCCGGCGTCGTCCTTCATGAGGTAGACGCCAGGGTCAGACGGCAGCGTTGCCAGCTTGTCATTGAGCACGCCGGGGCGTTGAGTCATGGTCGGTCAACCCGATGACAGATTACGGATGCCAGCCATGGTGTCAACGGCCGACGAAAGCTCGGTGACCACGGCGTTTGGGGCATCGAGGGGCTGTGCCGGGGCCGGTCGGTTCCCTCTCCCTCGACGGGAGAGGGTTAGGGTGAGGGTGATGGCAGTTCCTGTCGCATCCGTTCGACCACGGCGTCCTCGCTTTGCAGCACGTCGTGATTCCAGAAGCGCAACACGCGATGGCCGTTGGAGGCCAACCATTCGGCGCGCAGTCGATCGACGCGTCTGGCCTCGGCATCGTTGTGTTGGCCGCCGTCCACCTCAATGATAAGCCGGGCCTCGAAGCTGACGACGTCCACGATATACGGCCCGATCGGCTGTTGGCGTCGGAACTTGACGCCTTTCAATTGTCGTCGCCGGAGCCGTTGCCACAGGGCTCGTTCGGCGTCCGTTTGAAGGTGACGCAGCCTGCGGGCTTTGTCGGTCTGCCTCGCTCGAGCCATTAACCCCCTCCCTCTGGCTCCCTCCCGCCGGGGGAGGGAGAACGACGGTTACCGTTCGGATGAGTTG
>CAZMNF010000067.1:0-6570 GCA_964567595.1 uncultured Thermotogae bacterium | reverse complement strand
AGAAGACGACGCCGTCAGGTGTCTGCTATGATCCGATCGACATCGGCGGCTCCGGAACTTAATCATCATCGTCTCTGGAGCAAGCGGGTATTTCAGCGGAGGGCAGGCTCACGTCGAGCCTGCCCTCTTGTCATCACACGGGATCGGGCTTCACTCATAATCGGACAACGAGTTGAACAGCCTCGTTCAGCTCGCACCCATTAGCTGACAATCGGGACGACGGGCAATGCCATTGGCCTTGCAATGGCACGTTCACTACGATAGCGCCAGAAGAAGTCATGGACCCGGCCTTCATCCACCGATCACGCGACGTCCTGGCTCGCACGGCACGCGGGCAAGCCGCAACCCAACTGCTGACGCAGTCGGACAACCTGGAAGTCAGCCGACACGCCTTGCCTCCCAGCACCCCGTTGAAGGTGTTTCCGCCTGACAGAACGGACGACTCGGAAATCTTCTACCTGCTGAGCGGGCAGTTGACGTACCGCGATGGCGACCGGGAGATCGCCATCGAGCCGGGCGATTGCATCGTGACTCATGAGGTGGATGGGTCGGCCTACTTTGAAGCAGCGACGGAAGTTGCCTTGCTGCAAATCTCGTCTCTGCCGGCATTTGCGACTATGGAAGCCACCAACCGCCGCTTCTACGAGCTGGCGGAGCGGGTCGAAGCCGATGAGCATATGGAAGGCCATTCGAAGCGGCTCGAACACATGGCAAGTCGGCTCGGCCATCGGATGGGGCTCATGGCGGAGACGATGTATCATATCCGATATGCTGCCTACTTCCACGACATCGGCAAGGCCAAGGTGCCGCAGCACATTATTCAGAAGCCGGGCTCGTTGAGCGACGAGGAATGGGCGACCATGAAGCGCCACTCCGAGTGGGGCCGAGAACTTCTGGAGGAACAACCGGGATTTGAGGACGTAGGCCGCATCGTGGAACAGATCCATGAACGGATCGATGGCGGCGGCTATCCGTATGGGTTAGCCGGGGATGACATCCGCCTGGAGGCGAAGATCGTGGCAGTCGTGGACGCTTACGACGCCATGACCACCGATCGTCCCTATAGCCAAGGCATGCCGCACGAGGACGCCCTCGCCGAGCTTGAAGCCAACGCAGGCGCGCAGTTCGATCCGGACGTCGTGGACGCGTTCGTTGCGGAGTTCGGCGGCGGTTCGCCTGGCCAAGACCCTCTGACTGCCAAGCACGAATTCGCCCGCTGGAGCCAGACGGAGAGCTTCCTCGAGCTGGGCGAACGGATCCTGGCCGGCCAGGACCTGCCTGACATTCTGGATGACATCGTCACGGCCATTACCGAACACACGCCGTTCCAGCGGGCTGCGCTCGGGCTCTATGATCGACCGATTGCGCCAGAGTCGATCGAACAAGTCCGCATCGTGCGCTCAGCCCAGGCGGGGCTCACCCCCGAGGAAGAAGCGCAACTTCGGGCGAACCCCTTGCCTCCGGAGGAGCGCAAACGGATCTTCCAAGAGGAATTTCGGCTCAGTCGATCCTACTACATCCCGATCGATCGCACCCCCTGGGGGGAGCGGTCGGGCTTCGTCACTGGGCATCTGGAGCGTCAAACGGGCAACTGGCACGCCAAGGACATGCTGTTCATTCCGTTGTGGCTTCCCGGCCATCAAGTGCTCGGCCTCATCTCCGTGGACGATCCCGTCGACGGCCAAGCCCCCACGGCAAGGGCGATTGAACCGATCGAACTGTTCGCGAACCTCGCGGCGCTCGCCATCGAAAAGACGCAGAACATCCACGCCCTGCAGGATCACCAACGGCGACTCCAAAGCATCTATCAGCTGAGCGAATCGCTCGGGACAGTGACCAGCACCGACGACATCATTCGTCGGGCGCTGCAGATTCTGACCCAGAATTTCGAACACCACTACGCCACCTTCCTGATGAAGGAAGGCGAGCAGCTGGTGAGCCAGGACGTGGCCACCACGCTGCCGACCGAAGAGTTGAGCTCGAACCATGCGCGCGAACGGCTATCCCTCCACGAGGGCATCGTGGGCTGGGTCGCGCGGCATGGGACGCCGGCCTTGGTCGAAGACGCTCGCCGAGATGAGCGCTACCTCCCCATCCACCCCGACCTCTGCTCCGAACTTGCCGTGCCGGTGATCGACGAGGGTCACGTGATCGGCGTGCTCAACATTGAAAGCTGTGACGTGCAAGCATTCCACCAGCAGGATCGCGACTTGCTTCAGGCACTGGCCCGCCAGCTGGCCATGGCCATCAGCAACATTCGGCACCGGCAGACCCAAGCTTGGACGAACCGCTTCCTCCAACGGTTGAATGCGGCTGAGGATCTGGACGATCTGCTCCGCCGGGTGCTTGAGCAAGCCATCGCCTATCTCCACCCGAAAGCCGATGCCGGCAATGTCCTGTTCTACGAGAAAGCCTCAGACCGCTTCGAGTTCCGCGTGGTCGCCAATCGAGACCAGGCGAGCGAGCTCGAGCGCCTCAGCTATGAGCGCGACGAGCTGCTGCGCGTGCTGCACGAGGCCGAGCCCACCATCCTGACAAGCTCCGATCAATACGCTTCGCCGGTTCTGCGCCGCCCTGCGGAGGAAAGCGGAATCTCGACTCCTGGATCCACCTTATGCATCCCGATCCGTGATCCGGAGGAGGACGAGTTGATGGCTTTTCTCAACATCAACCGTTTGGAGGAAGAAGGCGTCTTTACCCGGGCGGACGCCGCCAGCATTGAACCGTTGATTCCCGAAATCACCGCAGCGTTGAAGCGGGCACGCGACCGCGAACGGCTCCAACAACAGGCCACTCGCGATCCGCTGACGGGCAGCCATAACCGTCACTACTTCGCCGAATACGTGGCGACCGAGCGGGCTCGCGCCGAGCGTCTCCGTTACCCGATCTCGATGTTGATGATCGACTTCGATCACTTCCACACGATCAACGATCGCTTCGGGCATTTGGAGGGCGATCGCGTGCTGCGCGAGGCGGCCCAGCTGTTCCAAACCCACGCACGCGAGGCCGACACCATTGTGCGCTACGGCGGCGATGAGTTTCTCATTCTGATGCCACAGATCGATCGTAAGGACGCGGAGCGAGCCGCGACACGGATACATCACCAACTGGCGCAGGCCGACCTTGGCTTGCCGGAGGAAGTCTCGGTCAGCGTCGGCGTCTCAACCTGGTCGCCCGACGACGGGGATAGCTTCGAGGCCGTCCTTGAAGAGGCCGATCGCTGGATGTATCGGCGCAAGCGCCGGAAAAGCCAAGCACGAAACTGAGCGCTTGCCTCCGAGAGGCCATCCCGCGAGGAGGCGCGCCCCTTACTCTTCGTCCTCGCCCTGTTCAGGAGATTCCACGATCGCCTCGCCTCGAATCTCGGGGTGATTGATCTGGCCGCCCAGGGTGGCCGTCCAAGCGAACAGCCCGCTCACGGCCAGCGCAACGATGAGGACGCTCGGGCCGATCCAGCGTGGGATCGCCGACTTGCCGCGCGCGCTCCCCATGGCCACCAACGACAACAGCCCGAGAACGGCCACCGCGATGGAAGCGATCAAGCCAAACCTCGCGTGCTGGACCATCAACGACTCGGCCGAGACGCCGGGCCCGCCTTCGATGGCCTCTTCGGCGCCCCCGCCGGTCAGATAGACGGGAACGGTGACGACCGCGGCGACGACGAACACCGTCAAGCTCGTGCGGACCAACGTCCCATTGCGCAGGATCATCGCCGCAATCAGCAACAGCGTGCCGAAGATCGTCCCCAACACGGGGACGTGGTTGAGCAACAGATGCCAATGGGCTGCGGACAAGGGCTTGTCACTCCTTTCAAATGCCTCTCAACGGGGACCCAGTTAGGGCCTCTCCCAGGCTGTTTGCGCCGACGATAGCCAGTCTAGCAGACGTCAAATGGGCCGCTCCACGACGCAGCCAACGCGGTCCGCGTTTGGGTGTGACCGCTCGTCCTCGAGGTGCCGCGGCCGATCCACGACCGTCGACGGAAAGCCAACTGGGCCATGGGGCGGCTGCCCTAGGCATCCGCCTGAGCCCTCGCGCGGTTCTCCTCGAGGACCTCGTTCGGGATAAGCCGGCGGGCGGGCAGGAACAGACCGACAAGCACCACGACGTCGTCCAACTGCCCGAGCACGGGAATCCAATCCGGGACGAGGTCGAACGGGAGCAGGAGATAGCCGACCGCGATCGCCAGCAGCAGCTTAGCGAGCTTGGGCGTGCGCGGATCGCGGATGGCTCGGCGATGCACCCGAAGCTCGCGCTTCAAGCGTCCCCCAAGCAGTTTGGCCAGCGGCTTTTTCATCGGGCGCCATGTTAACGCCTGAGCCGCGGTTGGACACCACAGACGCTTGACGCACGCTGTGGCCCATGGCCTCGCGCTTCCGAGAACGACAGCGTGTCCCGAGGTTGTCCAGGGACGACTCGGGGGGGGCTTGTGGCCATCACGTTGCGCCGAGCAACCCCAATAGGCCGAAGGACTCGGCGACGACCCAGACGAGGAAGACGGCGTAGGTGATCAGCAACACCGTGGCTTCCCGCCGGGAGATCTCAAACCGCGTCCGCATGAGGGTGAAGAGAACAACCGTCGAGATCACAAGGTACGCCAGAAGCGGCACGGCCCGGGAGAAGCTGATGAAGGTCGACCCCGCAACGAGGACGCCGGCGGGAACCGCCACGAGGAGATCGAAGACGTTGCTGCCGAAGACGTTGGCCACGCTCGTCACGTCGTTCTGTCGCCGTGCCGAGGAGACGCTGACGACGGCGTCGGGCAGGCTCGTCGCAAGGGCGATCGCGGTCAGCCCCCAGATGAAGCTCTCGGTGCCGAGCGCGTCGCCGAGACCGATGGCGAACCGCAGCAGGCCTTCAACGCCGACGGATATGAGGGCGAACCCGCCGACGAGCAACAGCCACTGGCGCCCGACAGCGACGTCCTCGGCGCGGTCACCACCGTGATCCGCGGCGTCGGCGTACTGGAGGAAGATGTAGAGGCCGTAGACGGCGATCGGCACGAGCGCGAGGCCACGGGTCACGTTGCCGCCGACGCCGAACTCGGCCGACACGGGGTTGTAGATGACGGCAAGCGAGAGCGTGAGGATGAAGACACTGACGGCAAGAAGATAGAATTGGGCTTCCTTGTAGACGAGATTGGGCGTGGCACCCAGCGAGCCCTCGGTGGCGAACGCCGCGACGGCGGGAATGACGAGAATGTTGAAAACCGCGGACCCGACGATGACGGACACGCCGAGCTCGAACTCCCCATGCAACAAGGGCGCGAGCACCGCGGTCAGGAGTTCGGGCATGCTCGAACCGACGGCGACGATGATCGCCCCCTGAACGACGGGCGGGAGCGCGTAGTAGGCGGCGAGTCGGTCGGCAGCTCGTTCGAGGCTCGTGCCTCCAACCCAGACGACGACGGCGGAGACCAACCCGATGGCGATCAATCCGATCAATGTCGCAGATCATGGCCATCCTAAATGGCACACGCTGTCCGCCGCCACTGGCCACGCAACGTCAACCGTCGAATCGATCAATGCCTCCATGGCCGCTCACCGTTGCCGGCCAGTCTGCAGACCCCGAACGCGGCGTTGGAGACGTCCTGAGGCCGCGCTGAGACCGAGACGTCGTCGCCCGGATGCCCGTCCGATTAGAGGAAGAAGTCGGGCTGGAGCGGCTGGCTCGGGTCGACGGCGTAGGGCTCGAAGTCGGTTACGCCCTCCTCAGCCAGCACCTCGTCGTCGACGAAGAAGTGGCCCGTCGTCCCTCGGCTCGGCCGACAGACGATGGCGTGGGCCGCGTCGGCCATGATCTCAGGCTTGCGCGAGCGCCTCTCCATCGTTCCGTCGCCGACCAGGTTCCGGATGGCGGCGGTGGCGATGGTCGTGCGCGGCCAGAGCGCGTTCACGGCGACCCCGTCGTCGCGGAACTCCTCGGCCATGCCGAGCACGCACATGCTCATGCCGTACTTGGACATCGTGTAGGCCACGTGGTGCTTGAACCAGCGACTCTCCATGTTGAGGGGCGGCGCGAGGTTGAGAACGTGCGGGTTCGCCGCCTTCTTCAGATGCGGGACGCAGAGCTGCGTGGCGAGGAACGTGCCCCGGACGTTGATCTGGTGCATGAGATCGAAGCGCTTCATCGGCGTCTCGAGCGTGCCCGTGAGCGAGATCGCGCTCGCGTTGTTGACGAGCACGTCGAGACCGCCGAAGCGGTCCACGGCGCTCGCGACGGCTTCCTCGACTGCCTCGTCGTCGCGAATGTCCGCAATCGCGGGTAGCGCGTGCCCGCCGGCCTGCTCGATCTCCTCACACGTCGTGTAAACCGTGCCCGGCAGCTTGGGATGGGGCTCGGCCGTTTTGCCCAGCACCACGACGTTCGCGCCGTCGCGGGCGGCCCGGAGCCCGATTGCCCGGCCGATGCCGCGCGTGCCTCCGGTGATGAGTACGGTCTTTCCCTTCAGAGTCGCCATTAGCGTCGGCCTCGCGAGCGAAGACAGCGACGTGTGACAGCGTTCCGGATCTCCCGGATCAGCCCGTCGGCGACGAGCGTTGGACCGTGCAAACGATCGCGACGAGCAGT
>CAZMNF010000066.1:0-7216 GCA_964567595.1 uncultured Thermotogae bacterium | reverse complement strand
AGCTCAGCCAGTTTCTCGCGTCGATATTGAAAAATGCGCTCGATGTCGCGGCGCACGACCAGTCGATCGACGAGCGCGCCGCCGGGAACGGCGTATTGGACGACGTCGCGGGCCAGCGTTCCCCCGTTTTGGGGCTCGAACGCGTGTTCGTGAATCCACTCGCGATAAGGCCCGCGGCGCTGCTCGTCGACGAAGCGATGGGGGGGATCCCACGCCGTGATCTCGCTGTCCCAACGAAACGGGATGCCACGCAAGCGCAGCTTGTAGTGGATGAACGTCCCCTCCTCGATCTCGGTCGGCTCGGGCGACAGCACCTGGAAGCTCAGCCATGGCGGCGTCAGGATTTCCAGATTGCTCGCATCGGCGAAGAAGGGGAAGATTTCCTCGGGCGGCTTCGGGAGCCAGATCTCGCCCTCAAACTTTGGCACGGTTATCCTCCGCTTTCCAGGATGGCGCGCAGCGCGGGCTCCAGCTCGGGATACTGGAACGCATAGCCGGCCTGTTGAACCCTCTCGGGGAATACGCGCTGGCTGCCGAGCAGCTCTTGGGAGAACTCGCCGAGCAGCAGCTTGAGCGCGAACGCCGGCGCGGGCATGAACGCCGGTCGTCCGAGGACCTGCCCGAGCGCCTTGGCGAAGTCGCGCTGTCGCGTGGGGTTCGGGGCCGCGGCGTTGACGGGCCCTTGGAGGTCGTCGCGCTCGATCGCGTGCTGGACGATCCCGACGACGTCCGCGCGATGGACCCAAGGCCACCATTGCTGGCCCGATCCCAGCGGGCCGCCGGCGCCCAGCTTGAACGGCGTGAGCATCGCCTGGAGGGCACCGCCGTTCGGGCCGAGCACGATCCCGATGCGCGGATTCACCACGCGGACGCCCATCGACGCTGCGCGTTGCGCTTCGGCTTCCCAAGCCGCACAGACGTTGGCCAGAAAGTCGGAACCGGGCGCCGAGTCCTCGGTCAGCTCTTCATCGCCACGGTCGCCGTAGATGCCGACGGCGCTGGCGGAGACCAAGACACGCGGCTTCGCTTCCAATCGGTCAAGGGCCTCAACGAGGTGCCGAGTGCCCTGCTCGCGGCTCTCGCGAATGGCTCGCTTCTTCTCGGCCGTCCATCGGCCCGAGACGTTCTCGCCCGCGAGGTGGACGACGGCCTCGACGCCCTCGAAGGCCTCTGGGGGCGGCGGCTCCGCCATGGGCGACCATGCAAACGCGTCGGCAAGCGCGGGAACGTGTTGTTGCGCGTCGGCCGGCCGACGGCTCAGCGCGATCGGCTCGTGCCCGGCCGCGGCGAGCGCCTCGCAAAGCCGGGATCCGATAAAGCCGGTCGCGCCCGTGATCAAAACTTTCATAGCGAACGCACTCCTATCCAGATTCCGCCCATGGCCAGCACGGCCAGGACGATGGTGCCGATCGTCATCCAAGCGGGCCAGCCGTCGACATCGTGGAACGCGCGGACCCGCTCGGTCCAGCCCGGCAGCTTGGCCACGTCGGCGAGCCCGAACGCCTCGCGGCTGCCGGTCGAGATCCAGTATCGGCCCGGGGCGGGAGCATGAACGGCCAGGTTGAAGGTGCCGGCTTGGGGTAACGCCACAGTGCGCTCCAGGAGCACCCAGGACGCGGTCCCGGTGATGTCCTCATGGAATACGCGCGGATCGTCAACGCCCTCGGTGGCGAAGACGCGCGCGCCGTCGCCGGCTGGCAGGTCAATGCTCGGGGGCAGCGCGTCCGGCTGGGGCAGCCCGGGCCCGATCAGCACGACCGTCGGTCGGAAGGTCGCGAGCCGCTCGATGCGGGGCACGCCCAGTTGGATCTTCAGGGGGGCGCCTCCCTCGCCGGAGAACTGCACCCAGAACGGGCCGGCGTCCGGCGCCCGGCGATAGATCGCTCGTGACACGTCGTCATCGGGCAGCTGGAGGGCCGTCTCAGGGGTCAAGTGGGCAGGCGGCTCAGAAAACTGAGGCCTATGGGCCCCGGCGTCCGGAGCCCACAGGCCGAGCATGCCAAGGGCCGCGCCCAGGATGAGCGCGGCCGTCGTTGTTGCGGGCTTCAACCCTCTTCGGTCAAGCTGCCGAAGAACGAGAGCCCGTAGATGCCCGCCAAGGCGACGAGAATGTAGATGATGGAGCTGATCGTGGATCGTTCGGCCACCTCGCCGCCGCCGAAGATGGCCGCGACAAGGTCGAAGCCGAAGAGCCCGACCAGGCCCCAGTTCAGTGCACCTACGATGATCAGCAGGAGAGCGACGATATTCAGGACTTTCACGGTGTCCTCCTTTCCTTCGTGTGTCGTTGGGTTTCGCTTTGCCCGCGCCAGGTCCCGTAGACTATACATATCATAATTTGAAAATTCTGTCAAGTATATTCACAATGTTGGTATGGAACCGACAACCGACGACCCTATCGAATCGCTGCGAACTCGCTACAAACAGGCCCTCCTCAACGGCCAAGCCCGGACGGCCGACGCCGTCCTTGACGAAGGGATCGATCGCGGCGTCCACGTCGTGACCCTGTACCAAGAGGTGATCGGGCCCGCGCTGGAACGGATCGGTGACCTGTGGCGCCGGGGCAACTACGGCATCGCCGACGAGCACCTGGCGACGCAGATTGCGCTGGGCCAGATGGCCCGTCTTCGCCGGGAGGTCCGCCCACGCGCGGCCCGCGATCTCAGCGCCGTCGTCACGGCCGTGGAAGGGAACCAACACAGCATCGGGGCCCGTATGGTCGCCGATATCCTGATCTTCGACGGCTGGGACGTCGATTTCCTCGGCGCGAACATGCCGGCGTCCAACTTGGTTGAGTTCGTGGAGCAGCATCAGCACCAGCTCGTGGCGCTGTCGGTCACGCTGTCGTCGCATATCGACGCGGCCCACAAGGCCGTGGCGGCGTTGACCGCGCTGGAGGTCCGGCCTGCCATCCTGGTGGGCGGTCCTGCCGGTCTGTCCCATTGGGACGAGCTGAAAGCCGCCGGCGCGGATGGATTTGCCAGCGACAGCCTGAGTGCGTTGTACGAAGCGCGGCGCCTCGTCGGCCTGGTCGCCGAGTCGCCGTCGCTGGAGGAGGTTCTCTCCCAGCTCGGCGAACACGTCAAATCGTTGCGGCGCGCTCGCGACTGGAGCCAGCAGACGCTGGCGGAGGCGTCGGGATTGGACCGCACCTACATCAGCGCCGTGGAGCACGGCAAACAGAACCTGACGCTCGGCGCCATGCTCAAGCTCGCCGAAGCGCTGGACGTGGAGATTCCCGAACTGGTCAGCCGCGATGGCCTGGACCGCATGATCACGGAATCCACGGACTCGCATCCCTAAGACCGCGCCAAGCACCGCCGGACGAGCACGGGAATCACGCTCGCTACCCCGGATTCCGCTTCCGATTGATGTGGCTGAGGGCCCCTCGTGGGCCATGCTCGGCCTCGACGGCCCAGGGCCGCTTGACGGTTCGGTGCAAGAGAGTCGAGCGGGGGCCGGGCCAGGCCCCCGCTCGCGTGCAGGGGGTGGGGAGGAGGTCGAACTCAAATCCGATTGCGCAGACGCAACGCCCGGGGATAGGGCTCGAGATAGAGCTGGGCGTTTGCCCATGGATGGCTCAATTGCCGCAAATGGTGTTTCAGGAGCGTCATGGGCGCGACAAGCGGCACCCAGCCGCGCGCGTAGTCCGCGATGACGCCGTGAAGTTCGGACTTTTCCTCGTCGTCGAGCGTGCGCCTCAGGAACCCGGCCAGGTGCTGCAGCGCGTTCACGTGGCGCCTCCGGGTGGCGACGTTGGACAACGCGTCCATGAAGGCCGATTCGTACGCATCCAGTGTCGACTCCAGCTCATGGGAGCCCGCATTCGCGACGAGCTGCCCGAGCCGTTTGAGCGCGTCCGGCTGGTGGGCCAAGAGCAGCATCTTGTGCCGGGTGTGGAAATCCACCAGGTCCCGCGCTCGGGCGCCCGCCTCGCGCAGCTGCAGCCAACGGTCGTAGGCAAAGACGCGAGTCATGAAGTTCTCGCGCAGCTTGGGATCGTTGAGCCGCCCTTCTTCCTCAACGGGCAGGTTCGGATGGGCCGCCAACAGCGCCTCGGCGTACAGCCCGGTTCCGGAGCGCTCGGGAATATTGTGCTCGTTGTAGACCTTCACGCGCTCCATGCCGCAGGTCGGCGAATCCCTTTTGAGGATGTAGCCGCGCAGGTGCCAGCTCCGCAACTCCTCGACGCGCCGCCGGGCGTAGTCGGCCATGTCGTCGGTGAGGTCGCGGCCCGTCTTCGAGGTCCGCATGCGCACGCCGTCGGCGCTTTGGACGAGGCGCAAGGCCTCTCGCGGTGCCCCCAACCCGAGCTCGACCTCGGGGCAGACGGGGACCCAAGCAAAGTGCTCATTCAGGTCCTGGGTCAGGCGTCGGTCGTGCTTGTGCCCCCCATCGAAGCGGACAGGCTGCCCAAGGAGGCAGCTGCTGATACCCACACGTATCTTCGTTCCCGTTTGATCCATCATGGTTGCTCAGTCTCAACGGCCAAGGGCGGCTTTCGTAGATGATGTATAACATACCTGTATATAAAAGTCAACAGCGTGGAGGACGACCCGGCCGGATTCGCTTTCGCTCACGCCAGAATCAGGACTCGAGGGACGTTTCGGCGATTTCCTGAAGCGCCGCGATCAGCGTCGGGTGTTCGCCGATCGGATCCTGCAACTCGATCGCGACATCGGGATGTTGTCGATCGAGGTCCTCAACCATCGGGGTGATGTCGTTTTTGAAGTGGCCGCCAGCCGCCATGAACAGCGGCAACACACGGATGTGGCGTTGGCCCTCGTCAATGAGCGTCCGGACGGTCTCGTCGACCGTGGGCCCGATAAACTCCATGTAGGCCAAGCGGACCCGCCCCTCGCCGTGCTCAGCCTGAAGGGCCTCACATAGCCGAACGAACGGACGCCGCCAGGCAGGATCGGGGCTGCCATGGGCCAGCAACACGACAACGGGGTCAGCAACCGTCGGTGATTCGTTCATGCGACCATGATCCCTCGGTCGAGCCAGGCACGCAAGCGGTCGGTCGCGGGGACGCACGCGGTAGCGGGATCGCGACTTCGTTACACTGGAACGTCGAAATTGCACGGGAGGTTTGAACCGACATGGAATGGATGAACGAGGCCCAAGCCTGGTTGGCGACGCACGGTACCGCGTTCGTGGTCAACCTCGTCGTCTTTTTGCTGGTGTTGCTGGTTGGTCGCATCGCGATCGGCGCCGCCCTCCGCGTCGCCCGCCAGATGATGGAGCGATCCGAGCGGGTGAGCGAGATGTTGGCCAACTTTCTGACCAGCGCCCTCAGCAAGGGCCTTTGGGTCATCGTCGCGATGATCGCGCTGGGCCAACTGGGCATCGACATCGCGCCGCTGATCGCCGGAGTCGCCGTCTTGGGCTTGATCATTGGCTTCGCGTTCCAGGAGTCGCTGAGCAACCTGGCCGCTGGCATCATGATCGTGCTCAACCAGCCCTTCCAGGTGGGGGACTACGTGGAGGCCGCGGGCCACAGCGGCACGGTCAGCGCTCTCAACTTCATGGCCACCTCGATGACGACCCCAGACAACAAGGAGATCGTCATCCCCAACCGCCACGTCTGGGGCAGCGCGATCACGAATCACACCGCCCACGACACGCGACGGGCCGAGTGGACCCTCGGCATCAGCTACGACGACGACATCGGCCATGCCATCGACACCGTCCGAGCTGTCCTGCGCGAGGACGAGCGCGTGTTCGAGGAGCCGGCTCCGTTCATCGAGGTACGCGAGTTGGCCGACTCATCCGTCGATTTGGTGGTGCGCGCGTGGACGTCGTCGGCTGATCTGTGGCCCGTCTTTTTCGAGACCCAGCGGACGTTCAAGGAGCGCTTCGACGACGCCGGCATTGCCATCCCCTTTCCGCAGTTGGACGTGCACCACCGTGGCTCGGCCATGACCCGCGGCTGAGTCGGCTCGATCCGCGTTCGTGGGGTTGTGAACCGCGATCTGGCTGTGGCACAGAGTACGGTCGGATGCGGGCCACGAGGCTAACATGGGAACACATGGATCGGCCCAAGCGCTCCGGACGCGTGCCGCCCGCGTTGGAGGAAGTCCTCAAAGAGGTGCCGCCGGAGGTGGCGCGCTGGTTCCGAGCCCATCCGAAGTATCCCCACAACCCGAGATACCTCATCGACGTCATTCTGACGGCCCTGGGCTACGGTCCCCAACACGATCCGGCGCGGCCGCATGGCTACGAAGACCCCAAGGTCGTCGAGGACGAGGCGCGGGCTGCGGGCATGAGCTGCCCCTGGTGCCATAAGCGACGCCTGGATTTCGTCCCCTACTTTCGCTCGAATCCGTGGACGTATCGGGCGTTTGCCTACTGCCGTCGGCGCGGCTGCACGTACGCGTTCGCGCTGAGGGTGACCGAGCGCCAGTTCTACCAGATCGTCTCGGACCATCCGGGCCCGCGCCAGCAAGCCCAGCCGACCCTCTTTGACGCCAACCCCAATTAGCTGCGCGATACGCAGAACGCCGGCGCATCGACGGACGCGTCTGGTCGGCTCGATCCGCACTTCGCAGCCCGCCGATGGCCCAATATGACGTTGGTGGCCGCACTCAAGCGGATACTGATCATGACCGACGGGCCGTTCGGGGAAACGTGCCCTTGACCCAGGGCCCGTCGGCCGACCACGATGGACTGACATGACCGGACCCGCCATTGAAGTCGTCGTCGGCTGCATGTTCAGCGGCAAGACCGAGGAGCTAATCCGGCGGATTCACCGCGCCCAATACGCCAAGTGCCCGGTCGCCGCGTTCAACCACACCCTCGACGGGGCCCGTTACAAGGAAGGGTCGCTGGTCTCGCACAACGGCATCGAGGTCCCCACCCACGCCGTGAGCAACCCGGCCGACATCGGCACGATCGCCCACAAGGAGGGAGCCAGCGTCGTTGCCGTTGACGAGGGCCAGTTCTTCCATGACGAGATCATTCCCGTGGTGACGGACTTGGCGGAAGAGGGCCGACGCGTGGTGGTCGCGGGCCTCAACCTCGATTACCGCGGCGAGCCATTCGGCCCGATGCCGGACGTGATGGCCCGGGCCGACGACATCACGCTCCTGACGGCCATCTGTACGCGGTGCGGCGGGGAGGCGACGCGCTCGCAGCGGATCATCGAGAATCAATCCCGGATTCTCGTCGGCAGCAACGAAAGCTACACCGCCCGCTGTCGGACGTGTCACGAGCC
>CAZMNF010000065.1:0-7384 GCA_964567595.1 uncultured Thermotogae bacterium | reverse complement strand
TCCCGAGCGAAGACCCTGCTGAGAGATCAAAGCCTGCTCCCCTCCCAACAGCTCTAAAACCCAATTTCGACGGTTTGGAGACCCAGCCCCATCCGCAAAAGGACGAGCTGACCGACGTGGTAGGCGTTATGATCGGCGACGATCAGCACCTCGCGCAAGATCGTGTGGTCGGTGCCGCGAACCGTCGCGTAAAGGTCGATGCTCGCATCCGAGACGAGGTCAATCAGCGCTCCGAGATCCGTCCTGAACTGCTCGAGGCTCGCTTGCCATGCGTCCTCCGAGGGGGGCGCGACGCCGTTTGGCCACACGCCTTCCGGAAACATGGGCTCTTCGTAGTGATCGGCTGTCAGGTAGTCGAGAATGTCGCGTTGGCAGATGCGCATGTGCTCCGCAATCTGCCAAGCGGTTCGAGGAAGGCCCTCGATAACTTGACCGGCAAGCTCAGCGTCGATGCCTTGAACGGCGCTGTCAACATCGATGTGCGCGTTGCCCCCGCGGAGCAGTTTCACGAGGTGGCGCTTCAGCTCCGCTTGCTCGTCCGTCGCCATGCCTTACCGGCTCATGAGGCGCCGCGTTCTGAGGTCTGCTGAGCGCTCGTCCCTTGCCGATCCGTCTCTTCAGCTTCGGACGTCTGCGTTTGCTCCGAAGTATCCGCTTCCACGTCGACCTCGCTTTGCATCTTGTTCGCCTCGCTCTTGAACGAACGCATCGCTTGGCCCATCGATTGCGCCACTTCCGGGAGCTTGTTGCCCCCAAAGAGCAAGAGGACGATGGCCAGCACAACTAAAAGTTCCGGTCCGCCAAGTCCGCCGAGCATATGCATTCCTCCTTTCATGAACCCTATCGGGAAATGGGGCGCGACGCCACCAACGCCGATACAGTCTGGTCTCCATGGGGGAGAAACGGCGGTTCGGAATGGTCGCGTCCCTTGATACAATGAACCGTTGCCCGTCGATTGACATGCACTTGAGCGAGGAGGCCAGACGGTGGATCGGGACGCCGAACTGATCGCAGGGGTCGAGGCAGGCGACGAGAACGCGTTCGCCGAACTTTACGAACGCTATCACGGGCGCCTGTTCTCGTTCTTCCTGCGCAAGACGCGCGATCGCGACGCCGCGGAGGAGTTGATCCAAGACACCATGGCGCTCGTGTGGGAGAAGGCCGGCCAGTTCAACGGCAGCTCGCGCGCCTCCACGTGGATCTTCGGCATCGGCTATCGCAAGATGCTCGAGTGGAACCGCGCCAAGCACCGCCAACAGGCCGTCTTCGAGTCGGGGGATCGCGAGAACGAAGCCCCCCTCCAAGAGACGAGGAGCCGCCCCGAGCACGGCGTGGAGCACGCCGTCGGACGCGACACGCTGGCTGCCCACGTCCAGAGCGCGCTCCGCGATCTCTCCGACGAGCACCGCGACGTCGTGACGATGACGTTCCAGGAGGGGATGAGCTACAAGGAGATTGCCGAGGCGTTGGGGATCCAGCCCGGCACCGTCAAGAGCCGCATGTTCTACGCCAAAAAGCAGCTCAAGCATTGCCTCACCCAACGGGGCCTGAAAGGAGATGAGCTATGGCAGATCGCGAAGGGCCTCTGACGCCCCCGAACGACCCCGATCGTCACGCGGCGATTCGGGAGCTTCTGCCGTGGTATCTCAACGACACCCTGGAGGCCGACGAACGCGACGACGTGGAGCGCCACCTCCAAGACTGCGACGCGTGCCGCGACGAGCTTGAGGAGCTGAAGGGCCTCCAGTTCGCCGCCATGTTGGAGCCTGAGCCCGCTCGAGCGTCGTTCCCAGAGCGGGCCGGCGTCATCAACCGGGATCGCGAGCCGAGCGATATCCCGCGCGATGCCGAGCGACGAGGCTCGGAACGCGACGCGCCCGATCGGCCGGGCTTTCTGGATGGGCTCCGTGGGTGGCTGACGCCGCGTCGGCTCGTCGCCGTGCCGGCGTTCGCGGTGCTGTTCGTCGCCATCGGCATCGCGCTCGGAACGCAGCTCGGCCTCGACCAGACGATCACCGGCGAGTTCACCGGGGCCGAGGAGCGGGCCTACGAAACGACCGACCAATACTTCGCCTTCGCTCGTGAAGTGCTTCTGGACGGCGAGTTGACGATGCGGATCGGCGGGCAGACGAAGGAGACCGAGTCGTTCACGCTGGAGCGCTCCGCCGAGTCGGAGAACCGGCTCCTGCTGACCTCGAACATCCAAGCTGACGAGCTGTCCGCGCGACAGCGCATGCAACTGACGCCGGACTTTCGGCCCATCTCCTACAATCTCCAAGGCCCGCTCGTCTATCAGGGCAGTCGCGCCGAAGTCGAGTTCCGCAACGGCCAAGCCGTCATGCGCGTCTGCTGCCGAACGACGCCGGATGGCCAGCAGCTCAATCGGCGCATTGTCGAACTCGGCGCGGACACGCCCGTGCTGTACGACTTCAGCGTGATGAGCCACTTCGCGCTCATGCATCAGCTCATCTCCAGCCGGCTTGCCGAGGACGACGTCCAGCCGGCGGACCTGCGGTTGACCGCCCTGACGCCCCAAGCGTTGCGCATGGAGACGATGTCGCTCGAGAGCGTGGATCCCGTGACGGTTCGGAGCGACGACCAGCGCATCCCGGCGACGCGCTATCATCTCGCGAGCGGCCAAGACGACAGCAACCTCTCCATCTATCTCTACGAGATGACGGATGAGAACGTCCTATTGGCCGCCTACATGCCGACCCAGCCCCGCTTGGCCTCGTCCTCGTCGATCGTCATCCATCGCAGCGACTTGTACCCCGACGGGCTGGATCTGCCGAGACCACAAGCCTCAGGGAGCTCCCCATGACCCTCGACACGGCGCCCCGTCATCTGTTGACCCTCGTCCTGGCGTTGAGTCTGATCACCGTAGCTGCCGGGTGCGAACTGCAGGAGGCTGCGCTCGATCAGCTCGACGTCGAGGCTTCCGTCAACGTGGACATGGCCGATCCCGATGCGAGCGCGACCGTCACCTCCGACATTCCGTTCTCCGGGCAGCGGATCGTCGTCGACAACCCGCTCGGCGCGATCGATATCGAGACCGTCGAGGATCCGGGCTACGTCGCCGTGCGTCCCACGATCCGCGTCGAAGCGGTCAAGAACGTCAAGGGCATGGACCTGTCGGATCTGCAAGTACGGACCGAACAGCGAGCCGACGAGACGCGGATCCGCGTGACCACGGCGATCGATTCGCTGCGCAACGCTCCCGACGATGAGGCAGCGCCGTCGGCGGATAAGCCGCTTGGCTGGGTCGATTTCCACATCCGCTTGCCCCAAGACGCGGTCGTCACGCTGAGCCAGAACGTCGGGCCCATCAACGCGGTCGGCTTCCGCGGCGAACTCACCGCGACGACCGACGTGGGCGAGATCCAGGTCCGCAACGCCGAGACGGCCGCGATGAGCCTGCGGACTGAGGTGGGCACGCTCTCGGTTGCCTCATCGTCGATCGACGGCGACTTGGTCCTGGAGTCGAGCGCCGGCAAAGCCCGCGTGGCCGACGTGCGGTTCGGCCAAGCCGAGATCGAGACCCAAGCCGGCGAGGCCAACATCAAGGACGTCCGCGGGCGGAGCCTCCAGGTTTCCACTCAGCTGGGCGAGATCAGCGTCGTCGGAGCCGAGGTCACGGAGCTCGATTTGTCGTCGCAGATGGGCGAGATCACCCTGCAGGACACGCGCAGCTCTCAGGGCAACGTTCGCACCCAGTGGGGCAGGATCAACGTCAAGCTCGGCTTGGACGCAGTTCCGCGCATCCGGGCGTCCACGCAAGCCGGCGGCGTCAGCGTCTATCGACTGCCGCCAGCGTATCGCTCGGCCTTGCAACGAGGCGGCTCCTGGCTCGGCGAGTCGATTGAGCTCAATCCTGCCGACGCCCGGGGCGAGCTCGATCTGAAGACGCAACTGGGCGACATCCAGATCGTGTTTCCCGAGGCGACCTTGCAATAGGGCTGTGCCAGCAATGACACGCTCAAGCCGCAATTTCTACGTGCCAACGATGCAACGATGAAACGAATCGATTCTTCAAGGAGGAGGCGACGACGCATGCGCCACCCATGGATGCACGGACGGATGAACGGACGGATCATCGCGATGGTTATTGCCGCCCTGCTTTTAGCAACAGCAGTTCCGAGTTTTGCTCAAGCCAACGTTGACGAGCCCTTCCAATGGGCCGCCCAAGATCCCTCGGATGAGGTCCAAACGGAGCCGTTCCAAGTGGAGATCCCCGAGGTTGAGTCGAGCGGCCGTGCCTACATTGGCGCCGGCGGGCCGAGCTTCTGGGGCGCGCTCTTGGACTTGGGGGCGTTGGAGCAGGCCTTGAGCGACGTTGACGCGTTCGACAGCGACCTGCAGCTAGGCGATCGCTCGATCTACCTGCTGCGGGGCGGCAGCGGCTTCGGCGGTCGGCCGTTCCGCACCGGCGGCGCCGGCGGCGGCGGCAGCTGGACCGCGCCCGCTCGCGACGGTTCTGCCTTCGACCAGGGGCAACTGCAGCTCGGCATGGGCGGGGTCCAGATCGAACGTCTGCTCGCCGAAGACGACGGTTTCGGCCTGAGCGTGGGCGCGTTGCTCGGCCGCGGCAGTTGGACATTGACGCTGTCGCGCAACGTGAATGGCTCCTTCGGCGAGGTCGTGACCGACCCCGCGACGCTGGAGATGGAGCGCCCGTTCTGGCTGGCCATGCCGTATGCGAGCGCCGAGTACAAGCTGTTGCCCTTCGCCGGGATCAAGCTGGGCGGCGGCATCGGTGCCACGCTCAGCTTTAGCGAGTGGGAGATCAGTGGGGGCTCCGTGACGCCGGGCGGGCCGCTTCAGAATACGCTCTTCCCCGTCGTGCAAGTCACGGTTCTCTTGGGCAACTGAAGGCGCCGACTCGTCAAGCGCCGCTTCCAAGCCGGAGCCAACTGCCCACGGGCACGGCCTCGGGCCGTGCCCGCGCTCAGCTCTATCCATTCCATTTCGGCAAGCCTAGGAAACAAGACGACGGGCCAGCCCCCCGATAGCGGGGCCAGCCCGTCGCCCAACCGATTCACAGAGGCTCAGGGAGGAGGTCGCTTAAGCGAGAATGGAGCTGACGACGTGTCGAACGCCTTGCACCCATCGCGCGACCATGGGGGCCCGGCGCTCGTGAAGCAACCGCTTGCTCAGGCGACGGGCCTGCGCGTCGCCGCGCAACTCGTCCATCTTGACTTGAGCACACATACGATCTAAGGAACAATGACCCAACATGCGCATCTCCTTTGCGTTTCAGGGGGTTCGCCCGAGTGCATGACGAAACGGCTTAGGCGGTTCACTCGACGGGCGATGACGCTTGGGGATGCCCAGATGGACTGCCACCGTGGAGCACACGGAAGGCGCGGTGACCTGAGGATTAGCTCAAGCCACCGCGCCCGTTGAGGACATGGTCAACTGGGTTGATCGCTGGGGAGATGTGTGGCCGATGTGGCGTTCGGGAGGGCGGTTCAGCTCTCGCTTTCCTCGCCCTCGGCCCCGTCTTCGCCTTCGGCGGATAGTTGGTAGGCGATCAGTTGATCGCATTCGATCTCGTTCGCCTCGAGGATTTCACGCGCGTTGTCGGCGTACTCCTCGGGGACAACGAGCAGGAACGTGGAATCGAGGGCGGCATAGTCCTGCCACTGCTCGACGGCGTCCTCGTGGACCGTCGCCGGCGTTTCGACCTCGCAGATGGCCGTGACCTCTTCGCCATCCACGGCAAAGAGATCGGGACACAACTCCGTCTCCTCCTCCACTTCGATGACGTTGGCCTGGTTGTCACCAGGGTTGGTGCGCACGTCCTCGAAGCCGTTCTCCTGCAGTTGCTCGACGAGCACCTCGATGATGTGGTCGTGGAGCTCTTGCTCCTGATCCGATCGGATCGGATGATTGGGATAACCGTTGTCGGAGTCCGTCACGGTATCGCTCCCTTAGTAGGTTGCGGGATGGGTCCGAAAGTCGAGGCTATCGCTTCTGGACGTTGGCCGCCCGCGGGCCCTTCTCGTCTTGTTCGACTTCGAACTCGACGCGCTGGCCCTCGGTCAGCGACTTGTAGCCTTCCTCGTCGATCGCTGAGAAGTGGACGAAGACGTCCTCGCCTCCGTCGTCCTGCTCGATGAAACCGAACCCTTTGTCATCGTTGAACCATTTGACCGTTCCGGTCGCCATGATCCAATGCGTCCTGCCTTTCTGCTTGTGATTTGGCTACTCCGTGGAGTCTGCTTGGACGGTTGCACCGGGTAGGTTACCAACGCTTGCCCATGATCCAGCTGGAACAGCCTTAAGCTTCGACGGTGTCTATCGGCACCGCCTCTCTTAACGTACCACATTCGCGCATGCAGGTCAATCTCCGTCGCGCGTGGCCTTGGGCATCCTTGCGGACGGGCACCCGATCCAGTCTGCCGCCAACCGATCGGGCACCGCTGTGCGTGGCCCCCAAAAGTCAATGCCTCAAGCGATCGCGGGCGTGCATCGTGTCCGATCGAACCGCCTGGTGGATCCGGACCATGGTGCCTATAATCGGGGTGCAATGGCCACACGAGGATTCGTCCGATACGCCTGGGCGACGCTCGCCTACACGGTCGCTGTCATTTTGTGGGGCGCGTTCGTGCGCGCGACGGGCTCCGGCGCGGGTTGCGCCAACAACTGGCCGCTGTGCAACGGCGACGTCATTCCCCGCCCCGAACGGATCGAGACGCTCATCGAGTTCGCCCATCGCGCCACGAGCGGGATCGCGTTTCTATTGGTCGTTGGTCTGGCGATCTGGGCCTTTCGTCAGTTCGCGCGCGGCCATCGGGTCCGCTGGACGTCGGGTTTGGCCGTCGTCTTCATGATCACCGAGTCGCTCGTCGGAGCGGGATTGGTGCTGCTGGAACTCGTTGCCGACAACGCGTCCATCGCGCGCGCCTACTGGATGGCCGGGCACCTGCTCAACACGTTCTTGCTCCTGGCGACGCTGGCGCTGACCGCCTGGTGGAGCACGCATGAGACGCCCTTGAAGATCCGACAATCTGGCGGATGGGCGCTCGCCGTGGGCGCTGCGCTGATCGGCCTGATTCTCATGAGCGTCAGCGGCGCGGTGACGGCCCTGGGCGACACGCTTTATCGCCTCGGCGGGACCGAGCCGTCCGCAACGGCCGAACTGCTGATTGGACTGCGCACGATCCATCCCATCCTTTCCATCGGCGTTAGCGTGGCCGTGGTGTTGATCGTGTTGACGGCCGCACAAGCGCGGCCCTCCAGGCCAACCATAGGTCTCAGCCGATGGCTCGCTGGCGGCCTCATTGGCCAACTGGGCATCGGCGCCCTCAATGTGGCGCTGAGCGCGCCCGTCTGGATGCAGATCGTCCATCTCCTGCTGGCTGATGTCATCTGGATCGGGCTG
>CAZMNF010000064.1:0-7630 GCA_964567595.1 uncultured Thermotogae bacterium | reverse complement strand
TATCGCTCAAAATCGGGGTGGCACATGAGGCACGGCTGCACGGACGAGCCCTCCACCGGCGGCACGCCGTCGTGGCAGTCCTGGCAGAGCTCGTGATCCAGCGATGGCAGGGCATCCTCGGGGGCGAGGTTCATGAGCTCCAGGTGGTCGGTCTCGGGGACGGTCGTGTGACACTCGGTGCAGTCGACCCCGGCGTCTTGCACGTGGCCGCTGTGCGAGAACCGGGCCTCGTCCGAGCTGACCTCGAGGGGCTCGGCGTGGCACCGCTGACAGTCGGCGCTCGACGCCTGTGCCATCGTCCGTTGGCCCGGATGACAGGACGCGCACGTCTGGGTCACGTTGCCGTGGTTCGACTGTTGGTACGAAGCCGACTGGTGGCACGTCGCGCAGTTGATCTGTCCGTCCGCCGCATGGGTCTCGTGCCGGAACGGCCCGCGATCGGTCGAGGCGACCTGGCCCGCCGCGTCCAGGTGGCAGCCGATGCAGTCGGTCTCGTAGTCGACCTGGGGCCACGGGGGCGACTTCAACTCCGTCGGGACGCTGGTGCTCGCGCTCTGCAGGGCTTGGCGCAGGTCCTGGTGGGCCCCCTTGAGGATGTCGGAGGCGTAGCGCGGATTATGGATCGTCCGGGCTCGCTCGACGAAGTCGATGTTCTCATTAGCCCGCTGATAGGCGTCCGAGCTGGCGGGCACTTGGGAGGCGACGCGCTCGCGCTCCGCCTTGAGCTGCTCCAATCGACGCGCCATGGTGCGCGTCCAGTTCTGGTAGACGGGCTTGAAGTTGGCGCCGTGGCAGGACATGCAACTGACCGAGCTCGCCACCTTGCGGTCGCCTTCCGCCATGATATGGCAGCTCTCGCAGCTGACGCCCGCAAGGTGCATCTTGCTCGCGCGCGGCTCGACGTCCTTGCCCCCGAGGCCCACATAGAGATCGCGCTGCGGGGAGTGGCCGCCGTCGGCGTGGCAGGTCGAACAGTTGCCCTCCGCGTGCTCCAGCCGCTCGGGCGAGGTGTGTTGGATCTCGTTGTGGCACTGGAGGCACTCGACCTTGTGGTCGGTGACGTGCTTTTCGTGGAGGAACTCCGTCTCCGCGTAGCGCGCTAAGCGGTCGGGTTTGTTGTGGCAGCTCACGCAGCGGCTCTCCGGGACGTTGCCCTGGCCTTGCACGACGTCGGCGTGGCAGTCGGCGCAGTCCATGCCGTAGCGCTCCACGTCGCCGTGGTCGAACTCGAGGCCGCCCGTGGTGATCGTCGTCTCCGGCACCTCGTGGCAGAGCGTGCAGGTCGCGGTGCCCTGATTGATTTCCTGGTCCTTGAAGTGGCACAGGAAGCAGGTGCTTTCCGTGACGGCGATGTGCTCGCCTTGGACGATCTGGCTGTGGCAGGAGGTGCAGCGCAGCTCCTTGCCGCGGCGCATCTCGCTCAGATGATCTTGGTGATCGAACAGCACGCTCTCGTAGACCTCACGACCCGACAACAGTCGCTGTTCGTGGCACCCGGGGCGGAGGCAGCTGGCGTCGGGGACTTCCGCCCAGGGCTTGGTGCCGTAGGTGCCGGTGAAGTAGCTGGCCACCATGGATGAGGCCTCGAACTTCTTGTGGAGCTCGTTGGTGATGCCGGGCGGAATGTGGCACTCCACGCACTTGACGTCGTTGTGCGATGACGTCTGCCAGGACTCGTAGTACGGCGCCATGACGTGACACGTCCCGCAGAATTGCGGCTGAGAGCTCACTTCGATGCCGAGGAACAGCGCGGCGACCCCCAACGGCAACGCCACAATCGCGACCCAGAGCAGCCGCAGCAGCCAAGACGTCCGTCGCCAGCGCCGGAGCACCTGCATTCAGCTCACCTCTGCCGCCGCTCCCGGCGATACAGGAGCGCCACGACCAGCCCGAGCGCCAAAAAGCCCCAGACGAGCGCCAAGCCGACGAGTCGAATCCCTTGCGCGCCCAACAGCCCGTGGGCTTGGCTCTGCACCGACGCGGCGATGGAGCGGGAGCGTCGCGTCAGCTCTTGGACCCGTTCCACGCGCATGCTGTGCTGCACGGGCAACGCCTGGATGAGGTACGCTCGGGCCTCGGTCATGCGGGAGCGATAGGGCTCGACGTCGAAGCCGCGTCGGTCGGCGCGATCCAGCGCCTCGCGGGCGTCGGCGAGCGCGCGCTGCGTGCCGCCCACCAGCGTGGCCAGCTTGAGCCCGGCGTTGAGCGCCTCGGAGCCCTCGGCATGGCACTCGGCGCACATGGTCTCGAAGTGCCGGCTCAGCTCCGGCGAGGTGAGATCCACGGACGCGATGTCGTGGCTGTCGTGGCACGTCGCGCACGTGGGGCGTCTATTCTCGACGGTCACGTCCCCGTGCGGACTGGCTTCGTCGTAGTCGCGCTCCACTTGATGGCACGTGCCGCAGACGTCGCTCAGGGTGGCAACCCCCGGCGGGGAGGCGCCGTGACTGCCGTGGCAGTCGGCGCAGCTCGGCGAGTTGTCGTTGCCCGCCTCCAAGAGCGCGTCGCCGTGGACGCCGCCCCTGTAGGCGCTGACGACGTCCGTGGCAACCCCGTAGGAGGCCATACGCTGCGGATCGCTGTGGCACTGGGCGCACGTCGAGGGAATGTTCAGCTTGTAGACGGGGCTGCGCGGGTCAAACGTGGGCAGCACTCGATGGGCCGAGTGGCAATCGGTGCAGACGGCCACGTCGGTGTTGCCCTGTTGCCACCGTTGCCCGTGATTCGAGGTCAGGTACTTCTCGAACTGATCCGTGGCAATGCCGTAGGGCTTCATGCGCTCCGGATCGGAATGGCAACCCGCGCACAGTCGGGGTTCGTCCTGGCGGGAGGGCGTCCCGCGATAGCCGGCCTCGGTCGCGTGGGCTTGATCCTCATCCAGCGTCGTCGGATCGCCGCCGTGGCACTGCACGCACGTGACGCCGGCTTCGGCGTGGCGATTGCCCATGTACGCCGGCTTGACCTCGCTGTGACAGACGGTGCACTGGCTCTCCTGTAGCGCCACTTGGCGCGGCAAGGGCTCGATGTGTCGGCTGGGGGGCTGAACGGCCTCTTGCGGCGGGCTTTGGACGCCCTGCCCGTAGGCGACGAAGGCCCCGAGCGCGACCAGCAGAAGGATCACCCCGGCGCCGACGACGAGCGTCAAGTGCCGCGAACGTCCGGTGGCACGATCCAAGATCGGCACGGCGAGCAGCCCCAGAAACAGCGCGGCCACCACCAACAGTCCCGCCCCCACGGGCAGCAGCTGATCCAGCGCGTAGAACGGGAGGAAGTACCAGACGGGGCTCGGTTCGGTCCCGGAGAGCGGATCGACCGGCTGGCCCGATAGCGGCGTGACGACGACTGCGAGCGTCCCGAGCACGCCGATCGCCAGCAACAGGATGACGAACCCGTCCAAGAGCAGGTCCGCGACCGAGCGATGGTTCATTTCTCAACCTCCTCCTCGCGGGCATGCTCCTCGCGAGCATGGTCGTCAGGGCGGTGGAGCCCCTGTCGGCCGACCAGATACACGTGCAGCCCCAACAGCGCCACGGTGATCCAGGGCAGCAGCCCGACGTGGAAGACGTAGAAGCGCAACAGCGCGCCCTCGCCCAGTTCCTCGATGCCGCCCCAGAGCACGCCCAGCAGCAACGGCCCCAAGAACGGCACGCCCGCGATCGCCTCGCGGGCCTCGTCGATCGTCCAGAACGCGGCCTGGTCCCACGGCAGCAGCATGCCCGTGAACCCGAAGGCCAAGAGCAACAGCAGCAACAGGACGCCGATGGCCCAATTGAAGCCGCGGCCGCCCCGGTAGGCCCCCTGGATCCAGACGCGGGCCAAGTGCAAGAGCGCGAACAGCACGAGCAGCGACCCGGCCCAGACGTGGAGCCCGCGCACGAGCCAGCCGAGGCTCGCCGTGCTCATGATGTACTGGATGCTCTCGTAGGCGTCGCCGGCGGTGGGTTGGTAGTAGACCATGAGGAGAATCCCCGTCAGGACCTCCACAGCGAAGAAGAAGACGGCCAAGGCGCCGAACGCGTGTCGCCACCCGATCGTCGTCGAGACGGGTCGGTCCAGTTCTCGGCCGAGTGACGTCCGCGCGCGCGACCAGATGCTCATGCGGCGTCCTCGCTCTCCTCGGCGGTCAAGACCACCTCACCCCGCACGACGCCGACGTTGAGGCGCGGCAGCGGCCGCCGCGGAAGTCCGGACGCGACGTTGCCGTGCGTGTCGTAAAGCCCCTCGTGGCAGGGACAGCGAAGCAGCCGACGCGTGCCGTCCCAGTCGATGATGCAGCCCTTGTGCGTGCAGATCGCACTGAACGCGGTGAACCCGCTGGGCAGCCTCAAGACCCAGACGGGAGTGCCCTCAAATTGGACCTGTCGACCCTCGCCAACTGCAAAAGCGTCTGCGGGGCCGACGTGCAAGCGGGCCGGCCCGGGACGGAACGCTTGGCGTTCGGGCGGAAGGAGGAAGCTGCCGATGCCGCCGAGGAGCCCGAGCCCGCCAATGCCGCAGACGGTCTGCAGCAGGCGCTGAAGGAACGAGCGCCGTTCGGGATCGGCCGACGCCGGCTGCCGGTTGTCGGGTGCCACGAGCGCTCCCTCCTTGCACACTGTCAACCAGGGAAATCACCGTACGTCCAAATGACGCTTCAGATGCCATGTTAGGCGCGGTCGAACCACCTACCTATGAGCAACATCAGAAAGCGGACTGAGCTACATCAGTCGCAGGTCACGGGTCGGCGGCCCGTGGGCGTCGTGGCCGATCGTGATAAGTCGATATCCTGATCGAATGATCTGGATCATGGCTGGACTTGATTGCGGTCATGTACAATCTTGATTAAGATCATTCGAGGTGATCATCATGAGTGCAGGACAACAGGCCAGCAGTCAAATTCAGACGGCTCAACAGGCGCCGTCCGCTGAGCCGAGCACCTTAACGAAGTTCTGGATGTTGCTTATGCGGGTGGCGCTCGGCGCGCTCGTGTTGACGGTCGGCGTCCGACTGCTGACGGAGGGCGGCTGGGACGCCTGGGTGCAGATCGGAGGCTTCCTGCCCCGAACCGTGGAAGGGCCATTTGCCGGTCCCTTTTTGGCGCTTTGGGAGAGCCCGGTGATTCTGTTCCTGGTTATCTTCGGGTCCATCGCCGTGGGAGCGGCCATGATCCTGGGGCTGTTCGTCCGGCTTGCCGCGATCGGCGGTGCCCTCATGATGATCACGTTCTATCTGTCCAACATCCCGCCCCAGTTCGGCTGGGTCAACCAGCAGTTGATCTACTTCTTGATTTTCGCGCTGTTCCCCGCACTGGGGCCGGGCTATCACTGGGGGCTGGATCGCTTTATCCGTCCCTACGAGGAGCGCTTTCCCATTCTGCGCTATGTGACGGGCTAACAACGGGGACGGGGCTTCCTCCGTCCAGACGGAGGGGGCCAAAGAGGACGTCGAGACCACCCGGATAAGGGGAAACATTCAAACCGATTTGCACTCCTAGCAAAAGGAGGAGTTCTATGGCAACAGACACCGTCCAAGAACAGGGGCTCAACCGCCGCAGTTTTCTCCGTAATGCGGCCGCCGCGGCCGGAGGTCTGGCGTTCACCCAGTGGGCGTTCAGCAACTTCAAGGCCGCGGCCCAGAATGGCCAAGACTACGTCATCGTGGCCGACGTCGCGCGAGGCACGGGCGGCGATCCGACCGGCCCATCCTGCGTGGGCACCACGGTGTTCAACCAGGGCGAGCAGGTCGTCTGGCGCGCCATGGTCTACGACGCCAGCACGGGCGAGCTGGTCAACTCGACCGATGCCGTGGAGAGCCGTGGCTTGTCCATGACCGTCGAGGTCGAGGGCCAAGACACCCTGGAGATGGAGCACGGCCCGCACCCGCCGGACAGCGACGACCAGATCTTCTTCTGGACGGCAGCGTGGACGATCCCGCCCAACGTCAGCGGCCGCGTCAAGTACACCCTCACGGTGGAGGACGGCGACGGCGGCACCGGGTCCTTGGAGATCTTGGGCTCGACCGACTCCGTTACCTTCCCGTACGCTCTGACAGTGGAGTAACGTCGACGTTTCGAGGGCGGGGCATCACCCCCCGCCCTCTTTCTTTTGCCCTGAGACACGCGAATTATCGTGCACGACAGCCAAAGCGAAAGGAGTGACGCATGGCCGCAAACGCCCCGGTCCGCGCGGCCTCGACGCCGAGCAGGTTCGTGGGCCGGCTGTCAGTGGAGCCGACCCACGGCCCCGTGGGCACCCCGATGATCCTGAGCGGCAAGGAGCTGCCAGCGGATACCCGACTGACGCTTGTCTGGGAAACCTACGATGCCGACTGGAGCATCGAGCAGCGTGACGGCGTCGACTGGGAGAAGTTCTACGGCGTCGAGCTGTGGGACCGCGTCGAGACGCTCGGTGAGGTGGAGACCGACGGCGACGGCTGTTTTCAGACGACGCTGACCGTCCCGGAAGACTACGGCGGCATGCACGACATCTACGCGGTCGATCCCGCGGGACGCCGCCTCAACAAGCTCGGGTTCCGGGTCGACGTCAGCGCGGAGTTGACGCCCGAGGCCGGTCCGCTCGGGACGCCCATCCAGCTGACGGTCTACGGGTTGAACGTGGGCCATCCGTTTGAAGGGTGGTACCAGCTCTTCTACGACAATCGTTACGTGGGCAACATCACCGCGGTGACGACGCGAGGAACGGCTGAGATCGAGATCCCCGCCACGGGCCACAACGGCCCACATCTGCTGGAGGTCAAGGGGGCGCCCTACGGACAACCCTTCATCCAGCACGGCGTCTCGCCGTACAGCCACGTCAAACAGCCTCAACTGACATTTGAAATCACCGATGGAGTTCCCGTGATGCCGCCGCCGGCTCGCGAGCAGCTCCAGCCGGAACGCCGGGCGAATCGCCCTAGCGAGGCGCAAAACTCGCCTCTGTTGTGGACGGATTTTGCGGAAGTCCCCGCGCGATCGGCGCTGCGGTTCTATGGCGAGAATCTGCCTGCCAACGCGAACCTGGAGCTGCGCTGGCTCGACGTGGGCGGCGACCGCGTCACCGAAGTCGAGCCGGGCACGTTCGGGACCGGGTTCTCCGAGATCCCGCGGACGCTAGCCACAGTCACTACCGACCATGATGGGCGATTCGAGACGACCGTGGTTCCCGAAAGCGTCCAAGGTGGCGCCCATCCCGTCCAAGCTTGGCACGGCGACGAGTGCCTCGCGCAGACCTATGTGACCCTCGGGCGACGGCCGTTTCCCATTCAGCCGAAGGCCGGACCCGTCGGCACGCAGATCCATGCCGAAATGGAGGGCGTCGGCTGGACGGAGCACGAGAACGAGGTAGCCGCCTGCTACGACAACGCCTATATCGGCTACACCTGTGGGGCGGATCTCATGGGCAAGATCTCGCCTGAGATCTACGCCACGGGCGCTCCGGGCTATCACTACGTTGAGTTCTATCCCACGTTCCGCAACCCGCCCGACAGCGTCGAGGGCGACGCCAAGCCGATCTACTTCCGCCGCCCGATCCTGACCTGGCGCGACCACCCGCACGGGTTCCACGTGCGGCACGTTTTCCATGTGGAGAATGCAGGGGAGGAGTGATGCCATGATTTGGACGAGACGACGGTTTCTGCGGACGAGCGGCTCGGC
>CAZMNF010000063.1:1547-8161 GCA_964567595.1 uncultured Thermotogae bacterium | reverse complement strand
AGGTCGACGACGCACTCGACCTCGTAGCCGCGCTCGGTCTGCTCACAACGGAGTTCGGAGTACGTCGCGGCCTTGACGTCGACCTTCGGGTCGTGACGCTCGGGATCCAACGGCTCGCCCCAGGCCGTGGCGGTCAGCCGATACGCGTCAGGCGAGATCCGGTCGACACGGACCGGATCGAACAGAGCATAGACCAGCCCCTCGACGTCCTTCTTGACGACCAAGGCGTTGAGCCAGGCGACGAACAGCGTGTCCACCCGATCGGACTGGACGTCGATCGCCGTGGAGACGACCGGCTGAACGCGCTCGATCTCGACCATCAACTGGAAGAGCGCCTTCGCCCCCTCGGCGAACGCCTCCTCCTGTGTTTCCCCGATGCCGACGAGCCACGCTTCGCCCGGGTGATCCTTGTATTCGAAGGGCATCGCGATCCCAGTGGAAAGGTTGCGGAAAACTAGCGTCCGTCCAACGGGATTTCCAAGACGGGATCGTACATCGGGCCTTTCGGGCCGAGCTGGCTCTGCATCAGGGTCAACTGGCTGATCCGCAAATCATAATGGAAGGGATCATGGTTCTCGATCGCCTCGGTCAGCTCGCGCAAGCCCTGGCTGCGCCCGCGCTCCTTGACGCGGCCCAGCGTCACATGCGTCGTGAACGGCCGATCCTCGGGCTCAAACCCCAACGGCTCCAGGGTGGACTCGAGCGACTTGGCCAAGCGCTTTACGGGCTCGGGGTCGCTCGTGCACCCCGCCCAGACGACGCGGGGCTTGTGGACGTGCGGAAAGGCCCCGAGCCGATCCAGCGTCACGTCGATCGGGCCATCCAAGCCCGTCTCGTCCAGGGCCTGTCGAGCGGCGACCTCCAGGTCGGGGACGAGCCCGTCGTCGACGTCGCCGAGGAAGACCATCGTGATGTGCATGTTCTCTGGCGGGACCCATTTGACATTGACGGGGAGCCGCTTGAGCGGACGGACCTGGTCTGCCAGATGCGTCTTCGTTTCCCGATCGAGATCGAGACAGAAAAACGCCCGCATCAGAGGATCAGCTCCGCTCGGTCGGCTTGGACGAGCTCTTCACAATAGTGGCAGCGGTACTCGGCAATCGGCGCGGTGTGCTCAAGCGCAAAGTGGCTCGGCACGCCCTCCGGCGCGTTGCTGATGCAGTATCGATTGGGGCACTTCAAGATGCCGCGCAACACCGCCGGCAGCGAGACGTCGTGCTTCTCGACAATTTGGAAGTCGTCGATGACGTTCATGGTGGCCTGTGGCGCGATCGTGGCGATCATCTGGAGCATGTCCTCGGTCAGCTTGACGTCCTCGAGCTTGACGATGTCCTTGTGGCCGAGCACCTCGCTCTTGACGTTCATGGCGACGACGGCCACGCTGGCAAAGCCGGCGCCGATGCCGAGAATGCGCAGCACCGCTGGTGCCATGCCGGCCTTGATGTGATCGACGACGGTGCCGCGACGGATCTTGGAGACCTTGAGCTCGCCCGCGTCGCGCGCCATCAGCTCGCACCTCCGTTCTGGCCCAGCAACAGAAGTTTCAAGAGCGCCATCCGGACGGGAACGCCGCCCCGGGCCTGCTCGAAGTACTTGGCTTGCGGCTTGCTGTCGACGGCCGGCTCGATCTCGTCCACGCGCGGCAGCGGATGGAGAATGATGGCGTCCTCGCGCATCGCGTCGGCGGTCTCGGGCGTGATGACGTAGGTGCCCTGGACTTTGTCGTATTCCTCAACGTCAGGGAAACGTTCCTTTTGGATGCGCGTCACGTAGACGACATCCAGGTCGCTCACGTCGAGATCGTCGACCTCCTCGAACGTCAACTTCCCGTTCAGCTCACGGCGGACGGCATCGGGCAGCTGGAGCGACGGCGGCGACATCAAGCGCAGCGAGACGTCGTCGAAGCGGGTCAGCGCCTCCGCCAGCGAATGGACCGTGCGCCCGTAGCGCAGATCGCCGACCATGCCGACCTTGAGTCCGTCGATGCGCTCCAGGGACCTCTGGATCATGAACAGATCGAGCAACGTCTGGGTGGGATGCTGGTTGGCGCCATCGCCCGCGTTGACAACGGGGATGTCAGCCGTGTCCGCGGCTAGCCGTGCGCTGCCCTCCAGGGGGTGCCGAATGACGATCAGGTCGGCGTAGGCCTCGGCCATGCGGACGGTGTCCGCGAGCGTTTCGCCCTTGGACTTGCTGGTGGCTTCCCCCGAGGAAACCCCGATCAACCGCGCGCCCAGTCGCAGCGCAGCTGCGGAAAAGCTGAGTTGCGTCCGGGTGCTCGGCTCGAAAAACAGCGAGGCGATAATGACGCCGCGTAGCAGGTCGGGATTTGTGGCGATGCGCTGGGCTTCGTCGAGAACGATTTCGATATCTGTCCGGGAGAGATCGCGTATGGAGATGAGATCTTGGCCCGTCCACGCCGCGGAGTCGTTTGACATAGCCCCGTGAGATTATAGGCGAGCCGGTGAGGGGAGACAAATGGCCGCGCCCGATTCCCCAGGAGGGGGCGGACGCGGCCGTCGATGATCGGTCGGATCGACGTTGGGTTACTTGACCTCGATCTCGATCGGCTTGTCGTCCTCGGTGATGGAGGAGCTGAGCGGGACAAACACGCGGAGAATGCCGTTCTCGTAGCGGGCCTCGATCGATTTGGGGTCCTCGACCTCCTGCGGCAACGGGAAGCTGCGCTGGAAGCGACCGACGCTACGGCCCATACGGACGTAGTTCTCCTCGCGGACGTCGGTCTCGCGCTTGGTCTCGCCGGAGACGACGAGCTGGTCACCCTCGACCTTGATGTGGAGATCCTCGCGCTGGACGCCGGGCAGTTCCGTCTCATAGACGAGGTGGCCATTCTCCTCGTAGATGTCGGTCCGTCCGACGGTTGCGCCCTCGAAGGGCCATTCATGCCAGTTGCGGAAGACGTCGTTGACCATCCGATCGAGGTCGCGACCCAGGCCCATCGGGCTGCGCCAAACGTTCGGAAGTCGTGCCATATTGACCCTCCTTTGCGGATCGAGACCATCGACGGTCCTATATTAGCAGTCTTTTTGCTTGACTGCTAAGGCAACGATATCGTAACTCGCCACGATTGTCAAGCTCGCGCACCGATGCCCCGGTGAACCCCACATCGGCAAGGTGCTCGCGGACTGTTGACGCCGAGGCTGAAGCCCATTTGGCCCGGACGTCGATGGCTTCGGGCGATCTCTTGGGCAAGCTCGTCCGGTTGGTGCGCGCATAGAGCAGCATGGCACACCTTAGCCGGGATGCGTCGACCCGTTGACAGACGTTGACGGTTCAGTCTAAACTGCGATTATGCCTATCTGGTCTACATCATGAGAAGGGGGTGATGAGGCCAAAAACGTCCCGCAAGTGCATAGCGCCGAGACTAGGTAAAACCACTCCAAACAGCCAATAAGGAGGAAGACACATGCAGCGGTCCACTATTTTCCGACTTGCGCTCATCGTCTTTGCATTGGGCGCGTTTACGTTTATGGGCGGATTTGCCCAAGAAGCCGGCGACACGCTCGTTATCGGCACGACCGACACCGTCGGCAGCGGCGGCCTCGAGCCGGCCATGGCGTTCAACTTCTACGCCAACCACGTGCTCTATCAGAAGATGCAGCGGCTCTGTGCCGTCGAGCCTGGCACGGGTGACATCGTGGCCGAGCTGGCCCAGAGCTGTCAGACCGAGGACGTCGTCTCCGACGACGGCCTGACGTACACGTTCAACCTGCGCGAGGGCGTCACGTTCACCGACGGCACGCCGTTGACTGCTGCCAACGTGGCCTTCACGTTCAACCGCAACTTGGCACTTGACGGCGACCCGTCCTTCCTCATCGAGGGCATCGAGGACGTCGAGGTCGTCGACGAACTGACGGTGGAGATCACGCTGGGCAGCCGCGACGCCAACTTCCTGCAGAAGATCTCCGGCACCAACGCGGCCAACATCCTCAGCTTCAACTCCGTCACCAAGAACGCCCAGGGCGAGGACGTCCCCGTCGATGAGGAGACGGGCGAGCTCATGGGCGAGCCGGATCTCGACGCCACCATCGAGGCGACGAGTGCGGATCCGCAGGGCGTCATCGGCACGGGCCCGTACCGCTTGACATCCTACACGCCGGGACAGCTCGCGGTCTTTGAGACCTACGAGGACTACTGGGGCTGTGACCGAGATCCGCAGTTCCAGTGCCCTGAGACCGATCGGGTCATTGAGCGCCACTTCGGCTCGTCCTCGTCGCTGCGCGCCAGCCTGCAGGACGGCTCCATTGACGTCGCCTGGCGCAGCCTGAACCCGACCGACATCAACGACCTGCGCGGCCAGGAGGGCCTGGCGTTCTTCCAGCCCGACAGCGCCTCCTCGGTCCGCTACGCCAACTTCAACGTCACCAACGCCCCGTTCGACGACCTTCGGGTGCGGAAGGCGCTCAGCTTCGCCGTCGATCGTCAGGCGATCGTCGACCGCGTCTTCGGCGGCGTCAATTCGCCGATCTTCACCATGCCGCCGTCCCAGTTCCCCGGCTCGACCGACGTCTTCCCCCAGCGGGACTTGGACCGCGCCAGCGAGCTGCTGCAGGACGCGGGCTTCAGCGAAGACAACCCGGCTGAAATCAACCTCTGGTTCGAGACCTCCGGCCACTATGGCACGACCGAGCCTGACGTCGCCGCCGTGCTCCAAGAGAGCGTCAACGAGGTCCCGGAGATCGACGCCCAGTTGCAGTCGATCGACTTTGCCGGGCTGATTGACGCCGCCATCCGCGAACAGACCGCCGGCTTCTACTTGCTCGGCTGGTTCCCGGACTTCGTCGGCACGATCAACTTCCTGAACCCTTGGATCAACTCCACGTCGCTCGGCATCTTCTTCGACCAGCTGACGAACAAGGGCCTGGAGGCCATGCCGGATGACGCGCCGACGCGTCAGATGCTTGAGGAGCGCGGCATGGAGTTCAACGCGGAAAACATCGTCGAGCTCAAGAACGAACTCATCTCCACGGCCCAGACGACGCTGGATCAGGACGAGCGTGTGGCTGCGCTCGAGGACCTGCAGCGCATCGAGAACGACACCGTGCCGACGATTCCGTTGTGGTCCAACCTGTCCCGCTTCATCGTGGCTACTCAGGACAACATTGACGGCATCGTCTTCGACGCCAGCCTGGAGCTGCGGGACTGGCTCATCACGAAGCAGTAAAGCGGCAGGCCAAATCCAATCGTCCGTCAACACGGACGAAGCAATCGAGAACGCATCGACAGGCCCCGAGGGATCCCTCGGGGCCTGTTCCATTTCCCACTCTGCTTGGATGGATGTCGTTCGGATATTGACGGGAGCATCTGGTTAGGTCACGGATGATCGGGGCCAACTCAACGTTCTGCTCTGTCAGCTCCGCTTGCGAGCGTTCTCGAGTGGGGTTAGCTCCGCTTACGGCGTGGGTTGAGCCAGTCGCTGATGCCCTCGCCCAACATGCCGAAGCCGAGCGAGATGAGGATGATCATGAGGCCCGGAAAGGTCACCAGCCACCAGTTCCCCGAGAACAGGAAGTCCTGTCCATTGGAGATGTCGAAGCCCCAGTCGGGGGTCGGTGGCTTGATGCCGAAGCCGAGGAAGCTGAGTCCGGCCTCGATGAGGATGGCATCGGCGAGGTTGAACGGGACAACGACCAACATGGAGCTGAGCGTGTTGGGCGCGATGTGTCTTAGCAGCGTGCGCATCCAACGGTGGCCGAGCGCGCGGGCGGCCTCGACGTACTCCATCTCCCTGATCTGGAAGACCTGGCCCCGCACGACCCGGAAATAGGTCGGAATGTAGATGACGGCCACGGCCATCACCATGGGCGCCACGCCTCGGCCCATGACGCTGATCAGCGCCAACGCCAAAATGAGCCCGGGGAAGGAGTAAAGCGCGTCCATGAGCAACGCCATGATCCGGTCGACCATCCCACCCGCAAACCCGGAAATCCAGCCAAGCAAGGAACCAAGTGACAACGCCAATACGACGGAGAAAATCGCGACCTGAAGCGGGACCTTGCCACCGTGGATGACTCGACTTAACACATCGCGTTGGAGCTGATCGGTCCCCATGGGATGCCCAACAGAGGGGCTGGCCAACCGTTCTTGCGTCTGTGAGATCGGGTCGTACGGTGAAAGCCAAGGGGCTAAGAGCGTCATGGCCACAATGCCGAGAATCAAGATGATGCCGACCACCATGAGGCGGTTCTGTCGGAACGGCGTGCGGATGGAGCGCCACGTGGAACTCGTCCGCTCGCGCAGCGTCACCCGCGTCTGTTGCGACCTGGCAGGCGCGTTCATCAGTACTTCACCCGGGGATCAATTAACGCGTAGGTCACGTCGATGAGGAAGTTGACGATCGATACGAACAGCGCGATGAACATCACGGCTCCTTGAATGGCCGGATAGTCCCGCGCCTCGATCGAGTCCACGATAAACGTTCCGAAGCCGTTCCAGTTGAAGACCGACTCGGTCAAGACGGCGCCGCCCAGCAGGATGGCGAACAGCAACCCCTGGACGGTCATGATGGGAATGAGGGCGTTGCGCAGTGCGTGCTTGAGGACGATCGGCCGTTCGGAGACGCCCTTGGCCCGTGCTGAGCGGATGTAGTCCTG
>CAZMNF010000063.1:0-1447 GCA_964567595.1 uncultured Thermotogae bacterium | reverse complement strand
GGACGATCGGCCGTTCGGAGACGCCCTTGGCCCGTGCTGAGCGGATGTAGTCCTGGCCCATCACCTCGATCATGTTGATCCGCGTCATCCGGCCCATGAAGCCGGACAGCACGAGGCCGATGCTCAACCCCGGCAACGTCAAATGCCGCATCGAGTCCCAAAAGACCTCCCAGTTCCCCTCCAGCAGGCTGTCGAGGGTGTAAAGCCCTGTGATGTTGGCGTTGAACGTGGCCTGGTGCATGATGGATAGTCGTCCATCCGGCGAGGGCAGCCACCCGAGCCAGACGTTGAACACCAGAATCAGCATCAACCCGAGCCAGAAAATGGGTGTCCCGAATAGACCGATATTCAAAAAGCGAATCAGGTGATCCAACGGACCGTCGACGAAGCGAGCGGAGATGATGCCGGCGGTTAGACCGAAGATGCTGAAGAGGACAACGGCAAAGACGGTGAGCTCCAAGGTCGCCGTGAGCCGACGCCCGATGACACTCAGGACGTCCTCCCCCGTGCGCCATGACTGCCCGAGATCTCCTTGAACGGCGCTCCAGACGTAGTCGCCGAATTGGATATGGAGCGGATCGTTCAACCCCAGCTGTTCTCGACGCTGCTGGACCTGCTCTGGCGGGATGTTGCGGCCGCCCAAGAGCGCTTGCACGGGATCGCCGGGAATGACGCGCAACATGAGGAAGATGATCGTGAGCAACACGAGAATCGTCACGGGGGTCAACAACAGGCGCATCCCGACGTATTGCCAGATTCCCCGCATGGATGATCACCGTCAGCTGGCTCGAGGATAGCTCCCATTATAGAACGTCGGTGAGAGAACGCCAAGGTTGGCCAACCCAGCACGGGCGCGTCGCTCACGGGTCACCCTCGTATAACACCGTGTCGGGATGGAATGACAACCAGGCGAACCAATAGGCCGTGCTCACGGCCAATGCGTGCCGCTCGCCATCGCGCTGGGCATGAGCGCGGAGCTTGCCCCCCTCGCTTCGAGACACGACGACCCTGCGCCCATCGATGGTGATCTCGAGCGTCTCGCCCTGCCCCAGGCGGTCCTCGGGAACGGCGACGCTAACGCCGCCCTCCATCTCGACGCCGATGATGACGTCCTTGGAGGCCAGTCGGTCGTCCTCGACGTCCTCGGCGCGCGCTTGAGGATCGGCCGCGTACTCGGCGTATGGGTCCGTGCTGTAGTCGAAGACATAGTCGCCCGAACTGCCGCCGCCGCGCTGGCGCGCTGCCCCGGAGGCGACCGTCGGCTGGCTATAGCTAGCCCGGCCGCCGAGCGCATCGCCGTCCTGCGGTCGGGCCAGCACTCGCCCGTTCGGATGCTGATCGCGCCAGTCACCCCACGTCACGATGTCCATCGCCCGGCGATCGAGGGTCAGGCCGCTGTGGACCAGCGGCCCGACGATGGGGCGGGCTTGCAGCTGTGACCAGTAGG
>CAZMNF010000062.1:0-8392 GCA_964567595.1 uncultured Thermotogae bacterium | reverse complement strand
ATTAGCACCAAAATCCAGTCAGCCAAGAAGCGCCTTAACAAGCTCTATGAAGCCATTGAAACAGATGCTGCGGATCTCGCTGACCTCGGCCCGCGCATCAAGGAACTCCGCTCGACCATCGAACGCTTAGAAGAGACCAAGGCCGAGCAGGAGCAGCAGATTGAAGAGGCTCAAGCCAAGCTGATCGACTTCGAGACCGTCAAATCCTACCTGACCCAGCTGCGAGAACTCCTGCCGAACGTCCCGCGCGAGCGACAGAAGTACCTGCTCCAGTGCTTTATCCACAATCTGACAGTCTATCCGGATCGGGTCGCAATTGACTCGCGCCTGCCGCTGGCGGGCGAGGTGTTAACCGAAAGCTCAGATCTTTATGAAGTCGAGGGAGAGTGGCTCCCCGGGGTGGATTTGAACCACCAACCTTCCGGTTAACAGCCGGACGCTCTGCCGATTGAGCTACCGGGGAACGGGAGTGTTATACATCCTAGCGGACGGCGCTCAGAGTGTCAACTGGCCTGTTCTTCTTGCGACGTTGACTTGCCCGCTTGCCGCTGTGTTTTTGCCGTGAGTCCGCCAACGTTATCGGGCGCGGACTGGTTTTCATCAGACGGACGTTCGGGTGGAAGGGGGAAAATGCAAAAGATCCAGGCGGCGTCCTACTCTCCCAAGCCCTCGCGAGCTTAGTACCATCGGCGCAGGAGGGCTTAACGACCGGGTTCGGAATGGAGCCGGGTGTTGCCCCTCCGCTGTGGCCACCTGGAATCTTTCAATTTCTCCATGAGGTCCAGTATCAGCCCCGCTGAGGAGGCCGTTTGGACCTTCAAAAGTGAATAGAGTGGATCGCACAAGCGCTCGGGCGATTAGTACCGCTCGGCTCCACGTGTTGCCACGCTTCGACCTGCGGCCTATCAACCTGGTGGTCTACCAGGACCCTTACCTCTCCCGGAGGAGAGCCGGAGACCTTATCTCGGGGTGAGCTTCGCGCTTAGATGCTTTCAGCGCTTATCTCGTCCGGAGGTTAGCTACCCGGCGGTGCCCCTGGCGGGACAACCGGTGCACCAGCGCTCCAGTCCTCTTGGTCCTCTCGTACTAAAGAGAACGCCCCTCAAGTCTCCTACGCCCACGGCGGATATGGACCGACCTGTCTTGCGACGGTCTAAACCCAGCTCGCGTACCTCTTTAACCGGCGAACAGACGGACCCTTGGGACCGACTTCAGCCCCAGGATGAGATGAGCCGACATCGAGGTGCCGAACCTCCCCGTCGATGTGGACTCTTGGGGGAGACTAGCCTGTTATCCCCGGGGTAACTTTTATTCGATGATCGATGGCCCTTCCACGCGGGACCACCGGGTCACTAGGGCCTGCTTTCGCATCTGCTCGAGGCGTCCCTCTCGCAGTCAGGCTGGCTTGTGCCCTTGCACTCAACAGCGGATCGCCAACCCGCCTGAGCCAACCTTTGCACGCCTCCGTTACTCTTTGGGAGGCGACCGCCCCAGTCAAACTGTCCACTAAACGCTGTCCCTGCGCCGCTGCTAACGGCGCCCAGTTAGAGCCCTAATGCCCGCAGGGTGGTATTTCAAGGATGCCTCCACCGAAGCTAGCGCCCCGGCTTCCTGGGCTCCCACCTATCCTACACAACGAGCATCAAGACCCAACGTCAAGCTCCAGTAAAGCTCCACGGGGTCTTTCCGTCCTGCCGCGGGTCACCGGCATTTTCACCGGCGTTTCAATTTCGCCGAGTCCCTCGCTAGGACAGCACCCAGGTCGTTTCACCATTCATGCGCGTCGGAACTTACCCGACAAGGAACTTCGCTACCTTAGGACCGTTATAGTTACGGCCGGCCTTCACCGGGGCTTCAGTTTGGGGCTTGCACCCCTCCCCTTGACCTTCCGGCAGTGGCCAGGTCTCACTTCCTATACATCCCCTTTCGGGTTCGCAGGAAGCTGTGTTTTTAATAAACAGTCGCCTGGGTTGGGTCACTGCGGCCCCCGTCGCGCGACGGAGGCACCCCTTATCCCGAAGTTACGGGGCCAACTTGCTGAATTCCCTAGCAAGGGTTCTCTCGTCCACCTGAGGATACTCGCCCCGCCTACCTGTGTCGGTTTGCGGTACGGTCTCCGTTGAACTCCCTAGAGGTTTTTCTCGGCCGCTGACCTGCTGTCCTTCGGCCCCTTAGGGCCTCCGCATCACACCTCGACTTAGCCGGGCTCCGGATTTGCCTGGAGCCCGATGCCTCGGTGCTTGCACGGGGATGTCCGTTACCCCGCTCGGCACGGCCAGCGGCGTCCCCCCTTCGGTCGAACGCGCAACGGAGGGGCCGGAATGTTAACCGGCTGCCCATCGACTACCCCGTTCGGGTTCGCCTTAGGACCGCCTAACCCTGGGTGGATCAGCCTTCCCCAGGAACCCTTAGGCATTCGGTGGCCAAGATTCTCACTTAGCTCGCGCTACTCATTCCGGCAGTCTCACTTCTCAGCAGTCCACCTGGCCTTTCGGCTCGGCTTCGGCCCGCTGAGAACGCTCTCCTACCACACACGGACGCAAGCGCCCGTGAGTCCGCAACTTCGGCGCCGTGCTTGAGCCCCGTTACATTTTCGGCGCTTCTCCACTCGACCGGTGAGCTATTACGCACTCTTTCAAGGATGGCTGCTTCTAGGCCAACCTCCCGGCTGTCTTAGCAAAGAAACATCCTTTCCCACTTAGCACGGTCTTAGGGGCCTTAGTTGGCGGTCTGGGTTGTTTCCCTTTCGGCATCGGACTTATCACCCGACACCTGACTCCCATGCATCCGTCGACGGTATTTGGAGTTTGGTTGGAATTGGCAATGGCCGCATCCATCCAGTCGCTCTACCCCCGTCGACTTCGAACATGAGGCTCGCCCTAAAGCGATTTCGGAGAGAACCAGCTATTCCCAAGACGCGTCTGGCTTTTCACCGCTAGCCACGGCTCATCCCAGGAGTTTTCCTCCTCCACGGGTTCGGACCTCCCCTCGGTGTCACCCGAGGTTCATCCTGGCCATGGCTAGTTCGCCTGGCTTCGGGTCCAATCCCAGTGACTCTTCGCCCTGTTCAGACTCGCTTTCGCTCCGGCTCCGGCCCAAAGGGGCCTTAACCTTGCCACCGAGATTGACTCGCCGGATCGTACTGCAAAAAGCATGCGGTCAGGTCGATCCGACCGAAGTCGAATCGAGACCCTCCCACTGGCTGTAGGCAGATGGTTTCAGGTTCTTTTAACTCCCCGTCAGGGGTCCTTTTCACCGTTCCCTCGCGGTACTGTCTCCGCTATCGGTCAGCTGGTCGTATTTAGCCTTGAGAGGTGGTCCTCCCGGATTCGCACCGGATTTCACGGGTCCGATGCTACTCAGGGCCAACGCCAAGGAAGACGACGACATTTCGCCTACGGGACTGTCACCCTCTCCGGTCGCCCGTTCCAGCGGCTTTGCTAGCGGTTCGGCTATATCGTCGTTTGGTAACTTCCCTCCGTCCCCACACGGACGGACGGCGTCGTCCTGCAACCCCCAAGGAGCAACGGGCGTGGCCTTGCCGCTCCCTGAGTTTGGGCTGGATCCCCGTTCGCTCACCACTACTAGGGGAATCGCGGTTGCTTTCTCTTCCTCCGGGTACTGAGATGCTTCACTTTCCCGGGTTTGCCTCACGGGCCTACTCGGTTCAGCCCGTGATACCGCGCCTTCCACGCGGCGGGTTACCCCATTCGGAAATCCCCGGATCAAAGCCTATTTGGCGGCTCACCGAGGCTTATCGCAGCCTGTCACGTCCTTCATCGCCTCCAGCTGCCTGGGCATCCCCCATCTGCCCTTACTGAGCTTGCGCGATTGTTCCACTCTATTCACTTTTCAAGGACCAAACGCCCCTCTGGGGCTCGCTGCAATCAGTCAGCTTAGCGGCCATGATGGGCCCTGTCAAGACTGCTGCAGGTCGGGACGATGAGTATATCAGGGGGGGTGGAAGCTGTCAACCCGGGCTCAGGCCTCGGGCGGGAGATCCCAAAGGCCGTCGAGATCGTAGAACTCCCGGGCCTCGCGCTCGAAGAGGTGCACCACCACCGTGCCGAAATCCAGCACCACCCAGGTCTGGGAGTCGAGTCCCTCCACCGCGAGGGGCGCGGTTTCGGCCGTCGCCTTGAGGTGTTTGCCGATAGCACGGAGCTGCTTGGCGGAGTTGGCTTCGCTGATGACCAGCCGGTCGATGGTGAGCGGGGCCTCGCTGACGTCGAGGACGGCGGTGTTGTAGCCCTTTTTCTCCTCGATGAGCTCGACCAAGGACTCGACGAAGGCGTCAAGCGTCTGCGGCTGCGTGTCGATGTGCCTAATCGTTGCTCTCACCTTGTGGGCCGGCGCTCTGCTCGCGCGCGGCGTTGTTGTTCGGCGTAAAGCCGCCTCCCAGAATAAGGACGAGGTCCGCCTCCTGCAACTCGAGGCCGCGATCCTCCGGCGGAATGGCACGGGTCATGAGCTCGCGCCGGATGCTCTCCAGGCGGTTCTCGCCGAAGCGGTCCTGGCTGAGCGACGCGAACGCCTCGGGTGAGACGGTCTCCATGGGCGTGTCGCTGAACGTGTTGGCGAGTCGTCGGGCTTTCCGGTCGTTGCCGCTTACGTTGATGAGGTAGCTCTGCTCGTAGTCGTAGGGCGGGGCATTCCACCGCCCGACGATCCGGAACCCCTGCTCGCTCAGGAACTCGCTCGTCCGCGTGGCGAGCAACGGGCGGATCTCATCGTCGGGATGGCCGTTCAGAACGATCACCTCGACGTCGCTGTTGGTGAGCACGTCCTGGCCCTTGAAGAACTCCTCCACCACCGCGGCCGTCTCGATGGGATCGCCAATGTAGTAGCTGACCTCGCTGCCGTCCTCGTTGATCCGCTGGGGGGTCCCCGGCAGCGTCCGGGCGGCGACGGCGTCGGGCGACAGTGACTGATACTGCCGCGCCAACGACACGGCGTCGACGAACGCGATGTTGGTCCGGACGTTGTCCAGGGCGGTCTGCAGCAACGACCGGACCTGCTCGAAGTCCTCGATGTTGCTCACTTCCTGGGCCAACGCGTCCAGGAACCGATGCTGGCGATCGATACGTCCGATGTCCTGGCCCGTGGCGGCATCCCGATAGCGCCAGTAATCAAGCGCCTCTCCGCCGCCGAGCGTCTGCTCGCCGGCGGGGATGTCGATGACCAGATCTTGCTTGGTGTCCTCGTACTGCATGGCCCGCTCGACGTTGACCGTCACCCCACCGAGCGCGTCGATCACCTCGGTGAAGCCCTGATAGTCGGCCACGACATACCAGTGGAGCGGAACGTCGAGCTGATCGGCCACGATCTCGCGGACGAGCTCAACCCCCCCGCGGGCATACGCCGCGTTGATCTTGTGCGTCGTGCCGTCGGGGAACGTTACGCGCAGGTCTCGCGGTACCGACAGAAGCTTAATCCCACTCTCTTCGAGCCTGGCGACCATGATCGTGTCGCTGCGCTCGTTCTCGCCGAAGCTGTCCAGCCCGAGCAACAGGACGTACGACGCCTCGGTTCCCGGATTGAGCGGACGCGCCGACCGGCCCTCTTGGAACCACCAGTAGACGGTCAGGGCACCGAGGATGAACACCACCGCAATGACGGACAGGAAAAGCCTGTTCCTCACCGTTAATCCCCTCTCCCTTCATCGGGAGTCTACTTCCACCGTGCACGGGGCGTCAAGACGGAGCATGGGCCCCGCTCGAGCCGAGTGCGGTCCACGGGAGCTTCAACCTTGCGACCGCCATTTTCGCCCGGGTGAGGGGCCTGGCCCCGACGGGATAGAGCTCGCACGGTTTGCTCGGGCGGCATCACTGCTCCCGTTGCACCGAGATCCGGCCTTCACTACCATTCCCGGCGCCATGCTGGGAAGGGCCATGAGGAGAGGGGATCTGTGACCGATTCAACGCGTCTAGAGCGCGAAATCGTCCTCGACGACATCGCCGAGGCGACGGCGCTTCTCGGCCCCTTCAACCGGAACCTGAAAGCGATCCGCGATCGGTTCGACGTCAAGGCGAACACGCGCGGCGATCGCCTCGTCATCCAGGGCGACGAGGCCGACGTCGAAAGCGTCCTCCAGCTCATCGACAAGCTCCAAGACCTGATTCGGCGCGACCACGTGCCGGATCTGGGCGAAGTGGAGTACCTCGCGGAGCAGATCCGCTCCGACGAGGACGTCGACGAGGTCCTTGATGACGTCATCGGCTACACGCACTGGGGCGAGCCGCTGCGGGCCAAGACGCGCGGTCAGGCGCGCTATTTGCAGGCCATGCGCGAGCGCGAGATCGTCTTCGGCATCGGCCCGAGCGGCACCGGCAAGACCTATCTCGCCGTTGCTCATGCCGTCAAGTATCTCCGAGACGGCTTCGTCAATCGCTTGATCTTGACCCGGCCGGCCGTGGAAGCGGGCGAGGAGCTCGGATTTCTGCCGGGCGACGTTCAGGAGAAGGTCACGCCCTACTTGCGCCCTCTCTACGACGCGCTATTCGATCTGGTCCCGGCTGAGGACGCCCACACCTACATCGAAAACGGGCGCATCGAGATCGCGCCGCTGGCTTACATGCGCGGCCGCACGCTCAACAACAGCTTCGTCATCCTCGATGAGGCCCAGAACACGACGCCGGGCCAGATGAAGATGTTCTTGACGCGGTTGGGGCTCAACTCCCGCGTGGTCGTCACCGGCGACATCACGCAGATTGACCTCCAGAAGGGCACTTCGGGGCTCGTTCAGGTGAAGCGGATCCTCGAGCCCATCGAGGAGATCGTCTTCATTGAACTGGAGAAAAGCGATGTCGTCCGACACCCGCTGGTCAAAAAGATCATCGATGCCTACGAGAACGCGGAGACGTCGTAGGACGCGACAGCTCCGCGGCACGATCAGGAGCGCCCGGGAGGCCTTGCGCACGGGCATCGACGTCCTCGTTGCCGTGCCCGTGCTCGTGGCGCTCGCGTCGTTCCGGATTGACCTCTCCCCGACCGAGCCGATCGTTCAAGTCTTCAACTGGAACGTCTGGGTTGGCCATGCGGTCATCCTCGGCTTGATCGTGATCTTCTGGGCCGGGTATCTGCAGCTGCGCCGTCCCGAGCAGATTCGGCAGCGTCGCCTGAGGCTGTTCTTGATCAGCCTTTTGGTCACGGTGGCCCTTCTGGGTCGGGGCACCGACGTGTTGGCGCCCTACTTGGTCCCGTTGTCGATGGGGCCTTATCTCGTGCCCGTGGCGCTCGGAGCCGGCTTGGCGGCGATCTTCGCCGGTGCGGAGGCGGCGTTCTCCCTGACGGTCGTGCTGGCGCTGTGGGTCGGCCTCGGGGAAGATCCCCAGCTGATCGCGACGCTCGCCGCGTTCAGCAGCGGCGCCGTCGCGGTCTTTCGCTGCTACAACCTCCGCCGGCTTTCGGACTTGCCGTTGGCGGGCCTGGAGATCGGCCTCGCCGGCGCCCTCATCCATGCCGGAGCAGCGTTGGCGATCGTCGGGCCCGCGTCCATGGACCCGATCGGGCTGCTCTGGTCCGGCCTGAACGGCCTGATCAGCGCACTGCTCATCTTCGGCGGGTTGCCCTTGGCGGAGATGATCACCCAACGCACGAGTCCGTTGGGCCTTGTTGAGCTGTTGAATCCCTCGAATCCCCTGTTGCAGCTGCTGCGCGAGCACGCGCCGGGGACGTATCACCACAGCTTCAACGTGGCCGACCTCGCGGAAAGCGCCGCCCAGGCGATCGGTGCCGACCCGTTGCTCGCCAAAGTCGGTGGGTATTATCACGACATCGGCAAAATGCGACGGCCGGAGTTCTTCATCGAGAACCAACAGGCCGGGGAGAACCCGCACGATGAGATCTCGCCCAGCATGAGCAAGATGATCCTGACCTCGCACGTCAGAGAGGGGGAGGAACTCGCGCGCGAATACGGGCTGAGAGATGACATCATTCGCTTCATTCGCCAACACCATGGCACAAGCGTCATCCGCTTTTTCTACCTCAAGGCGCTGCGCGAGGGCAAGACGAGCGAGGACGCCGTCGGCGACTACCGCTACAACACCGAGCATCCCGACACGCCGGAGACGGCGATCGTCATGTTGGCCGACAGCGTGGAAGCAGCCAGCAAGGGGCTCAAAGACGGTTCCAAGCTCGACGAGTTCGTGGCCGACGTCATGCAGGGGCCCATCGACGACGGCCAACTCACCGACAGCCCGTTGACGCTGCGCGATATCGAGCGGATCCGGACGGCGTTTGTCCGGACGCTGCGGGCGATGCGCCACGATCGAACGGGCTCCTATCCCAGTTCCTCTGAAACAGAAGCGACCGAGACCTCCAAGTAGCTGGGCGATGCCCGTTCTCTTAGCCCGCCGTGATCTCAACAAGGGAGGAAGAGACGAGGCGCCGG
>CAZMNF010000061.1:0-8496 GCA_964567595.1 uncultured Thermotogae bacterium | reverse complement strand
CGTGGCGCTGTCCAACCGATTTGAGTCGGCGCCGACGCTCGTCTATAATCGCGTGGAAATTCAAGCTCATGCCTCGTCCACTTCAATATCCAGCAGAGCATGCCACCGCTCTGATACGGGGAGGGTAAGTGATGGAGAACTCGCAGCTTGTGACGTGGCTGGCCATGGGGGCAGGCTTGGCCGCGTTGGTCTACGGCATCGTGCTCTCGATCTACGTCCTGCGCTTGCCGAGAGGATCGGAACAAATGGCGGACATCGCTTCAGCCATTCAAGAAGGCGCGGCCGCCTACCTGAATCGTCAGTACGTCATTATCGGGATTGTCGCCCTCGTCATCTTTGTCATCGTCTGGTTGGCCCTCAACCTGATGACGGCGATCGGCTTCCTCGTGGGAGCTGTCACGTCTGCCCTGGCTGGCTACATCGGCATGTACGTGGCGGTCCGGACCAACGTCCGCACGGCGGAGGCCGCCAAGGCGAACTTGAGCGGAGCCCTATCTGTGGCGTTCAAGGGCGGAGCCGTGACGGGCCTGCTCGTTGTCGGGTTGGCGCTGTTGGCCATTTCGGTCTTCTACGGCCTGCTCGGCCAATTCGGCGGGTTCGCCGACGCCGACTCCATCAAGCCTGCCATCGATGCGCTTGTCGGCCTCGGGTTCGGCGGGTCGCTCATCAGCGTTTTCGCCCGACTGGGCGGCGGGATCTACACCAAGGGCGCGGACGCCGGCGCCGACTTGGTCGGCAAGGTTGAAGCGGGCATTCCGGAGGACGACCCGCGCAACCCGGCCGTCATTGCGGACAACGTCGGCGACAACGTCGGCGACGACGCGGGCATGGCCGCGGACCTGTACGAAACGTACGCCGTCACGGTCGTGGCGGCGATGTTGCTCGGTTTCCTTCAGCTTCGAGAGGCCGTGGAAGCCGGCACGCTCGCCATCGCCGACTTCAGCAGCGCGGCCGTCTATCCGTTGCTGTTGGGCGCCATTTCCATCGTCAGCTCCATCATCGGCACGTTCTTCGTCCGCATGAGCGAGGGCGGCAGCGTCATGGCCGCGCTCTATCGGGGGCTCGGCATTTCGGCCGTGCTGTCCATCATCGCGTTCTACCCGGCCAGCGTGTGGCTCATGAGCGGGCTGCCCGAGTTCACGCCGTTGAACCTCTGGGTCTGTGCGTTGATCGGCGTGCTCGTCACCGTGGGCTTTTTCATCATCACGGACCTCTATACCTCCGAGCGGTTCGCGGCGGTCCGGCGGATCGCTGCGGCCTCCGAGACGGGCTACGCCACCAACATCATCGCCGGCTTGGCCGTCGGCCTGCAGTCGACCTTCCTGCCCATTCTCCTGGTGGCCGCGGCCATCCTGGGGGCGTTTGCCCTCGCCGGCCTCTACGGCATCGCCATCGCCGTGGTGGCCATGCTGTCCATGACCGGGATCGTCGTCGCGCTCGACGCCTACGGGCCGATTACGGACAACGCCGGCGGCATCGCGGAAATGGCCGAATTGTCGGAAGAAGTCCGCGATCGCACGGATCCGCTCGACGCCGTCGGCAACACCACCAAGGCGGTCACGAAGGGCTATGCCATCGGATCGGCGGGCTTGGCGGCGCTGGTGCTGTTTTCCGCCTATGCGATCGAGCTGGAGGATTTGTTGGGCGCCACCGTCGAGTTCATGCTCTCCGACCCTTACGTGATCGTCGGGCTGTTCATTGGCGGCGCGCTGCCGTATCTGTTCGGGTCGTTGGCGATGGACGCCGTCCAGACCGCCGCCAGTTCCGTCATCGAGGAAGTCCGGCGCCAATTCCAAGAGATCCCGGGCATCCTGGAAGGGACTGAGCGGCCGGAGTACGCCCGCTGCGTTCGGCTCGTCACGGCCACGGCGCAGCGGACGATGGTCGTTCCGGCGCTCATTCCGGTGTTGGCGCCCGTGCTCGTCGGACTGATTTTGGGGCCCAAGGCCCTGGGCGGATTGCTGGTCGGCTCGATCGTGACGGGGCTCTTCGTCGCGATCTCCATGACCACCGGCGGCGCGGCCTGGGACAACGCCAAAAAGTACATCGAGGATGGCCGCCATGGCGGCAAGGGCTCCGACGCCCACAAGGCCGCCGTCACCGGCGACACCGTCGGCGATCCCTACAAGGACACCGCGGGGCCGGCCATCAACCCCATGATCAAGGTGCTCAACGTCGTCGCGCTGCTGCTGGTGCCGTTGTTGGGCTAACCCCATCGCTTCGTGAAGGAAGGGGCGCATGACCCCCACCCAGACCGACACGACCGTCGCGACGCCGACGGGGGCGCCGTCGGCGCTGATGCGCGTGGACGGCGTCTCAAAGGCCTTCGATCGCGTCAGGGCCGTCTCCGAGGTCTCCCTGCAGGTCCAGCCGGGCGAGATCTTCGGGCTGCTGGGGCCGAACGGAGCGGGCAAAACGACGCTGATCCGCATGCTGCTGGGCATCTTCCGGCCCGACGAGGGGACGATCCGGGTGGACGTCGACGGCGCGGACCAAGTGCTGCGGCCCGAGATCGTCGGATATCTCCCCGAGGAGCGTGGGCTCTACGAGGACCGCCGCGTCGACGAGACGCTCTACTACTTTGCCGCGCTCCACGACATGCCGGCCGATCGGGCCCGAGAACGCGCGCTCTACTGGCTCGATCGGCTTGACCTGAGCGAGCAGCTCCAGAGCCCTCTCAAGGAGCTGTCCAAAGGCATGCAGCAGAAGGTCCAGTTCATCGTCGCCGTGCTGCACGATCCCGAGTTGGTCGTCCTCGACGAGCCGTTCTCGGGGCTCGACCCGCCGAGCCAGGATCTCTTTCAAGAGCTCATCCAAGAGCTGAGCGATCAGGGGATGACCGTGCTGCTGTCCTCGCATCAGATGAACTTCGTGGAGAGCCTCTGCGATCGGGTCTTCGTCATTCACCGAGGCGAGCAGGTGCTGTACGGCGACCTCGCGCAGATCAAGCGCGAGCGCGGTGAAGACCTCGTGCGGCTGCGCTATGGAGAGGGCGACCCGATGGAACTCGAGACGTGGCTGCGCACCGAAGGCCACGCTCGAATCGTCAAGCTCGATCGAGGGCGGGCCGAGCTGGTGCTCCCCAAGGGCGTCACGCCCAACGGGCTGCTGCGGGGCCTGATCGATCGGGTCGAGATCGAAGAATTGACCGTAACAAAGCCGTCGCTGCATCGGATCTTCGTCGACATCGTCGGCCAGGAGGTCGAGTCGTGAGGCGCGCGCTCCAGGTCGCGCGCTGGGAGTTCGTCGGCACGCTAGCCAACCGGCAATTCATCGTCTTTACCACATTTATTCCGCTGTTGATGCTCGGTTTCGGGTTCGTCTTCTCGCTGATCGGGACCTCCGGCGTCCGCGAGTCGTTGGCCGGTCTCGACCCGGATCAACTCCGCCAACAGTTCGAACAGTCCGCTGCCACGGGGCAGGAACCGATCATTTCCATCTTCGTGGCCGTGTTCCTCGCCTTTATCTTCCTCTTTGTCGTGCTCTTTTCCGGCACGTTCGTGTTGCAGAACATCGTCCGCGAGAAGCAGAGCCGGGCCATCGAGCTCCTCCTGGCGGCGGTCTCACCGCGCCAGTTGATCGCCGGCAAGATCGTGGCGTTCGGCGGGGTTGGCCTCGTCCAGGCCGTCATCTGGGTCGTCGTCGGACTGGCCATCTTCGTCGTCGTGGGCCCGTACCTCGGCGTGCCCGTCTGGCCCCTGTTGAGCCTGGCGGTGGCGTTCATGCCCTGGGCCAAAGTGGCGCTGTTTCTGGTCTTCTTCGCGTTGGGGTATCTGTTCATCGCGTCGCTGTCGGCCGGCATGGGCTCGACGATGAACGACGTCTTCAGCGGGCAGCAGCTCCAGGGCTTGATCGTGACGTTTCCCGTCATGTTGCCGTTATTGGTGGCGACGGTCCTGTTGCAGAACGTCACGGGCACGCTCGCTCGGGTGTTGAGCGTGCTCCCGCCGACGATTCCGGGCACGATGATGCTCCGGGTCGCCATCGCCGATCTCCCGTGGTGGGAGATCGCGCTCAGCTTGGCGGTGCTGGCGGGCAGCACGCTGTTGATGATGCGTCTGGCGGGCAAGATCTTTGAAGTCGGCATGCTGATGTACGGCAAGACGGCCAACATGAGCGAGATCTGGCGTTGGATGCGCGGCTGACGGTCGTCGCACGTCGTTGAATCGACGAAATCCCCGGCGCTACAGTCGAGCGGAGTCGATATGGAAGCCGACAACGCCATGGCGAGCAAGACGGAGGCCGTCGAAGACTATCTCAAAGCCGTCCACGAGCTGGAACGGACGCGCGACAACGTCACGACGTCGGCGCTGGCGGAGCGCTTGGACGTGGCGCCCGCGTCCGTCACCGGCATGGTCAAAAAGCTCGCCGAGATGAAGCTCGTCACCCACGAGCCCTATCGCGGCGTCAAGTTGACCGAGGCGGGGCGCAAGCTGGCGCTCGAGGTGATCCGCCATCATCGGCTCATGGAACTGTACCTGGCGGAGGCGCTCGACGTTCCGTGGGACCAGGTCCACAACGAGGCCGAGGTCTGGGAACACGTGCTCTCGGAGGACCTGGAGGACCGCATTGCCGCGCAACTCGGCCATCCCACCACCGACCCGCACGGCGCGCCGATCCCCAGCCGCGAGGGCGAACTCCCCGAGGCCGACACGTCCCGCTTGGGCGAGCTGGCGCCGGGACAGTCGGCGACGGTGGCCGAAGTGAGCGACCACGATCCGGAGCTTCTGCGCTACCTCGGCAGCCTGGGCCTCTATCCGCAGGCGGCCGTCCAACTGATCGATCGAGCGCCCTACAACGGGCCGTTGACGCTCGTGGTTGACGGCGAGGAGCGCGTCCTGGGCCAAGAGGCCGCCGAGCACGTCTTCGTCACGTTCTCAGACTGAAACGTCCGTCTCCCAACCAAGTTCTCGGCCCCATTCTTTATCCGTCGTTCCGACGACGCTTCCCGGTACCTATTGACGAAGCGCGCGGCATTGGGTTACGCTGAAACCGATTTCGAAACCGTTTTCAAAAGGGGAGGGCGATGGGGGGCCAATCATCGGTGACGATTCGCGACGTGGCACGCCGCGCCGACGTCTCCATCTCGAGCGTCTCACGGGTGATCAACCAGAGCAGCGGCGTGAGCCCCGACATCCGCCATCGCGTCCAGGCCGCCATCGACGAACTCGGGTACCTGCCTTATAAGTCCGCCCAGACCCTCAAGAAGAAACGGACGGGCGTGATCGGCACCGTCATCCCGGACGTCTCCAATCCCTTCTTCTCGCTGATGGTCCGGGGGATGGCGAAAGCGGCCCGAGATGCCGACTTCAGCGTGCTCATCTGCGATACGGAAAACCGCCCCGAAATCGAGCGGGGTCATCTTGACGTCCTCATCCACGAGCAGGTCGAGGGCGTGCTGGTCACGACCGTGGAGCGACGGAACACGGCGCTGCATCAACTCCAAGAGCGGGGCATTCCCGCAGTCGCCGCCGACCGTCGTGTCGACGACGCGCCCATCCCGGCGGTGCGCACCGACGGCGTCGCCGACGCCCGGATGCTGACGGATTACCTGGTCGAGCTGGGATACGCGAGCTTCGCGTTCTTGGCCGGCCCGGACCCGGTAAGCACCGCCCGCGAGCGCCGTCACGGCTTTGTCCAGACCACAGAGCGGCTCGGCGTCGACGCAGCGATCGTCGATTCCCCCGACGCCGGCTACACCTTCGAGAACGGCTATGCTGCGGCACAGGAACTGCTCAACGGCCCATCGCCCCTGCCGGAGGTCGTCATCGCGGCGAACGACCTCATGGCGCTCGGCGCCATGCGCGCCCTGGACGAGCGGGGATGCGCCATTCCGGACGACATTGGCGTGGCCGGCTTTGATGGGATCCCGCTGTCAAGTTGGATTCGTCCCCGCCTGACGACCGTCGAGATCCCGGCGTTCGAGATCGGCCGCGAGGCCATGGCGCTGTTGTTGCACGCGGTGGATCGGGGCCCGACGGCGATCGACGCGCCGGAGCCGATGCCGACGCGCGTGGTGCCGGGTGAGTCCACGCGGAGGCAGCCATGAGCGGCATTGCCGTGCTGGGCAGCCTCAATCTGGACCTTGTCGTGACGATGGGGGCGTTCCCCCAGCCGGGCGAGACCGTGCACGCTCGCGAGCTGGACCGGGTCGCCGGCGGCAAGGGAGCCAACCAGGCGGTCGCGTGCGGGCGACTGGGTCAGGCGACGACGATGTACGGCGCCGTCGGCGACAATGGCTTCGAGACGCCGATCCTCGAGTCCCTGGCGTCGAGCGGGGTCCGGACGGATAACGTTCGTCGGTGCGCCGAGGTCTCGACGGGAACGGCATCCATCTGGGTGGATGACGCGGGCGAGAACGCCATCGCCATCGTGGCTGGCGCCAACGGGCAAGTGGACGCTTCGTACGTCGACGCCGTCCGAGATGGGTTAGCCGAGGCCGACTGGCTCTTGCTCCAACTGGAGATTCCCACGGCGGCGATGGCGCACGCGCTCGCGCGCCTCCCGGACTCCGGGCCACAGGTCATCCTCGATCCGGCGCCCGTGCAGGGCCTGGGGGATTTGCCCTTGGAGCGGGTTCGTCTGCTGACGCCGAACCGCCACGAGCTGCGCGCCTTGACGGCGTCCCCGACGGACCGCCCCGCACAGATCGAGGCGGCCTGTCGAGCGCTGCGGGACGACGCCGGCGGCGGCGACGTGGTCTGCAAGGCCGGTGCGGATGGGGCTTACGTCTTGACGGACGATCGCTTCGAGCATGTTCCCGGCTTTTCCGTCGAGGTCGTGGACACAACGGCGGCGGGCGACGCGTTCAACGCCGGGCTCGCCGCCGCACTCAGCGACGGACGGGGATTGGAAGACGCGATCCGCTTTGCCAACGCCGTCGGGGCGCTGGCGGCGACGGCCGCGGGCGCCCAGCCGTCGATGCCCACGCAGGCAGCCGTCCGGTCGTTCTTGAGTCGGGGTGAGAAAGGAGAGCCATGAAACGCAGCGGCATTCTGAATCCGCAGCTGAACCGCGTCTTGGCCATGCTCGGGCATACGGATCGGCTCGTGATTGCCGACTGCGGGCTGCCGATCCCGCCCGAGGTGGAGCGCGTCGACCTCGCGTTGGTCCCGGGCGAGCCGAGGTTTCTCACTGTGGTGGAGGCGATCACCCAGGAGCTTGTTGTCCAAGGGGCGACTGTGGCGGAGGAGATGCGCACCCAGAACGGATCCACGCTTGATGGCCTTCAGGGCTATGTGAACGGCGTTTCCATGCGCGAAATTCCCCACGACGAGCTCAAAGCGCGCTTAACAGAGGCCAAATCTGTCGTCCGCACGGGCGAGGCCTCGCCCTTTGCCAACGTCATTCTGGAATGCGGGGTGGCATTTTGACGGGCGCCGAGCGGCCTCTGGTGGAGATGGAGGGGATCACCAAGCGCTTCGGCGGCGTCGTGGCGCTCAATGGCGTCGACGTCACGATCCACAGCGGCGAGATCGTCGGCCTCGTCGGCGACAACGGGGCCGGCAAGTCGACGCTGATCAAAGTCCTGGCCGGGGCCCATCAGCCGGACCGCGGCGAGATCCGCTTTGAGGGCGAGCCCGTGTCGATTCCCAACCCGCGCGCGGCCAAGGAGCTTGGCATCGAAACCGTCTATCAGGATTTGGCGCTGGTCGACTCGCTCGACGTGCCGGGCAACATCTTCCTGGGTCGAGAGCTGGAACGCTTCCGCATCGGGCCGCTGCGCGTGGTGAACAAACGAGAGATGGCCCGGCAATCGGAAGACCTATTGGCCAGCTTGGGCCTGAAGCTGCCGTCGCTGGACAGCGAGGTCGGTTGGCTCTCCGGCGGCCAGCGCCAGAGCGTGGCGATCAGTCGGGCGCTCTACACTCAGCCGAAGCTGATCGTCCTCGACGAGCCGACCTCGGCCCTAGCGGTCAGCGAGGCCGAGCGGGTGCTGGAGCTCGCGCGCAACCTGCGCGATCAGAACATCGGCGTGGTTCTGATCAGTCACACGATGCAGGAGGTCATGGCGGTCTCAGACCGCATCAACGTGCTGCGCAAGGGCGAGCGCGTCGCGGATCTCCGCACCGAGGAGACCGACTTGGACGAGGTTGTCAAGTACATCGTCGGTAGCGAAAAGATGGTCGCCCATGGCTGAGGAGACGGTCGACCGGACGCCGACGCGACGAGAGATCATTTCGCAGAACTGGCGTCGATGGGCGCTCGACTACGGAATATACGCCATTTTGGCGCTCATCGCGCTTGTCCTCTCGATCGTGAGTCCGCATTTCTTTCAGAGCTCCAACCTGCTCAACATCCTATCCCAGGCGTCCATGAAGGCGATCATCGCCATCGGCGTCACGATGGTCATCCTCATGGCCCAGATCGACCTGTCGGTCGGCTCGGTCGCCGCGCTCGCGGGGGCGGTCACCGCGGGGGTCATCAAAGGCGCTCCGCCGGGGTGGCCCACGGAGGCCTGGCTCGTGGTGTCGGTCGGTGCCGGACTCGGCGTCG
>CAZMNF010000060.1:0-8859 GCA_964567595.1 uncultured Thermotogae bacterium | reverse complement strand
CCGGCCATGAACGCAAATGCGATCGCAAATGCGAGAATCCGTGTCTTGCTAGACATTTAGCGCGACCTCCTTTTTGTTAGTTGCGATAGCGTGGTTGGTGAACGTTGAATGTTCTCGTAACTGCCTCTAGGGATGCGCTAACGAGTGACCACCTCCTTCGGGATTTCTGCACTCCAAGGGTAATTCCCGTCACACGGCGGCGAAATGAAGGAAGCCGATCTTAAGAATTGGACATACTAGTAACTTAATCGCCTCGACGCGACCTAAGAATTGAGATAGCTTAACTTATGGAATTGACGTCCTCGCGTCCAATACCCCACGATCCTGCAACACAATGCCAATCGGGCTTGGTGGAGCATTGACCCAGCTTATACAATGCAGCGAGTGGAGGGCCATGGGCAGGTCAGGAGGTCAGGCATGACAGCTGGCGTAGATTTGAAGGAGATGTTGGCGGCGATTCCCGACTCCCCGCTCGCCGCGCTCGAGGCCGCCCAACTGGAGCGCCTCGAGTCGCTGGCCCGCCACATTCGCCGCCCGAGCGGCAGCATCCTCTACGAGGAGGGCGAGGCCGCCGTGGAGTGCTACGTGGCGCTCGACGGCGTCGCCGAGGTCTTCAAGCGGACCGAGGGCGGCGGCGCGTTCATCCTGACGACCGCTCAGGCGGGGCAGTTCTTCGGGCTGGACGACGTCATCGCGACCGACGGCGTCTACCAGTCGTCGGCCCGGGTCGTCGCCGAAGCGAAGCTGCTCGCCATTCCCCGCGAGGAGATCGCGAGCCTGTTGGAGTCCTCGCCCGCCTTCGCCGCGCAGATCCTGAGCCTGGTCGCGGACCTGGCTTGTTCGCTGCGCGCGCGGTTGGCCGACTTCGTGGAAAAGCCCGTCTCCCAACGATTGGCGGAGACGCTCGACCAGCTGGCCCGCCACCACGGGGTCCCCACCGACAACGGGATCCGGATCGACATGGCCGTGACCAACCAGAAGCTGGCCGAGATGGTCGGCAGCACGCCGGAGACGATCTCCACGCTGTTGCGCCAGCTCAAGGACGACGGCGTCATCGAGCGCAAGGGCCAGACGTTTGTCATTCGCCGCCCCGATCAGCTCCGGGCGTCCAAGACGGACTGATATCGATTTGCATTCGCCATGCCGGGATTGTGGTAGGGGCGAATACAAAATTCGCCCGTCTGACGGGCGATCACAAGGATCGCCCCTACAAGCATGCAGCGATACCGGCGTGTCAAATCAGTATGAGCAGTGTGAGCAGCGATTGAGGGGCGCGCGGAGAGCGTCCTAAGCCGGGTTCTGTGAGCCCCCAACGAGGGGCCCGCGGGCCATCCCTCTGCGCGGCCTACCCGCAGGCGTCGGGCGGGCCGCCCTCAAGCGCCTGCCTATTTGGCCTTGCTCCGGCCGGGGGACTGCCAGCCTCGGCCCGGTCGCCCGGGCCGGCGGTGGGCTCTTACCCCACCCTTTCACCCTTGCCTGACCGGCTCGTCCCGTCGGGACGAGCCGCCATCGGCGGTCTGGTCTCTGTGGCCTGAGCCCAGGGATCGCTCCCTCTCGGCTTGCGCCGAGCGGCCTGCCCTGGGGAGCCCGGACTTTCCTCAAGGCGCGTCAACGACGCCGCCCTGCGGCCCGCCTCCGCTCTCCGCGCGTCCGTCGCCTCGATCGTCGGTTGCGGCTTCGCCGGCGCGGGCGTCGCACGTAACGACAGTTGCGACAGTAGTATACCGATCGATGCGACCCGCCTCGACCCGCTCGCTCCCACGGTTGGGGCGACTCCGTCCGCTTGCGCAGTGTCGATCCGCAGCGCGGGCAGAACCACGTCAACAGCGTCCAGACCACGACTGTTAAGACGAGCACGAGCAGCCCGAGCCCGCCGGCGATCCAGGCCCACAGTGGCAATCCCGCGCGCGCGTCGCGCCCATCTTGAGATGCGTCGCTCGCCTCGGCCGACCCGGCCTCGGCGGACTCGGCAGCGTCCCCGGTCGGCCCGTCCGTTGCCGGGTCCGATTGGGCCCCGTTCGGGGCGGCTTCAAACTGCCGGGCGAGCGCGTCGACGCCGAGCCGGACGGCTTCGGCGACATCCCGATCGGCCAGCGCCCGATCGACGGCGTCGCGCGGCCCCCCCGAACGGAGCGCGGCCACCTGATCGGCAACGGCCGACGAGCCGCGCACCCGGAACGCCCAGCGGGTCTCGGCCTCGCGGACGTAGACGAGCAGCACCGCGCGGTCGCCGCCCATGCCCCATTCGCGCCAGATCGCGTCCGCGTAGCGCGACGGATCGCCGAAGGGGTCGAGCAGCGACACGAGCACGGCGAGCTCAACGCCGGCGTTCCGGTCCAGACGATCGATCTGGGCCTGGAGCTGCTCGCGCGTCTGGCGGCCCAACGACGCGGCGTAGTCGTTGATCGCGCCCATCCGTTGGGGAAGGGGCGGTCCGTCGTCTTGGGCCGCGCCGAGCCCCGCCATCGTCATTAACCCGACCAGCCCGACCAGCCCAACGACGCCCGCGAGGACCCATCGGCTCATGGGCTTACGTTATCAGATCACCGGGTCAGTCGAGGAGTGCGGCCGGGGTGCCGTCGAGCTCGGCCGCCGTGGGCGACGTTGTGCCCCAAGCCGTCAAGAGCATCATCTTGGGGATCGCCCGGGCGATGGCTCGGGTTAGGACGCGTACAGGATCCGCATGCAGTTCTCGCAGGTGACGAGGTCGCCCCCCTCGCGGACGCGCTCGACCGTCGTCTCGCTCAGCCCGAGCTGGCAGCCCGTGCAGCGGCCATCGCGCATGGGGACGATGGGATCGGCCAGCTCGCCGCGGAGCTGCTCGTAGCGCTCGTAGAGGCGCTCCTCGACGGCCTCGGCGAGCTCGTCGCGCTTGGCTTGGGCCTCGTCGATCTTCTGCTGCTGGGCGTCGATGTCGGACTGGAGGGCTTGGAGCTCCTCGTCCATGCGGGCCTTCCAGTCGTTGTAGCGCGCCTCTTCCTCGGCCATCTCGGCCCGGCGCGCCTCGACCTGGTCCATGAGCTCCAGCGCTTGCTCTTCCAGGCCCTCCATGCGCTCGCGGTTGTGCTGGATCCGCTCCCGAACCGTCTCCATCTCCTTGAAGCTGAGCAGGCCCGCCTCCAGCTGGTGCTCGTGCTTGCGGATCTGGCTGTCCAGGTCGTCGACCTCGGCGTTGATCTCGCGGCTGCGGCGCTCGAGCTCGGTCAGGTCGGCGCGCTGGGCCTCGAGGTCCGCGCGTTCGCTCTCGACCTTGGCGTCGAGTTGGGCCTTCTGGTCTTGGAGCCCGGCCCGTTTGGTCTGGAGCTTCTGGATGCGCTGGTCCTGTTCGGCCAGCTCGATGAGGGGGCGCATGCGGTCGCGGGTTGCCATGGAGATCGGCCTCGCGGCGATTCTAGCCGACGGCCCCCGCGCGCCACAACCGACGCTTGCAGAGATCCGCGCGAGCGACTACACTGAGAGAACCTTGGGCCCGTAGCTCAGTTGGGAGAGCGCCTGGATGGCATCCAGGAGGCCAGGGGTTCGAGTCCCCTCGGGTCCACCATGCCCTTCGGTAGTCGAGCAAAGCCCCTTACAGTGCATCAACGGACGGCCTACATCCCTTGAAACGAGCCGACGCGAGCGTTACCGTATCTCCCTAATTCTGCCCGTCCATCTGGACGGAGGTGACCCATGGCAGAGAACGATCGCCCGACCCCAGACGGCCAGGATGGCTACGACGCCGACGAGAACGGGTTCTCCACGGAAACCCAGCTGAGCGCTCGAGCCATTCTCGACGAGATCCTGAAGCGGACGCCGGCCGACGACGATCGCCAGGAGCTGTTCCAGCTGTTGGACTATCAGCTCCGCGTGGACGAGAACCAGTTCCGCGAGGCGCAACAGCTGCTCGAGGAGTACGAAGAGGCCTACGAGAAGCTGACGGCGCCGGCCAACCGCGTCGGCACCTTTCTCGAGACCCCCGACGACGACATCGCCTACATTGCGCTCGGCGACGCGGAGTACTACGCCAACGTCGATCCCAAGGACGTGCAGGTCGACGAGCTGCACACGGGCACGCGCGTCAAGGTCAACGAGGCCTTTGCGGTCGTGGGCGACTTGGGGTACCCGCCCCAGGGGCCCATCGTCAAAGTCGCCGAGGTGCTGCCCGATGGGCGCCTGCGCATCTCGTTGGACGGCCAGGCCATGTCGGGGCGCATCATCCTGCGCGCCCCCGACCTCGAGGACGTCGAGCTGCGCGAGGGCGACGAGATCCGGCTGGATCCGTCGATGCGCGTGGCCTTGGAGCCGTTCCAGAAGACCGAGATGGGCGGGTACTATCTCGAAGAGATCCCCGAGATCGACTGGACCGAGATCGGCGGCCAGGAGCGGGCGATCAAGCTGATTCGCGATACCATCGAGCGCCCCTTGCTCTATCCCGAGCTGTTTGAAAAGTTCGGCAAGCGGCAGCTGAAGGGAATCTTGTTGTACGGCCCGCCGGGCTGCGGCAAGACGCTCATCGCCAAGGCGACCGCCCACAACCTGACGGAGTCGTATCGCGAGCGGACGGGCCACGACGTGCGGGAGCACTTCATGTTCATCAACGGCCCGCAGCTGCTCAACATGTGGCTCGGCGAGACCGAGCGCCAGGTGCGGGAAATCTTCAGCACCGCCCGCGAGCGCGCCCAGGAGGGCAACCTCGTCTTCGTCTTCATCGACGAGGCGGACTCCCTGCTGCGCGTGCGCGGCAGCGGGCGCGGCGTCAACATCGCCAACACCGTCGTGCCCCAGTTCGCCTCCGAGATGGACGGGCTGGTCGGCCTGGAGAACGTCGTCGTGATGCTCACGTCGAATCGCCCCGACTACATCGACCCGGCCATCCTTCGGCCCGAGCGCATCGACCGCAAGGTGAAGGTCGATCGCCCCAGTCGCGAGGCGACCGAGGACATCTTCCGGATTTATCTGGACGAGAACGTTCCGCTCGATCCGGCCTGGCGGGAGAAGCACAGCAGCGAGAACGAAGCCCGCGAGGCGCTCGTGCAGGCCGCGACCGACTACATCTATCGGACCGACCCGGAGACGGCGTTCGTGGAGGTCGCGCTGCGCAGCGGCCGCCGCGAGACGCTGTACTGGCGCGACCTGGTCAGCGGCGCCGTCGTCATGTCGGCCGTGGAGCGCGCCAAGGATCTGGCGATTCAGCGGGCCATCGACATGGACAGCGACGAGCAGGGCATCAGCCCGGCCGATCTCTACGAGTCGATTGGCGCCGAGTTCCGCGAGAACGAGATCTTCCCCAAGACCGACGACATCGAGGACTGGCTCAAGCTGATCGACTACGAGCCGGAGAACGTCATCAACGTGCAACCGATCCGCGACGACGACCGTCGCGCGCCCATGGAGTCGGTCGTCTAGCGACGGTCGTCAGCGATGGAACGGCTCTTCGGAATCGAGACGGAGTACGGCTTCCACGTCGACGGGGTCAACGTGGGGGACCTCGTCGGCGAAGCCCGTTCCGTGGTGCAGAGCGGGCCCATCGGCGCCGCCTGGCACTACGGCGACGAGCGGCCGCGCCACGATCAGCGCGGCTTCGAGGCCAACCGGCTCAACACCAACCCTGAGGACGACCGCATCGCCCAAGCGTCAACGGCACAGCGCCCGCGCACGCCCGAGGAAGAGCACGTCGATCGCGTGCTTGTCAACGGGGCGCGCTTCTATCACGACCACGGCCATCCCGAATACGCCACGCCGGAGTGTCGCTCCGTCCGCGACCTCGTGGCCCACGACCGCGCGGGCTCGCGCATCGTCTGGGAGGCCGCGCAGCGCTATCGGCAGGCCAAGGGCCGGGACGTGTCGCTGTACAAGAACAACACCGACTACCACGGGATGAGCTACGGCACCCACGAGAACTACCTCGTGGGGCGGTCCCTGGACTTCGAGCGGCTGGCGTACGGGCTCATCCCGTTCATGGCCACGCGTCCGATCTTTACGGGCGCCGGGAAGGTCGGGGCCGAGCGGGGGCGGACGGGGGCCGAGTATCAGCTCTCGCAGCGCGCGGAGTTCTTCGACACGCTCATGAGCGTCGACACGCTCCACCGGCGGCCGCTCGTCAACACCCGCGACGAGCCCCACGCGCACCGGGACGACTGGCGCCGGCTGCACGTGATCTGGGGCGACGCCAACCTGAGCGAGTGGACGACAGCGCTGAAAACGGGCACGACCGCGCTGGTGCTCGACACCCTGGAAGCCGGCTACGGCCCGCCCGCCGAGCTGAAGGACCCCATTCGGGCGACGCGCGCGATCGCGCGCAACCCCGAAGGTCAGTGGTTCGTCGAGCTGGCCGATCGAACGTCGGTCTCGGCCGTGGAGCTGCAGCGGGCGTACCTCCTGGCGGCCCAGGAGCTGGCCGGCGGCCGCGACCCGGAGACCGATTGGGTCCTCGCCGAGTGGGAGGCCGTGCTGGATGACCTCGACACCGACATCGCTCGGGCCGCCGATCGCGTGGATTGGGTCGCCAAGAAAGCGTTATTGGACGAGTTCGTCGAGGCCGAAGGGCTCGACTGGGCCGACGACGTCGACCTGCTGCGCAGCGTCGAGCTGGAGTTCCACTCGCTCGACCCCGACCAGGGGCTGTTCTGGGCGCTCGAAGCCGAGGGCCGCGCGCAGCGCCTGACGAGCGACGACGAGGTTGCCCGCGCCATGACGACCGCGCCGCGCGACACGCGCGCGGCGGTCCGCTCGCTCTGCCTGGCCAACATGGACGTCACCTCGGCCAGTTGGGGCCGCGTCCACGTCCAAGAGGACGGCCAGATCCGCGAGGTGGACCTGCGACGCACGGTCGATCGGGACATGGCCCGACACTGGGACGGCATCGGCCCCGCAGCGTCCGTGGACGACGTCAACGATTGGCTGCGCGCCGTGCACGCAACCGCCTGACCGACGAGGCTCGCCGTGCCACGTCGCAGATTCGCTCTGGACCGGACACCGGCCGTTGGCGAAGGCCCAGCGCAATCCATAAGCTGTTAGTAGCCCGTTGAGGAGGTGTCGTTCTTATGCCTGAGCGCAAGCAACGACCGACGCAGGAAGACCCGATGACGAGACCGGGCGGCGACGACGGCGACGGTCCGGGTCGCCCCAACGTCGACCAGCCGAAGGGCCGCGACCTGCTCAATCGCATGAAGCGCGTCGATCCGCGCCAAGCCCGGCGCTACCGACAGCGCAGCGGCCAATAACCGACGAGTCCAGCGGGGCGGATGGCACCATTCGCCCCGTCAACCGACCCACTGCCGCACGGGCGATCCTCACCGTCGCCCGACGCATTTCATCATGACCCAATCCCACTTCGACGCGCACGAAACCGCGAGCGGCGACTTCGCCCGCATGCTCCAGAGCCGGGGCATCGACCCCGTGCTCGGCCCCGATCGCTCGGCCGCTGGATCGTGGGCCGAGCAGAGCGACATCGGCACCCACGGCACGACCGTCATCGCGCTCAAGTACGAGGAGGGCGTGCTCAACCTCGCCGACCGGCGCGCCACCTCGACCTCGGGCATCATGTACGAGGAGGCGGAGAAGCTCCTGCCCCTGGACGACGACACGCTCATCGCCATCGCGGGCTCCTACGCCCAAGCGGCGGAGGCGGCCCGCTACCTGCGCCACTCGTTCAAGTACTACGCCCGCAGCCAGCTCCAGGAGCTCAGCCTCGAGGGGAAGCTGGCCGAGGTCTCCAAGCTGCTCTCGCAGAACCTCGCCGGCGTCATGCAGGGCATCGGCGGCTTTCTCCCCGTCATCAGCGCCTACGATCGCCACGGCGACATGGGCCGGATCTTCTTCTACGACGTCATGGGCGCCCGCTTTGAGAGCCGCGAGTACGGCGCGGCCGGCTCCGGCGCGGAGAAGATCCGCGGCACGTTCGAGTACGTCGTCCGCAGCCGCGGCCCCTTCCACGAGATGGACCTCGACGACGTCCTCCACGAGGGGCTGTTGATGCTCGACGTCGCCGCGGGGCTCGACCCGGCGACGTCCGGTCTGCGCGGCGTGCCGCCCATGGCGAAGACGATCACCGCCGAGGGCGTCGTCGGCGTCGACGACGCCCGCATCCGCGAGATCCAGGACGAGCTGCTCAAAGACCTGTAGATGAGCGAGCAGCCGCGACATCCCGACCTCAGCGACTGGCGCACGCTGGATCTGCTGCGCGGGGCGCTGCGTCTCTACCGCCGCAACGCCCCGACGTTCCTCGGGGTTGTGGCCGTGGCGTTCGCCCTCACGGGGCTCATCCAGGCCGCCAGCACGTTGGGTAGTCTGACCGAGACGTCGCGGCTTTTCCTGTCCGTCGTCGCGCTGTTGGTCGCGGGCACCGGCTCGTTGGCGCTCGCCCGCGCCGTTCTGCGCCGCCTGCGCGGCCAACCGGCCTCCATGGGGGACGCCTACGGGTTCATCCTGGAGCGCCTCGGCAGCTACCTCGGGCTCTTGCTCGTGCTGGCCGCCATCGCGCTCGGCGTGGGGATCGTCGGCATCGTGGCGGGCGGGATCTTCCTCAGCCTCGGGCTCGGGCCGTTGGGGAGCGCGGTCGTGGCGGCAGCAATGCTGGTGGCCGCGGTCGCGCTGGCGCTCGTGCCCTTCGGCTTTGCGGAGGGACTGCCCGTGATGACCGTCCTGGAGCGGAGCCAGTCGCTGGCGTGGGACGAGTGGCCGGCGCTGTTGGCGAACGTCGGCCTCTACGCGGTGCCGTTCGCGATCAGCTTCTGGCTGCTGCCCTCGACGCCGTGGGGCATGGTCATGGACGTGCTCGTCACCGTCGCCTACACGCCCCTGCCCGTCGCGTTCCTCGGCATGATCTATCTCCGGGCCCTCGGCCCCGCGGCACCGCCCGCGACCGCGGCGAACGCCTGA
>CAZMNF010000059.1:0-9941 GCA_964567595.1 uncultured Thermotogae bacterium | reverse complement strand
CGCCGACGCGTTGGAACTCGCCCAGGTCCAACTGCCCGAGCGCGTCGCGCAGCTTGAGCGAGGCAACCTGGCCCGAGGCGTCCAACTGCGCGTTGGCGAAGAAGAGACCTCCGAGGATCGCCGACCCAGCCCCACGCCAGTTCACCCGAAACGTGTCGTGATGCCAGTGAGCGAGCTCGCCGACGAAGTCGCCATAGCGCAGTACGAGCCCGTCGCTTTCCTCAGAAGGACGGATCGTCAGCTCGCCGTAGACCTCGCTCTCGTAGACGCCCGCGTAGCGTTCCAGCGGCAGCGACAGCTCCGTGCCCTCGACGCGCTCATCCCGGGCCTGTTGGAGCGCCTGTTGTTGCTGAGTCTGGATCTGCTGATAGGCCTCCTGATAGATTTGGCTCCAATTTGTCTCCGGAGCGTTCAGGAAGCGATCGACGATCTCCTTGCGGACGATCTCGGGAAACGGCGTGGCGTTCATGTTGCTCAGCACGACGACGCCGAGCTCCTCCTCGGGGACGAGCGCGACGTCGGCACTCATGCCGTCGATATTTCCGCCGTGACTGACGAGCTTACGGCCGCGATAGTCCTGCAGGAACCAGCCGAGCCCGTAGCTCTGGAAGTTCGACTCCGGATTGAGCCGCTCCTGCAACGGGCTCGCGTCGATGATCGTTTCCGGGCTGTGGGTCTCGCGTACCGTCGAGGGCTTGAGCAGTTCGTCGCCCTCGTAGGTGCCCTCGCCCAGCTGGAGGCGGAGCCACTGCGCCATCTCTCGGACGTTGGAGTTGATCGACCCGGCGGGGGCCACGACGTCCATGTTGCGGTACTCGATCGGCTGGACCCCGCTCTCCAGCGCCACATGCGGCGTTGCGACGTTGCTGTAGTATTGGAGATCGTCGGTGCTCGCGTTCGAGACCAGCATGCCGAGCGGGCCGAAGATGCGATCTTGGACGAACGTGCGCCAGCTCTGGCCCGTCACAGAACGAACGATCTCGCCCGCGGCCGTGTACATGATGTTCTGATAGCCGAACTGGTCGCGGAAGCGCATCGTCGGCTCCAGGTGACGCACGCGGCGAAGCAGCGCATCGCGATCGAACTTGTTCGAATACCAGAGCAGGTCGGCCCGCTCCAGCCCGACCCGATGGGTCACGAGGTCGCGGATCGTCAGGTGGCGGGTGATCCACGGATCGCTCAAGCGGAAGTCGGGCAGGTAGTCGATGACCTTGTCGTCCCAGGCGATCTTACCCTCGTCGACGAGCATCCCTAACGCCGCAGTCGTGAACGCCTTCGTGGTCGAACCGATCGCAAACAGCGACCGCGGCGTCACGGGCTCTTGCGATTCGACGTTCCGGACGCCGTAGCCCTTGGAGAACACGACTTGATCGTCCTTGACGACGGCGATGGCCGTGCCGGGGACGTTCCAGCTCTCCATGGCCTCCTGGACGTAGGCGTCAAGCTCCGCCAGGGGCGAGTCCGGCGCCGTATCCTGCGCGGTCGATGACGTCGACAGTTCGTGGGACGGGCTTTGCACCTCTTGGCCCGATTGGACGGCCACCGTGCCGGGCGCGACGCCCGTAAGCGACGGGGCCGTGCTTTGGTGGATGAACAGGCCGCTGCCCAGCAGCGTGAGCGTGACGATCCCCACAACGATGAGACGATTGAGCATTCAGTCTCCCCTTTCCATAGGACACACGGCCCGTGAGGCCGCGCTTGTTGGCACCGAGTTGTCGCTTCAACTCCCATGGATCCCGATGCCGGTCGGCCTCCCCGTGGCGAGGCGATCTTACCCGCGATCCACTTATTGACAGCATATTGGGGCAGGTATGTCAAGCGGCTCGATCCGGCATGACCGCCGCCGTGACGTGGACGATCGGCCGTCGTCGGTCCAATCAGCCCGGTTCCGACTCGCTCTGCGACAGCATCCAGCCGCCCGAGACCGCCACAAACGCGCCGACCCCCGTGATGACCCAGCCGATGACCGCCTGGAACGCCATGTGGGCGTCAGCGTTCAGGATCTGGCCGACAACGCCGACGCCAATGCCGATCAGCACCAGCACAATCCCGAGCTTGCGAGCATTGTCCATTGTGGCCCTCCTTTCCTATCGGCTAAGCTTCGGCACCGCTGCACTCCGTCCAAGCCCCGTTCGCCAGCGTTCTGAATCAACCCCCCTCACTCGACGGTGACGCTCTTGGCCAGATTCCGCGGCTGATCCACGTCGGTGCCTCGCAGCACCGCGACGTGATAGGCCAACAGCTGCATAGGGATCGTGAAGAGCATCGGCGTCACGATGGGGAGCGACTCGGGCAGTTCGATAAGGTGATCCGCCACGCGGGCGATCTCGGCGTCCCGCGTGTCGCTGACGGCGATGACGATCCCCTTGCGGGCTTTCACCTCCTCGATGTTGCTGAAGAGTTTTTCATAGACGCTGTTGCGGGTGGCGAGCACCACCACGGGCATGTGCTCGTCGATAAGCGCAATCGGGCCGTGTTTCATCTCTCCGGCGGCGTAGCCCTCGGCGTGGATGTAGCTGATCTCCTTCAGCTTGAGGGCGCCCTCGTAGGCGATGGGGCAGAGCATGTCGCGGCCCAGATAGAGGAAGTGCGCCACGTCGTAGAAGTGACCGGCGAGCGACTGGAGCTCCGGTTCCCGCTTAAGCAGGTGTTCCAAGATCCCGGGGGCCGCGGCCAACTGGCCGAGCGAGCGCTCGATCTCCGCGCGCGGGGTCGCGCCGCGCTGCTCGCCGATGAAGAGCCCGATCAGCGCCAGCGCCTCCAACTGGACCATGAAGCACTTCGTGGAGGCGACGCCGATCTCCGGCCCCGCGTGCGTGTACATCGTCCAATTGGCGGCCCGTTCGAGGGCCGAGCCGGGGCTGTTGGTCAAGCCGAGCACGGGCACGCCGTGCTCGCGCGCCAACGAGACCCCGGCGAGCGTGTCGGCCGTCTCGCCCGACTGTGACACGGCGACGACGAGGGAGTCGGGGCCGAGGTACGGCGCGCTGTAGCGGAACTCCGAGGCCAACTCAACGTGGACGGGGAGATCAAGCCAGCGCTGCCAGAGGTACTTGGATGTCCAGCAGGCATGATACGCCGTGCCACAAGCGATCAGCGTGATCTGGCGGATCTGTTGCAATGTCTCGGGATCGAGGCCGACCTCGGCCATGTGGACGTCGGAGGACTCCAGGTCGGCGTGCCCGCGCAGCGTGTCGGCGACGGCCTGGGGCTGTTCGTGCATCTCCTTGAGCATGAAGTGGCGATACCCTTGTTTCTGCACCGTCACCGGGTCCCAGTTGATCGTCTGGGCTTGCTTGTCAATGGGGTGGCCGTCGAGGTCAAATACGTCGACACCGTCGGAGCGAACGGTGGCCAGCTCGCCGTCGTCGAGGAAGAGCATCTCCTTCGTGTGGGGCAACAGGGCAGGCACGCCCGACGCCAGGTAGTTGGCGCCGTCCCCAAGTCCGATCACGAGCGGACTGGCCGTCTTGGCCACGACGATCTCGTCCGGGCGTTGCCTGGATAACACGGCAATGGCGTAGGCCCCCTCGACACCGTCGAGCGCCTTCAAAAGCGCAGCCTTGAGATCGCCCTGGTAGAACGCCTCGACCCGATGCGCGAGCACCTCGGTGTCCGTCTGGGATCGGAACGTATGCCCGCGGTCGATCAGGTCCTGTTTCAGTTGATGAAAATTTTCAATGATGCCGTTGTGGATGACGACCAGATCGTCGGCACAGTCCGCATGGGGGTGGGCGTTGTCGTCGGTCGGCGGCCCGTGGGTCGCCCAGCGGGTGTGGCCCAGCGCCGTCTGCCCTTGCGGCGCGTCGTCCGGGATCGCGTTGATCAGTTCGTCGATCTTCCCGGCGCGTTTGGCCGTCCAAATGGCGTCTCCGTCCAGTACGGCCACGCCGGCGGAGTCGTAGCCGCGATACTCCAGCGCCTTCAGGCCGTCAAGCACCACGCGGCGCCCTTGGGGGTCGCCGCCAACGTAACCCATGATGCCGCACAAAGCGTATCCCCTCCCGACCAGCTAAGTATACGGGACGCCGCCGAGGCCCCACAACGTCCAGCGCCAACGAGACAGATCGGCTTTTGTCAAGCCTATGGGGCGCTGCTATAATAGTCGCGATTTCGGGTTTGCCGTGCGGCCCGAGTTCAGAGAGGAGGTCTTGTCGATGCGCGAAGTCGAGGTCAAGGCCCTGCTCGTCGACCCCTACCAGAATACTCCCGTCATTCTCCTGAAAGACGAGGAAACCGAAAAAGTCGTTCCGGTCTGGATCGGCAGCCCGGAAGCGACCGCCATCGCCATGGTCCTGCAGGAGCGCGAGTTCCCTCGACCGCTTACGCACGATCTCCTCCAAATCGTGATCGACAACCTCGGCGGCGACATGGACATGGTCGTCATCGACAACATCGAGGACTCCACGTACTACGCGACGATCTTTCTGCGCGACCACTACGGCGACGTCCACGAGATCGACGCCCGCCCATCAGACTCGGTCGCCCTGGCGCTGCGCACCCAGAGCCCCATCTACATCTCCGACGACGTCTTCGACGCTTCCGCCATCGAGATGGACGAAGTGGCGGACGAAGAGGATGAGGAGACGCGCGAGCGCTTCCAGGACTTCGTGGAGCGCGAGATGGACCTGTCCGACTTCAAGCGCTTCATCCAGTGACGAGCCCCCGACAGAGTTTGTGCAAGCATCGGACGAGTGATATATTGACAGCGTTTGCGGGTGTAACTCAGCGGTAGAGTCCCAGCTTCCCAAGCTGGTGGTCGCGGGTTCGAATCCCGTCGCCCGCTCCACTGACCCTCCTGCTCTGGGCGATACCCATGAACGACGGCATGATCTCCCTCTTCGGCGAGCCCGAGGACGACTCGCTCGGGGACTCCTACGAAGAGGTCCGCGAGACCGCGCTCGCCTGCGAGAAGTGCCGCCTCAGGGACAGCCGCACGCAAGTCGTCTTCGGCGAAGGCCCGGTTCCCTGCGAGCTGATGTTCGTCGGCGAAGGACCGGGAGCGGACGAGGATGACCAAGGCCGACCGTTCGTGGGCCGCGCCGGCCAACTCTTGGATCAGATTCTTGAGGCCGCCGGGATGCCGCGCGAGACGGTCTACATCACCAACATCGTGAAAAGTCGACCGCCCAACAATCGCGTTCCGCATCAGGACGAGATCGACACTTGCTGGCCCTACCTGAACGCCGAGATCCATCACGTTGCGCCGAACGTCATCGTCACGCTCGGCAACGCGCCGACCAAACAGCTACTGCAATCCGCCGCCGGGATTACCAAGGTTCGCGGTCAGTTTTTCGACTACCGCAACGGCATCCAGGTCTTTCCCATGTTCCATCCGAGTTATCTCTTGCGGAACCCATCCAAAGCCCAAGGCAGCCCGAAACACTTGACCTGGCAGGACATCCAAGCGGTGAAGGCGAGGCTCGATGAACTCCGCGAATCTTAGCGGTTCCGAAGCCGACCGCCGTGCGGCGGTCGACGAGGCCCTCAGCCGGGCCGAGCAGCTCCGCCAGGAGCAACGCTACGAGGAGGGCGTCGATCTGCTGCTCGAGGCGCTGGCCCACGGGCTCGAGAAGGGCCAAATCTACTACCGCCTCGGCAACATTTACTACGACCAGGGCGACAACGAACGGGCCGAGTACACCTTCCGCAAGGCGATCACCCACGACCCGAACCACATCAACGCCCATCACAACCTGGGCGTCGTCTACCGCGAGGAAGGGCGAGTCCGCGAGTCGATCCAGATGCGCAAGAAGGCCCAACGCATGGCTCGCCGGCATCCCGATCGCGTCACGATCACGCCCGAGCAGGCCAAGTTCGCGCGCAAGTTCGCCATCCGCTGGCTCCTCGGCGGCCTGCTCGTCCTCGTCGGGCTCGTGGGCCTCGTCGTCCTGATCGCTTCGCTGGTCTAGGTGTTCCGGGATTCGATGTCAGGCCGACGACAGGGCCGCGTCGACCGAGAGCTTGCCACTGCCGTAGGCCGCGAAAAACAGCGATCCGGCGAACAGCGTCAGCACAAACTCGACGCCGCCATCGCTGGCGAAGAAGCCATTCGGCCAGTGGACGACAACCGCGGCAACGGCCATGTTGATTGCCAACAAGAGACCGGCCCAGCGGGCGAACAGCCCGATAGCCATCGCAATGCCGCCCCCGAACTCGACCAACGCCACGACCCAAGCCCAAAACGTCGCTGGTGCCAATCCGAGGGATCCGAAGAACTGCGCCGTGCCCTCAATGCCACCGCCGCCGAAGGCGCCGAAGAGCTTCTGCGCCCCGTGCATGATGAAGACGACACCGATCACAAGGCGCAGGATCATCACGGCGACCGGCACGACCGATGCGAACTGTTTCCCTGCTGTTGCGCTCATCTAGCTTGACCTCCTGTGCTTGGAATGGATTCAGGCTGGCGCCCCGGTCGACCCTATCTGTTCCAGAATGGGCCTGCAAAGCCGTCCGTACGGCACATCATCGTGAAGTGCTGGGAATAGCCTCCGTGTCGGTGCGCAACAGGATTCGTGTCCTTGGTCGTTGAGCGAGAAACACCCACGATCATCGTTGGACGGCCCAGCGAAAGACGCGCTTGCATCCTCATGTCCGACGGAGGCTGAGGTTCGTGGACCGACTTGTGATCGTCGTCGGCACGCTCGTCGTGAGCGTGGCCACGTTGGTGACGGTGCTGACGTTCTCCTCGCCGTTGGCTGGACTAACGTCAGCAACGCCATCGAGCGACGTCATGTCGGAGCCCTTGGAACCGCTCCCGCCCATTGAGCTGAAGGAAGATCCCCAAGGCGAGACGGAAGCCGAGATGCCGCCGACCGATCCGGCGCCGACGCCGGACCCGCCCCGATTGCCCCCCGAGAGCGATGAACGGATCCAGCTGTCAACGGACGGCAGGTCCCGCTTGGGATGGGCCTTTGCTCGCCAAAACGGCTGGCGGGCCGGCACCCATGACGGCCACGACGGCGACGATGCCCACGCCATCGACTGGAACCGCGGCCAGCGCAACGACGACGTCGGCGAAACGGTGCTGAGTGTGGCGAGCGGCCGGGTGATCTACGCGCGATCCGGACGGGGGCGCGTCTCCGACCCGAACTCGTTCGGCTACGGCAACACGGTCATCGTGCAGCTGAGCGCTGACCCGAGCTTCGCGGTACGATACGCGCACCTGCGGCGCGTCCACGTCACCGAGGGCGAAACCGTTTCGCTGGGCGATCCGATCGGCACGGTCGGCGCGACGGGGTTATCCGGACGCCTTCCTTACACCGCCCATCTCCATCTGGTGCTGTATCAACGCCTGGACGAGAGGCCTGATTCGTCGGACGGGTGCTATTCGGGCAAAACGGCCCAACGGGGCATCGATTGGCTCCGCTCGGGGCAGACGCCGTGCCAACTCAATCAGAGCAAGACGAAGTTCGCGGCGCGGTTTCGGTTGGATCCGAGCGTTCGCGATTGAGCCCCCGACGAAGCGTCAGTCGACGTGTGGGGACGACGCCGTCCGCGACCCGGCACCGAACGAACGCATGTGAGCTGCTTCACCAAAGTCGTTCTCGGGTTTCGGAGTCGATGCAGGGGCAAGCACGCTCGTTAAGGAGATCAAGTTGACACAGCGCAAGAATCTTTGCCACCTTGCTCATATGAGTTACAACGGCCCAAATCGGGCAACCATGGAGTGCGAATCCAGGGTTAGCGATCGTCGAACCCGATTCAGGCTCTCCAAGCTTCAGGGAGGGAAGGCAATGCAACGGATCGGAGTCGCCCTCGTCGTCATGGCCTTGGTGCTTGGTGGCTCCAGCTTGGCAAATGCTCAAGACGGCGATACCACCCAGCTGCGCGTGGCCCATCTCTCGCCCGATGCCCCGAACGTTGACGTTCGGATTGACGGACGTATTGTCTTGGAGAACGTCCCCTTCGAGGCCGTAACCGACTACCTCGAGATTTCGGCCGGCGAACACCGTGTCCGGGTTACGCCGACCGGGGGAAGCGTGCCGGTTGTGGTCGACACAACCGTCATCCTCGAGGCGGGCGCGGCGTACACGGTTGCTGCCACCGGCCTGCTGGGCGAGGATGACCTCCGCCCGATCGTCTTGCAGGATGATCGATCCACGACGGCCGGACAGGCGAAGGTTCGCATCGTCCATGCCTCGCCCGACGCGCCCGCCGTGGACGTCGCAGTTGCTGACGGACCCATGCTGGTTTCCAGCCTGCCGTTCCGCAACGAGTCCGGATATGCCACCGTCGATCCCGCTACGTACGACCTCCAGGTCCGCCCGGCCGGCACTCAGGACGTGGCCTTGAGCGTGCCCGGTGTCACATTTGAGGCGAGCACCAACTACACCGTCTTCGCCATCGGCCAGTTAAGCAACGACACGCTCGGGGCGCTGACGGTCGTGGACGCGGCGGTCGCCGACGAGGAGAGGACGCCGCCGGCTCCGACGCCGCCTAACCCGGGCCTGGGCCCTGGCTTGACGGCCTTTGCCGTGATCGTGTTCTTGGCCGCGCTCGGGGTCGTCCTCGCCCTTCGGCTCTGGTAAACTAACCGACGATTCCGTCTTAGGGAATGTCGACGTCACTGCTGGAGGGAACCTCAAAAAGCCGTCCGAGCAAGCGGCTCAGCATCGCTCGACGTGGAGTTCTGTTCGCCTCAGGTCGCCAATGATCGGGAGGGCAACCCCAGCAGGTACGGCCAGCCATTGGGGCGGACCCAGTTATTCGACGTCGGCCATCAACGCCTTCCAATTGATCTCGTCGAGCCGGTTCGAGGCGATGTAGTAGAGGATCATGCCGCCTTCCACCGGATGGTTCCAGCTCGGGTTGGCCCGCACTTGAGAGATCGCGTCCGGGTTTTCAACGAGCCCGACCAGCGTCGCGTCGTATTCCGTTTTGAACGCCTGCATCAGGTCGCCGAACGGGACTTGAGCGATCTCGCCGGGAACCGTCAGTTGGTAGATCGTCTGGGATGTCCGATTGCTGAGCAGATGGTCGTAAAACTGCGAGATTCCCGGATCCTGCAAAGCCTGGGTCGTCAAGGAAACCATTTCCTCCGGCACGCATTCGATGCGCTCGCTGATCAGCTTGATCGTCTCCGCGTACTCATGCGGCTCGTGAAGGGCCGCCACAATGGGGGCATGGTCGTTGTAACGGACGACGCCGAGAGCAATGTTGATGGTCTGATCGTCCGACGCGCCGACAATGACGATCCGATGGGCGGCTTCAACGTTGGTGCGCGTCAGCGTCTCCTGGGAGCTGAGCTCGCCCTTCACGGCGTAAGGCACCTTGTCGGGCAAGGGGTTCTCGTCGGCTTGCGCCGGCGAAAAGCATAAAAGAACGTCTCTAGCCCGGCTGCGCTCGTCCGCGTTGATTTCGCGGATGAGCTGCTCCGTCTTTCCCGGATGATATCCGAAGATCACGATGTGACCATTCAGCTTTTTCTCAAAGTCGGCGGTGCCTCGCATGATCTGCCTCCCGATACGGGCCACATTGTTCGACAGCTGGGTGATGACCAGCCCGATGGATCCGATCCCGCCAAGCATGATGATGACGGCCATGGCCTTTCCCATCGCACTGAGGGGCGCGACGTCCCCATAGCCGACCGTCGTGATCGTGACCACGAACCACCAAGCGTAGGTCGGCAAGGAGGTAAGCTCGCTGGTCGGGGGCTCGTTGAGCGCGATAACCGGATACCCTGCCAGAAAGAGAACGGCAATCAAGATCAGGCTGGCCTGCCACCCGCTGCGTACGGCAAATCGGAAAACTCTGAAAAGCAGGGGAACCACGCCCGAGCCTCCTTGCTTGCATCCTCGTTGCCCACCGTGCCGTTCGTCAGTGGAAGAGGGAAACGTATGGACGAGGGTCTTGAACTCTCCTCAGCTTAAGCAATAAATTGGGCCATCGCGAGCCAGCGGGCTTACGGACGGAGCAAGCGAGAGCTGGACTGGACGTCG
>CAZMNF010000058.1:0-10616 GCA_964567595.1 uncultured Thermotogae bacterium | reverse complement strand
GGCGACCGCCCAAGAGACCATCGAGGTCGTCACGCCCGAGCAAGAGATCGACGTCGACTTTTCCTTCACCCCCGACAGGCCGACCCGCTTTGACACGGTCGAGTTCACCGACGAATCGGACGTCGATCCCCGCGGTCGCATCACCGAGTGGGCGTGGGACTTCGGCGACGGCGAGACGGCCACGGACCAGAACCCATCGCACCAGTACGACGAGGACGGCACCTATCGCGTCACGTTGACCGTGACCACCGACGAGGACGAGAAAGCCTCGGTCACGCAGACGGTGACGGTCGAGACGCCGCCCCAGACCGTCGACCCGGACTTCGCGATCTCGCCGACCAACCCGACCCGCGTGGACGAGATCGAGTTCACCGACGAGACGACGGTCAGGCCGCGCGGTGAGGTTACCGAGTGGCACTGGGACTTCGACGACGGCGTGACGTCCACGGACCCGAACCCATCGCATCAGTACGACGAGGACGGCACCTATCGCGTCACGCTGGAGGTCGTTACCGACGAGGGCAACGAGGCGACCGTCACCAAGGCCGTCAACGTCAGCACGCCGCCGGTGAAGGCCACCCGCACCATCGATACCCACGTTCCGACGAACCAGGCGCTTCCGACCCGCACGTTCCGCGTGACGATCGACCTCCAGATGAACGTCCCCGTCAACGGCCTCGGGCTGGACGAAAACGTTCCCGACGGCTGGACGGCCACGCCGGTGGAGAACAGCACAGCCCAACTCCGTTCGGGTGAGCTCCAGTGGCTGTTCTCGGAGACGTTCGAGCCGGGCGACGAGCGGACGGTCGTCTACGACGTCACCGTGCCGGAGTTCGACAACCCGGGCACGTTCCAGCTGGACGGCATGGTCAGCAGCGCATCGCCGGACCTGAACGTCGCCGTGGAGGGCGATACGGACGTGGAGATCGTCCCTGGCTTCTCCATTCCCGTCGTCATCGCCCACTGGGACACCTCCAACGACATGCTCGACCTGGGGGCGTTCCCCGAGCACACCGTCAACAAGAACCAGATCCTGCAGGCGGTCGCCTGGTGGCAAGAGGGGACCAACGTCCCGAACACCCAGGACGCCGCCGGCAACAAGCAGGCGATCGACTTCGCCATGGTCCAGAAGCTCGTCGCCTATTGGCTGACCGATACGTCGGTCTTCGAGGAGCTCCCGGAGATCGACCTGTCGAACGACGACGACAACAGCGACGACGACAATGACGAGGATGACTCGTCGTAAACCTTTTGACACGAGGTGACTGATCGGATGGCGCGACTCTACCCCCTAGCGCTGGCTCTTACGGGACTGCTCCTCGGGCTCGGCTCGCCGACGGCCGTGGGACAGAACGGGCTGTCGCCCGAGTTCGCCGTGGAGCCGAATACGCCGGACATCAACACCATGACGACGTTGGACGCGAGCACGTCCGAAGGCGACGGAAGCCGAATCGAGCGCTACGAGTGGGATCTCAACGGCGACGGCACCTTCGAGGTCCAGGCGGAGTCGCCGACCGTGACGCACCTCTTCGATAACAGCGGCCCGCATGAGGTGACGCTTCGGGTCACCGACGATCAAGACCGGACGGCCACGACCACGCGGACCGTCGACGTGGAGAGCGCGCCGGTCCGCGTGCGCCGCTCCGTTGAGACGCCGCTGGAGGGCAACCGCGTGCCGGCCGGAAGCGCCATCGAGGTCACCGTCACGATCGAGGTCAACGAGACCGTGAGCGGAATCGGCCTCGACGAAGACCCGCCCGAGGATTGGCGCATCCGGCCCTCCGAGAACGACGGCGCTGCTTATAAGGGCTCGGAAGCCCAATGGCTCTGGTTCAGCAGCATGGCCCCCGGTGAGACGCTCACCGTCCGCTACAGCATGACGACCGCGGCCAGCTCGGCCAACCAGCGCGTGTCCCTTCAGGGCACTGTCAGCAGCCGGAGCCCGGCGTTCGAGATCGCGATCCCCGGCGACGTCCAAGTGCGCGTCATTTAAGCCGACCCTCCAATCACAGAGCCTCAACGACGTGCGTGAGTCTCGCAGGCCCCTCGGGCAGCGGAGCCCAGGGGCCTGCTTCTTTCCGTTCCATAACGGACAACTGGATCGACGGCAGCAGGCCACGCCGTTGGCATCGATCCGTCCGCTGGCTCCCCCTCTGTTAGCGAGTCATCGGGAATGGGTTAAGCCGGCTTGCCGTGACACTTCTTGTACTTCTTGCCGGAGCCGCAGGGACAGGGATCGTTGCGGCCGACCTTGTTCTCCACACGGCGCTGTTCCTGGTGGGTTGTGCCCTCCCCGTTGGCCGAGGCCGCCGTACTCGCGGGCGACTGGGCTTCCTGTTGCGCTACCGACACGGCGGAGGTCTCTTGATGCTGGTACTGCAAGCCGCTCACCTGCAGCGTCGAGCTCTGCGAGGCCGGGTCTTGCACCGCCTCGACCTGCAGGGTCGGCTTGACGAGGTAGTTGATGACCTGTTCGTCGATGCGCGCCAGCATCTCCTGGAACAGATCGAACGCCTCGCGGCGGAACTCCGTCAGCGGGTCGCGGCCCTGATATGACCGCCAGCCGACGCCGTCGCGCAGGTCGTCGAGCGCGTAGAGGTGCGGCCGCCAGGCGTCGTCGATGAGGTTGAGGATCATGTAGCGCGCGACGCCGTTATAGTGCTCGCCCAGGTTCTCCCGTTGGGCGTGGTGGTTGGCCTCGAGAAACGCCCGGACGCGCTCGCGGACTTCGGGATACTTCTCGCCCTCTTGGATCTCGCGCTCCAGCGGGACGTTCTGGAACAGTCGCAGTTCGCTGTTCAGGCCCTCCAGGTCCCACTCTTGGGGCCGGCCCTCGTCGGGGCAGTGCCGCGCCATGAGCGCGTCGGTGTAGCTGTCGATGACTTCGTGGAGGTAGTCCTCGAGCTCGGCCTCCACGTCTTGCTCGTCCTCGCGCCCGAAGATGAACCGATCGCGCAGCGCGTAGATCGCCTCGCGCTGGCTGGCCATCACAGCATCGAAATCGAGCAGACGCTTCCGGATGGAGAAGTTGTAGGACTCGACCTTCTGCTGGGCCGTGCGGATCGCCTTGTTGAGCATGTTGTGCTCCAGGCTCTGGCCCTCTTCCAGGCTGCTCATCGCCCACTGGATCATGCGCTGCTCGCCGAACAGCCGCAGCAGGTCGTCCTCGAGCGAGACGTGGAACTGCGAGGAGCCGGGGTCGCCCTGGCGACCGGAGCGACCGCGCAGTTGGTCGTCGATGCGGCGCGACTCGTGGCGCTGGGCCCCGAGCACGTGGAGCCCGCCCACGTCCGTCACGCCCTCGCCGAGCTTGATGTCCACGCCGCGGCCGGCCATGTTGGTCGCGACGGTGATCGCGCCGTACTCGCCGGCGTCTTTGATAATCTCGGCCTCGCGGGCGTGGTGCTTGGCGTTGAGGATCTCGTGCTCCAGCCCGCGCCGCTTCAGCATCTCGCTCAGGCGCTCCGAGTCCTCAATGGAGGTCGTGCCGACCAGGATGGGCTGGCCGTGCTGGTGGCGCTCTTCGATGTCGTCGGCGATCGCTTGGAACTTTTCCTGTTGGGTCTTGTAGAGCGAGTCGGGCATGTCCTCCCGGATGACGGGCTTGTTCGTCGGCACGACAATGACGTCCAGATTGTAGATGTCTTCAAACTCCGCCTCTTCGGTGGCCGCCGTGCCCGTCATCCCGGCCAGGCCGTCGTAGAGCTGGAACAGATGCTGCAAGGTCACTTGCGCGAGCGTCTGCGACTCGCGGCGGATTTCCAAGCCCTCCTTGGCTTCGATGGCCTGATGGAGCCCCTCGGAGAGCTGGCGGTCCGGCATCAGCCGGCCCGTGAACTGATCCACCAACACGACGCGGCCGTTCTGCACGACGTAGTCGGTGTCCTTCTGATAGTGGTGCCGCGCGCGCAGGGCGAGTTCCAGATGGTGAAGATACTCGATGTTCTGCGGATTGTAGAGGTTGTCGACGCCGAGCAGCTCTTCGGCCCGCTGGATGCCGGCGTCGTTCAGGTGGACCTGTTTGCTCTTTTCGTCCAACTCAAAGTCCTCGTCGGCCGTGAACTTGGGCGCAAGCCGCGCGAACTGCTTGTAGAGCTTCTGCGATTCCTCGGTTGACCCGGACACGATGAGCGGCGTGCGCGCCTCGTCGATGAGGATGTTGTCGATCTCGTCGACAATGGCGTAGTCCAGCCCCGTCTGGACGCGTTGGTCCCAGGACATGGCCAAATTATCGCGCAAGTAATCGAAGCCGAACTGGGTGTTGGTCCCGTAGATGATGTCGCACTGGTACGCCGCCTGGCGGTCCTCGGTGCTCATGCCCTCCTGGATCAGCCCCGCGCTGAGCCCGAGGTGTTCGTAAACCGGCCCCATCCAGTCGCGGTCCCGCTCGGCGAGGTAGTCGTTGACCGTCACGAGGTGGACGTGGCCGGCAAGCGCGTTGAGATAAATCGGCATCGTGGCGACGAGCGTCTTGCCCTCGCCCGTCTTCATCTCGGCGATGCGCCGCTGGTGGAGCGCAATCGCGCCGATCACTTGGACGTCATAAGGGCGCAGGCCCACGACGCGCTCGGCCACCTCGCGCACCACCGCGAACGCCTCGGGCATCAGGTCGTCGAGCGTCTCGCCCTCGTCCAGACGACGCTTGAACTCGGGCGTCTTGGCGGCCAGCTCCTCGTCACTCAGCGCGGCGACGTCGTCGGCCCAGTCGTTGACCTTCTCCAGGATGGGATACAGCTTCTTCAGCTTCTGATCGTGCGTCTGACCGAAGATGCGGTCGACGTAGTGGCGAACTTGATCAAGAACCATGGAATCTCTCAATTCGCATTCTACGCGAGCTTTCACGGGTTCACAAACTTACGGGCCGAGCCGATCCAGCAGCTGCCGCACGTTGGACTTGAGCCGCTGGAGCGAGTCCCGCTGGGAGCGCCATTCCGAATATTGCGACAAGGGCACGCTCGTGTCCTCCTCCGGGTTCAGTTTGCGCTCCAAGCTGCGCAGTTGCTGGTTGATCGTCTCCAGCGTCCGTTGGAGGACGGTCCGCGCTTCATCGGCGTGCTCCTGGGCGGCCTGTTGACGGCCCTCGTCCGCCAACGTGCCGGCGCGGTCCGCCAGCATCTGCGCCAGTGTGAACTGGATATGGGGCGATCGTGGATGGGCGTCGTTGAGGCTGCGCATCACCGACAGCGCCTCGTCCGACTGGCCCTGTTGATAGAGGATCAACGCCCGCAACTGGCGCGCCTGGCGCTTCAGGTCGTCGCTCGGATCCATCTGGATCAGCGTGCTCAGATACCTCTGCGACCGCTCGTGGTTCCCCAGGCGTTCCAACGACCGGGCCAACTGGAAATAGACGTTCTCCGTGTTGTAGCGATTGAGGGCCGTTTCCAGGTACCCACGCGCCCGCTCAAACTGCCGCTGGGCCTGGTCCGATCGGCCTTCGGCGGTCAGCCGCTCGCCCTCGTTCGCGCTGATCACGCCGAGCCAGTAGTAGGCTTGGCCCGGGGCCACAGCGAGCTCGGCGCTCTGGCGGAACAGGGACTCCACCTCGGCGCTGTTGCCCGAGCGCTGTTGCTCCGTGAGCGCCGCGTCCAACAACACGTCCGCGCGCCAGTCGCGGTAGGCGAAGACGCTGACGCCAAGCGCCAGCGCCACCACGACGCCGGCCGTCGCCCGCGTGGCCGTCCGGCCGAGCCGAACCTGCGGGCGGGTTGCGCCGAACGCGGGCGAGTGGATCAACCCGATGAGCGCCACAAGCGCCAACGCGTTCGCGGGCAGGTGGAGCGGGAAGCTGAAGACCGAATCGCTCAAAAACGCCACAATTCCGCCCAGGAACGCCAGCAGCGCCATCCGTTGCCAGGGAGCCTCCACCTGGCGGATCCGGCGAATCGTCGTCCCCAGCAGCACGGCGACCAGGACGAGCGTCGCCAGGATGCCAACGGCCCCCATCTCGGCCGCTATCTGGACGTACTCGTTGTGGGCCTGCTCGGCGCGCTTGATGTAGCCGACCTCGTCCAGATAGAACTCGCCGCGCTCGGTCCCCAGGAACTCGGCCTTGTAGGGGAGGAACTCGCGCTTGTAGTCGCCAATGCCAGTCCCGACGATCGGATGGTCCTCGAGCATGTGCCAGCCGACCCACCAGTCCCAGGCGCGGATCTGGGCCGAGCCGCTGGTGGCCACCTGGCGGATGTCGCTCACGGCCGTCTGGCCGGGCGGACTGAGCAGAAACAGGGCGAGGACCACGGCGCCGCCTCCCAGCGCCGCGAGCCGACCTCGCCACGAAGCCTCCCAGATGCGCTCCAATAGGCCTGCCAACGGCACGCCCGCCAGCGTTAACAGCCCAGCCCAGCCGACCACGGGCGCCAGATCCTGCCAACCGTCGAGCCAGATGGAGTCACCCTCCAGCCAGAGCTCGGTGCCCACGTGAAGAAGAACCGTCAAGCCGAACGCCGCGCCGACCAGCCCGACGCTCCAGCGCCAGGTCCGTTTGAGGATCGCCCACTCGCCCGTCGCGACAAGCCCGACAACGACCGTCCAAATCGACAGGACGTAGGCCAGCCAGGAGGAGTCGGAGTCGATCGTGACCAGCGTCGCCGTGACGAGCGCCAACACGCCCAGCGCGTAGGCGCGGATCCATATCCATCGAGTCGTGAGCAGCAGCCACAGCCCGGGGGCGGCGAGATACGCCAAGAAGCCGCCCAGATAGTTCCGATTGCCGAACGTCGAGATGATGGCCCCGCTGTCCCCAGATTCACCCGGCGCGCCGAGCACGACGCCGAAGTACTGCAGCAGCCCGTAGATCGAGGCCAGCCCCGCCGCGCCGAACAGCGTCCCGACGACCAGCTCGACGTCGGCGCGCCCTTCGACGTGATGGGCCACGTAGAGCGCGAACGCGGCAAAGTAGACGATCAGAACGACGTATTGGACGTCGCCCCAGAACGTGTTGGCGTTGGCCAGCGACAAAAGCGCGGCGCCCAACACCCCCAGGAACGGCCAAACGAGCGGCGTTAGGCGAATGCGGGCTTCGCCCTCCCGGATCGAGCGTCCGGCCCAGAGGGCCCACAGGAGGGAAATCGCCAGCAGCGACAGCACGGCCTTGGTGTAGCCGTACTCCGTGTTGGGCAGATAGATCACGAGCGGCTGCAGGAAGAGAAAGACGGTCGTCAGCCCCAAACGGGCTCGGGGCAACGTCCCGATGAGCAGGCCCAACGACCCGGCGATCAGGACGGTCACGTAGATGCCCGTCTGCTGGTCCAGAATCGCCAGAACGAGGATGACAATGGCCGCGACGGCAGCGATGCCCGCGACGATCCAGCCCTTGATCTGGGCGTTCGTCATCCACGCCTTGAGGTGCTCGCTCCACCGTTGCCACTGGGGCTGACGTCGTTGGTGTTTGGATGACTTGCGGGATTTGCGTTGCTTGGCCATGGCGAATCAGCGGACCAGCCGGAAAGCCTCCATCAGAAAATCGCGCTTGCGCGGCACGGCGCTCAGGAGCTTGCGCCAGAGATCGGGCCGCTTCAACAGCGCCTGCGCCACCCAGCTCGTGTAGTCGATGTCGCCATGGTCGCTCAACACCGATGCCAATTCCTCGTCGCCAGCCACGGTCTCGAACACGCGGTTGAGGTCGTCGTCGCTCAGTCGACAAAGCGCCCGGTGGGCCAAGTAGCCGAACGTCAGTTCCCGCTCAAAGCGCTCGCGCCAGCGGCGCTCGTAAGCATCGAGGCGTCGAGCGGAGACGTCGTCGGCGTCGATGGCGTCGGCGGCAACCTCCCCGGCGATCTTCCCGCAGCTCGTGCCGATGTAGATGCCGCCGCCCGAGGTCGGCTTGGCGTGCCCCGCCGCGTCGCCGACGAGCATGACGCCGTCGGCGACGGTCCGTTCCGCGGGCCCGATGGGAATCTCGCCCCCGAAGCGCTGCCGGATCTCCGGATCGCCGAACCGTTCCCGGAGCCAGCGTTCCAACAGCGCGTTCGTCTGCTTGCCGTGATCCGTGCCCAACCCGACGCGGGCGCAGCCGGGCACCGAGGGCACGGCCCATCCGAAGAAGTTCGGCGCCACGCGACGATTCAGATGGACCTCGACGTAGTCCTCGCGCTCGAGCTCGTAGGGAATGGTCACTTGGGAGGCGACGATGCGCTTGCGCGGCGGGTCGAGACCGGCCCAGCGGGCGACGTCGCTCTTGGGCCCGTCGCCGCCGATGACGATCCGGGTGCGGATCGTCTGCTCGTCGCGGTCATGCAGACGGAGCCGCAGCGACGCCGGATCGCCCGGCTCGTAGTGGATCGCGCGGGCTCGAGTGTGCACCTCCGCCCCGGCGGCTTCGGCGTTCTGCACGATCTCCGCGTCGAAGCGATCGCGATCCATGACGTGCGCCTGGGTCCGCGGGCTCTCCAGCGCAAACGACTGTTCCTGCGGCCCGTAGACGTAGGCGCCGCGCATGGGGCCGAGCTTGACCTGGTCGCCGACGCCGGCCGCCTCGAAGCCGCGCAGGCTGAGCAGACCCGTGCACTGCACGGGCAGCCCGATCTCCGGCCGCCACTCCAACAACAGCACGCTCAGGCCGTGCTCTGCGGCCGTCTGCGCCGCCTTGGCGCCGGCTGGGCCCGCACCGACCGCGACGACGTCGTACGACGATTGCTCGAGGTGCATGCGGGCCATCGTAGCAAATCGGTTGACGGCGAAAAAGTCAGTCGGTTGACGGCCGCCGGCGCTTCAGTTGGCGGAGGGCGTCCAGCTCGGCGTGGCTCAGCGATGCCAGCGCATTGGGCCGGAGATCTCCGAGCTGGACGGGCCCGATGGCGGTGCGCAGGATGCGCGAGACGGGCAGCTTGACGCGCTTGAACAGGCGCTTGATCTCGTGCTTGCGCCCTTCGGCCAGGATCAACGCCAGCTCCGTGACGTCCGGATCGGGGGCTTCCGGCGCCAACCAGCCGTCCTCGATGTGGAGACCCTCGCCCTCGTCCCGGACGCCGGCCTTCATGCGGCCGAGGACTTCGTCGACGTGGCGCTTGGGCAGCGCCCGCGGCACCGTCACGCGGTACGTCTTTTTGACCTCGTAGCTCGGATGCGTCAAGACGTTGACCAGCTCGCCGTCGTTGGTGACGATGAGCAGCCCCTCGGCGTCGCGGTCCAGACGTCCCGTGATCGCGCAGTCGCCCAGTCCATGGCGCTTGAGCACCTGGCCGACGGTGTTCTTATGATGCGGGTCGTGGTGCGAGGACAGCATCCCGCGCGGCTTGTAGAACTTTTTGACGACGCGCTCCGGACGCTCGAGCGGGATCGGCTGGCCCTTCAGTTGCAGATCGTCGATGTCGTCCAGACGATAATCCTCAAACGGGTTCGTGACGGTCTGACCGTCGATGTCGACGCGGCCGTCGTTGATGTAGGCCTCGGCCTTGCGACGCGAGACCCCGGCCTGTTGCTGGACGAGCTTGACCAGTTTCATGGGAACCTTGCCTCATCGGACGTTGTGGGACAGGCCTTGTGCCTGCCCGCCGTCATCACAGGGACGCCGTTCAACGAGGGCGATCACAAGGATCGCCGTTACAGATCAACATCGTAAGCCCGTCGTTTCGCCTCGTCCATGACGACCTCGAGCGGAACCTAGCGCGAACTGCCACCGCCCAGTCGCCGGCGATGCCGGAGGAGGGGTCAAGGCCGGCGAGCGCCGTCACGTCTCGTCGGCCTTCTGTTGCTGATTCAGAAAGTCCCGCACTTCGGTTTGAAACCTGTCGAAGTCGGCGCGTCGCGTCCGCAGCATCTCAAACGTGATGCGGTCATCGACGCCCCCGTACTCATGGACGAGGATGTTCCGGAACCCGCGCATGGAGCGCAACGTCTGGATCAACTCCTCCGACAGGACGCCGTGATCGCGGAGCTTACGGAAGACGTCATCCTCATCGGCCGGGAGTCCCAATCGCTGCCCGGACACGATCAGGCCGCCCACGTCGATGACGGCTTCGATGGCGATCTGCAGCAAGCGTTCACAAGCTCGTTTTTTCTCCGTTTCTTGGAATTCCTCGAACGATGTCGGGGCAATCTCATTCAGCTCGTCGAGATGCGAAGCCAGTTCGTCGAGCTTGGCCAGAATGCGCTTACGATCCAGCATTCGCCACCTGATCCAAGTACTGTTCGTAGATCGGCCGGAAGTCCTCGTACTGCTGAACGGTCTGCAGAGCGACGTCGTAGAGCGTTGAGACGTCGCGGACGAACACGACCTGCCCCTCTTGCAGGACGCGTTGGCGGACGTAGAGCGGCAGGGATTGGAATATTTTGATATCGAGATCGCTTGCCAGATACCGAGTGCGCGCCTGGGCCATGTCCTGAGCCGAGAAGGGGCCTCGCCGAGGATCCAGAACCAAGCAGATGTCCAGATCCGAGTGGAGATGGGCCTCGTTGCGCGCGACGCTGCCGTAGCGGACGATGGCCATCACGTCGGTATCCCGCTCCGCTTGGACGAGAAGGGCATCCAGCTCAGCCTGGTGTCGCCGCATCATCATTGTATTTTAGCAATCTTCTCAAAGAGAGGCCGGACAGCCCGAGCGTATCGCTCTACGATGAGCTTTCGCGGAAGAACTCGACGGTCCGACGCAGGCCGTCCGCTAGTGACGTCTCCGGAA
>CAZMNF010000057.1:0-11210 GCA_964567595.1 uncultured Thermotogae bacterium | reverse complement strand
CTGAGAGACGGCGGCCCCGAGCCCGCGATCGGAACCATTGCTCCCCCACATGTCAACGATGGGACGATGCCAACGGACACCTGGCCTTCGACAAGCGGTCCGGTAGCGTCTACGCTAGCAGCACGTTTCTCCAAGGAGCGTGATACCGTGCGTCAATCGGTCCCCCGGTGGGGGTTGTTCCTGATCGTGGCGCTGTTGGCCCTGGGACTGAGCAGTGCGACCCAGGCCGACGGCCCGGTCAATGAAGAGGAGCAACAAAGCGAACAGGCTCAGCAGTCGGACGACGGCAGCGCTGAAAGCGGCGGCATTCCCTTCCAGGACGTGCCGGCCAACCACTGGGCCGCGGACGACGTCCGCTTCCTGGTGGAGCAGGGGGTCATCGAGGGCGTCCCCGGCGGCGAGTTTCAGGGGCAGCGGTCCCCGACCCGGTATGAGGTCGCCACCATGCTCTCACGGGCTCTGGACGGGCTCGAGCAGATGGGGGCTCAAACGGCCTCCCAAACGGCATCGGAGGGGGAGCAGATCCGACAGGAGGATCTGCAGGTGCTGCAAGATCTCATCTTCAAGATCAGCGATCGTGTCCAGAGCCTCAGCGGCGAGGTCGACACGCTCAAAAACCAGAACCCGGAGATCGACCCCCAGCTTCGTGAGCGCATCCAGAACGTCGAGGGGCAATCGGACCGGATCAGTCAGCTACAAAGCACGGTGGAGGAGCAGCGCCAGCAGATCAACGAGCTCCAAGAGCGCATGGAGTCGTTCCAAGTTGAGTCGACGACGGCCACCGAAGAACAGCTGGCCGAAGCCGATCAGCAGATCCTGGCCAACCGGATCATCGGCATCACCGGGCTGCTGTTCTCCGTGGTCGGCATCGCGTTGACGACGCTGCGCTAGCGCCGCGCCCTTGGGCCCGTGACGTTGTCAGCCAGCGGCCCAACGACAAGGGCAGCCCACCCGGATCTGCCCCGGTGAATCGCTCGCGGCCGAGCAACGGCGTGGCGTCAGGACAGCTGTTGGAGCGCTAGCCCTTGCGCGAGGCGATGATGTCGTCGACGAGCCCGTAGTCGAGGGCCTCCTCGGCTGAGAGGAAGAAGTCGCGATCCGTGTCCTGCTCGATTCGGTCGATCGGCTGGTTGGTGTGGTGCGAGAGGATCTCGTTGATCCGCTCGCGAACCTTGACCAGCTCCTGGGCGTGGATCTGCACGTCGCTGGCTTGGCCCTGCGCGCCGCCCAACGGCTGGTGCATGTGGATGCTGGAGTTCGGCAGTGCCAGGCGCTTGCCGTGGGTCCCGGACGCCAGCAGGATCGTCCCCATGCTGGCCGCCTGCCCCACACAGATCGTGGAGACGTCACATCGGACGTACTGGACCGTGTCGTACATCGCCATCCCGGCGGTCACGGAGCCGCCGGGGCTGTTGATGTAGAGGTGGATGTCCTGGTCGGGGTTCTTCGACTCCAGAAAGATCAACTGCGCCACGATCAGGTTGGCGGTGTAGTCGTCGATCGGCCCCTGCAAAAAGACGATTCGATCTTCCAGAAGCCGCGAGTAAATGTCGTAGCTGCGCTCTTGTTGCCCCGTCCGATCGATGACGAACGGGATCAGTTGGGCGTGTTCATTGGCCATCGGGCGAGTCCTCCTCGTCTTCCTTGTCGGTATCGTCGTCGCTCGAGGTGGCGGTCTCCGCGTCGAGGCCGAGCATCTCGGTCAGTCGGTCCAGCGCCAGCCGGTTCTCCCGTTCGTGGCGGAAGTGCTCCAGCTGCTCCTCGCGCTCTAACAGGGCCCGGAACTTGACGACGGGCATGTCGTACGCCGCGGCCTGCTCTTCGAGATACGCCTCGAAGTCCTCGTCGCTCAGCTCGATCCCCTCGCGGGCTTTGAACGCGTTGAGCACGCGCTCGCGCTTGAGCCGCTGTTCGATCTCCCCGCGCAACTCGGTCTTTTGCTCGTCCGTCGGCTCATGGCCCTGCTGTTGGAAATATTGGAGCTCTTGCTCCAGCGACTCGTCGATCACGCCGCTGGGGAGCTCCACGTTGCTCGCCTCGACGAGCGCGTCCAGAATCGCCGTGTGGACCTCCTTGTCGCGTTGCTGCGACGCCCGCTGGCGCAGGTCGGCACGGACGGACTCGCGCAACGCTTCGGCGTCGTCGTGACCCACCGTCGCAGCGAGGTCTTCCAGATCGGGCAGTTCGATGTCGTTGATGCTCGACACGGTCACCATGATGCTCTGATCGTCCCGAGTGGAAATCGTCACCTGATCGCCGATGTGATGGCCGATCAGCGCTCCCGTGGAGCCTTCGGCCTGGGCCTGCAGTTCCTTGCTCTGCCCGCTTCCGGTCGTGACCGTCACGACGTCCTCATCCTCGATGGCGGCCGCCTCGTCGTCCTTGGGGACGAGCGTGGCATGCTGGTAGCGCATCTCCTCGATCATGTCGTCGACGTCGTCCTCGCTGATTTCGGGCGGATCGGGTAGATTGACGTCGATGGCCGTCACGTCCTCGGGCAGTTCCACCTCGGGAAAGACCTCCACGTCGAACTGGAACCGGAACGGCTGGCCTGCCTCGAACGCCAGATCCCTCAATTCGGGCCGACTCGCTGGGCGGATGTCGTGGGTCTCGAGCGCCTCGGGCAGGTGCTCCTCAATCAGTTCCTGTTGAGCGTCCTCGTAGAGGAAATCCGATCCGAAGCGCATCTCGAGGTACTTCCGTGGGACGTGGCCCTTGCGGAACCCGGGCACCTCGATCTCCTTGACAATGCGCTTGTAGACAGAGTCAAGCTTGGCGTCCACGTCCTCGGCGGGAATTTCCACATGAATGCGGTACGTGGACTCGTCCTGCTGTTCGATATCCGTTTTCACGCCAGCATCCCTCACTTCTTGCCGTCTGGAAGCACATTATACAAGATGACGGCTCGCTATCGCCACCAGGGTTCGGCCGTTTGGCCCCATGGTGACCGACCTGCTACGCTCGGGACGGTGACCCCCTCGTGCTCTGGCTACGGATCATTGTTGCCCGCCGCTGGCTCATCGTCGGCCTCCTTGTTGGGGCTATCGTCATGGCCCTGCCGCTCGACACGCCCAATCCCGAGTCTCAACGGACGCTGGCAATGTTGGCCACGGCGATCGTGTTCCTCATCGCTGAGCCGATCCCGCTACCAGCAACCGCGCTGTTCATCGCCGTCGGGCAGGTCGGTCTGGCGTTGGGCGAGCCGAACGAGATCGCCCGCTCGTTCATGAGCGACTCCGTCTTTTTCGTCATGGGGTCGCTCATGATCTCCGTGGCGATCGTCAAACAGAAGCTGGACGTGCGGATCGCGTTCGGCTTGATGCGCCTGGCGGGGCCGAGCGTCAGTCGGCTGGCGATCGGGATCACGACCGTCTCAGCGGTGTTGGCTTCGGTCATGGGCGCGCACACCGTCGCCGCGATCATGTTCCCCGTCGCCCTCGGCATCCTGAACGCCGTGGAGGAGGATTGCCCCCATATCCCGAATCTGTCCGTGTTGTTGCTGTTGTGCATCGTCTATGGCTGTGCCGTCGCCAGCCTGGGCACCCCATCGGGCGGCGCGCGCAACGTGATCCTCATCGACTATTGGCGCCAACTGTTCGGCATTCAGATCGACTACGCGACGTGGGTCGCCTACGCCTATCCCCTGGTCATCCTGCAGCTTCCGTTTGTCCCGCTCGTGCTCTGGTGGACGTATCGGCCGGAGGTCCGGACCCTCAAGCGGCCGCTCGTCCGCCTCCGCCGCGAGGTGCGCGGCCGTGGCGGACTCTCGCGACGCGACTTCCACGTCATTGCGCTGTTCGGGCTCGTGCTGCTGGGCTGGATCACGCTGAGCGGGACGCTCGGCCTCGGCATGGTGGCGATCGCCGGCGCCGGGCTGTATTTGGCCACGGGGCTCGTCCGCTGGGACGATCTCAATTCGGGGGTCAACTGGGGCGTCGTTTGGCTCTACGCTGCCGCCATCTCCCTCGGCGTCCAAGTCAAGCAGTCCGGCGCCGCCGAATGGCTGGCCAACCAGCTCCTGGGGCTCACGGGGCCGATACCCGATCTGGGGCTACTGTTGGTAATCGCGTTGTTGATCGTGCTGTTTACGAACATCATGACCAGCGGCGCCGCGGTCGCCGTGCTCGGCTCGATCACCTTGCAGATGGCCGAGATCTCCGGGGCGAGCATCATCGCAGCTGGGTTCGTGACGGCGTTGGCGTCGGCGTTCACGTTTTTGACCTCGTTCGCCTCTCCGGCCGCGATGATCGTCTACAGCAGCGGCCGCCTCCGGCCGTCGGATTTCGGGCGGGCCGGATCTCGACTGGTCGTCGTCTCCGTTATAATGTTGATGCTGTTGGCTTGGGCCTACTGGCCCTGGCTGGGATTGCCCCAATAGGAGCGATCGATTTGTGATCATGGACCGAGCAACGCCCGACAACAACGCCGACGGGAGACGCTGATCAAGGCATGCGACGCATTCTCGTGCCCGTGGCCCATCTGGAAAGCTGCCGCAGCGCGCTCGCGCTCGGCGGCGAACTGGCCCGCCATCACGACGCCGCCTTGACGGTTCTGCACGTCTCGGACGAGCCGAGTCAGTCGGAATTGGGCGGGCGCTTGGCCGCCGGCAAGCTGGCCGAGTGGGGCATTGAGCCACCGCCGTTCAAGCTGCTGCGCAACGCCGAGCAGGTGCTCATCGACGACGGCGTCCTTCGCCTCGACGACGCCGGGCAACCCGAGGCGATCCACTCGCTGAAGCTGTTGGCCGAGGGGCTTTACGAAGTCCATCGGGTCAGCAGCCGCGGCCAAAACGTCCGATTTCGGCTGCGCGAGGGCGATCCCGTCCGTCAAGTGCTGCGCGAATTGGAGGATCCGCATTACGACCTCGTCATCTCCGGCACGAGCGAGGTCGGCGGATTCCGACGCTTCTGGGTCGGCAGCATCGCTCAGTCCATCGCGCAGTACGCGCCCTGTTCGGCGCTGTTGACCAAGAACCTGCGCGCCGATCAGGGAATTCTCGTGGGCGTCAGCGGCCGCGAGACGGCGCTGGAGGCCGTTCGCCAAGCCGCTGGGCTGGCTCGCATTCGCGATGTGCCGCTCGCGCTGCTGGCCGTGTCCCCGAGCGACGCTGAGCGGCGGGACGCGGAAGCGCATCTCGACGCCGCCGAGGCCGCCATTGCGCCCGAACAACGGACCGGATTGACGATCGAGCGCCGCATCGTCGTCGCCGAGGATCCGGCCGAGGCGCTAGTGGATGCCGCCGGCGAGGACTACGTCATCGCGCTCGGCAAGGTGAAGCGGTCCCGCATGTGGGAGCTCTTCCTGGGCGACATCTCCCTGGAAGTTCTGGCCAAGTCGACCGGCCCCGTGTTGATCGCCAGCGAGCCCCGCTCCTCTGCGGACGCCGACGACGAGGACGGCCCCTGACCGATGCCCCAAATTCCACCGTTGATCCTGGACATTGCGCTTGCCCTCGTTGCCGCGCTCGGCGGCGGCCTGTTGGCCCATGTCCTGCGCCAGCCGCTGTTTGTCGGCTACATCGTCGGCGGCGTGCTCATCGGCCCGGTCACGCCGGGCCCGAACATCTCCGACGTCCACGCCATCGAGCAGCTCGCCGAGATCGGCGTCATGCTGCTCATGTTCACCATGGGGCTGGAGTTCTCCTTGAAGGAACTGCGTCGCGTCGGGGGCGCCGCCATTGGGGGCGGCCTCCTCGGCGTCGTGGCGATGGTCGCGCTCGTCGTGCTGTTGGGCGGCACGTTCGGTCTGGAACTGGCGGAAGCGCTCGTGCTCGGTGCGGCCATCAGCGTCAGCAGCACGATGGTCATCGGCAAGCTGCTCATGCAGCGGAACGAACTCGATTCGGCCCATGGGCGCCTGATGATCGCGACCCTGTTGGTGGAGGATCTGGCCGTCGTGCTGATGCTGATGGTGCTGCCGGCGCTCGGCGGAGCGCGCGACCTCGACGCGGCGCTTCTGGACGTGGGGACGGCGCTGCTGCAAGGGGCGGCGATCCTCGCGCCCGTCATCGCGTTGGCCGTCTACGTCGTGCCGCGCGTCGTGGAAAAAATCGCCCACACGCGCGACGTGGAGCTGTTTCTGTTGGTGGCGCTCGCGTTCGGCTTGGGGACGGGCGTCTTGACGGCCCAGTTGGGGCTGTCGCCCGCGATGGGCGCGTTCCTGGCCGGGCTGATCATCAGCGAGTCGGAGTACGTCCACGAGACGCTGGCGCGCATTCTGCCGTTGCGGGATCTGTTCGTGGCGCTGTTCTTCGTGTCCGTCGGGTTGCTGATCGACCCCACGGCCATCGTCGCACACTGGCCGCTCGTGCTCGGCATCGTCGGGTTGGTCGTGGTCGGGAAGGGCCTGTTGCGGGGCGGGTTGGCCGCGCTCTTTGCGCAGCCGTTGCGGATTGCGTTCTTCACGGCGCTCGGGTTCACCCAGATCGGAGAGTTCACGTTCGTCATGGCCCAAGTCGGCGTGGACAGCGGCGTGCTCTCGGACGCCAACTACAACGTGCTGTTGGCGTCGGCGCTGTTGACCATCATCGTCAGCAGCTCGCTCTTCCGGGCGACGCCACAGCTGTGGCGTCACGTCAGCAAGCGATTCCCCGAGATCGATTGGCCTCAGGCGCCCGAATACGTCGAGTCGACGCGCCCCGACGAGACCTCGGGGCACGTGATCCTCTGTGGCTACGGGCGCATCGGCGAGGCGGTTACGGATGCGCTGATCCACTTCGGACTCTCCCTGGTGGTCGTTGAGCGGGACCCGGAAAAGGCCGAGCAATTGAAAACCCGCGAGGTGCCGGTCGTCATCGGCGACGCCGCCCACGAGACGGTCTTGCGGGAGGCGGCGCCCGGCCGGGCCTCGCTCGCCGTCATCGCCATGCCCGACTTCTACAACGCGCGGCAAGCGTTCCGGACGCTGCGAGAACTCAGTCCGGAGCTGCCGATCGTGGCCCGGGCCCACTGGGGCCCCGAGCGGGAGCAGTTCTTCCGCGAAGGGATCACCGAAGTCATCCAGCCGGAGTTCGAAGGGGCCATCGAGATGATCCGCCATACCCTGATGCACGCCGACCTGGCCTCGTTGGACGTGGAGGGCTACATCCACGAGATGCGCCAGCACCGCTACGGCCGGCTGGTCCAGTCTTGGCTGCAGCGCGAGGCCCCTGGCCATCGGGCGCATAAGCTCCAGGAGATCTCGCTTCCCCAGGGAAGCCCGCTCGTCGGGCACAGCTTGGAGGCATGCCGCGTGCGCGAGCGCGTTGGCGTCTCCGTCCTCGCCATTCGCCGGCGCGGGGGCGGGCTCGTCTCCAACCCGTCGCCGGACACCGTCTTCCAAGCAGGGGATCGCGTCCTCGTCATGGGGACGCCGAGCCAGATGATCGAGTTTGCCGAGATGAGCCGCGGCGCATGGATTGACTGATCAGCCGGGGCGGACGACGAGATCGTGACGATCGGAGGCGCGTCGTCGGCCGATGCGCAACGAGCCGATCGGGATTCGCCCCGACACGCCGACCACGCACGCTCGCCCATCGATCTCCAGCGTGACGACCTCATGGACCCGAAAATGCCGGTGTTGCAAGAGGCCGTCGACGACGGTCGGCTCGTAGCTGTTGATCCAGGCGAGCTGATCGCCGGCCGTGAAATGGATGCCCGTTTCGTTCTCCTTGGGGTTTGCAGTCGGGTCGAGGCGGATGGGCTCACCGTCGTAGCGAGCTTTGGTTCGATAGGGCGGCGGCGAGTTCAATGGGAAGCCCTCATTATTGGGAACGCCCCATGGTAACAGCCGGAAGCGCGAATTTCGGCGTCGGGCGTCCCCGTGCGGAGAGGCGCCCCGACTTGGACGCCGAGCGGCGCGAGCGACTGCCCGGGGCCGCTACGTTCGGAAAGCGCGCCCCTCAGCGGAGGAGGTCCCCGACGCGCGCGGCATGTGGCTCGCTCGCGACGGCGTTCGTTACCATATTTGGGAAGTTGCAACAGGCCGCGCGGTTCCCGGCAAGGCGCCACCTCATCGTCCAAGCGCCGAATCCGCGAGCGGAACCGCACATACCCGAAGGCTCATCGGACGCAGATCAAGGAGGCATGATGGCTGATATCGTCCGCGAAGCGACTGCCGTCTGGAAGGGGACACTCCAAGAGGGCACGGGCACAACGTCCACCGAAAGCGGTACGCTGCACGAAGCAGCTTACAGCTTCCCCTCGCGCTTCGAGAGCGGAGAGGGGACCAACCCCGAGGAGCTGATGGCATCGGCCCACGCGTCGTGCTTCAGCATGGCGCTGTCTATGGTGCTCGGCCAACAGGGCCATGACCCCGAGGAGATCCGCACGCGGGCGCATTTGACGCTCGTCCAAGCGGGAGATGGGTTCAAAGTCAGCAAGGTCCATCTGGCCACAAGCGGCCGAGTGCCCGGCATCTCGGCAGCCGATTTCCAATCAGCGGCGGACGCCGCCAAGGAGAACTGTCCCGTGTCGCTGCTGTTCAAGTCGGGGCTGGACGAGCTGACCCTGGAAGCTCATCTCGAAGCGTAACCGACGCCAACTGGGCCTCGACGGCCTTGGTCGAAAATGGCGAGAGACGCCGGAGGGCAATGGGCCATCCGGCGTCTCTCTACTGGCGGCGAGGTCGGACAGACGGGTCGTTGGGGGACGACCCGTGTCGGGACTGTCGTTACGAGAACAACATTCGGCCGCCGATGAAGGCGCCGATGACTGCCAACCCGATGAGCACGGCGGTCGCTCCGGTGCTCATGCCGTTGTCCGTGGACGTCGAAGCGGCGGTCATCCCCTCGCTCGACGCTTGGGCGTCGACGACGGGCAGCGCGGCGAGCGAATCGTCGCCCAGCTGGCCGATGGCGAAGATGGTGTAGTTGGTGCCGGCTTCAAACGTCACGCCGGGCACGTTCAGGGCGACGTCCGTGGTGCCAGCTGGGCGAACTTCGAGGTCATATGTGGCCGGGTCGACGCCGGCGTAGGCCGAGGCTTCACGGAACGGGATCTCCGAGAACAACACGGGCCCGTCCGCAACCGCAACGTCTACTGATGGCGCGTCGGGCGAGGTGTGGACGAAGCGAACCTTGGCCTCGTCCTCGTTCGTCGCCAAGTCGTCCTGCAACACGACAGGGCTCAAGTCCTCTTCGCCCAGCAGGCCCGTGGCCGCGACGGTGTAGGCCTCGCCGGCCGCGAACTCTACGGTCGCGTCGATGACGATCGGCTCCGTCTCTCCGGTCGGGGTAATCTGAATGCGATGCTCGCCCGCTGGCAGCTCCAAATAGTCACTGACGCCCTCGTAGGGCACCTCTTCCAGCGCGACGCTTCCATCGACCCAGATGTCGACCGTCGGGGCGTCGGGCGAGAGGTGCGCCACCCGAATCTGGGTCATGTCCTCGCTCTGCGCGAGCGCGCCCGGAACGAAGGCGGCGACTAGCGCAAACGTGGCTAGGCCGATCATGAGGCTTTTCATGAGCATCCTCCTTGGATGAATTGGGGTTCGTTGTCCTGTGACGCTTCGTCGTCAGCGTCGTAGATTATGTATAACATCCATGGTCAATAGTGTCAACCATCGTCGGCAGGGGTGTGGCCTATAATCCCCGCCATGCCGATTCAGAACGTCGAAGTCGCCTGGACGCTGGACACCTTGGCGGACCTTGCCGAGATCGACGGTGACAACCCTCATCGCGTGCGCGCCTACCGCACGGCAGCCCGTACGGTGGCGCAATTGCAAGCCCCGTTGCACGCGCAGGTCGAGGCGGGAACAGATTTGACGCAACTGCCGGGGATCGGCTCGGAGATTGCGGCCAAGATCCGCGAGGTCGTCCAGACGGGCCAGCTCGGGACGCTGGACCGATTGGCAGAGCGCGTGCCGCGGACGCTGCGCGATCTTTTGGCGCTTCCGGGCGTGGGCGCCAACCAGGTCCGCGCGCTTCACCGTGAGTTGGGGATCGCCACGCTCGACGACCTGGTCGAAGCCCTGGATGACGGACGGGTAGAGTCGATGAAGGGCTTCGGCGCCAAGCGCGTCCGCCAGCTTCGCCAGGCGGCGGAGCGCGAGAGGAGCCGCGAGCGACGCTGGCGGATCGACGTCGCAGAGCAGCTCAGTCGGCCGTTGGTGGACGACCTGCGCGCTCACGATGCCGTCGAAGCCGTCTATTGGACGGGCAGCCTGCGCCGGCGCTGTGAGACGATCGGCGACGTCGATCTTGTGGCCGTCGTTCGACACCCCGACGAGGCGGCGGCAGCGATGATGGATCACGAGGACGTTGCTGAGACGGAGCGCGATGACCGGGGCGTGCGAGGCCGCTTCCGAGCGGGCCTGGCCTGGGAAGCACGAATCGTGACGCCCGAACTGAGCGGGGTCTCGCTCGTGTTGGGGACCGGATCAAGCGAACACCTGGATGCGTTGCGCACGCGCGCGCAAGCCTACGGTCTGGATCTGCTCGACGACGGGCTTGTCCGCGATGGCGTTCCGACAAGGATCGATTCGGAGGCGGACGTTTACGCGACGCTGGAGCTGAAGTGGATCCCGCCCGAGCTGCGCGAGGGACGCGGCGAGATCGAGACAGCGGCCGACGGCGCTCTTCCCGAATTGATCACGGCCGACGACATCCGCGGTGATCTCCAAACCCACTCGACGTTCTCCGACGGCGAGAACACATTGGCCGAAATGGCCGAAGCTGCCCGCTCGCGTGGCTACGCCTATATCGCGATCACTGATCACTCCCAGCGCATGCACGTCGCGAACGGCTTGTCGCCCGAACGCCTTCGGGAACAGTTGGCACAAATCGAGGACCTCAATGAGGCGTTCGGCGACATCACGATCCTCAAAAGCTGTGAAGTTGATGTTCTGGAGGACGGGACGCTGGACATGCCGGACGACGTCCTGGAACAATTGGACCTTGTCGTCGTCAGCGTCCATTCGAAATTTGACCTCGATCGCGCGGTGCAAACCGAACGGATCGTTCGGGCCTTGGAGAACCCATCGGTCCACATCTTGGCCCACCCGACGGGTCGGATCGTCAATCGACGCGATCCCTACGGCGTCGACATGGAGCGGGTCATCGCCGCAGCGATCGAGAACGACGTCTGGCTGGAGATCAACGCCTCGCCGAAGCGCCTCGATCTCAAGGACGACCACATCCGTCGCGCCCGGGACATGGGCGCCCAGTTCGTGATCTCGACCGATGCCCACCGCACCGCGGAACTGGCCAACATGCCATATGGCGTCGATCAAGC
>CAZMNF010000056.1:0-11786 GCA_964567595.1 uncultured Thermotogae bacterium | reverse complement strand
TTCTCCATCATGACGTTCGTCTCTGCGTAGCCCAGTTCCCGGTAGAGGTCTCGGGCGGCCGTGTTGTGGCCGAAGACGTGGAGCTTGACCTTGTCCAAGCCGAGCTCACGGGCCTTCGCTTCGGCGGCCTGCATCGCCGCCCGTCCGTATCCCTGTCTCCTGTAGGGGGAGAAGATGAGGATCTCGTAGATAAAGGCGTGACGGTCGGCATTCACCTCCACGCGCTCGGCCAGCCAGAGCCAACCGACGGCTGTTCCATCAGGGCGCTCGATCGTGAACAGGTGGTGCTCTGGCGTCCTGACGCCCTCAGGCAGCAGCACGTCCAGCGTCTCCTCCGCCAAGCGGAACGCCTCATCGGCGTGCCAGTTCCCGGCTCGGACTTTTTCGGTGGCGTAATTCCGGGCGGCATGGCCTCGATACTCCTCGAACTCGGCATCGGTCATGGGCCTCAAGCCGACCATCCCGTCACCAACCTCCCCGAGCGGTGTCATCCAGATTCGGCCACCTCAAGCGTCACCACGGTCCCGACACAGCACCCCAGAAGGCCGGACGGGCCGGAGCCCAGTTCTGTGGGCACCGGACCGAACAGCAGCGCGAAGAAGCGGCCAGGACGGGCCGACCCGGTAAACGCCAAGGGGGGCTGTGGGGTCTGCGGGGCCATGGGTCTGCTATCGGTCCTTGTGGGTCATTCGTTGGCTCAGCCAATCCGAGATGGCCCGGAGCACGCGATCATCGACCGGCTCATCCAGATGCCGATAGGCCATGCTCGGCTCCTCCGGATGATGGCGCAGCACATGGTTCAATTCCGATAATTGATTCAAGGTGACTTGATCGTTGCCCGCCTCGCGCAGCGCCTCCGCGTAGCGCTCGCCCTCGACCGGTGGCACTTGCAGATCCTTCTGGCCCTGAATGATCAACACGGGCACGTCCGTGATTTGCGGAATCGTCGACGACGGATCGTAGGCGAAGTGCTCGCGATACCACTCGAGCGAGACGCTCTCCCGATTGGCCTCGTACTGCGCCTCCGTCATCCAGGGGAGACGCTCTTGGATCTCGTCGAGCGTGAAGTCCTCCCAGTCGCCTTCGCTGGACTTGACGAACTCGATGAACGTCCGCGTGCGCTCGACTTCGGCGTCAATCTCGTCCTGAGCATCACCCTGCGCCGCCATGATTAACTTCGTCTGCTCTCGAAGGATCCAGTCGAGCGAGTGGACGGTCGCGCCGTTGACGAGCAGCAGCCCGGCCACGTTCGAATCCGCGGCAATCATCGGGGCCAGAATCGCGCCCTCGCTGTGGCCTAGCAGATAGACCTGATCTGGATCGATCTCTGGACGAGCTTTCAGGTACTCGAACGCGGCTCGCGCATCGCTCAACAGATCGGTCATGCTGGCATCGGAGAAACTCCCCTCGCTTTCGCCGACGCCGCGTTTGTCGTAGCGCAGGCTGGCGATCCCCTCATCAACCAAGCGCGACGCGATCGTGTTGAAGGCGTCAATCTGGATGCTTGAGGCGTTCTCGTTGCGGTCGACCGCGCCCGACCCGTGGAGCATCAACACCGCCGGGACGGGGGCTTCGACATCGGACGGGAGCGTCAGCGTCCCGGCCAGCGAAATGTCCCCGCTCCGGAACGAGACGTCCTGTTCGTTTTCGTTCGGCGCTTCGGCCGTCTCGGACTCGGGTTCGACGATCTCCAAGCCATCGGGGAACGGGTCGTCCCGGTAGGCCAGAAAGTTCTGGCTCGGAATCCGAACGGCGAAAAGCACCTCGCCCTGGCCATAGAGATCGACGGGAATGTCACCGAGATGGCCCCGATAGCGCTCGACGGGGATCGTCCGGTCATCGGCTTGGAGCTCGGCGTCGATCGGCTCCTCGACGCGCAAGGGCAGCGTCCGGCCCGCCTGCGGCACGTACGCCGTGCCCTCAAACAGCCCGTCGACGCCCACTCGGCGGGCATCGCCCATCTCTCGAAGGTAGCGATACAGGACGAGGTAGTGACTGAAGCTGTTGTTGTCCAGAACAACGAGCGGCGTTTCGGCCGAGAGCTGTTGTTGCTGCGTCTGTTCGTTGACGACGGTCTGCGTCGTGATCTGGCCGCCGTCGATGCTGGCCTCGATGGCTTGCCGGGATTCGGGCAGCTCCGCCTTGAGGTTGTACGCGGTGGGCTCAAGCCACGAGCGGAGCCTCAGGCGCTGCTGCATGTGAACCGACGGCCCTTGCATGTCCAAGTCAATCGACGAGCGCAGACGGAGCTCGGACCCACTGCGGATCAATCGGAACGTCGCTTGGCCGATCTTCGAACCGTTCTGCTCGAAGATGACGGTTCCGTCGTCGATCAGCGACTCGACCGTCCGCTCCGCCTGCTGGTCAACGCGATCGACCACGAAAAAGGCCGTGGCTGCGGTCAGGGCTGCCACCGCCGCGGCGATCAAAACCCACTTCAACGCGTCCATTCGAGATCAACCTCCCGTACCATCCCGAATCGCGTCAACCCGATTCGGTCGCTCCATTGTCGGATCGGATACGTCCGATCGCACGCCATGCCCCCGCAGCGAGGCGTCTCGTGCGGATCGATCAGTCGAGGTTCTGCAAAAAGCGGAGAAACCACGGCATCCCGTATTCCTCGGCGAAGTTGTACGCGGCTTGCCGCGTGCCGACGCCTTTTCCATACGCCTCGCGGAGATAGTAGAGGTGATCCGAGATCCAGACGTAGAGGTCGGCCTCGGTCCGCCGGGGAAATTGATCGAGAACATCGCTGTCCCGGATCGCGTTGACAAGCGGCTTGTAAACGTTGTCGTACCAGGAGGTCACCGCCTCGTCGAACGGGATGGAGCGCTTCTCGTCGATGCCTTTGAAGTAGCGGTGGACCTCGATGTGATTGAGCAGGGTCTCGTAGCGCCCCGGCCGAGTGAACTCGATGTGGTGATCGGGGCGAAGTTGATCCAGGTTCGTCTGCTGCAGAAACGCGCTGTATTCGGCCTTGATGAGAAGATCCTTGACGTCGGTGTCCTTATCGAGCGGCACGTTGGTGTTGAAGCGATAGATATGGGCCCACAACGTCGTCATGCCACGGCCTTTGGCGACGCTGACGCGATGGTTGCCGTCCTCGACGAAGTAGACGCCGCCGACCTCGTAGAGCAGGATGGGCGGCAGCTCTTTGCCCTCGTCCCAGGCTTGGCTGATGCTGGTCCATTTGGATTGGACGTCGTCGCTGAGGGGGAAGAACTCGCGGTCGAAGTCCTGATAGCGATCGACGCTGCCGACGATCTGGTCGACGTCAATCTCGCGGAGCCCGACGTAGGTCCGCGAGGCGATGTCGAGGTGTTCCTTGACGAGATCGAAGGACAGGAGCAGGGTCGGCTCCTGCTTGATCGTCGCCAGAATCTGACGGAAGAACGCGCTCCGTCTCGCTCGCTGAAACTCCAGAAACGTGTCCGTGCTCAAGCTCGACCTCCAACACGCAGTAGCCCGTGACGTTGATGACCTCGGTTCGGCCGACGCGCTCGGTTTCCGTTCCGAAGCGGTACCGCTCGTGCGTGTGCCCATGAATCAGGTACCTCGGCTGATAGCGATCGATGAACGTCCGGAATGCCTGGAACCCTTGGTGAGTGAGGTCATCCGCGTCGTGGATGCCCGCCGGCGGCGCATGAGCAATCAACATATCGATCGCGCGGCCCGTTGTCCAGCGGTTCCAGGCCAGACGCGGCGCCATGCGCCAGACTTTACGCTGCATTTGACGCTCAGTGTACTCGTGCGGGCGGCCGTTGTAGCGCATCGAGCCTTCCAAGCCGCCGATCAACACGGAGCCGCCGTTAGGATCGCCGATTTCGGCGACCTGCCCATCGAGGTTGCAACCGCCGCGGGGGGCCGTCAGCTCCAGGCCGTCCCGGAGGATCATGGTGTCGTCGTGGTTGCCGAAGACGAAGTACAGGGGCACGTTGAGCACCGTGACCAAGAATTCCAAATAAGTGTAGGGGAGATCGCCGCAGGAGAGGATCAGTTCCACGTCATTGAAGTGTTCTTTCACACGGGAGTGATAGAGGAACGGGCTCACTTCGTCGCTGACGATCAGGACTTTCATCGTGCGTCGTGCCCCATTGTTCTCTATAGTATCGAGCGCGCCAAATGCTCAGCAAGGCGGGCCAGCGACGCCTGGACGCGGCGTCGGAAGCCGAAATCGCAAAGGAGGCAACCTCATGACGCCGGTCATCCTGGGTGTGGCCGCGTTTCTAGCTGTGGTCGCCCTCATCGCCTACAACGTGCGCCATCTGATCGTGAAACGCCCATTGGAACGCGAGTGGACCCAGGTGAGCGACGTTGATCCCGATCGGGAATATTTGGCCATTCTGACGCACTATCCGCTCAAGGCGGGACGGCGGACGTCACGCGTGCTCAACTACGTCCGCCTGGTCCAACTCCAGCTGGATCGAAGCGAGGGCCTGATCGGCTATGCCTTCCGGGCCAACCTCTATCGCCAGCAACTTTGGACGCTGTCGGTTTGGACCGACGCCACGGCGTTGCAGACGTTTTTGGACGAAGTGTCCCACCAACAGGCGAGCGATGACCTGAAAGCCTACGTTGGTCGGTCAATGACGCGGCAATGGCGGATCCTGGGCCGGAACGTCCCGCCCAGCTGGGACGAGGCGCTCGCGCAGTTGGACGACCCGTCGGCCCAGCCGTTCAGATCGAGCGAACGCGATACCTCACGCGTCGGTTGACGGATGCCCGTGGCGACAGCTCCATCGGCCAGCGGATGAGCACCGAGGTCGCCTGATAGACGAGCTCGAAGCCGGCTTCGGAGTTGTTGACGGTCTGGATGGGATAGCGCCAGACCGAGACCGGTTCGGCGAACGCAAGCTCGATCTCGACGGCGTCGCGCTCGTTCACGAACCGAAGCGATGACACGCCCGCGTGCTCGCCGCGCCCGGCAAAGTGCGGTTCATGCGGGCGTTCGCCATTGACCCGAACGTAGCGATCGGGCGCGTCGCCCGCCAACAGCGCCAGGTTGAACTCCAGCCCGTAGACGCCCGCCCAGGTCCGGTCCGATCCGTTGGCGAGCCTCACGTCTACCGCGAGCCCATCGTCGCCGATGGCGATCGCCTTGCTCACGTCCAGCTCCGCGTCGCCGACGGGGCCTCGATGGGACGCCTCGATGCGGGCAATGCCGTCCGACAGCGTGGCCGCCACGTTGTAGCGTTTCTCGGACCAGTCCGCCAGCGGGGCATCGGGGCGGCGTTCCAGCTCGGCCATAGAGGTCTCCAGCGAGAGAAAGAGATCGTGCAGCGCGGCCCGACGCCGATGGTCGTAGACGAGATGACGCTGGAGGTCCGGGTGCTTGGCCCGCAAGACGTCGTGGATGCTGGCGGTGCCTTCCCCATCCGACAGGTCGTCATCCCCCACATAGACGGCGTCGGGGACGTCGCGATGATAGAGCTCTTCCCGCCGCGCGATGGTGTTCAACACGTTGAACCGACGGGGCTTGTCGTCCAGTTCCGTCAATAGGCCGCCTTGGGGCTGGACACACGCCCACCAACGCGGCGTTGAGACGACCGCCTCGGTTTGGCCATCGACGTCGATGTCGCGGTGGTCAATGCGCGGCGTCGCGTCGCTCTCGCTCGCAGCGTCCATGTGCGCCTCGGCCTCCATCAACTGGCCGTAGATGCCGTCGCGAAGGTGGGGCAGGTAGGCTCCGCCGAACAGCCCGTGCCAGTAGGCGTCGTTGCACTGGGCGCGATACAGCGCCGTTCGCGCTTCGCTCAACCTTGACGTCGGGCCATAGATGTCAGTCAATGCCCGTAAACGTTGACTGATCGACATCATGCGCTTGTGGAGCTGGTTGACTTCGGGATACTTGGTGAGGAAGTTGCGCCAAGTGCCGCCGGCCAACAGCGGGCGGACTCGCTCCGCGTCGTCGCCAAGTCGGTCCACTAGCTCGTCCAACGCCTTCCCGCTTGCGATCGGCAACGCCCACTCCGACATTTCGAAGTAGGAACTGGTGGGCAGATAGACGGTGCCGCGCGCCTGGCGTTCCTCGACGGCTTCGCGCAGCGTCCGCGTGCGGAGCCAGTCCGCGTTCGCCTCCAGGGCCGTCAGGAACTGCTCCAGCCAGCCTTGCTCGTAGACCCATGCGAACGTGCCCGGCCAGATCCCGAACTTTTCGCCGTCGTCCAACAGCGTCAACAACGGCGGATCGGCCGCGTCGGCCACCTGTCGGACGTGATCCAGCACCTGTTCGACGGGCCGGAAGGGGACCAGATATCGCAAGGCCCCGCTGATGGGAAACACGCCGAGCGGACACCCCTGATCTTCCGTCAAGAAGCGGCCATGCAGCTCGTCGGCGGTGAGCCCGGCCCGCCGGAAGTGGAAGTCGTCCAAGGCCGTGTAGCCGAACCCGGCATCGACGAGCAGGGACGGCAAGTGCGGCTCCCAGACGCGCTCGCCGAGCCACATGCCCCGGGGGCGCTGATCGAATCGATCCTCGAGGTAGTCGGAGAGCATCTCGAGTTGCCCCAAGGCGTCCCGCTCAGGAAGAACCGCCAAGATCGGCTCGTAGAACCCGCCCCCCAGCAGCTCCAACTGGCCGCGATCAACGAGCGTCCGGAGTTGATCGATGAACTCGGGATGGTGCGCCTCGAAGAACTCCCAGAGGGGCCCCGTGTAGTGGGCGACGGCTTTGACCGAGGGGTGTCGGCCGAGCGCGTCGACGAACGGCCGATACGAGCGTTGGTAGGCGTCCTCGATGACGTCGGGAAAGTTGCCGACGGGCTGATGACAATGGATGCCGAGGACGACGTCAACGCGCGGGGTCATGCCGCCAGGTTACGGCGTCCAGTGACTGGCGTCCACGGTTCAGGCGGCCGAGCCGTCCTGCGACACAACATGCTTGCGGTCGACGGCCTCGGCCATCGTCCCCAGGGTCGTCTCCTGCAAGTACGTCTTGATGCGCTCGCGCAGCGGCTTGAACGTGTCATGGAGCGGGCAGGGCATCTCGTCGTTGCACTGGGCCAGGCCGACCGCGCACTCGACCAGATCCTCGACGCCGTCGATGGCGGCCTTGATGTCGTAGAGGGTGATCTCGTCGGCGGGTCGCGCCAGCTTGAAGCCGCCGCCCGGTCCCTTCGTGGACACGACCAAGCCCTCTTTGGCCATCGTTTGCAGAATCTTGCCGAGGAAGTAGTGCGGAATCCCTTCGGCGTCGGAGACGTCGCGCACCACCGCCAGCTGGTTCGGTTGGCGGGCCAAGTGGGTCAGGGCTCGAATGCCGTATTCGCAGGCCTTGGAGTAAATCATAAGGACACCTGAAGCTCTTTTTAGCACGCCTCACGCCGTGATGCAAGGGCGAACGCAGCGGGCCATCCAGCAACGGGTCAATCGCGAACGATGTCGGGCCCGAAGATGGCCTTCAGATCGCGAATCAGGCGACGCGCATCGTCGCTCAGGCCCTCGTCCTCGAAGGGGTTGGGATAGACCTCCGCGATGTCACCGCGCTGCGGCCAACCGACGGCCTGCCCCAGTCGATCCACAGCGGCCCTGTACGAGGGCCGGAGGCGCTGTAGCGTCGCCTCGTCGCGGCGCCAGTCATAAAGGTCCTCTTGCGCGGGCTTGTCAGTCCCGCGGTGGGCCCAGGCTTGCCATTGCAGGCGGTTGCGGTATTGGCCCTCTTGGACGGTCGGATCCGCGTAGATGACGTAATGGCAGATCCACTGGGCCAACTCCTCCCAGGCGCGGGCCCGATCCGACGGAAGGACGAACGGATCGGCCGACGGGGGATCCGGCGGAGCTACCAGGGGCACGGGGGTCAACGAGGCCAGCGTTCGCCGCCCGCCCGACGCCCGCGCCCGCAAGCGCAGATAGCGCTTGGCCATCACGCGATAGCCCCGATGATCCCGGTCGCGTTGGGGCCGATACCGGCGAACCTCGAGCGTCAGCGGACCGTCAGTCACGATGCACCACCCGTCCGCGTTCCAGCGTTAGGGCGCGATCGGCCAGGCTGGCGGCCAGCGCTACGTCCTGTTCCGTCAGCAGAACCGTCAGGTCCGTCTGCGCCAGCGCCTGCAGGGCCTCGGCCATTGTCGCCTTCATCTCCCCCGCCAGGCCCAGCGACGGCTCATCCAGCATGAGCAGCGTCGGTCGGCTGAGCAGCGCCCGCCCGATGGCGACCATCTTCTGTTCGCCCCCGCTCAGGCTTCCCGCGCGCTGCCCTTGGCGCTCGCCGAGCACGGGGAACAGCTCGACGACCTCGGCCATGGCCTCGGCCGTCAGGGTCGCCTGGGGCCCGTGGGCGAACATCCCCATCTCCAGGTTCTCCCGCACGGTCATCTCCGGAAAAAGCTGGCGCTCCGCCGGCCCGAACGCCAAGCCGCGGCCCACCCGTCGATGAGCCGGCAGCGGCGTGATGTCCTCGCCCACAAATACCACCCGACCGCGGTCCGGCCGAGCCAAGCCCGCCAGCGCCCGCAACAGTGTCGTTTTCCCGGCCGCGTTGCCGCCCAGGACCGCCAGGATCTCGCCCGTGGCGACCTCGATGGCGACATCATCCAGCACGAGCTGATGCCCGTAGTGCAACGTCAATCCCTCAGCCGACAGCATGCGTGACCTCTTGGGCATCCGGCGCGGACGAGGGTCGCGGGATGATCAACCGGCCATTCTGCATCACCAGCAGCCGATCGCAAGCGGTCACGATCGACGCCATGCGGTGCTCGATCAAGAGCAGCGTGACCCCTCGCGACTGCAGGATCTGGATGAGCGCATCCATCTCGGCCGAGCTTTCCGGGCTCAACCCGGCAAACGGCTCATCCAGCAACAGCATCTCAGGGTGGGCACCGAGCGCAATCGCGATGGCCAACCGGCGCTGGTAGCCGAACGAGAGATGGCCTGCGACGGTGTCCCGGAACGCCTCCAAGCCCGTGAGCTCGAGCAGCTCCCTGACCCGAACCTCAGGGGCGACGTGGAGGTCCGTGGCGGAACCCCGTCGAACCGTGCGGAATCGATCGAGGAATCGATGGCGCTCGTGGAGAAAGCAACCCATGCGGACATTCTCCGCCACGGACACCTCCGGGAAGACGCGGCTGCGTTGGAACGTGCGCACGAGCCCGTGTCGCGCCCGCTGCTCCGGCGACCAGCCCGTCATATCCCGATCCCGGAAGCCGATGCGCCCCGAGGATGGGGTGACAAACCCGCTGATGAGGTTGAACAGGGTCGTCTTGCCGGCCCCGTTGTCGCCAATCAATCCGACGATCTGGCCAGCGTGGATGCCGAAGCTCACGTCCTCCACGGCGTGGAGCCCGCCGTAGTGCTTGGAGAGCTGTTCCACGGTCAAAAGCGTCATGGCATTATATTCCCCAACTTAATTGCTCGTGCCCTCGCCCACAACGGCCCAACAATCCGCCGAAGCCCGCCGATCAAGCCGCCGGGCAAGTAAAGAAGCGTCAAGATCAGCAGTACCCCGAAGATCACTTCGCTGATGTAGGCGTTGATCGGTCGAGTCAGCTCGTCGACGGTCGTGACCGCCAGCGGCCCCAGCACCGGCCCCAGCACCGTGGCCAGTCCGCCGATCTTGTTCATCATCAGGATGTTGAACGAGGTGATGAAGTTGAAGAGGTCGGGATGGAGATAGGTCAGGTAATGGGCGTAGAGGAAGCCGCCGAATCCGGCGATCGCGGCGCTCAGCGCGAAAATGATCACTTTGTAGGTTCGCGTCGGAACCCCGATCGAGCGGGCTAGGCCCTCGTCCTCGCGGATCGAGGCGAGCGCCCGCCCGAACCAGGAGCGCACGATGGCCGACCGCAGCACCAGCACGGCGATCAAGCTGAGCGCCACGAGCCCGTAGAACGGCGCCTTTTGTAGGAACGGATTGAGCGAGATCGCCCCCAGACCCGGCAAGGAGAGGTCCAGCAGCGGGACCCCCGTGAGGCCGTTCGGCCCGCCCGTCACGTCCAGGCTGAGCGCCACGAGCGTGAACAAGACGGTCGTAATGAACGTGAACAGGGCCCAGTGGCGCCCCGCGCGCACGCCGAGCGAGCCCACCACCGCCCCGACGACGAGCGTCAACGCCAGCGTCCCGAGCAAGCTCACGAGCGGCGGGGCTGACGCCTGCATCATGAGCAGCGCCGAGGTGTAGGCCCCCAACCCCCAGAACGCCCCCTGCGCCAGTGATGGAAGCCCCGTGACCCCGTAGAGCAGGTCGGCGCTGGTCACACAAATGGCCAAGATGCCGCTGATGATCAGCAGATGAAGCACAAAGGGCGGCGCCGACAGGATCAACGGCAGCGCCAGGATCGCGCCGCCCCCCGCCAACCAAGCCCAGCGCGGCCCGTTCCAGGCGGGCGAGGCCATGGGCGTCTGGGGGGAGCTTCCGGCCGTGAGATGCTCCTCCGGGCCGAGCGTCTCGATCCGCAGCAGCATGAACAGGATCAGCACGCCCAGCGGCAACAGGTCGCTGAACTCCGCGGACAGGTACGCCGCCGTCAGGCTCTCCGCCACCCCCACCAACAGGGCCAGCCCGATGACAGCCCGGACCGAGCCGCGGCCGATGCGCGAGATGGCGAACGCCTTGATGATGGCCAGGCGTCCGGCGAACGGCGTGAACGGCGCGACGGGAGCGGTGATCGCGCCAGCCAAGCCGGACAGTCCGCCCGCCACGGCAAACGCCAGCATGGAGACGGCACCGACGTTGACCCCTGACAGTGCCGCAGCCTCGCGGTTCTGCGCCATCGCGCGCACGGCCTTGCCCCAACGCGAGGATTGCAGCCCGCGCCACAGGGCGAGCCCAAGCACGGCCGCCACGCCAATGGCGAAGAGCTTATGGCCGAAGAGGCTAATCGGCCCGAGCCCGACGTTGCGCACCCCGAACGGCGAGGGCACGGTCTGAGCGCCTTCGCCGAAGATCGCGGCCAAGACGCTCTGGATGACGAGCAATAGGCTGACGGCGCCGATGAACGTCGGCCCGATGCCGAAGGCTCGAAGCCGCTGATACAGCCCGCGCCCGACCAACGAGCTCAACGCCGCGCCGACGAGCGGCGCAACCAGCAGCGCCAGCCCATAGGGAAAGCCGAGCAGGACCGTGACGGCGTAGGCCACATACGCGCCGAGCGCGAACAGCCCGCCCTGGGCCACGTCGCCGATCTCCATGACCCCGAAGACGAGCGTGATGCCCAGGGCGAGCAGCAGGTAGTCGCTGCCCAGATACAGCCCATTGGCCAGAAACTGGACGAGCGCCTCGATTTCGCTCATGAAGAGCTATTTGGCGTCCTTTTTCAGCCGCAGAGCGGGCCGATCAGCTCGTCGCCGTAGCCGCGCGGCGTCAACAGGTGTTGCTCGCCGCCGTTGCGGAACGTGGCCACGCCGAGTCGAGTGTTGTATTGGGCGCACGGCAGGAAGCCGACGTCGCCGAACGGCGTCCCGAAGGCCGGTCCGGCGCCGTCCGCACCTTGGCCGGGCAGGAGCGTGTCGACAACGGCGCGCGGCAGCTCTTGCACAGGGTCCATCGCCGCGACGGTTTGCTCCCCTTCTTGCTCAACAAGTTGCTCAATGGCCTGTTTGATCAGTTGGATGCCGCCCCAGCCCCAAGCTTCAACCTGACCCGACTCGGGCGGTCGGCCCAGCACGTCCTGGAACGCCTGTTCCATCTCGGCGGCCCGCTCGAGGGATGGGACGTTGCCGTCGAAGTCGCGCGGCATTTCAGGGCTGGCATAGAGCCACGTATGGATGAATCCGTCGGCTGCGCCCGAGTTGGACACGGCTTCCCAGAACTGCACAGACCCGTTGGGCGTCTGGCCCGTGTAAAATCC
>CAZMNF010000055.1:0-12947 GCA_964567595.1 uncultured Thermotogae bacterium | reverse complement strand
CTCGTCGCTTTCGGCGACGTTGTCAGAAGGGTCAACTTGGCAGATGGGGCGATCTTCCGGAGGGTTTTCCAGTTCGCCGGTCTCGGTCGGTGTGACCTCAAGCGTGACCGTCATGTTGTCCTCGGGGCCGAATGTCGCCGGAGGGTCGCCGTCCTCAATACGGACGCTCGTACAGATCAGCTCGGGAAACTCATCGGCGCTCTGCAGCTCACATGCGACCGATCCGGTGAGGCCGCTGTCGTCCACAGTGACTGACCCATAGGTAGGTCCATTCGGCAATACGTCGTCCAGTATGACTTGCCCATCTGAGAAGGTCGCCTCCGCGGACCCTTGATTGGAGACGGTCAGCTGCCACTGGAACGTCGTGCCGACGGTGGCCGTGTCCTCGGTATTGTTGGATTTGGCAACCGTCATATCGGGCTCGGAGACGCTCGCGGTTTCGACCTCGTAGGCGCCCAGGTCACAGGCCACACCTTGTGGCCGTTCGATGACGCGTTGGTCGATGTTCGGTTCGATGTTGGGGGTCGGGCAGACAGACGCCGCGTCGATCGCGTCGCTTTCCTCTTGGATCGCCAACGTCTCGGTAGGGCCGCCGTTGTCGGCCAGCCCTTCGTCAAACAGCGGGGTCGCTTCCTGGAGCGTGAACTTCATGCAGGACCCGTCGGTATCCAAGTTGTCTAGGTCCGCGGTGAACGTGTCTGGAGCCGTACCGCTGCAGTCGAGAGGTGTATTGCGACCGACAACGCTGTTCCGAATGATGGTTTCGGTTTCCGCCTCGGACGCGTGGTGAAGGGCAGCGGCCGACGAAGGTTCCGCAAGGTGCTCATTACGGGCCAAGGTCGCGTGTTCGATCGTGAGCAAGCCCACATTGATAATGGCCGTTCCATCGCCGCTAGATGGGCTCTCCGCCGGCGCAACGGTCTGGTTGTTGACAAAGGTCGAGTTGAGGACCGTCGCTTCCGCTCCGGCGTCGTTGTATAAGGCACCGCCCGTGTTGGCCTGGTTGTCGAAAAAGGTTGAGCGCTGGATCGTCAAGGTACCGTTGTTGTAGATGGCCCCACCGCCGATCTCCCCGTTCGTATCTCGATTGCTCGTGAAGGTGGATTCCCGAATGGTGAGTGTGTCAGCGTTGTCGATCGCTCCCCCCGACGAGCCGCTGAGCGGCGCTTCCCCGTTCCGAAGCGTCAACTGATCGACGACGACATTACCGTTGGCGATATCCAGAATCTGGTGGTTGCCGTTTCCGTCGATGATGCCGGAACCATCCCCGCTTTGGAGGATGAGGCCCGCGCCGGTCGTGTTGTCGATCTGTGTGGCGTCGGCCTGTAATGTGATCGTCCCATCGACCGTGGCGAAGATCTCCTCACCCGGGTCGCAGTCGGCGTTATACGCGGCGATGACGTTGTTCAGTCCGTTGGCATCGCTGATTGTGTAGTTGGTGCATTGGGCAACCGCGACGGACGGTTCCACCAATAGGGCGGCAAGCACCAACAGGCCAACAACCGAAATACCTAACCCGTCAGCGCGGATCAGACGCCCGATAGATCCTCCTTTGCCGTTTTGCCGTGCTGTACAGCGATCCGTAAAGCTGCCTGATGTCTATGCCAACAGTCGTGTCAGCGTATGTGATATTGATAACGAGAAAACCTTATAAGTGGCAACCCGGGGGCGACTCCACGAGGGCATTAATTCGCAAGCTCAGGAGGCCTCAGTTCGGCCGCGGCGAGATGACCTGGCCAGTCGACGTCCTGTGGACGTTGGGTTGTTGCTAAGCCAGGGATCCCGGCTCCGGAAGGTCATCGACGGGCGTGTCCATGAAGCGATCCCCTTCCTCGACAAGCATCACGGGAATGTCGTCCTTGATCGGATACTTCCGATGACAGTCCGAGCAGACGAGCCACTGATCGCGAACGAGGTCGACGGGCGTCTTGCACGAAGGACAGGCCAGGATGTCGAGAAGATCTTGGTTGATGGGCATGATCGATGGCCTTTATAGCGCATGGCCCTCGCCGTCGACAACGTAGAGGCGGGTTGCCTGAAACGAAAAGGTCAACTCAATCTCGTGGCCCTCAGCATCCATCCAGGTGGGATCGGGGTCGTTCAGCCTGACGAGCCAGCGCTGTTCCGCGGCCTCGACGTGCAGTACGAGCGCGTCGCCAACGTACTCGCGGGCCCGAACCACGCCCGGCAGCCGATTGGGGCCGTCGTCGTTGAGCCGAAGATGTTCCGGACGGATGAGCACACGGACGGGCTGCCCAGGGTCGAGCTGAGAGCCCTCCGTCGCCACTCGAATCGAACGTTTGTCGTTCAGCTGCACCACGGCCGTCGCATCGGACTCGTCCATATCCGCGATCTGCCCCCGAATCAGGTTGCCCCGGCCGATGAAGTCCGCCACGAACGGCGTTCGCGGCTCGTGATAGAGCGTCCACGGGGCGTCGATCTGTTCCAACTTCCCGGCGTTCATGACCGCGACCCGATCGGCGATGGCCAACGCTTCCTCCTGATCGTGCGTGACGTAGACCGTCGTGACGCCTAGCTCGCGTTGAATGCGGCGGATCTCCAGTCGCAGCCGGTCGCGGAGCTGCACGTCCAGTGCGCTGAGCGGCTCGTCCAACAGCAGGATCTGGGGATTGGGGGCTAAGGCACGCGCTAGGGCAACCCGCTGTTGCTGGCCGGCCGATAGCTCATCCGGGCGACGCCGCTCGAGGCCCGGCAGGTCGAGCAGCTCCAGGAGTTCCTTGACCCGTTGCCGCTTGTTGACGCGCGCGTGGGCAAACGTCAACCCGTAGGCAACGTTGTTGAAGACGTTCATGTGGGGGAAAAGCGCGTAGTTCTGGAAGACAATCCCCACATCGCGATCCTCCGGTGGCACGCCCCGCACGCTCCGCGATCCCAGCCGGATGTCGCCTGCGTCCGTTTGATCAAAGCCGGCGAGCAGGCGCAAGAGCGTCGTCTTGCCGCAGCCGGATGGCCCGACCAAGACGAGCAACTCGCCCTCGGCCGCCGTGAGCGACAGCCCGTCGACGGCGCGCACCTCGCCGAAGCGTTTCTCGATCCGACTCAGCTCAATGGCGGGATCCCCGCTCATATTTCCGATCGGAACGTCCGTTCCCCGAAGCGATCGATCAACACGAAGGCCAAAGCCAGCACGGCGATCATGATCACGCTCATCGCGCTGGCGGCGCCGAACTGGCGCGCTGCCAGAAGGTGATACACCGCCACCGGCATGGTCAACAAGCCCGGCTCGGCCAGCATCAACGTCGCGCTCGTCTCCGCGATGCTGATGGCGAACGCGAATGCCGCCCCCGTGAGCAAGCTCCCCCGAATCAGCGGCAGGCGGACGTCCCACGTTGCTCGCCAGGGGGAGGCGCCGAGCGAGCGGGCGGCGTCGGTCAAATTGCCCTCGAGACGCTCCAGTGCGGGGCGCACAACGCGGATCACGAACGGAATGGCGAGCGCCGAGTGGGCGACGACGATCGCGACCCAGGTGCCGCTGATAGCCAACGGCGGTCGGTTGAACACTCTCAGCAAGGCCAATCCCAGCGCCACCGAGGAGATCGCCAACGGCGCCATGGCCAGCGTTTCCAGCGAGCGCCGGCCGGTCAGTCGGCGACGGGCCAACATGACGGCAAGCAGCGTGCCACAGATCAAGGCGACGGCCATCGTTGCGCCGGCGAAGCTGAAGCTGTTGATCACGGACTGCAGGGGCGATGCGCCGATGAGCGAGGAGAAGCCCTGTTGGAAGACCTCGCGATAGCCATCCAGACTGAAGACGACCGTGTTCTGCCAGGGCTTGCTGACCGAGTCCACGAGCACCGCCACCATCGGTCCCGCAAAGAGCAGGACGCTCAAGGCAAGGAAGATGTACAGGCCGACCCGGCGCAGCGCGATCCAACCGCCCGCGAACAGCGGCCGGCGCGGACGGGGCGCCTCAAGGCGGACTTGGCGGGCAAAGCGTCGCTCAATCGTCAGATACCCGACGGTGAACATGAGCGCGATCAACAGCTCCAGCGTCGCCAGCGTGGCGGCCTGGGCGTAGTTGATCTGCACGATCGCCTGGCGGTAGATCTCGACCTCGATGGTGCTGAACCGCGCCCCGCCGAGCGCCAGCACAATGGGGAAGCTGAGGAAGGCGTAGATGAACGCCAGCGTCGCGGCGCTGACGATCGAGGGGGCGAGCATGGGCAAAGTGATGGTCCAAAAGGCTCGTCGTGGCGATGCCCCGAGCGCGCGGGCGCTCTCCTCGTAGCTCGGCGACAGTCTCTCCCAGGCTGCGGCCGTGAAGCGCGTGACGATGGGGGCATTGTAGAACGCGTGCGCCAGCACGATCCCCGTGAGCGAATAGAGGATTGTCAAGGGGGGCTGCTCCAGGCTGAGGATCGCCATCAGCGTCTCGTTGACGACCCCGGCGTTGCCGAAGACGAGCACGAACCCGAGCGCCACGGTGATGGGCGGCAGCGTGAATGGCACGATCGTCAAGGAGCGGATCAAGCGCCGGCCGGGGAAACGGTACGTCGCCAACACGTAGGCGAGCGGCAGCCCGATGGCGACGCTGGCCAGCGTGCTCAAGAGCGCTTGGACCACGGTGAAGCGCGCCACCCGCTGAATGTAGGGATCGCTGACCAGATCCCAAACTCGCTGCAGGCCCTCCGGACTGCCCAGCCCGCGGAGGACGAGCCCCCCGAGCGGGAGATAGAAAAAGATCCCCAGAAAGAAGAGCGGCAGGGCGAGCAGTGCCGCCCTGCCGAGCCGCGTCCTCAGCTTGGACATCGGGGTCCGTCTCCGCTATTGGAGGGCCTCGCGGACCCAGCGGTCGACCCAGTCGTTCAGGTTGGCGGTGACTCGCTCGCTCGGCAAGCGGACGGGATCCTCGGGCACGACGACGTTCTGCCACCACACGTTGCGAACGCGGGCGTTGTCGCTGGCCGGGATCATCCACTCCGTCTCCGCCAGCCGGCTCTGCACGTCCTCGGACAACACGACGTTCAAGAACTGCCGAGCGAGCTCAGGCTGGTCGGTTCCGCGAACGACGCCCATGCCGAAGATCGTCCGGTAGGCCTGATTGTCCAGCGTCAGGACCCGGAGATTGTCGCTGTCGTTGACGATGACGTCGAAGGCATGGTCGGTGGAGAAGCTGACCATCATGGGCGCCTCGCCGTCGCTGAAGAGCTGGAACGCCTCGCTCCAGCCCTGGGTAATGGTCAACACGTTCGGCAGCAGTTGCTTCCAGTAGTCGGTGTAGCCGTCCGAACCCCGCTGGGCGATCGTCCAGAGCAGAAACGACAGGCCCGGGCTCGACGTGCGCGGGTCCTGCACGATGATCGAGTCGCGGTACTGCTCGCTCGTCAGCTCCTCAAACGTCCGGGGAACGTTGGCTGGATCGATCTGCTCGCTGTCGTAGACGAGCGTGATGAAGCCGTGCTCGTAGGGAATCAGTCGGTCATCGGGATCGAACCGAAGGTCGTCGGGGACGTGGTCGAGGTTGGGAACGTCCTCCGTTGACAGCTGTTGGAACACGCCGTTGTCGCGGGCCGTTCCGAGGTCGTTAACCTCGACGCCGACGAACGCGTCGGCTTGGGTGCCGCCCGACTCGCGCTCGGAGATGAGCCGCGAGAGCATCGTCCGGCTGTCGGCGGTCGCCACGAAGCGGACGTTGCGGCCCGTCTGCTCTTGGAATGCGGTCGAGATGACATCGGCCGCGCCGAAGGAGACGAAGCTGTCGTAGGTGTAAACGGCTAGCGGCTCCTCGCTTTGCGCGCTGGAGACCGTCGGTTGGCCGAGCAACAAGCCGACCAGCCCGAGCATCAGCGCGAGTGCTGTCCATCGTCGCGTCATCGTTGCATCCCTCCTCTGGGGTGACTGACTGAACCTAGCGCCAACCGCGCTCGACGGCTTTCTCATAGGCCCGCCAGTACGGGTCCTCCATCGGCGGTTCCCAGGGGCGTTCCTGGCCGTCGGCGATCAGCGTGAACTCGGTATTGCGGGTGAGCTCGCCCACGTCGGCGGCGGGAATCCCGTCGGCTTCAAGCGCGTCCACGACCGCTTCGGCTTGCTGAGGCCGGGCCGCGACGAGCAGCGAGCCCTCACTCAGACTGATGGTGGGATCGATCCCGAACAGCTCGGCGATCTCGGCCGTCTCCTTGGCGATCGGAACCCGATCGAGCGCGACGCGCGCGCCCAGCTCAGCAGCCGTCGCGAGCTCGTAGAGCGCGCCGAGCACGCCGCCCTCGGTGGCGTCGTGCAGCGCGGACACGCCCTCGTCGCGACGTCCCACTGACAGGGCCGCTCGTGCGTCATCCAGGATCGAATAGTGAGCGAGCAGGTCTTGGGCCGTTGATCGGAACGGCTTGCCGAACGTCGCGCGGATCGTCTCCGGGAAGGCCCGGGCCAGCAATCCCGTCGTGGCGATCATGGCGCCCTTGGTGACGATGAGCCGATCGCCGGGTTGGGCAAATCGCGGCTCCAAGTATTGATCGTCGGGGCCGATGCCGATGACCGTCCCGCCGCCGATGACGGTGCCGCGGTTCTCGCCATAGCGGCCCGTATGGCCCGCCACGATGGCGATCCCGAGCCGCCTGCACTCGGCGTGCAACGCCTTCCAGTAGGCGTCGAACGTCGCGTCGTCGACCGACGGCGGCAGGTTCAGATCCACCGAGGCGTAAGCCGGCTCCAGTCCCGACGTCACCAGGTCGTTGACGATGAGGTGGAGTGAGCTCCAGGCCGAATCCTCGGGACCGAGGCCGGGGATGTAGGAGAGCGGATCGGTGGTGATCGCCATGACCTGCCCGTGGCCGAGCGAGACGATCGCCGTGTCGCGGCCTGTAGCGGGGCCGACGACGACCTCGTCCCGACTCGCCCCGAGATGGGGCCGGATGATCGCCTCGAACGCCGTGGCGGCGATCTTGCCCAGCCGGTCGTTCATCGCTGGCCCTCCCTCAAAGGTAGGCCAACGCCGTCAGAAGCGGGCTTGGGAATGAATCGGTTCGGGAACTCAGAAGCGTCGTGAGCCATTGGAGGATTCCTCCGCCGGTATTACCCGGATCAGGTTCGGCGGGTCGATCCCGGACGCTGCTAGGGATCCTCTCAGCCCGCTTCCGCGAGCTCCCCGTGTGCCATTAAATTACCGCTCGAGCCGACTGCATGCAAGCGGCCCCCGGACGGGCTTATTGAGACTGATTTGCATCATTGCCCTCGGCACCCGATAGGACGATAATACGATCTGCTATTCTTGGATAGGAAAGGAGCCGCTGCGATGACGCACGCAGTCGAACGGATGCCGCTCATCGGCGAACGCTTACCGCGGATGGACGTGCCGACGACCCACGGGCCGCTAACGTTGCCGGATCACTTCCGAGGGAAATGGACGGTGCTCTTCAGCCATCCGGCCGACTTCACGCCCGTGTGCACCACGGAGTTCGTCGCGTTCCAGACGCGCTACGATCAGTTCCGCGAGCTCAACACCGAGTTGATCGGGCTCTCCATCGACCAGGTCTTTGCCCACATCTCTTGGGAGCGCTGGATCGAGCAGCACCTCAACATCGAGGTCGAGTTTCCCATCATTGCCGACACGGGCGAGGTCGCCGAGCGGCTCGGCATGATCCATCCGGGCAAGGCGTCCAACACCGTCCGCGCTGTCTTCGTGGTCGATCCCGATTCGACCATCCGGGCTATTCTCTACTATCCGCAGGAACTGGGCCGGAACATCGACGAGATCGTGCGCATGGTGCACGGCTTCCAGGTCTCGGACGAGGAGGACGTCGCGCTGCCAGCGGGCTGGCCGGAGAACGAGATCATCGGCGACCGCGTCATCCTGCCGCCGCCGAGCGATGCCCAAACCGCCGAGGCCCGTCTCGCCGAAGATGGGGACGGTTGCTACGACTGGTGGTTCTGTCATCGCGAGCGCACCGCGACGTAGCGATCCGGTGCCGCAACCCGTTGCGAACGCTCATGAGGCCTGACCGTTAACATCGCAAGGAGGGATAGACGGTGGACTATCCTTGGTGGCACGTGCCCTCGCTCACCTCGCCCATGCTGATCGCGATCATCGCCACGGTCCACGTGCTCGTGGCCCACTACGCCGTTGGCGGCGGGCTGTTCCTCTATTGGGAGGCCCGCTACGCCTACAAGCACGATCGCCAGGACTACCTCGGCTACCTCAAGTCGCATGCCTGGTTCTTCATCCTGCTGACCGTCGTCTTCGGCGCGATCACGGGCGTGGGGATCTGGTGGACCATCGGCCTGGCATCGCCATTGGCCACCGAACAGCTCATCCACACGTTCGTGTTCGGCTGGGCCATCGAGTACGTCTTCTTCGTCGTGGAGATCGTGGCCGCGTTTCTGTTCTATTACTTCTGGGGCAAGCTCTCGCGGCGCACGCACCTGGCCATCGGCGCCCTGTATGCCTTCTCCGCCTGGATGAGCCTGGTGCTGATCACGGGCATCACGGCGTTCATGCTCAACCCGGGCGACTGGCCCGAGAACCCGAGCTTCTGGAACGGCTTTCTCAATCCGCAGTTCATCCCGCAGACGCTGGCCCGAACGGGCGGTGCGCTGCTGCTGGCGTCGCTGTACGTCTATCTCCACGCGGCGTTCCGTGCGGAGGGCGAGCTGTGCGACCTGATCGCCAAGCGCTCCTCGCGGCCGGCGCTCTTGGGCGCCGCGCTGGTCGTCTTAGGCGGGATCGGCTGGTACCTCTATCTGCCGGAGTCCGCCGCCGCGGCGCTCGAAGCCGCCAGCGCGCTCAACCTGATGGCGCTGCTCATCTTCGGCCTGACGGTCGTCGTCTTCTTCATGCTCTACCTCGGTCCGTACCGGAATCCGAGCTGGCTCAGCCCCGGCTTTGCGGTGCTGCTGTTCGCTGCGGGCCTGGCAGCGTTCGCCAGTGGAGAATTCATTCGCGAGGCCGTGCGAAAACCGTATGTCGTCTACAACGTCGTCTACAGCAACAACATCTATCCCGAGGAAGTCCCCGAACTTCGCGAAAAGGGCTATCTCGAGGGCGGCACGTGGACCCACGCCTGGGTGCGGGACAACTATCCATCGGCCGTCAACGGCGAGGGGCAAGATGGGACAATCGACGAGAGCGCCCTCACGGCTCTGCCTGCTGAGGATCGACAAGCCGTTGGAGAAGTTCTCTATCAGTACCACTGCAGCATGTGCCACGCGGCCGAGCAGGGCCTGTCCGCCACGGCCCATCTGGTCCGCGGCTGGGATCGCGAGATGATTCGCTCGCTGGTGGAAAAGCCCAATCAGTTCCACTTCTTCATGCCGCCGTGGGCCGGAACGGATGAGGAAGCCGAGCTGTTGACGGATTATCTGGAGTCGATTGCGCCGCCGACGCCGGGCGGCATGCGCCAAGCGAGCGAAAGCGAGTAACGGAAGGAGTTCTCCCATGGCGATCCGAGAGCATGCACAACCCGCTTGGACGCTTGGCTCTGCGATCGACAACTGGACTCACGGATCAATCGAGGTGGTCAGAACATGGATCCGCAATCCCTGATCGGGCCCGAAAGTCCGCTCGGATATCCGGCGCCGTACTGGCTCATGGCCATATTGAAAGTGCTCGGGTTCACGCTGCACGCGACCGCCATGGGGCTATGGTATGCCGGGATTCCCGTGGCGCTGCTCTTGCGTTGGCGGGGTGGGCAATCTCGGCTCCTGTCGCGACGTCTGATGAACCCGATGCCCGTGATCATCGCGCTCGGGATCAACTTCGGCATCGTGCCGCTGTTGTTCCTGCAGGTGATGTATTATCAGGCGTTCTATCCCGCGACGATCCTCATGGCCTGGCCCTGGTTCGGCGTCATCGCGCTGCTAGTGCTCGCCTACTATGGGGTCTACATCTACGTCGTCGGGCTGCGACGCAACAGCCTGACGAAGCCGCGAGCTGCCGCCGGATGGCTGGCAATGGGGGCGTTCCTGGTCATCGGCTTCCTCTTTTCCAATGCGATGAGCCTCATGGCCAATGTTGACGCTTGGGCGGACATTTGGCGCTCAACCAGCGAAGCCGGCGCGCCGCTGGGCACCGCGCTCAACACGGGCGACCCATCGCTGTGGCCACGCTGGCTCATGATGTTCGGGCTGTCGCTGACCACCGTGGGCGCGTACCTGGTCGTTGACGGGGCGTTCTTCGCCCGCAACGAGTCGAGCGACTATCGGGCTTGGGCGCGTCGCATGGCCGCCAACGTCTACACCGTCGGGCTGGCTTGGTTTGCCGTCACGGGGCTCTGGTACACGCTCGGTACCTGGCCGACGGCCGTCAAGGACGCCATGTTCAGCGGGCCCTTGCTCGTCTTGACGGTCGTGACCGCCGTCGCGCCCGGCCTCGTCTGGCTCCTGTTGATGCGCGGGCGTTCGATGGTGCCCTCAAAGAGCCTGGCGCTCGGCGTGGCGATGGGCCAATTCGGCGTGATCGCGCTCAACGCCGTCAGTCGTCAGGTCGTCCAGAACATCGAGCTGGCCCCGTACCTGGACATTACGGGCGAGACCGTCGACATCCAGTGGAGCCCGATGCTGCTGTTCTTGGTCCTGTTCGTGATCGGCGTCGGCGTGATCGTCTGGATGCTGCGCCGGGCCGTCGTCGAAAGCGAGCGACAGGCTGAAGGGTCTTCCTCTGCCTAAGCAGCTTGTGCATATCTCTTGCCTTGAAAGGCGGGGCCTCGATCGGTGGACGATCGGGTTCCGCCGCTCATCATCCTATTGCCTAAATGGTCCAGCCATGCGCCGTTTGTGATGGTGGTTTGCCCAACGTTAAGCTCGATTCAACATGCCCGGCAGGGCAGGGTAACAGTCGCCGATGAGGAGGAGGACCCGATGGGGGACACGCTGAACCGAACGTCCGAATCGAACATCGAGGCTCGTGATTTGAAGGCGAAGCTCGATCGCAACCAGCCGCTGATCGTCTTCGACGTGCGCGGGCGCGACGACGTGGAGACCTGGCGCGTCGAGGGGCGAGACAACGTGACCACGATCAACGTCCCGTACCGCGAGATGGTGCCCTCCGGGGGTGCCGACGAGGATCCTGTTGGAAAAATTCAGGCCTACGTGCAGACCCATCTCCAAGACGAGCTGAGCCAGGACGTCGAGGTCGTCACCGTTTGTCCCCGAGGCGTCAGTTCGCAGGATGTCACCGCGGCACTTCGCAGGCTCGACTACGAGGCCGAGACGCTCGACGGCGGGATGGAGGCTTGGGCAACGTATTACGACGTCCAGACCGTCGTGGCGGACGATCGGCTGCGGGTTTACCAAGTGACGCGACCGGCCCGTGGCTGCATCAGTCACCTGGTCATCTCGGATGGCCAAGCGGCGGTCGTCGACCCACTCCGCCACGTGGACACCTACATCGACGTCGTTCGCGAGACCCATGCCGAGATCGCTTTCGTGTTAGACACGCATGCCCACGCCGACCACATCAGCGGCGGCCCCGAGCTGGCGGAGCGACTCGGCGTCCCGTACTACCTCCACCCTTACGATGCCATCCATCCGCTCGACGTCCGGCCCGCCGAGATCGACTACACCTTCATCGGAGACGAGCAGACGTTGCACGTCGGCGAACTCGAGATCGAGATGCTGCACATTCCCGGTCACACGTTGGGCAATATGGCTTGCCTGCTGGACGGAACGTACCTGATGAGCGGCGACAGCGTCTTCATCAACTCCATCGCGCGGCCCGACCTGGGGGGCCAAGGCGAGACCTGGGCCTCGATGCACTATCGCTCGCTCAAACGACTGCTGGCCTTGGACGAGGCCACGGTCGTGCTGCCGGGCCACTTCAGCGGTCCCGAGGAAGCTGGCCAAGATGCGCTTTTTGCGGACAAGCTCGGCGATATCGCGGCTCGTAACGAAGGGCTGCGCAAAGTTCGGGAAGGCGAGTCGGCGTTTGTGGACTATATTTTGCAGAGCTTGCCGACGTTTCCCGAATCCTACGTCGAGATTAAGCGGGTCAATGCGGGGCTGATGGAGCCCGACGAGGGCAAGGCGCGTGAGTTGGAGACGGGCCGAAACGCCTGCGCGCTCAGCTCAAGCTCCTAACAGCCGACGACAAGCAAAGCCTCCGCGGTCGCTTGGGGCGCATTGAGGACAACTGGAGACGCGGATCCAGCCGCTCCGCGTTCAGGGTTGGTCACGGCGACTCGCCCAAAGTATGCGGGTATCGATCGCACGGCGCCCAAACTGGCCCTGGCCGCCAATAAGATCAGTTCTTGGACGGGTGATGGAGGCCGCCTGGCTTCCTTGGGATCGACGTTTTACACTACCGACATGCGTTCGGAGCGACTCACGTTTCCCGGCCATCGTGGGGACCGGCTCGCTGCCCAACTGGATCGGCCGGACGACGGCGAGCCCGTCGGCTACGCCTTGTTCGCCCACTGCTTCACCTGCACCAAGAACCTCAAGGCCATTCAACGCATCGACCAGGCCTTGACCGATCAGGGATTCGGCGTGCTGCGTTTCGACTTCACGGGCCTCGGCGAGAGCGAGGGCGACTTCGCCGAGACGAATTTCTCCTCCAACGTGGACGACCTCGTGGCCGCGACGCAGTACCTGGCGGCCGAGCGCGAGGCGCCCCGCATCCTGATGGGGCACTCCTTTGGGGGTGCGGCCGTGTTGCAGGCGGCCCATCAGGTGCCGTCGTGCCGAGCGGTGGCCACGATCGCTGCCCCCTGCAGCCCGGCCCACATCAAGCACCTCTTGGCCGGCCGCGAGACCGAACTCGCCGAGCAGGGCGAAGTGGAGGTGACGCTGGCGGGCCGCACGTTCCGGATACAGCGACACTTCCTGGATGATCTCGACGAGCAGCGCATGGACACCTTTATCGCCAATTTGCGTCGCGCGCTGCTCGTGTTCCATGGCCCGTTCGACGACACGGTCGGGATCGAGAACGCCGCCCATATCTTTGAGGCGGCCAAACATCCGAAGAGCTTTATCTCGCTTGACCGGGCCGATCACCT
>CAZMNF010000054.1:0-12960 GCA_964567595.1 uncultured Thermotogae bacterium | reverse complement strand
CAATGTCCGCAAGCTTCGCCCACGTTGCGGCCATCGCTTCACCCTTCTTTCGCGGCGATCAGTAGGCCGTCGGTCGAGGCGCGTCCCAGTGGACGGACCCGACTGGCCCGTTCGGCCCAACTCATCTATCATTTGGGAAGCATGAGTGTCCAGGACCGCCTTCGCGACGTCCAAACCCATATCGAACGCGCTGCCGAGCGGAGCGGTCGCGATCCCGATGAGATCCGCATCTTGGCGGCAACCAAGGGCCGCAACGTCGGCGAGATCATGGCAGCCGTCGAGGCGGGCATCGATCTGATCGGCGAGAACACCGTTCAGGAGGCCCTCGAAAAGTTCGAATTCCTCCCCCAAGGTCTCGAACGACACCTGATCGGGACGCTGCAGCCCAACAAGGTCAAAGCGGCCGTTCGGCTGTTCGACGGCATCCAGTCCGTTACGTCTTGGGCGTTGGCCGACGCCATCGATCGACAGGCTCAACGATCGGATGCTCGCTACCCTGTGCTGGTGGAGGTCAACCCGGCTGAGGCGTCAAGCAAGCGCGGTCTGGCCATCCCCGAGGCGAGAGCTTTGGCCCTCGAGATGGCAACCCTGGAAAACTTACGGATCGACGGCCTCATGGCCATGATGCCCGCTGCCGAGGACCGAGAGCGCCTGCGCCCATACTTCCAGGCCATGAAGCGGCTGTTCGACACGCTCAACGATGCCCTGGACGTGGAGATGACGACGCTGTCCATGGGCATGACCCACGACTACGCCCTGGCTGTCGAAGAGGGAGCGACGATGGTCCGCTTGGGGACGTCCCTGTTCGGCCCAAGGGAGGCCCCATGACGGAACTCCGCTACTACTGGCGCCGCCTCGGCTCCTACGTGTGGCGCACGCCCGAGCCCGTGACGCGCTCGCTGATCGCGATCAACGTCGCAACGTTTCTCTTGCGCTTCCTGATCGCCGCCGCGGCTCAGGGGGCCGATCCCGCCCCGTGGATCGCGTTCGACAGCGCCCGCTTCTACGTCAAACCCTGGTCGCTGCTCACCTATCCGCTCATCACCGACAACATCATCGCGCTTTTGCTGACCGGATACATGCTCTGGGCTTTCGGCGGCACCGTCGAACGCTCCTGGACGAGCCGGCGTTATCTGCAATTCCTCGCGGGCATTACGCTCGTGACATCGACCAGCCTCGCCGTGGGAAGCCTGCTGCTGGGCCTCGTCAGCACGGTCCCGACGGTCGCGCTGAGCGGGCTCTGGATGCCGTTGGCGGCCGTGATGGTGGCCTTCTGCGTCATGAACCCGGACCAGATGGTGCTCATGGGCTTCGTGCTCCCCATCAAAGGCCGCTACCTCATGTGGGGCGTCGTCGGGCTGACGTACTTCGTCTATGCTGGCTTTGGTGGACCATGGCTGGCGATCTTCGCCTTGGCCGGCGTCATCACGGCTTACGTCTACACTCGAGGGCGCGACCAGTGGGTCTATGCGCGCCAACGCCGACCGCGGACGCGGGCCGACGGCCCGCCGAACGCCCTCCAGCACGCGCTCGACTGGCTGCTCTACTACTGGGAGCGCCTGCGTCGTCGAGGGCCGCGGCCTTGAGGCGAATCGTTGCGGCTCGTCGCGCGCGTTTCCTATAATTTATCCGGAGGAGGCTCTCGTGAAGCATCGACGCTCGCTCCGCCCGCAGATCATCGACCGCGACGTGGCCCGCTACCCTGGCCTCTACTTCTTGATGGGCACGGACTCCGATCCCGTCCGTTACATCGGGCAGGCTGACGATTTGAATGCCGAGCTGCACGACTGGGCGGAACGGGTGGCGGAGACGCGCTACTACCGCTACTTCAGCTACGACTACGAGGGCGACACCTACGAGCGCTTCCGGCGCGCCTGCGACCTGTATCACTACCACAGCGAGAGCCAATTCCGGCTCGACAACGACGAGCACCCCCAGCGTCCCGAAGGGACCGACTGGGGCTGCCCCCACTGCGACATTTTCGATTAATGGGCTCCATCACCGGGGCCTTCACGCGAGGCCAAGTCCCGGCGTCGCGCCTCCCAGCGTTCGAGCCTGCTCTGGACCTGGGCCTCGTAGCCGCGCTGGGTCGGCCGGTAGTACTGTCGATCTTGGAGGGATTCGGGCATGGAGCTCATCGGCGTGACGCCCTCGTCGTACGCGTGGGCGTACTGGTATCCCTCGCCGTAGCCGACCTCGGCCATCAGGGTCGTGACGGCGTTGCGGATGTGGAGCGGCACGGGTTCGTGCCGCGTCTGCTCGACGTCCTGACGGGCCTCGCCAAATGCCGTGTAGATCGCGTTGCTCTTCGGGGCTGTGGCCAAATAGGCCGTCACTTGGGCGAGGGCCAGCTCGCCCTCGGGCGCTCCGAGAAAGTCGTAGGCGTCCTTGCCCGTCAACGCCACCGACAACGCCTGGGGATCGGCCATCCCGATGTCCTCGCTGGCCATGCGGACCAGCCGGCGTGCCAAGTAGAGCGGATCCTCTCCCGAAGCGAGCATGCGCGCCAGCCAGTAGAGCGCGGCATCGGGTTCGGAGTTGCGGACCGCCTTGTGGAGCGCGGAGATCTGATTGTAGTGTTCCTCGCCCGATTTGTCATAAGCGGGCGTTTTCCGTTGGAACGCTTCTTGGACGCTCGCCAGCTCGATCGTGTCGCTGGCCGTCAGGTCCGCGGAAAGCTCGAGGAGGTTGAGCGCCCGTCGGGCGTCGCCGTCGCAGCTGGCGGCGATGAACTCGCTCGCCTCCGCCGTCAGCGACAGGCTTCCATCGCCCAAACCGCGCGCCTCGTCCGTTAGCGCCTGCTCCAGAATGGCCCGGACGTCTGCGGCTGACAGGGGATTGAGCGTGAACACCGACGACCGCGACAAAAGCGGGTTGATGATCTCAAACGATGGATTTTCCGTCGTTGCCCCGATCAAGATGACTGCCCCCTCCTCGACGTAGGGAAGGAAGACGGCCTGCTGGGCCTTGTTGTAGCGATGGATTTCGTCGACGAAGATAAGATCGCGGGCCCCCTGGGATCGGAAGCTCTCCTGCGAGGCATCCATTGCCCTCTGGATCGCCTTGATGGAGGCGCGAACCGCACTGAAGTGGCGGAACGACGCGCCATAGATCCCGGCGATGATCTGGCCGAGGGTCGTTTTGCCCGTGCCGGGCGGGCCCCAGAAGACGAGCGAGCGGACCTGTCGACCTTCGAGCATCACTCGCAGCGGCTTGCCCTCGCCGACGAGGTGAGCCTGGCCGACGAACTCGTCCAAGGTGCGCGGCCGCATCCGCTCGGCTAAAGGCTCGCGCTCGCCCGAATCGGCAAAGAGCGATTCCATAACGGCATTCTAGGATGGCGGCTACGGACCGTCCAAATTGCCGCCTTGACGGGATCTAGATGGGGCATTATCATTGTCGCTAGCGCCACTGACACGCTTCACATCGAATAGCAGCGCTGTGGCTGCGGACGGGAAGCTGTCAAGTTTTCGGCGAGGGTCGCTAGCTCAAAGGCAGAGCATCCGGCTCTTAACCGGAAGGTTGGAGGTTCGAGTCCTCCGCGACCCACCACCCTGCCCTCAACCCTGCTCACAGCCGGCCAGCTAACGCGATGAACGAGACGGTGTTGCTCTAATTGAGGACACATGTCCCGACTCAAGGTGCTCGCATGCCGTCGTTGGGGCGGGCCAATGTCCAGCGTGGGGCAGGCACAGACCCGCGCAGATTCCCGCTTTGCTGGCCTATCATGGGAGCGAAGCTGTCCCTGAGGAGGGATACCGATGAGAGCCACCCTGGCACGGCTGGGGCTAGTGGCACTGGTGCCGCTGTTGCTCTTGGTCAGCGGCTGCGGTTGGGAGCCGGTGGTCCCGCCCGCGGACGAGCCGACGCCGGCGGCGTCGGAGCCCCAAGATGAGCTCCAGGCCATGATCTCCTACGACTGCAGCAACTGCGTGGCAAGCGAGAGCAGCTCGGGGCCGATGACGTTCACGTTCCGGGGCCAAGTCCATCTGCCTGAGGACGCCGAGGAGCGCGTGGTTGTCTACAACTGGGAATTCGGCGACGGGTCGTCAACGACGGGCGAGGAAGTCACCCACACCTTCGACGACGAAGGGGAATACGACGTCAGCCTGCGGGTTGTGACCTCGAGCGGGCGCGAAGCGAGCGCCTCGACGTCGGTGTCCGCGCGCCGGCCCGAGCCCGAGCAACCGCAGGTACAGCACAACGTCAACGAGGGCGAGTACTGCACGATCGAGCGGACGCTGCCGCGCGAGATCCGCGTCGGCGAGGAGTTCCAAGTGGAAGTACGCATCACCGCCCATCAAGACGTCCGTTTCGTCATTTGGGAAGACACGACGTGGTTTCCGCAGTTCCGCGTGCAGCAGAACCCCACGCTCGTCTCGTACGAGATGATGGAGGCCGGCACCCAGCGGACGCTGATCTACGACGTCAAACTCTGGCAGACGCCGGAAGAGACGGATCTCTGGATGGAGGGGTTCGTCAAGTGCCATCCCGGCGGCTGGGGCAAGTCGGAGGAGTTGACGCTCCGCTCCGACCTCAACGTCGTGCTGCCGGACGGCGAATCCCAAACGCCCTCCGAAGAACCTGCCATGCCGTAAGCTTCCGAACGGAATAACGAGCTCACGCCTGGAGAAACGTGAGACGCGGGCCGTCGACGGGCCAACCGTCGGCGGCCCGTTTGTCGACCCTGACGCGGCCGATCTATACTTTGGGCCAACGCTTTGTCATTCCCGAGAGGAGGCCCAACGTGGACCTCACGCCCGTGTACGCGCACATCGACGATCACGATCAACGGACGATTCGACGCCTGCAGACGCTCTGCGGCCAGCCGAGCGTGTCGGCACAGAACCACGGCATGGCCGAATGCGCGGAGCTGACCCGCGACATGCTGAGCGAAAGCGGCCTCGAGGCCGAAATCGTTCCCCTCGAGGACGGGCCGCCCGTCGTCTACGCCGAGCGCCGCGTCCCCGGTGCCACGCGGACGATCGTCATCTATGACCACTATGACGTCCAGCCGGCCGAGCCACTTGAGCTGTGGGACAGCGACCCCTGGGCGGGCGAGATCCGCGACGGGCGGATCTACGCCCGCGGTGCCGCGGACAACAAGGGCAACATCGTCTCGCGATTGGCGGCCATGGAAGCGTTCCTGGAGATCCACGGCGAACTGCCGTGCAACGTCAAGTTCGTCGTCGAGGGCGAAGAGGAGACGGGAAGCCCACACTTCGGCGCGTTCGTCCATCGTCACAAGGACCGGCTGACGGGCGACGCAGCGATCTGGGAGTTCGGCGGGCTCGACGACGACGATGTGCCCGGCGTGACGCTGGGCCTGAAGGGGATGCTCTACGTCGAGCTCTCCATCCGGACGCTCGAGCGCGACGCTCACTCCGCCCGCGCGGCGATCGCGCCGAATCCGGCATGGCGCCTGTTGAAAGCGATCGACACGATCAGCGACGGCCAGGGACGCATCACGATCGACGGTTGGTACGACAACGTGCGCGAGTTCACCGAGGCCGAGTTGGCCGCGCTGGAGGCCGAACCGCTCGCGGAAGACCGCCTCAAGCGCGAGCTCGGGCTTGACGAGTTTCTGACCGGCATGTCCGGTCTGGCATTGAAGAAAGCGCTCACGGGCGCGCCGACGGCCAACGTGGCGGGGTTCTATTCCGGCTACATCGGCGAGGGGCACAAGACGGTGCTTCCCGCTTACGCCATGGCCAAAATGGATTTCCGCCTCGTGCCCGATCAGGACCCCGATCGACTGGCGGACCTGCTCCGGCGCCATTTGGCAGAGCAGGGATTCGACGACATCGATCTCACGATCCAGTCGGAGAATCCGGCAGCGCGCACGTCGTTGGATGCCGAGATCGCTCAAGTGGCCCGAGAAACGGCCGAAGAGGTCTGGGGCCGAACGCCCAACGTGCACGTCGGATCGGCCGGATCCGGGCCCATGTATCTGTTCACCAACGTGTTGGGCCTGCCGACGGTCGCGATCGGCTGCAACCATCCGGAGACCAACACCCACGCCCCGAACGAGAATCAACGCATCGACGCGCTGGTCGGCGGCGCGAAGTGGATCGCGGCGGTCCTCGGACGTTTCTCCTCGTCGCAGGCTCCGTCGGCGGCTGGATGACGATGGGAAGGACGGATGTCGGGTGGCAACGACGAAAGCGGGAGCCAGCGATCGACCCCCGCTTCCGCGCCACGCTAAATGTCTAGCAAGATACGTTTATGTTAGAAGCCAGCCCGCGCGACGGGGAGGACGCAGGGATCGTCCGCATGCGCATTCAGCGGCCTCGCGACCCCTCGGGTGTGCATGCCAGAGGGGACAGTCGTCCGATCGAATGTGGACACGATCGGTAGCCCCTACAATGAAGGCGCAAGCCGCTCGAAGGAGGGCATGAGCGCATGACCACTCGGATGAGCGCGTTGCTCCAGCAGACCGCGTCCCAACAGAGCCCGGTTCCTCCGGACAGCCAGTTCCGGGATTTTCTGGACCAGGTCTTTACGTTCCTCTACACCATCGCCCACTGGGCGGGCCAGCTGGTCGTCGATCTGGTGAAGACGATCCTCGGCGACGCGATGCCCGCGGGCCTCTTTGACGGGCTCGTCGACCCGCTGGGCTTCCTCATCATCTTGACGATTCTCCTAGCGGCCGCCGAAGTGGCCAAACGGGTCGTGTGGCTCGTGGTCGTGGCCGGCTGGATCCTGATCGCGATTCGCATCGCGATGGCGCTGCTCGGCGACGCCTAGAGCACGATCCGCGCCAGGAAGAACAGCCCCACGCCAACGAGCGCCAAGATGGCCACTTCCGGGAGGCCGAGGGCCAATCCGGAGCCTGCGGATTCCGTCGAGCCCGATTCGCCCTGCTCGGACGTCGCCATGTCGCCGTTGTCGGCATCGTTGGGAGGAGCCGTCTCGGTGGACTCGGCCTGGCGGATCTCGCCGCACACGACCCGATCGCCGCTGGCGCCCGACGGGTTGGTTTGCTGGTCGTCCTCACCCGCATGGATGACAATCGCGCTGCCGTCCTCGTCGAACAGCGACGCAGGCCCATCGGTGAGCGAGATCCGGTCGGTGTCGTACTCCAGCCACGTGCGCCCGTCGCCCGGCGCGTTCAGATTGGGCAAGTCCCCCGCGTGGGGGCCGTTGGGGTTCTGCAAGCCGTGCTCCGCGCCGGTGGGATTGAAATGTCCGCCGGCCGAGGTGAAGTCGGGGGGCTCGCAGGTGCCGGTCTCGTGGATATGCACGCCGTGCGGGCCGCTCGATAGCCCCTCCACGGGGCCGGTGATGCGGACGGTGCTCTCCGAGACCTGCTCGAAGAACGCCAAGCCGACCAGTTCGCCGTCCGAGCTGTAAAGCTCGGCGACGGCGCGCTCGCCCACGGCGCCGACCGTCGGCGCCAGCATTGCCGTCAACGCCAGCGCAATCATTGCGATCAGCAACGTGGGCCTCGCCAACGTTCGTTGCTTGTCGACCATTCGGGGCATCGCGCCTCCTTGCTCTCTCGGGTGTCGCTATGCGCCGGTGAGCGTCTCGGGCATCGGCGGCATGGCTCGCTTGTGCGCGCTGGCGCGGATCATGTCGGCGACGCGTGCGACCTCCGTCCGCTCAGATCCGAGCGTCTCGGCCGTCTGCTCGATGCTCAACTCCTCATCGCGGAGGCAGATCAGGATTCGATCCAGTTCATCGTAGGCCATGCCGAGCTCGCCCTCGTCCGTCTGGCCCTGCCAGAGGCCGGCTGAGGGCGCCTTATCCACGATCGCATCGGGCAACTGGAGATGGCGCGCCAACTGGCGGACCTGGGTCTTATAGAGCGGGCCGAGCGGAAGCAGATCCACGCCCGCATCGCCGTACTTGGTGTAGTAGCCGATGAGGATTTCGCTCCGGTTGCCCGTGCCCAGCACCAGGGCGTTCTCTTCGTCCGCGACGAGGTAGTTGATGATCATGCGCAGGCGGGCCTTCGCGTTGCCCCAAGCGTTCGGATTGCCCTCGACCCCGGCGTCCTTGGCGGTCGACGCCAAGCCCTCCAAGGGCGGACCGATGGAGATCTCGCGGCAGCGCACGTTCAGATGCTCCGCCAAACGATGGGCATCCGTCACATCATCGGATGGCGTGATTTGCCCGTCGGGGAGCGTATGCGTGACCAATTGACCCGGCCCAAGGGCTTGCGCGGCGATGGCAGCCGTCAGGGCAGAGTCGATGCCGCCCGACAGGGCCACGACGGCCCGCTCGCGTCCGGCGTCAACGACCGAAGATCGGATGAATTGGGCGATCGCGTCGATGGCAGCGGTCGGATCGGTTAGGCTCAGGTCGATGGTCGTATCGAGTTCCATGATGGATCGATTTTAGCGGTCCGCTCCATTATACTCCAGACGATGTACCGCGATCTGGACGAGCGCATCATCGAGAACCTTCGAGAGGACGGACGCATGAGCCTGCGAGAGCTGTCGCGGCGCTTGGACGTCTCGCCGACGACGGTCAGCCAGCACTTGGACGCGCTTCGGGAGAACGGCATCGTCCGTGGGTTCAAGCCGGTTCTGGACGATGCCAAGCTCGGCTACGAGATCACCGCGGTGATTCAGATCAAGGCGGAAGGCAACCTCCTGAACGAAATCGCGACCTCGCTGCAGGCCGACGATCGCTTGACCCACGTCTATGAGATCACGGGCGAGTTTGACCTGCTCGTGATTGGCAAGTTTCCGGATCAAACGACCATGAACGAAGAGATCAAACGGCTGTTGAACCATCCGGGCGTGGAGGGGACGAACACGTCCATTACGCTCTCGACCGTAAAGGAGGACGACGACGTCCGGATCCACGACACCTCGGATGGACGACCTCGAGGCTATTGACAGGTGACGGCAGCGTAACCCATAATAGGTACGCTCGCGGAGCGTTTGAACGACAGTCCATCTTTGAGGGTGGTGGTGAGAGGGATGACTGAACTCCGAGAGTTTAAGATTTTCTCGGATATGGGGCCGAAGGACCTGAGCGGTCTCGAGGCTCTCGTTCGCCGCATCAAGTACGGGTCGGGGGAGATCGTCTTCCAAGAGGGGGCGCCCGCCTTCGGCTTCTACCTCGTGTTCAAAGGCCGGATCAAGCTCGTCAAGCGGACCTTGGGCGGCAAGAAACAGATCCTCAAGCTCGTGGGTCCGGGCGAGACGATCGGCGAGACGACGCTGTTCGACAAGGGCGTCCACATCGCGTACGCCAAGACGCTCACCCAAGCCGAGGTCGGGTTCGTGGAACGCGGCGACTTCTTCGGCTTCATCGAGCGCCATCCGCCCGTAACCTTCCGGATGTTTGAGAAGCTCTCCGAAGAGCTGAAAGGGTTCCAGTGCAAGTTGGCCGAACGCTCCTACAACGGGAGCAAGGAACGCCTCGCTCGCATCATTCTGAAGTTGGGCGAGAGCGAGATTGAGCTCTCGCGCACTGAACTCGCCGAGATGGCCGGCGTCTCCTCCAAAACGGCAATTCGGACGTTGGGGGAACTGGAAGACCGCAGCGTCATTGCCGTCAAGGACCGCGCGATTACCGTGTTGGATGGCGAAAGCCTGCAACGCATGGCCGAACCGTTCCCCTTCAGCCTGAACGACAACCTGATCATCTGAGCCCAAGGGGTCGACAGGAGGATGCTCAGGTCGGGACAGATGTCCTTCTCCGGATGGACGCCCGCGCCTAGACTGACAGGGTGAACAGCAGGGCAAGCCAAGACGTCGCGACCGATCAACGCGTGAAAACGTCGGAAGGCTTGGCCGCCGAGCGCTCCATGGACGCGGAGAGCATCGCCCGGTTCAAGAACGCGGGGAAGCTCCTCGCGACACTGGCGCTTTTCGGCCTCGCTTTGGGCGCCGTCGTGGGGTTCCACGCGCGATCCACGCCGATCGTCTTCGCGCTGCTGGCCATGAGCACGCTCACGAGCGCCCTGCTCTGGGAGGTGCTCGGCGGCGCGGCCGTCGGCGTGTTGGCCGCTGCGTTGGCTGTGCCGTTCTTGCCGGCTGAAGGGAGTTCGCTCATGGGTGTCGGGGCATTCGCGCTCGCATCGACGGCCGTCGGCGGCGGCATCGGCTACGCCAACCGTCGGGAGCGACGGAAGCGCCCGGAGCCCGCGCAATCGCGGACGGTCTGCGAGGACGTGTTCAAACGGGCGCTCAACCCGATGTTGATGATGGATCCCTCAGGGCGCGTCTCGGAGCGCAACGATCGGGCGATCGAGCTCTTGGGCTCGGTCAAGCACCTGTCGGAGTTCATCCACCTGGACGACCTCGACGACGCTCGCGCCGATCTGGAGCGCGCGGTCAACATGGGCGAATCCGACGGATTGAAGCTGCGCGCGGTCTCCTGGGACAAGAAGCCCCTGCCGTCCGAATTGCGCATGCGCCGGATCGGGCCGGATCGCATCTGGGTCGAACTGGCCGATCGCTCCGAGGAGTCCGAACTGGAGCGCAAGCTCTGGGAGGCCGAGGCCCGCTACCGCTACCTCATCGAGGACGCCATCGACACGCTCGACTCGGGCATCGTTCTGCTCGATCGCGATCGCCAAATCGTCTGGGCGAATCGGACGCTGGGGTATCTCTTCAACGTCGATCGCGACGAACTGATCGGCGCGGACCTGAAGCGCATGCTCCAGACCGTCGGCGGTCGGATTCCCGACGCGAGCGTGCCGGGTCAGATCCTCAGCTCGGATAGCGACGGCTTCGTCTTCACGCTCAACGACGAGTTGGGCGAGCGGATTCTGGAGTACCGATCCATCCCCGTGGAGACCGAACGCTACCAGGGCGGACGGATCGACCACTTCATTGATTTGACCGAGATGAAGAAGCTGGAGCGCGAACTCGTGGAAAAAACCGAACGCCTCGAGGCGAGCAACAAGAAGCTGGAAGAGTTCTCGCACGTGGTCTCGCACGACTTGAAGCAGCCGCTGCGGACCATCCAGGCGTTCAGCCAGTTCTTGGAGGAGGATTATCGACACGCGCTCGACGAAGAGGGCGCCGAGTATCTCGATCGCCTGAAGCGTTCCTCGGAGCGCATGAAGAGCCTCATCGACGACCTGTTGAAGCTCTCCAGCATCGAGGGCGAGCCCATGGAGCCGGTCGACGTCGGCGATCTCATGACCGAGGTCCGCGAGGACTTGGAAGCCCTGCTCAGCGACGCGGAGCTCGTGTTGCCCGAGGCGCCCCCACCCGTGCTGGCCAACCGGACGCGCTTGAGCGAGCTCTTCGGCAACCTGATCTCGAACGCCATCCGCTACAACGACAAGAACGACATGCGCATCGAGATCGACTGGGAGGACCGTGGTAACGAGGTCGTGTTCGCTGTGAGCGACAACGGCATGGGCATTGAGGAACGCTATCGCGAGCGCATCTTTGAGCTCTTCGAGCGCCTGAGCCCGGGCGACCACCCGGAGAGCACGGGCGCGGGGTTGGCGATCTGCAAGCGGATCGTCGAAGAGTTCGGCGGTCGAATCTGGCTGGAGTCGGAACTCGGCGAGGGCAGCACCTTCTACTTCAGCGTCCCGAAACCCACCTCGGCCGCGACGCCGATGCGGAATTGAGGAAGGAGAATTCGACATGGCATCCAAGAAGCTGCGCATCCTGCTGGTTGAGGACAACCCGGACGACGTCCTCATTGCAGAGCGCTCCCTCAAAAAGGGCAACATGGCCGAAAAGAGCGAACTGTCCGTCGTCAACGACGGCCAGGCGGCGCTCGACTTTCTGCACCGTCGGGGCGACTACGAAGACGCCCAGCGTCCCGATCTCATCCTGCTGGACTTGAATTTGCCCAAAATCGATGGGCACGAGGTGCTTGAAGAGATCAAACAGGACGACGGGCTCCGTCGCATCCCCGTCATCGTGTTGACCATCAGCGAGCGGGAGGAGGACATGGTCAAGGCGTACAATTCCGGAGCCTCCGGCTACATTACCAAGCCGCCCAGCTCCGCCGAGTTCGCCAAGGTCATCGAGACCGTCCTCGACTACTGGCGCATCTCGGAACTGCCACCACAGACGGGCAACGAGTCCGCCTGAATCGACCGACGCGGGAGCGGATGCAGGCACGTTGTCGTCGTGGATCGGCGATATGCGGGGTTCTCCCATGGCCTCGGGCAGCCGATTTTCACCCGATTTCCACCAGGCGGTCACAGACTTTCCACCCCGATGATCTTAGCCTTGCAAGTAGACAGAAGGGCCGTTCCCTCCGGTCGCATCGCCGTTGGCGCTTGAGGGGACACCGATCACCTCAAGGCATGACTCGGCATCCGCCCCCTAGGGACGGCGGTCCTTGGGCCGAGCGGACCCGAGGCTTAGGATGACGGCGATGATCGCTCATAGGAGGGTTTCGGACGCCCCGGACACCGACGCATCGGGCCAGGGTTTTGCCACGTCGTTTTCGCCAACCTCCTGCGGCGTGGATTTTCCCCCAGTCCGATGAGGTGCGCGGGCGTGCCAATGGACCCCTTCTGTGGTTGCTAACCTCATTCCTCGGCAGGCGGGGCGCCCTCCCCGCCTGCCCCTGCCCTTCCTCGGCTCCATCTTGAGCGGCGATGGCCCATTACGACTGGTACTGTGACGACGTCCTCTCCGGAAAGCTCGACGTCGAGACCATCTGGGAGGACGAACGGGTCCTGGCGTTCCGTCATCCGAATCCGTCCGCCGACGTCCACGTCGTCGTCATTCCGAAGGCGCACGTACCCTCTATGCTTGACGCCAAGGCCATCGACGGGGAGCTGTTAAGCTCGATGGTTCGCGCCGTCCAGAGCATTGCTCGGTTGCTCGAGCTGGATCAGGCGGGGTTCTACGTCCGGACGAACGTGGCCGCAGCCGGCGTCACCCCGCACATGCATTGGCACGTGCTCGGGCCGCGCATTCCCCCGATGTAGCCGCTGGGGGATCGTAAGCGTGCGGTCGATCAATGCCGAAACTCCCGAGTCCGCGTGAACGCCATGGCGATGCCATGCTCGTCGCA
>CAZMNF010000053.1:8384-13308 GCA_964567595.1 uncultured Thermotogae bacterium | reverse complement strand
CCGGGTTCAACTTTCGGGCGACGACGGTCCTGCAAGACGAACCCGTCCCGACCGACCTGAACGTCTTTGCCAGCGGCGCCCCGGGGCGAGGGCTGAATGCGGCCACGGTCAGCCTGCGAAGCGATGTGGATCCCTTCACGTTTGCCGTGATCGCCAGCTTTACCGGCACCCCGTCCGAGATCGCGGAATTCTCCAACCTGACCTTCTCCGCTCGAGGATCGTTCGGCCCCATCGACGTCGAAGCCCGCACCCGTCATCAACTGGCCGAGTTCCAGGAAGCGTCCGTTCGAGCCGAGATCGAGTTCTAGCCGCCTCATCCACAGTCGATATGGCCTCGGTCAGCGGCTACAATGCCCCACTATGAACAACGTTCCCGAGTGGGTCAAGGACGCCGTCTTCTATCAGATCTTTCCCGATCGATTCGCCCAGAGCGAGCACGCTCACAAGCCGCCTCGCCTGGAAGCCTGGGACGCGCCGCCATCGCATCACGGCTTCAAGGGCGGGGACCTCTATGGCGTGATCGAAAAACTCGACTATCTCCAAGACTTGGGCATCACGGCCGTCTATCTCAACCCCGTCTTCGCCTCGGCGGCCAACCATCGTTACCACCCGTACGACTACGAGCGCGTCGATCCGCTCTTGGGGGGGAACGACGCGCTGCGGGCGCTTATCGACGCCGCCCACGAGCGCGGTATGAGGGTGATTCTGGATGGCGTGTTCAACCATGCCAGTCGGGGGTTCTTCGCCTTCCATCACATTCTGGAGAACGGGGAAAAGTCGCCGTACCTCGATTGGTTCCATATTAAGGGGTTTCCCTTGCACGCCTATTCCACCGGGCAGCCGCCCAACTACGGCGCCTGGTGGGGGCTCGCGGCGCTGCCGGAGTTCAACGTCTCGCACCCGGACGTGCGGGACTATCTCTGGAGCATCGCCGAACGCTGGATCGAGTTCGGCGCCGACGGCTGGCGGCTCGACGTTCCGGAAGAGATCGACGATCCCGAGTTCTGGCGCGAGTTCCGGCGGCGCGTGCGGGCGATCAATCCGGACGCTTATCTCGTCGGGGAAATCTGGCATCGCGCCCCGGAGTGGCTCGCGGGCGACCGCTTCGACGGCGTCATGAACTATCCGCTCACGCGAGCGCTGTTGGGCTTCGTGCTCCCGGAGCCGCCCGAGGATGAGCTTGTCGAGGGGACGGGCTACGCGCCCATTCCGCAGTTCGACGCGAGCGAGTTTGCCGCCGAGGTCGACGAGCTGATGAGCCTCTACTCAGCAGAAATCACTCAGGCTCAGCTCAACCTGCTCGACAGCCACGACACCGCTCGGTTCCTGACGCTGGCACAGGGCGACGTCACGGCCCTGAAGCTGGCGACGCTGGTTCAGATGACGCTGCCCGGCGCGCCGTGCGTCTACTACGGCGACGAGATCGGCATGGAGGGTCGTCGTGACCCGGACTGCCGACGAGGATTCCCCTGGGACCAGAGCCGCTGGGATCACGAGCTGAGAGATTATGTGAAAGCCTGCATCGCGCTGCGGCACGAGCATCCGGCGCTGCGTCGCGGCGAGCTCCGTTGTCTCTATGCCGAGGGGGGCGTCTATGCCTACGGGCGCCAACTCAACGACGAGACGCTCGTGGTCGTCGTCAACACGGCGACCGACGCCCGAACGCCGACGCTCGACGTCGGAGAGTATTTTGCGGACGGACGCCGACTGTCCGACGTCTGGTCCGACGCGACGGTCGCCGTCGACCAGGGCGGTCTGCGCGTCGACCTCGAGCCGCGAGCGGGTCGGGTCCTCGTGGCCGACTGACGCGTTCCGCAAGGTTAGCTCGTTGCGGCGAAGAGCGCCTCGAGCCGCTCGACCTCAGCGCGACCGCCGATGAACAGCGGCACGCGCTGATGGAGCCCCGTCGGCGGGACGTCTCGAATGCGTTCTCGGCCCGTGCTGGCCATTCCTCCGGCTTGTTCGATGACAAACGCCAGGGGGGCGGCTTCGTACATGAGCCGCAGCTTGCCCTCGGGCTTCGCGGCCGTCGGCGGATAGAAGTACAGCCCACCCTCCAACATCACCCGGTGCAGGTCGTGGACGAGCGCCCCCGAATAGCGCGAGGCATATCCCCCGTCGCGGAGCTCGTCGACGAACGCTTGGACGGCGGGCTCCCAGTCCCCGTAGCGCGCCTCGTTGGCGCTGTAGTATTTTCCCGGATCGGGAACCCGGATGTCGCGGTGGGTCAACAGGAACTCGCCGATGCCGGAGTCGAGCGTAAACCCGTGCGTCCCCTCGCCCGTGGTGTAGACGAGCATCGTGCTCGGGCCGTAGAGCACATAGCCCGCAGCCACCTGCTCGGACCCCGGTCGCAGCAGATCGGACTCCTCGATCTCCCCATCGGCGGCGTGACGGCGCCGAATGGAGAAGATGGAGCCGACGGTGCCGTTGGAATCGATGTTGGACGAGCCATCGAGGGGATCGATGAGCACGAAATATCGCCCGCCCTGGCCGTGCGCCGAGACGTGCATGGGCCTCTCCATCTCCTCGGACCCGACGGTTGAGACGAGCTCGATGTAGCGGAAGACGTCCACGAACGCCTCGTTGGCCAGGACGTCGAGCTTGTTGACGACTTCCCCTTGGACGTTGACGTCGTCGACGGTGCCGAGCACGCCCGCCAGTGCCCCCTGGCTCATCTCGCTGGCGACGAACTTGGCCGCCAGCCCGATCTGGGCGAGCAGGATGCTGAACTCGCCCGTGGCTTCGGGGTGGGCCTGTTGTTGCTCGAGGATGAAGCGGTTGAGCGTGACGTACTCTCGGGCGGCGGAGCGGAGTGAGCTCATGAGATATCTCCCTTGCCGCAAGTATGCCGGATGACCTCCTCACGGACAACGGCAACGGGTCGCGCGAGTTGCAATGCGGGTCCGAAGTGAGGACAATCGATGAGCGGAAAGGGGGGCTCATGACACGATCGCTCGCTATTGTCTCGATCATGCTCCTTGTCGTTGGCCTGGGCGTCAACGCGCAGCCGGCCGACGAGGACGCCAACTGTCGGCCCTTGGGCTACGGCGTGGCCTCATTGGCGCTGCCCGGCGCGGGCCAATGGCTCAACGGCGAGGCCGACCAAGCCCGCTTCCACGGCGGCATCGGCGCGATCAACGCGGTGCTGGGCGCGCTGTTCTGGGGCGAATACGGCCCCGTGGCGCTGCCGGCCCATTTCATCTGGGCGGGCTACAGCGCCCTCGACGCCGCGATCTTCTGCTTCCGGGCCCAACAGCTTGAGCGGGCCGAAACGATCGCCAACTGAGCCGATGCGGCCTTGTTGACGCCGACGGCGGCGATCCCCTACCGTCCCGGCGTCATGCCCGAGCAGCGCCTGGCGCGCTTTCGCCAACGGATGAGCGAGGACGGCCTCGACGTTGCCGTGCTCGTGCCCGGTCCGAACCTGCGCTATCTGACCGGCTTGACCGTCGGGCCCAGCGAGCGGCTGTTCCTGGGCGTCGTCCCCAAGGATGACGACATGCGCCTGCTCGTGCCCGAGCTGGAGCGACCGGCCGTGGAGCCCGAGCTCGCCGCCGAGGTGCCGATCCTCAGCCATCGCGACGAAACGGGCCCCGACAAGGCGTTGGCCCAACTGGCCCAGGCTGTGGGGCTAGGCAGCGCCCGCGTCGGCGTGGAGCACGGCCGGATGCGGGTTCGCGAACTCCGCGCGTTGGAACGCCACGCCGATCCGGCCTCCATTGCCGACCTCGATCCCACGGCGATGGCGCTGCGCCGGATCAAGGACGAGGCGGAGATCGCGTCGCTGCGGCGCGCGATCGGGCTGTCCGAAGCGCTGCTCGACGCCATGGTCAACGCCATGGAGCCGGGCGTTACTGAGCGGGACGTCGTGCGAGCATTCGAGCAGGCCCGCATCGACAGCGAGTGCGAGGCAGTGCCGTTCGGCCCCATCGTCGCCTCCGGGCCGAACACCGAGTCGCCGCACGCCGAGCCGGGCGAGCGCGCGCTCCAAGCGGGGGATCTCGTCACGATCGACTGCGGGGCGGTCGTCGACGGCTATCCCGGCGACATCACCCGCAACGTCGCGGTGGGGGAGATCGACGCCGAGCGGGAACGGATCCATCAAGTCGTCCTGGATGCCAACGCGGCCGGCCGAGAGGCCTGTCGGCCCGGCGCGACGGCCGAGAGCGTCGATCGAGCGGCTCGAGCCGTCATCGAGGATGCCGGCTACGGCGACGACTTCATCCACCGCACGGGACACGGCATGGGCTTAGAGGTCCACGAGCCGCCCGACATCATGGCCGGCAACGATGACGTATTGGAACCGGGCATGGTCTTTACCGTCGAGCCCGGCGTCTACGTGCCCGGCGTCGGCGGCGCACGCGTCGAGGACGACATGCTGGTCACCCGCGACAGCGCGGAGAGCCTGACGCAATATCCCCGCGAGCTGGCGCGCCGCTAGCCGGACGTTGGACGCCCCCTTGCCGCTCGCTCGCCGGCTGTCCTACACTGAGGCGCCCTGGGGCACAGAAGAGGGGGATGGAGCATGGTAGACGCGCTGTTCGTCCTGATGATGATCGTATTCGGCCTGATCGGACTGATGTTTACGCTGTTCGGGGTGCTCGGGCTGCTCAACCCGAGCCGGGACGTCTCCTACAGCGGCCGCGAGCTGTTCTGGATGACGCTGGCTGGGCTCGGCGACTTGGCCGCTGCCGCCTTCCTGTTCGGCAGCGTGTTCTGACGGGGCCCCCGCCCGCTGCGCGATCGCCTTCCTTCGATCCCGCCCGTCCGCCTGTCGCGAGCAACGGACGCCGTGGAATGGATCAATGCGGCGCGGCGGACGTCGCACACGCTCGTCCGTCAGTCGGCTCCGTTGAACGGACCCTAAGCAACGGAGCCGCCCGCGCAGTGCGGACGGCTCCGGTCACGGATCATCGTCGGA
>CAZMNF010000053.1:0-8284 GCA_964567595.1 uncultured Thermotogae bacterium | reverse complement strand
AGCAACGGAGCCGCCCGCGCAGTGCGGACGGCTCCGGTCACGGATCATCGTCGGAATCGTCGTGGGTTCTGGGTCAGTCGGCCTCGCCGAGCTCGCCCACGGGCTCGCCGGCGAGCATCAAGTCCACGAGGTCCTGCAGAATGGCCAGGCTCAGCTCCGCCCCGCACGTGCCCGGCAGCGTCTCGTCCTCGAGCCACAGCGCAAACGCGGCGTCCACCTGGGCGCGCGAGATCGTGTTGTCCAGGTTGATGTCGAGCTCGCCGGTGTCGACGTCGAGATGGGCCGCGGCGAGCGGAATCGGCAGGCAACTGAGCACCTCGACCGCCGACTCGCCGCCGATCTCGATCACAAACGGCACGGCGCCGAGATCGCCCTCCCCGGATATCTCGACCATGCCCGTCGCGGTGTCGTCGGGGACGACGACGTCGTAGACGAGCGTCCGGGTCGATCCGGCCGACATTTGCGCGGGCAGCGCCCAAGCTCGGGCGCTCGGCTTGAAGGCGCCCGTGGCGCCGCGCGGAGTGACCTCCCAGCGATCCGGCAGGGACTCGGAGACGACCAAGCCGGCCACGTCGCGGTCGGCCCGAACCGTCAGCTCCACGCGGAACTGGCGCCCGGCCGTCTCGGGGAGATAGAGCCGGTCGCCGGTCAGGCTCGTCTCGATCGTGCGCGTGATTTCGACCTGGGTCTTGTCTTCCGGGATGGCGGGCAACGCCTCGTCCACCGGCGTCGAGAGCAGGTGATGCCGAACGGCCGAGGTCAGCTCGTCGGCGCCGAGCGTGCTGTCACACGTGCCCAAGGCCGGAATGTCCCCTTGCCAGTCCGAGATGGCCCGTCGCATCTGCTCGGCCGAGATCGACTCCGACGTCCGCAGGTCGACGCGATCCTGGCCGAGGTTCACATGGGCATACGCCACCGCGGGCGTCAGGCAGGAGACGACCCGCACGTCGCTCTCGCCCATGATCGAGGCGGTGAACGACGGCGACACGCTCTGGATCGTGCCCGAGAGGGCGAACGCCTTCGGCAGCGGCTGGGCGATCGCGTCGGCACGCGGCACGCGCACGTCGTAGATGATCTGGCGCGTCTCGTTGCGGGCGAGCTCGTTCGGGAACACCCATTGGGCGGTGTTGCCCGTGAACTTGAAGACCCCGCCGTCGTTCTTGACCGGCTCGACGACCCAGTCGGCGGGCAGCGTCTCCTCGATGCCGAAGCCGTTCGAGGCCACGCCGACGGTCAGGTCGATCGTGACGCGGAACAGCGTGTTCGGTTGGGCCTCCGGCGTGGAGATCGTCCGCGTGGCGCGGGTCTCGGCCTCGCGGATCTCGATCGTGTCGGTGAACGTTGCCGTGTTGCCGTCGGCGTCGGTGACCCGCAGCGTCACGTCGTAGCTCCCGGCCTGATCGTAGACGTGCTCGATCGTCGGCTCGGAGGTGCGCACGTCGAACGTGCCGTCGCCGTCCACGTCCCACTCGTACTGCTCAATCTCGCCCGTGGACGGGCTTGCGTCCAACGCCACGGGCACGCCGACGAAGCCGCGCTCCGGCGAGGCGCGGAAGTCGGCCCGCAGCTCGGGGCCGGGTTCGGACGGCTCCGCCTCGTCGGCCGGTTCCTCGTCGGGCTCATCCCCGTCGCGCGGCGCGTCGGGAAGGCCTTCCCCGATCGCCACCGTGAGCGGCTCGGACAAGCTCGGCATCGGCACGCGCTCGGCGGGGCCGTCGTCCGTCTTTTGCGTCAAAAGCTTCCAACCGACGATGCCGCGGTCCAACTGCGGCGAGACCTCGAGCGTGGCGGGCGCTTGGAGCCCTTCGATGACGACGCCGTCGGTGTGGCCGGAGGCCCATTTCCATTGGAACCGGCCACCCGCCAGGTCGAAGCTATCGCTCGGATCGTCGCGCAGCACGAGGCTGGCGGACTCGGGGAGCCCGTCGATCTCGAATCCCGCTCGGCCAGCCGATCCGGCGTCCGGCGCGTTGTGGATAATAATCAGCGACAGCGCATTCGTCTCCGCGTTGCGGTGGACGAACAGCAGCGTGTGGCGCGGCAGCTCCTCGCGGGTCAGCGCGTTGAAGTCCAGCGCCGAATAGTTGTAGTACGCCACCGCCGACTCCGGGGTCATCACGGGATGGATCGTCTTCTCGAAATCGCCCTGTTGCACCTGAATGGCGGGCGCGGGCTGGGCCTGCGCCAGCCCCCCGATGCCGATCAGGCACACGACAATGATGCTGACAATCAGACCGGTTCGCATATTGATCACGCCCATACCTCCAGACTAGCACGTCCGGCGCGAGGCGCCAGGGACGCGCGTCCCTTCGCGAGAACGCACGCTCCCGACCTCGTTCCGCCACGCGCAGTCTAGCGCGTTCGCGCCCCGCTTCACCGTACGGTGTGTCACGCCGACGGCTGAAGCTCGCTCAGCGCTGCCCGCACGGCGTCGAAGTCCGGCATTTGGCCCGGGTCGTCGGAGACCCAGCGGTACCGAACGACGCCCTGGGGGTCGAGCACGAACACGCTGCGCTTGGCGATCTCGCGCAGGCCCATCAGGTCCTCGTGGAGCACGCCGAAGGATCGACTGATCTCGCGATTGAAGTCGCTCAACAGGGGAAACGTCAGCCCCTGTTGCTGGATGAAGGCGTTGAGCGCGAACGGGCTGTCCACGCTGATCCCGTAGACCTGGGCGTTCAGGTCGTTGAACCGGGCGAGCTGATCGCGGAACGTGCACATCTCGTCGGTACAGACGCTCGTAAACGCCAGCGGGAAGAAGGCCAACACGATGTTCGTCTGGTCAAGGTGCTCGCTCAGTCGGAACTCGTCGACGTTCTCGCCGTCGGCGCGCATGCCGTAGAAATCCGGGGCCGGTTGGCCGATATCAAGGGCCATGAACTCACTCCTCCGTTAAAGGATCGCCCCATCGTATGGTCACGGATTGCGAGCGTACCACCTCATGCGATTACGGATCACCACGAAAGCAGGGTCAAGCGATTGCCGCGACATGGGCAAAACTTGCGGACATTGAGTCGGCGACGCTCAGGGACCTCCGCGAGATGGTCGATCCGAGTTACGGTGATCGATCGACCATCTCTGCAGCTTCTCAGGAATCGAGCAGATAGATCGACTCGGCGTAGTAGCGAATTTCTCCTTGGCGATTCTTCTCCCGCAGTCGTTCGTGGAGCTGGCGGTTCTTCTCGTGCAGCGGCGTGTCGGCCGTGAGGAGGTCGAGCTCGACGTCGACGTGCAACACGCGCTCGGGAATGATGAACCGCGTGATGCCGGCCGGAAAGCGCTTCCCGGTCTGTGCCACCTGGAGCACCTGGCTGACGGTGTATTCGGGAAAGACGACGACAGCGGTCATGTCCGAATACTGGTGCGCCAGGCGGATGCGGTCGGTCTCCAGCGTGCGCGAGACTGTCGCGGCGTCCAGATAGGCCTGGGTCAGCTCGTTGAGGGCGTCGATCCAGTCCACGTTCGGCCGCGGCTGGACGGAGTAGGCATCGCCGTCGACCGTCTCCACAATGCAGAGGCCGCCGTAGGCGAGCAACTCCTCCAGGCTTGCCTCCTCGTGTCCCTCGGTCCGTGCGTTGGTGAGGTGCGTTAGCGACAGCTCGTTGAGACATTCAAACAGGGCATCGCGGTCGATCCCGCAGACCACGTGGTGCCACGTGCCGAGGTCCAATTCCGCCGTCGGCGGTGCGACCTGGACGACGACGTCGCGGCAGCCGAGCTGGTCGACCGCCGCGAGGCGCGTGGCGCCGTCCAGCACCATGTAGCCCTCGTCCATCTCGGTCACGACCGGCGGGTTGCGCAGATGGCGTTCTTCACGCAATCGGTCGGCCATCCGGTCGAGGCGTTTGCCATCGACCTGCTCATGGGGAAAGACCTGCTGGACGGGGACAACTCGCACGGGGAGGACGCCGTGGACCTCGACGTCCTGGAGCCGATCCAGGATCGCCTCGGCGATGGTGGTGGCCGCGGCGCGTTGGGCATCTTCCGTACTGGAGGCGATGTGGGGCGTGGCGATGACGCGCTCGTGTCCGATCAACGCGGTGTCCGTCGGCGGCTCGACGTTGAAGACGTCCAGCGCGGCGCCGGCGATCTCGCCCTCGTCCAGCGCGTTCAGAAGGGCATCCTCGTCGATGACGGCGCCCCTTGCAGTGTTGATCAGATAGGCCGACGGCTTCATGCGGGCCAGCTCCTCGGCGCCGATCAGGCCCCGGGTCTCGTCGTTGAGCGGCACGTGCAACGTCACAAAGTCCGACCGCTCCAGCAGCGTCGACAGATCGACGGGCTCGACGTCGGCATTCAGGTCGAGTTCGGGGGTGGCCCGACGCTGGTTGACCAGCACGCGCATGCCGAACGCCTCGGCCCGAAGCGCCACCTGGCGCCCGATGCGTCCGAATCCGACGATGCCGAGCGTCTTGCCGGCCAGGCCCGCCCCCAAAAGCTGCTTCTTCGCCCACTCGCCCGACTTGAGGGTGACGTCGGCGCGCGGCAGCCGACGGGCCAGGGCCAACAGCAATCCCAGGGTATGCTCGGCGACGGCCAACGTGTTGGCGTCCGGGCTGTTGACGACGGCGATCCCGTGCTCGCGCGCGGCGACGACGTCGATGTTGTCCAGGCCGGCGCCGGCGCGCCCGATCACCTTCAGGTTGATCCCGTGCTCAATGACCTCGGAGGTGACCTTCGTCTTGCTGCGCACGACCATCGCCTCGTAATCGGGGATCGTCGCCAGCAGTTGCTCATGGGACAGGTCGGTCTTGACCTCGACCTCCGCCTGCTCGCGGAGCATGTCAATGCCGGCATCGTCGATGGGATCACAGATCAGCACCCGCGGATACCGAGATTCGGAACTCATCTCCATCCTCCTTTATCGATCATTGCTCAATTCCGTTGATTGAAAGCCCACAAGCTGCGTGAACGCTTCAGCCACGTCTTGATTCGTCCTTCGCAGCCGTCAGAAACCTCCCGGGCGTCAGGCCTCGGCCCGGTGGCGACGCTGGAAATCATCCATGAACTCAACGAGCGCCTGCACGTCCGCCAGCGAGACGGCGTTGTAGAGCGAGGCGCGGATCCCGCCGATTGTCTTGTAGCCTTTGAGGCCGATCAGGCCGGCCTCGGCGCTCTCCGTGACAAATCGAGACTCCAGTTCCTCCGTCGGTAGCCGAAAGGTGACGTTGATCGGCGAGCGGCTCTCGGGCTGGGCATGACCCCGATAGAAGCCATTTGATGCGTCGATGGCGTCATAGACGAGCTCGGCCTTGCGAGCGTTCCGTTGCTCCTGAGCGACGAGACCGCCCTCGGCCTCGAGATGGGCGGCGACGAGGCTGACCAGGTAGATGGCGAAGACGGGTGGCGTGTTCAATAGGGAATTCTTCTGGTGCATCGCCGCGTAGCTGAACATGTCCGGAAGTTCCGTGGAAGCACGGTCCAACAGGGACGTGCGGGCGACGACGATCGTGACGCCGGCCGGGCCGGCGTTCTTCTGGGCGCTGGCGTAGATCAGCCCGTACGGGTCGAGATCGAGCGGCCGGGTGAGCAGATCCGAGGTCATGTCGGCCACGAGCGGAATCCCGTCAACCGCCGGCGGTTCCGCGAACCGGGTGCCGCTCGTTGTGTTGTTGCTGGTGAGGTGGACGTAGGCGGCGTCGGGGCTCGGCTCGATCTCGGAGGGACCCGGAACGCGGTCGTGGCCGGTCGCCGCACTCGACCAGATCTCGCGGGCGCAGCCGACCTTCTGGGCCTGTTCGAGCGCCACCTCGCTCCACTTTCCCGTAACGATGTGCTCGGCCGCCTGGTCGGGACCGAGCAAGTTCATCGGGGCGAGCGCAAACTGAGCGCGCGCACCACCCCCCATGAACAGCACCGTGAACGATTCGTCCAGCCCGAGCAGCCGGCGCAGCCGCTCGATGGCCTCGTTGTGCACCCGCTCGTATGTCGGGCTGCGATGGCTTGTCTCCAGGATCGATATGCCGGTCCCTTGGAAGTCAAGCAGCTCCGCCTGGGCCTGCTCCAGAGCGGATGAGGGCAGCGCGGCCGGCCCCGGATTGAAGTTGTGCGGTCCAGACAATAGGAAACGACCTCCGGTTTGCGGGGGATGTCCCGATCGCGGTCGGAGTTCGGGCTTGGCCGGGGACAGTCCAAGCCGGCATCGTTGCCGATACGGAAGGCGATCGATCCAGCTCCCGTTGAGGCGTCGTCCGGCTCGGTAAGCACTGGTCATGCCCGTTCTTCGTCGCGGTGACGTTCTGTTGAGGCAGGCAGCTCACGGCTGGTCTCAAACCGTCCGACCGCTAGTTCTGTTTCCGTCCTGACCCGAACACACGGCACACGATCCCCCAAAGTTTCCGCCACTATAGCATTCCCCTAACGAGAGAGAATCGAAGTTTCGCTTCATAAGCTCTTGCGAGCGCCTTGACAGCGGAGCTACTGACGGCGCAAGTTTTCAGATCGAAACGTCGTAATTGCCAACAATTGCGAAATCAAGGCGTATTGGTATCGTAGAAAATAGCTGGTTGAACATCGGGATCATGAGGAAAACATTTCACAATTCCAATTGATCGGTGCTCTATCGGCATTGATTGCTCATCCAGAATATCTCGATACTTAGATAGGGCAAATACGCCACACACCATTAAGCAGGCTTGCGTTAACTGATTGTAGATCAACTCTTGACCTCTCTATCCCCCTATGGTACGATTCGCGCTCGACGGTCGCGGATCCCCGTTCGGCCCCGCCCGGCGGGCAGCGAAGGCACATTGTCCCGCACGGAGTCTGGCCGGGAGACCGTAGTCCGCCGTCAAAGGGAGTGGACGCGACGTGTTCAGCGACGACATGCGGATTGCCGGTTACGACGACGAACTCTGGGAGGCGCTGCAAGGCGAGCAGGGCCGTCAGGAAGCCCACATCGAACTGATCGCCTCGGAGAACTACGCCAGCCCGCGCGTGCTGGAAGCCCAGGGGACCGTCTTGACCAACAAGTATGCCGAAGGGTATCCGGGCCGGCGCTATTACGGCGGCTGCGAGTACGTCGACGTGGCCGAGCAACTGGCCATCGACCGCGCCAAGGAACTCTTCGGGGCCGACTACGCCAACGTCCAACCCCACTCCGGCTCGCAGGCGAACGCGGCCGTCTACTACGCGCTCGTCCAGCCGGGCGCGACGATCCTCGGGATGAGCCTGGATCACGGCGGCCATCTGACGCACGGCGCCGCGCCCAACTTCTCGGGGAAACACTTCCATGCTGTTCAGTACGGCATCGATCCCGACACGGGCGAGATTGACTACGATGACGTCGCGCGTCTTGCTCGCCAGCACCAGCCGTCGTTGATCATTGCCGGCTTCTCCGCCTACTCGCGCGTGATCGACTGGGCCCGCTTCCGCGAGATCGCCGATGAGGTCGGGGCGTACTTCGTCGTCGACATGGCCCATGTGGCCGGCCTGGTGGCGGCCGGCGTCTATCCGAACCCGATCCCGCACGCCGACGCGGTGACGACCACCACCCACAAGACGCTGCGTGGGCCGCGCGGCGGGCTGATCCTGGCACGCGAGAATCCCGAGATCACCAAGAAATTCTCCTCGCTCGTCTTTCCCGGCACGCAGGGCGGGCCGCTCATGCACGTGGTTGCCGCCAAGGCCGTGGCGCTCAAGGAAGCCCTCCAGCCGGAGTTCGTTGACCACCAGCGCCAAGTGCTGGCGAACGCGCGTGCCATGGCGGAGGTGCTCATCGGGCGGGGCTACGACGTCGTCAGCGGCGGCACGGACAACCATCTCTTCCTCGTGGATCTCATCAACAAGGGGATCACGGGCAAGGCGGCCTCGGCCGCCCTGGAGCGAGCGCACATCACGGTCAACAAGAACGCCGTGCCGGGCGATCCGCAGCCGCCGTCGATCGCCTCGGGCCTGCGCCTCGGCACGCCGGCGATCACCACGCGTGGATTCACGGAGCCCGAAAGCCAGGAACTGGCCGAGTGGATCGTCGACGTGCTCGATGACGTGGAGAACGAGGCCATGATCCAGACGATCCGCGAGCAGGTCCAGGGGATCTGCGAGCGCTTTCCCGTCTACGCGGCACCCGCGCGCCAAGCCGTCTGAGCTGTCGCGTCGTCGGATCGATTCGCCACGATCAGACGAGACCGGCCCGTCGTGTCACCACCGCGCTGAGCGCGGCCAGGCCCCAAGATATCAACGTAATCCGCCACTGGCGTTGACCCACTCGAGTGGACACCCATTGACCCCCGATCGAACCGAGTTGGACCGTTCGTCGATCGTGGCGCCCAATGTCTGGGCGAAC
>CAZMNF010000052.1:8037-14064 GCA_964567595.1 uncultured Thermotogae bacterium | reverse complement strand
GGGATTGGACGCGTTCCAGACGGTCGGCGACGAGCTGGGCGTGATTTAGCTAGTTCGCCGCAATGCCGCGAATCCGCTCGGCCAACAGCTCCGCCAACGGGAGATCGAGTGCTTCCCACTCGGCCGAGCTCAAGGGCGTGGAGACGTACCAGCGGCGTTGGCCCTCGGGGCCGATGAGATAGACGCCCGGGGTGTGGATCACTTCGCCCTCCTTGTCGGGGTTCGGCTCGACGATAATGCCGTAGTCCTCCCAGACGTCGCGCAACTCGGCTGGCTCGCCCGTCAGAAAGTGCCACCGCGCCAGCTCTGCCGAGCGCCACTTCTGCGAGGCGTCGGCGACCTGGTCGACGGAAGCGTGCTCGGCGTTGACGTTGAGCGCGAGGTAGGCCACTTGCTGCGCCAGCCGATCGGGCAGCTTGGCTTGCGTCCGGGCGAACTGGAGCGTCGTCAGCGGGCAGATGTCGGTGCAGTTCGGGTCGAGGAACGTCAGCACGACGTATTGCCCCTCAAAGTCCGCCAGCGAGACCGTGTCCCCCTTTTGATCCGTCAAGGTGAAGCCGGGAGCGGGGCCCTCCAGCTCCGTTCCCGCGTAGGATTTCACGTCGGAGGCGGCGCCGTCGTCGGTTCTGCCGGACGATGAGCCGTCGCCGCATCCCGTCAGGGCCGTCATGGCTCCTAGCGACAGCCCGACGATCAGGACGGCGCTCGTCGATGGGCGACGCACCTGGCGCATCAGGCGCCAGGCGAAGAGCACGCCGACCAACACCAGCAGGAGAATCCCGCCGAGGTAGGCGACGACCAGCCACGGCACGCCCCCGTCAGGGGCCAAATCAATCGGGTGCGTCAGCTCGGCCTCGCCCAATTCGCCGTCGATGCGCACGTCCATGGTCCACTGTCCGAGCGTCTCCAAGGGAAAATGGACCGATACCATGTTCGTGAACCGCGACGAGGATTCGGGGGTGACGGAGCCGGCCGGCGATCGCGCCTCGACGCGCACGTCCGCGTTGCCTTCGGGGATGGGGCGCTCGGTCTCGGCGTCGCGGAGGTAGAGGGTGTAGTCGAGCCCGTCGGCGGCCTCGGGGGTGTCACCGCCTTGGAGCCCGGCCTCGGCGATGACCATGTAGGGCCCGGCAGTGCCCTCGTAGACCGTGTCAGCGCCGCCGTGGGCCTCGACGTCGGCGCTTGATGCCAGCACCAACGCCAGCAGCGTCAGCGACAACGTGAGGAATCTCAAGGCGAGTCCGTCACTCACTATTGGCGAGGAACGGAAGCGAGCGCCGGGACCGCGGCGGCACGAGGTAATTGGCGCGGCGCCGCGCGACGAAGAAGTCCTTGATCCCGTTGTGGGCGCGCGATGCGACCGACCCGTGATTCATGGCGATCTCGGCGGCGTTCATGGCGACCCGCGTGTCGACGAAGTCCTGGATGCTGCGCTGCAGCGAGACGAAGTGGAGCCCGGCGTGGTCGCCGTCCGTGGTGTTGAAGTCGCGTCGGAGCATGATCGGCTTCCCGTCGCGACGGGCCTGGGCGCTGGCTTGCAAATGGCCGATTCGGCCGTGCTCACGGGCCGTCTGCCCGATCTTATCCGCGAACGTCGGGGCTTCGTTCTGCAGCGCGTCGACGTCGTCTGGGTCCATCTGCGGGGCAAACATGCGATCGACGCGGTCTTTGTGATCCATGCCGACGTACCAGCCGTCCAACTGATAGCGCAGCTCGCTCACCTGCATCGTCGTCCCCTCGGCAAAGGGGCCATCGGCGATTGCCACGGCGTCCTCAGTGGCTTGGTTCTTGCGGTAACCCGACTTGAACCCCATGAACATCGTCGCGTCCTGATGGACGGGACAGCAGGCCGGCATGCCGTCGAGGCCGTCTTGGCGGTCGGCGGGCATCCCCTCGCCGGTGAAGCCGGTCCGCGTGCCGCGATGGACCATGACGCCCTCGAGCGCGTCGACGACCTGCGCTTCGACGGCGTTGAGGCGCTGTTCGTGATCGCTGGCCAGATGCAGACAGGCGTCGAAGTCGTCCAGCGCGGGCGACTCGTAGGTGGCCAGCGGACGCGGTCGCGGGACGGGCGACCTCTGCGTGCTGTAGCGCCGGAAGTAGCCCTCCGAATACCCCAGCACAAAGAGCAGCCCGTCGGGCCCCCAGTCGTGCTCACGTTCCAGCGTGCGCAACGTCTCCTCCAGGCGATTGGCGTGCTCGGCCGTGGGCGACCCCGCGAGATCGAGCAGCAATAGCCGATCGAACTTGGGCGCAACGGCGTTGCCGGACGCGTCGCGACGCAGCACCTCGTCCCACGCGAACTGCCGCTCGGGAAGCGAACTCGACGCTTGGGCGCGGCCGAAGGTCGACGTCCCGATCAACACGGCGCCCGTGGCAGCGACGCCGCACAGGAAATGACGTCGGGAGAGACTCATGGATTCCTCCTCGGTCTCAGTGTAGCGGATGGTCGCTCAGCTGCAACGCCGTCGCCATGCCCGCTCCTCGCAGAGGGCGTCACTTAAAGAGAGTGTCCGACCGGCAAATCCGCCATGGATTCGCCCGATCATGATCGAGCGCATTCAGGGATGGCGATGGATCGAGCGCTCAGGATGAGGAGGCGCTCCGCTTGGCTTCGACCGCGTCGGCCATGGCGTCGAGCGTCGTCGACTTGAGGTAGTTGATGATTTGATCGCGCAGCGGCTCGAAGTCGTGGTGCAGGGCGCAAGGGCTTTCGGCCGAGCAGCTCTCATAGCCGACCGCGCAGGCGTAGAGGTCATCGTTGCCGTCGATGGCCGCGCGAATGTCGTAGAGCGTGATCTCCTCGGCGGGCCTGGCCAGCCCGAAGCCCCCGCCGGGCCCCTTGATGGAGGAGACCAGGTGGTGCTTGGCGAGGGTCTGGAGGATCTTGCCGAGGAAGTAGTGCGGCACATCCTCGTTGTCGGAGATGTCGCGCACCACGGAGCGCTCGTCCGGATGCAGTGCCAGGTGAGTCATGGCGCGGATGCCGTATTCGCAGGCCTTGGAGTAAATCATGTCGTTGGCCTCGATTTGAGAGCGTCGGATCTCGTTCCGATTGTGAATTTTGTATCGAACGTCGTGATCCACGTCAAGGCCGCTCGCCAAGGCGCATCTCCCCCGAGCGGACAGCCTGCGCTCCGTGAGTGGACTCAGCGTCCGCTTGCCAGTGACAGGCATCCTTACGCCACCCGACGTCAGCCTCCAAGATGACACACGTGCGACAGAGCGCGCTGCCAGCAACGATTGTTCAGAGACGCCGCGTGGGGTCGCAGCGGGCGATCGAACTTCCCAGGCGAGCGCCCCGCGTCCGGCGGTGGCGCCCTCGGACGACGCCGCAAGGGTTGTTGCCGCTCGTCCTTTTCGGGCTCTTGCTATTTCTGCCCGTCGTGGCGCAGGCCGACGCGGATCTGGCGATCGCCAAGGCCGACGCGACCGATCCCGTCCAGGTGAGCCAAGTGCTCGTCTACACGCTCACCGTGGAGAACACGGGGCCCGATCCGGCCACCGACGTTCGGGTCGACGACTCGCTCCCGGCAAATGTGACCTACGTCGACGCCGGGGCGAGCCAAGGGACCTGCTTCCTCGCGCCCGGCGACGTCGTGGAGTGCGATCTGGGCACCGTGGCGAATGGCGCGACGGCCACCATTGACATCGAGGTCGTGCCGACGCAAGCGGGCACGATCACCAACACGGCAACCGTTACAGCGTCGACGCCCGATCCCAACGCGCTCAACGACACCGCCTCGGAGAACACGGTGGTTGTTGCGGCCGACTTTCGGGCGCTCAAGCGCGTCGTGCGCACGGTCCAGGACCCGGTCGTCCGCTACGAGGTTGAACTGATCAACGACGGCAACCTGGATCAGCCGGACAATCCGGGTCCCGAGTTCATCGACGTGATTCCCGACGAGACGGAGATCGTGCCACACACGCTGCAGGCCAGCTCCGGCACGATCGCCTACGAGGCCGTCAACCACCGCATCGTTTGGAACGGGGTTATTCCCGCAAACGATCGGGTAACGTTGGAGTTTGCCGTGGGCACCGGGACGGGCCTGGTCGTGGCGTCGTCCGTGGATGAGCGTCAAGCCGTGGCGCTGCCGCTCATCGGCCTGGCAATGCTGGGCACGGCGGCACTCGCCACGCGGAAGCGCCGCCAACTGGGCGTGGTGGCGATTCTGATCGTCGTGTCCATCGGTGCCATGGGCTGTTCCGGCTTCTGGACGGCGCCCACGTCGGTCGACAGCCCCACGTCACTGTGCAATCAGGGCGAGCTCCGCTTCGACTCGGACGCGAACGGCACGAACGACGCGGTCCAACTGACCGACGATCCGGACACGACGGCGTCGCCGGACCCCACGTGCGTCATCTTCATTCCGTGATGCCATGGAGCCCGAAGCACGGCTGACCGCATTCAGGAACCGACGCGAGACGGCCATTGCCGTGGGGCTAGCTCTGGCCCTGGCGCTGCTCGTAGTGAGCCCGACGGCGGTCGGCGATGTCACCGGCCACGTCTCGTTCCACGTCGGCGCGGTGCCGCAGTCGACCTCCGACGAGATCGGCTCGCTGGAGTTCGACCTGCAAAGCGACGTGACGACCACGTTGACCGTCAGTGGCCTGTCGGCGTCGGTGCACACCCACTACGGGTTGGCCGGCATCGAAGACGCGATTTTCTCCCTGAACGCGACGCTGGGCGCGTTCAACGTGCTGAGCAAGTTCGCGTTCGCGCGCTTCCCGGCGGCCACGTTGGCCCCGGCCGACTTGCGCTTCGTCAGCAAGCAGTTCGGCGTCGAGCTGACGCTGGGCGGATTCACCATTGGGAATACCCTCTGGATTGAGGACACCGGCTGGCCGCAGAGCCCAGCCCTCGGCGTCGGCGATCTGATCCGCATCCGAGGCCAGACGCTGAGTGGCATCACCGTCACGTCGAAAACCGGACTCTGCCTCGACCCGGCCCTCAACAAGATCAAAAAGCACGTCCTCGGCAACGTCACGGTCAGCCCTAGCTGCGTCACGAAGCCGCTGCCGAACCTGCTCGTCACGTTCCAGCGTCTGGAGGTTGAAGGCATTCCCTGGGCGCCGGGCGTCACGAGCAGTCTCGCTGTGGAGTGTTTCCCCATTGCCAGCTGTGACGTTAGCAAGCGCGTCTCGGTCCATAAGGGCTTGATGCCCTTCTCGCTGCGCACTGACTGGAACGGGCTTTTCCAATTGGAGGATATCACGCTGACGTTCACACCCGGGCCCGCCGAGTTGGCGCTGCGATTCCTGCCGGACGGCACGCTCAGCTGGGCGATCTTCCGCGTCTACGGCACGCTCAATCCCGACCACAATCCGGCCTCGTTCTCCACGCGGGCCTACGTGGTGCCCGGCAAGGGAGTCGAGACCGTCACCAGCGACATCCAGGTGACCCGGGATAATCTGGAATTGACCATGACGACCGTCTTTGCCGACGGACCACCGCCCAGCTTCGACGCCGTCGACTTTGACGTGACCGCGAGCGTGGGCGCTTTGGAACTCCGAGCAGCCTCCAGATTTACGACTCAAGGCCTGGATCAGGCGGATATCTCTACCACCGTTCGGTTTTGACGGTTTCAGCGACTCTCCTCCGAGAGCAGGAGCTTTGACGGCGACATATCTCGGCTTTTCCACCGACTTGTCTCCGAAAGCATTGAACGTTTCGTGCTTCGGTTGCTAGACTCATATTTCAATGGGACGCATCCAACGGGCCGGGCTGCTGGCGCTGATCGTCGGGGCGATCGCGGTCGTCGGCGTGGCCGGATGGACGCTGCTGCCGTCGCTAACCCCCGATTCACAGGACTTATCCAATAATCAATCCACGCCGACGGACGAGGCACGCTCCGCTTCCGCTGATGCGCCCTCGTCGCCGGATTCAACCGAGCAAGATGCGTCGGCATCGGATGGGAAGACGTCGACGGATTCGGAGGCCGCGCCGGAGGCCCAACCGGAAGCGAGCGATGCATCCGACCCATCAACCGCCACATCGGAAACCACGGATGAGACCCCCCCAACCTC
>CAZMNF010000052.1:6555-7937 GCA_964567595.1 uncultured Thermotogae bacterium | reverse complement strand
CCGACGAGGCACCGTCGGATGCCGAGGCCCCTAATGCTTCCTCATCGACATCGTCCGATGGCTCATCCTCGACCGCGTCGTCATCGTCGGCCCCCTCGACCGAGGAAACCCAGCCGGTCGGCGTTGTGGAACGGGGTGAGCTTGCGCTGGAAATCGACGGGGATCGGTTCTCAGAGGAGACGTACGAGCTGACCCGCCGGGAGGACGGCACGCACCGGCTGCGCTCGGAGGGGACGTTCTCCGTGCCGGTCATGGTTGCCGACGTCACCTTCGACTACACGCAAACGATCCGACTCGCGTCGGCATGGCAGCCGCGCGGTTACGCGTTTGATCTCAACGGGCCGCTCGGCTTTGGCAATCGCCACATCGAAGCCGAATTCGACGCAAGCTCCGTGCGGGTCACCCAGGGGGATGCGGACGAGCCGAAGACGTATCAACTGGAGCGCACGCGTTCCGCAGTCATCGGCATGCTGGCCTCATACACGCTGTTGCCCAAGCTCTTGGGGGATGCCGAATCCGCGAAGCTCTCCACGATGGTGGTCAGCTTCCGCGGCGAGGACGGGCCGTCCGACGACAACTTGGCGGTCGTATCGCTCACGGTCCAACGGGGCGAGTCTACCGAGATCGTCGATCCCTCGCGAGACGAAACGTTGTCGGTCACGCATCTGACGATGACCTTCAACGCCAATGCCGAGGGGGACGCATCGCCGCCGCTGGACATCTACGTCCAAGACGATCGCTTCCTGGCGCTCTACGGACGATTTTCCCAAGACAGTCCGCCGTTCCGGATCTATGACATGGAGCGGTTCCCGAAAGGCTTTTCCGTTCCAGCCGACGCATCCGCGTCTGGCTCGATCTCCCGTCGCCCGAGGTAGCGCACCTCCGGAGGATGACCTCCCCGACGCCTCCAGCGTCCGGGCGGTAGTAAGCGTTTCCCCGACCGTCAGCGTCCGTTCAACGGCACAATCAACGGTCGGTTGTCGAACCTCAGTGAGGGGGGCAATGGCGGCTCGAGCAGACGCGGCCTCGCCCTCGTCCGTGACGACCGCGCTTGGGATGGGCGGGTGGCGATACTGGCGACATCCTGGAATCCGTCAAAACGGGGCAATCCCGAAAGACGCTCCGACGAAAAACCGGGGCTTTCTCTACTCACTCGGAATCGTCGGTCGCCAGCACGCGCGCCTCGAGCTCGAGCGCCTTGGGGAACAGCACGTGATTCTCCACGTGGACGTGGCGCTTGGTGTCGGCGTCGAATGCCTGCAGTTGGCGATAGAGCATTTGAAAACGCTCGCAGGCGTCGGCCGGCGGCGTGAAGTCGTCACTCAACTTCCGAATCCGAGCGAGGTGGTCGCCCGTGTCGTCGTGCTCGGCCTCCATCTCGT
>CAZMNF010000052.1:0-6455 GCA_964567595.1 uncultured Thermotogae bacterium | reverse complement strand
TGCCTCGACGACCGGATCAGTAGCCGCCGTTGTCGTTGGAGCCCTCGGACGAGCCGCCGTCGGGGTTCGGGTTGTAGACCTGGGGCCGAGCTTCGCCCTCGACCTTGATCTCGCCGAGCATGCCCTTGCGGGCCACGCGGCTGAGGGCGTGGTCGACGAGCTTGATCGTCTCGGGGACGGGGAACTCCATCTCGAAGATCCCGCAGCTGCCCGGCGGCACCGCACACGTCTGCACGAAGCGCTCCGGCTCGCTGGCGATGGCCCCCTCGCGCCAGGCCTTGGTCCAGACGTTGCCGATGGGATGGAAATTGCTTGTCAGGTTGGGCCCCCCGTTGACGAAGAAGACCCGTGCGGTCTCGCCGACGTTGGCCTTGATCGGGCCGACGCGGTTCGACGTGAGCGCCGCCTTGCCGCCCTGCAACAGCACGTAGTTCGGACTCTCCGCCGTCATAGACTCGAAGTTGAAGTTGTGATGGCCCTTCTCGCCGGTCGTCGTGTCCGTGTAGACCTCGTGCTGGCCCAGGTAGAACTCGCGATCGACTGACGGCAGGCCCTCCGGCGGCTCGACGACGATCAAGCCGAACATGCCCGCGCTGATGTGTTGGTCCAGATTGGGCACGGCGCAGTGGTAGATGAACGCGCCCGGATAGCGCGCCTGGAACAGCATCCCGCTCGACTGATCGGGCTGGACGTTGGTCGCCTCGGCGCCGCCGCCGGTGCCGTAGATGGCGTGGAAGTCGATGTTGTGGACCATGCGGCTGTCGGGCGCGTTCTCGAGCGTGAACTTGACGGTGTCGCCCTGGCGGACGCGAATCAAGGGGCCGGGCACCTGACCGCCGAACGTCATGTAGCGGAACGTTACGCCCGGCTCGATCTCGGCCTCGATCTCCTCGCACGTCAGCGTCACCTCGTGGGTAACAGCCGAGTTGCGCCGGATCGGCGCCGGCACGACGGTCGGGTCGGCGACGATGGCGTCCAGCTTGCCGCCGGCCATTGCCGCTGCGGCGGTCGCCGACGTCGCGGCGCTCGCGCCCGTGGCGCCTGGACTCGCGTCCTGTCCGCTAAATTGTTGATAGCCGAGCGCGGATAGGGCCAAGCCGCCCACGGCCAGCGCGCCGCCCGCGCGAAATAGATTGCGTCGCGTCCACATCGATTCGTTCTGCTCGCTGTCATGTTCCGTCGTCATGGGTTATCCCTCCTTATGACGTTCCCTTCGTACGGGGAGCGTACAGCGACTGTCTCTAGACGTGAATGATCAATATCATCTGCTTGACCTTTTGACTCAGGATTCTGAAGAAAAGTCGCTCAGGCCGGCAGGTCCGACAGGTTCATCCGATCCAGGCGCTCGCGGAGGTGGGGACGAACTTCAGCCCACGTGGCGTGCAGCGGACACGAATCCGCCTCCGAGCAGGGCCCGTCCCAGAAGATGCAGCGCTCGAACAAATCAGGCCCTTCCAGCGCCTCGACCACCTCGCGGACGCTGATCTCCGCGGCGGGGCGGGCCAACTGGAACCCGCGGGCACGTCCCCGGTAAGAGCGGACGATCCGGTGTCGGGTCAGCTTATGGAAGATCTTGGACAGATAGGCTTGGGGCAAGTCCATGGCCTCGGCGATCTCCTTGATTTGGGCAACGTCGTCGGTCGGCAGCTGTTGGGCAAGATAGCTCAGGCCCGTCAGGCCATAGCGGCTCTCCTTGGACAGCTTCATGGACTCGCCTCCCTACTGTCGAGTTAAATGATCGTTTAAGTCAACTCTAGCCTAACGAGGGAGCATCGCAGGCCGCAACACTCCATGACAAGCCCTTATCAGCATCAAACTGAGTCGACCTAGGCCCTGAGCGCGGCGGCGTTGTTGCGGGCTGATCGCGGTCGCCGTCGAGCGGTATGTGGAATACATCGACCCGGCCGTGCTCCAGACCGACGCCGACTTGGGGGTTAGCTGGGCTCGGGCACGATAAGCACCGGACGCGCGGCGGACTCCATGACCTCGCGCGAGACGCTGCCGAGCGCTCGCAGGCGCTCCAGGCCGTGCAGGCCGGCAAAGCCCATGACGATCATGCCGGCATCGACCTCATCGGCCATGCGCAGCAGCTCCTCCGATGGCTCCCCGATGGCCCCCTGCAGCTTGTAATGGGCGCGCAGATCGCCGACGGTATCGACCGCTTCCTGCCCGATGATGGAGGCCCGCTCGGCCGCCTCGGAATAGCTGAGCTGGCTCTTCACGCGCTCGTACTCGTCGTTGCTCAGGACGTGGCAGATGAGCATGTTGGCGTCGAGCGCGCTCGCCACCTCATCGGCCTTGCGGATGACGTGCTCGCGCATGGGGTCCTCGTCAACGGCCACCAGAATCCGTTCCATCGTTATCCCTCCGATTCGGCGTTCCCGATCGACTGCGCCCCCATCTTGTGACAGGCGGTTCGCCCCGATCAAGAGCTCGTCACCAACAGCACAACGGGTCGGCCGTGCAAACCCGATATGGGCCCCGTGGTTCGCCATCGCGGGCACGATATGGGGGCTGACGGAGCAACGTCGGCCACGATGGCTGACGGAGACCCTGTGATGGGCCGGATCGTCCTCTACAATAGATGATGGGGGCATGCATCCATGGGCACGCAGACGTATCATCAAGGGACCGTTCTGCTCGCGGACTTTGTCGGCTACACGTCGCTGAGCCGGCGCAACCTCGAGCTGGCCATTGTGCTCTTGGAGGAGATGCGGTCGCTCATCCGCGATCGCCTGCAGGCGCACAACGGCCACGAGATCAAGACGATCGGTGACGCGCTGTTGGCCGAGTTCCCCGATCCCCACGAGGCCGCGCGGTGCGCGCTCGACATTCAAGGGAAGCTGCGCGCCCGCAACGAGGATGCCGACCCCGAGCGCACGATCCGCGTCCGGATTGGGCTCCATGAGGGACCGATCGTCTATCGCGGCGGCGACGTCTACGGCGACGGCGTCAACGTGGCCTCGCGACTCCAGCCGTTGGCTGCGCCGGGCGGGATCTGCCTCTCCGAAACGATCTTCGAGCAGATCAAGGACGAGGTCGACGTGCCGACGTTTCCCATGGGCCCGCACGATCTGCGCGGGCTCGAGGCGCCGATGGCGCTGTATCAGCTCCTCATGCCGGGCCCATCGCCCTCGGGCGGGGAGTCGCTCAACGGCCGGCCGGCCATCGCCGTGCTGCCCTTCTCGGCGCTCGGCCACGACCCGGACGACACCTACGTTGCGGAGGGGTTGACGGATGAGCTGATCGGGGCGCTGTCGCGCCTGAAGGGACTGAAAGTCATCTCGCGCACGTCGGCGTTCAGCCTTCGAGACACGTCGATGGATCTGCCGACGATCGGGCGGATGTTGGACGTCGATCACGTCTTGGAGGGCAGCGTCCGTCGCGCCCGCAGGCGGGTGCGCGTGACGGCCCAGTTGGTGCGCGCGGCCGACGAGCTGACGCTGTGGTCCGAGACCTACGATCGCGCGCTGGCGAACGTCTTCGACCTCGAAGAGGACCTGGCGGAAAAGATCGTGGAGTCCCTCCAACTTCGGCTGTTGGGCGGGCGCGAGCTGGTCTCGCGCGCCACGGACGACTTGTCGGCCTACACGGTCTATCTCAAGGGCCGCTATCTCTGGAACCGACGGACCGAGCAGAGCATCCGCGAGGCGATCGCGTGCTTCGAGGACGCCATCGAGCGCGATCCCGACTTCGCGCTGGCGCATGTCGGCTTGGCCGATGCGTACTGCGTGCTGCCCGACTACAGCGCCTATCCGCCGCGAGACGCGTTCAAGCGGGCACGCGACGCGGCTCGCAAAGCCCGCGAGCTCGATCCCTTCCTCGCCGAGGCCCACGCATCCCGGGCCAACATTCGGCTCCTGCACGAGTGGGACTGGGCCGGCGCCGAGGCCGACTTCCGCCACGCCATCCAGCTCAACCCCGGCTACGCGGTCGCCCAACACTGGTACGGGCACTGCCTGCTCTACACCGGGCGCGTGGACGGCGCCATCGAGTGGCTGGAACAGGCCCTGTCGCTCGACCCCCTGTCGATGATCATCCACAGCACCTACGGGCTGGCGCTCTACGCCGCTCATCGCTTCGACGAGGCGGTCTCGTCGCTCCAACAGGCCATCGAGCTGGACCCGGAGTTCGGGCTCGCCCATCTCTATCTGGCACTGGTCCACGTCGAACGGGACCGGACGGACGAGGCGTTGAGCTCGGTGGAGACCGCGGCGGAGCGGCTCGGAAGCGGCGGCGGCCTGGTGGAGGCGACGCGGGTGACGGTGCTCGCTTGCCAAGGGGAGACCGAGCAGGCGCAAGCGCGCGTGGGGCGCCTGCTCGAGCAAGCCGAGGCGGGCACAGCGTCGCCCGTCACCGTGGCGGCGGCCGTCGGCGCCCTCGGCGAGATGGATGAGGCGTTCAAGTGGATCGAACGGGCCTACGAAGGCCGCGACAGCCTCCTCCGCTTCCTGAAGGCCCTGCCCGTCTTCGCTCCCCTTCGCGAGGACCCGCGCTACCGACACTGGCTCGAGCAGCTCGGCCTTCCAACGGACGACTAGCCTCCGTCATCGTCGGTCGCGGCCGACACTGATACAATTTTCTCAGAGCATCCATGGCACCCGACGCGGACGTCGAGCTGTTCGAGTCGATCCTCTGGGAGCCAGGCGACGGCTGGTTCCTGCTGGAGTTGCACCTGGCGCGCATGGCCCAAGGGGCTCGCAGGTTCCGCTTCGACTACGACGAAGCTCGCGTTCGAGCGGCGCTCGCGGAGATCGCGTCGACGCTCGGCGACGAACCCTACAAAGTCCGCCTCCATCTGGCGCCCGACGGGACGGTCCGCACCGAGGCGCGCACGTTCGCCCAAGATCCCATTCCCGACCCCTTGCCGATCGGCCTTGCGCGTCGATCCATTCGCTCCGACGACCCGCTCGTCCTCAACAAGACGACCGATCGCACCCCCTACGACGAAGCGAAGGCCACCCGGCCGGATTGCGAGGACGTGCTGCTCTGGAACGAGCGCGAGGAGCTGACGGAAACGACGCGGGCCAACCTCGTCGTCCGCTTGGAGGGCGAGTTGGTGACGCCGCCGCTGTCCAGCGGGCTGCTCAACGGGACGTTCCGCCAGTGGCTGCTGGATCGGGGCGAGATTCGCGAGCAGGTCCTCTACGTCGACGACATCGAGCGATTCGAGGCCATGTGGCTCGTCAGCTCGATCCGGCGCTGGTACGGCGTCGAGTGGGTGCCGCTAAGCGGGTAGGTCCGCGACAATCTCCTCGGTGAGGGTCCAGAGCCGTTCGGCCAGTTCCGGGTCTTGGGCATGCGAGCCGGCCGCGGCGACGTTGCCGTCGGCCAGGTAGGCCCCGTTCAGCTCGGCCGCGTCCGGATGGACGGCGGCGTAGACCTGCGTGGCCGCCCCTTGAGGAACCGTCTTGAGCAATAGCGGGCTCACGACCGCCAGGGCTCGCCGCAACGACGGATGGAGATGCCGGGCCAGATTGGTCCGGATGACGCCGGGATGGACGGCATTCGCGACGCGGTCGGTGCCCTGCAAGCGCCGCGCCAGCTCGCGGGCAAAGAGCAGATTGGCCAGCTTCGACTGCCCATAGGCCGTCCACGGGTCATACTCGCCTTCGCCACCTAGGTCGTCGAAGCGGATGCCCTCGGCGGGGGCCCGCTTGTGGGCCGAGCTGCTCAGCATGACGACGCGCCCATCCTCGGACAACCGATCCAGCAGGCCCGTCACGAGGATGAAATGACCGATATGGTTGGTGAAGAACTGGCGCTCGTAGCCGTACACTCGGTCGAGTTCGGGCAGGGCCATGATGCCGGCGTTGGCGACGATCGCTTCCAGTGATTCGCCATAAGCCAGGACGGACTCGACACAACCCCTTACGGACGCCGGATCGGCCAGGTCGCAGACCAGCGGCACGGTGGCCCCATCGATGGCGTCGCAAGCGTGCCGCGCTTTGGCCTCGGTGCGAGCTGTCCCCAGCACGGTCGCCCCGCGCATGGCGAGCACGCGCATCGTCTCCAAGCCGAGCCCGGAGTTGCAGCCGGTGACCAGGATCGTCCGATCGGAGAGATCCAGGCCCTGCGTGACGTCCTCGGCGGTGGAGTGCGGGCCGAAGCCGCTCGGTCCGGCCCGCTTAAGCCATCGTTTCAGTGTCATGCCGCACGGTGCAGGATCCCGTTGGCGACGTTCGCTCCGAGGCCGTCGTCAGGGGCTGTCCACCGTCCACGTGAACGACTCGCTCACTGTCCCGCCGTTGCCGTCGTCGGCCGTGATCGTCACCGAGTAGGGGCTGTTCTGCGAGGCGTTGCTGTCGATTGTCCCGCTGATCACGCCCATGGCCCCATCGATGCTCAGGCCAGAGGGGAGGCCACTGGCGCTGTAACTGAGCGTGTCGGAACCGTCGGGGTCGCTGAAGTTCCCGGAGACATCCAGATTGACCGTGTCACCCTCGGTGTTCGTC
>CAZMNF010000051.1:0-14168 GCA_964567595.1 uncultured Thermotogae bacterium | reverse complement strand
CGTGCGGCGCTGGGGCCCAAATTGCTTCGGAGCAGCTTCGTCGGTCTCAAGACCCGCACGTTGGAGAGCAATACGCCTCAATCTCGCGCCGTGTCCCTGCTTTAAACGCCAAGAACGGACGTCTAGAATGAGAATGGGCTGTAGTGTGGACGTGCTGACGTTGACGTGGCGCAATGCCCCCTGACCACGATGATTGTACACATTCCGAAGCGATGAGGGAGCGCCCATGACGGACCAGGACGATCAGCGAGAAAACGAACTCCGGTCGCTGGACGTCCCACTCGGCATCGGCACGATGTTCTGGGGCGATACCCGGCTGGATGAAAAGATGGCCGGCCACATCGTCTCGGACGACACGCTCGCCCGCATTCGCGACCGAGCCCGCGAGGCGGGCGTCACGTTCTTCGACACCGCGGAAGGCTACGGGGTCGGCAGCTCCGAGGAACGACTCGCCCGGCTGGGCTTCGCCCGGCCCGACAACCTGATCGCCACCAAGTTCCTGCCCACGCTGTGGCGCTGGTCGCCGCGGGCGTTCGTGCGCGCCACCGACGCCTCCAATCGGCGGCTCGGTCAAGCGTCGTGTGACCTGTCGTTCATCCACAGCCCGGTGCATCCGCGCTCGCCGGCGGTCTGGGTGCGCGGGGCCGCCCGGGCCATGCGGGAAGGGAAACTGCGCGCGCTGGGCGTGTCCAACTTCAACGCCGAGCAGGTCCATGCGGCATGGGCCGTGGCCCGGGAGGAGGGCATTCCGCTCGTGGCCAACCAGGTGATGGTCAGCCTCCTCGTCTACGGCTCGACCGCGCTCCAAGAGACGCTGGCGGCCTGCCGCGAGTTGGGGGTCGAGGTCGTCGGCTTCGGCGCCTTGGGTCAGGGCCTGTTGACCTCCACGCTCACCCCGGAGCGGCTGGAGGCCAGTCGGATTGCCCAGCGCATGGAGCTCTCGGCCGGGGACCTTGAGCCCCTTCGCGAGGCCATCCGCGCGGCGGCCGAGCCCCATGAAAAATCGATGGCCCAGGTCTGTCTGCAGTGGGTCCGGAGCAAGGGCGTCATTCCGCTGGTCGGGGTCCGCAGCGTGGAGCAGCTCGAGGACGCGCTCGGGGCGCTCGCGTTCTCCCTGGATGCCGACGAGATCGCCCGGCTCGACGACGCGGCCCTGGCGTGTTCCACGCTGGAGCGTCCCCTCGGGCGCCGGGCGCGCTTCCTCGTGTTCCTCTCCGGCCTGATCGCCGGCGTCAAGCTGACGCGCGCGGCGGGACGGCTGAGGCCGGGATCGCGCTAGCGCACCCGGCCTGTCGGGATCGGCGAAGTGTCAGATCTTCAAGCCGCGATCGCCTCGAAACGGCCCTCAGAACGTCACCGTCGTCTCGTGTTGGGCGGCCTGCTTGGCCAGATCCGGCGTATTGCCGAACGCCGCCATGTCGAGCAGGTCATCTTCAGTGATGCCGCGAGCCTCCGCGCATGGCTGGCAGACGATGAGGCTGTTGATGTGGGGGCGGATCTCGTCCAGGACCGCTTGAACCGTGGGCAAGCCCGGTGACTTCAGCTCGTCCAGGTCAATCTGCTGGGTGCCCACGTAGGTCGCTTCCTGCATGAGGAAGAAATCGACGGTTTCCCCGTTTGCGACGGCCCCCTTGGCCGCCGTGAACGGCAGGACGGCCTTGGTGGTGTTGTCCGCGCCGACGGTGGAGACAATGTGCATGCTCATCCTCCCTTGGCTGTGGGTAGCTCCCCAAGGTTAGCATCTGCTGCTGCCGTGTGCCGGAAGTTCGGGGTGATCAGAGTGTTCGGCGTGCGTCCGTGCGTCAGGACGCCCGCCCGATCGCCCACGCGCTGACGATCGCGACCAGGAGCCCGACGCCGACGCTGACCATCCCCATGTAGACCCAGAACACCTCGCCGGTCATGAACGAGCCGGGCAACAGCCCGCTGCCCTGCAGGATCCAGATCACGCCCACGACCTGCAGCAGGACAGCCAACGTCAATCCGAGCCACTTCAGCATGGGGTCGCCTCCGTCGTTCGAGGGCGCATCAGCTAACCGTCAGCCCCGCCGCAGATGAGGTGATCGTTCTCGGTCACGATCACATCCACCGGCACGTCGTCGTTCCTTGCGGGCACGTCGGTCACGACTTGGAAGGCATACGCGAGCGCCACCTTGAGGCCGCTCGTCGAGTGGGCGCCGAAGAAGGCGTCGAAGTAGCCGGCCCCGTGCCCGATGCGCACGCCGCGCTCGTCGAAGGCGAGGCCCGGCATGATCCAGAGGTCGATCGGCGTGGGGTCGACGAAGCGGGGCTCGGCCGGCTCCGGGACGCCGTAGGTCCCCTCGGTCAACGCGTCCGTGCTGGCAATCTCGGCAACCCGCAGCGCGTTCGCCTCGCGATCGGTGACGGGCACGTAGGCCGCCCCGTGCACGTCCAACAGCATGTCCACGAGCGGCATCGTGTTGACCTCGGTGGCCAACGGGAGATAACAAAAGACGCGGCTGGCCGTCTGGAAGCTCGGCAGCGACATCACGCGCTCCAAGATGCGTTGATCATAATCGGCCTTACGGTCCGGATCCAAGGCCGCCAGTTCGGCCTGCATCTCGGCCCGGATCCGCGCCTTTTCCGTCCTCGCGTCGTTGCCCTCCGCCATAGGTCCGGCACCCTCCGTCGCAGTCTCGCGTGCGAGGGGCCATCTTGGCACCTGGCGCGCGGCCCATCAAGCCTCGCTCGTCGAGATCGACGTGGAGATGGGCTGTTGCCAGAACTTCCCGGTCCTCGCGTGGGCCATGGCGTCGGCTGCTGGGGCAGATCGGCTACGGCTGGAGCCGCACGCGGCGCCAGCCGGCCCCGTCCCGCTCGTAGCGGACCCGCTCGTGCAGCCACGGGTCCCCTTGGCGCCAGAACTCGACCCGTTCGGGAACGAGGCGAAACCCGCCCCACTCGGGCGGCCGCGGCACCGGGGCGTCGGGGAACGCCTCGTCCTGCTCGGCGAAACGGGCCCGCAGCTCGGCCTCGGACGCCAGGGCCTCGCTCTGGCGGGAGGCGCGATCGCCCAGCTGGCTCGCCCGCGAGCGTCGGGCCCAGTAGGCGTCGGCCTCCTCATCCGGGATGCGCTCGACCGGCCCGCCGACGCGGACCTGTTCGCCGAGCGGGCGCCAGTGGAAACAGAGGTCGGCGCGGGGCCGGCGCTGCAGGTCTTCCCCCGTGGGGCTGTGGCGGTTCGTGAGGAACGCTAGGCCGCGCGCGTCGACGCGACGGACGTTGACAACGCGGGCGCTGGGGTTGCCCGCCCCGTCGACCGTGGCCAGCACCGCCGCCTTCGGCGTCGACATGCCCGCCTCGACGGCCCGATCGATGGCCGCCTGCAGCAGCTGGAGCGGGTCGCGGTCCGCGTCGCTCATGGGAGCCGGCCCGTTCGGGGCATCGCGATTCGCCCTCAATTTCGTCAAACGTGACCGCTTAGCTCGCGGCCGTCTCCGCCGCCGGCGCCTCGACCTCGATCAGCCGCTCCGCGGCCTGGTGGCCCTGCTTGACGCAGTCGGAGAGCCCGATGCCGCGATACCCGGAGCCGGCGATCTCCAGGCCGGGGAAGGGCTCGAGCGCGGTGTCGATGCGGGCCAGCTTGTCGAGATGGCCCACCTCGTACTGGGGCATCGCGCCCTCCCAGCGATGGATGCGCGTCAGCACGGGCTCGCCCGAGGCGCCGACCAGATCGCCCATCTCGCGCGCGGCCGCGTCCGCCAGCTCGGCGTCGCGCGCGTTGAGAACGTTCTCCGCGGAGCCGGACCGGCCGAAGAAGCAGCGGAACAGCGCGTAGCCCTCGGGGGCTCGCCCCTCCCACTTGGCCGAGCTCCAGGTGCAGGCGGTGATCTCGCGCGGCTCGCTGCGCGGCACGAGGAACCCGGTGGCATCGAGCGGGTGCTCGACGTTGTGCCGCGGATAGGCGAGCGTCGCGATCGCCGTGCTCGCGTAGGGGATCTCCGTCAAGCGATCGGACGCGTCCGGACTGACCGAGTCGAGCAGCTCCGCGGTGACGTGCGCCGGCGTCGTGAACAGCACCCGATCGGCGTCGATCGTCCCCGCGTCCAGGTGGAGCCGATATTCCGCATCATCGATCCGTTCGACCCTCCGAACGGGCCGGCCCTGCAGGATCCGCGCGTCGGTGAGCTGGGCCGCCAACGTGTGGATCCAGCTCTGCAGGCCCGAGCGGAGCGAGGCGAAGACGGACTTGGGCTTGGACGGGCCGCCCTGGTTCGAGGCGGCCGTCTGGCGGCGCTTGCGGGCCGCCACGGCCCCGCGCACCAGGCTACCGTTCTTGCGCTCCAGCGCGGCGAACTGCGGGAACGTCGCGTTGAGGCTGAGCCGATCGGCGTCGGAGGCGTACACGCCCGCCAACAGGGGCTCGGCGAGGCGTTCCATCGGCTCGCGCCCCAGCCGGCGCTCGACAAACGAGCCGAGCGACTCGTCGCTGTCATCCTTGTTGGGCGAAATGAACGGCTCCAGCCCCATGCGCAGCTTGCCCCGGATGGAGAAGAGGTCGCTGCCGAGGAACGCCATCATGGATTGGGGCGTCGGGATGAAGCCCATGGCCCCGCGCGGCAGCACGTGGAGTCGGCCGTTGTAGAGGATGTAGGCCGTCTTGCCGGACGGCGGGTGGATGAGCTCCTCGCCGAGGCCGAGCTCGCGACAGAACTCCATGCCTTGAGGCTTCATCGTCGCCATGGAGTCGGGGCCGCCCTCGATGAGGAAGCCGCTGTCGGTCCGTTCGGTGACGATCTTGCCGCCGAGGCGCTCGTCCGCCTCGATGACGGTAATCTCGGTCGGCTGGCCCCGCTCGCGGGCCAAGGCTTGCAGCCGGTACGCGGCCGTGAGGCCGGTGATGCCGCCGCCCACGATCGCAATGCGCGTGGCGTCGCTCATGATGAGACTCCTTCGGCTTGGAGGAACGAGGGACTCGCCTCGTGGATCAGGTCCACGAGGTCGCTCAGCTGCTCGGGATCGGTGTCCGGGACGACCCCGTGGCCGAGGTTGAAGATGTGGCCCGGCTCTGGCCCGGCGCGCCGGAGCACGTCCAACGCCCGCTCGCGCAGCAGCTCCCAAGGGGCCAGCACGGTGATCGGGTCGAGGTTGCCCTGCACGGGCACATCGCGGCCGAGCCGCTCGCGCGCGTGATCGAGGTAGACGTGCCAGTCGACGCCCACGACATCGCCGCCGGCGTCGCGCATGCGCTCCAGCAGCGCCGCGGAGCCGACGCCGAAGTGGATGACGGGCACGTCGAGGTCGAGCGAGTCGAACAGTCGCTTCATGTGGGGCTTGACGAACTCGTCGTAGTCCGTCGGGCCGAGCGCGCCGACCCAGCTGTCGAACACCTGAACGGCCTGGGCGCCCGCGTCCACTTGGGCTTGGAGATAGCGCCCGACGGCATCGGCCAGCCGCCCGCAGAGGTCGTGCCAGGCGTCGGGCTCCTGATACATGAACGCCTTGACCTTGGCGTAGTTTTTCGACGGGCCGCCCTCGACGAGGTAGCTCGACAGCGTAAACGGCGCGCCGACGAAGCCGATCAGCGGCACGGTCAGCTCCTCGCGCAGCAGGCGGATAGCGTCCAAGACGTAATCCAGGTCGGCTTCGGGGGCCAAGGGCCGAACGCGGTCCACGTCGCCCGGGGCGCGCACGGGCCGATCGACGACGGGGCCGACGCCCTTGCGCAGCTCCACGTCGATGCCCATCGGCCGCAGCGGAATGATGATATCGGAGAACAAGATCGCCGCGTCGACCGCCATCTGGCGAATGGGCAGCATGGTCACCTCGGCCGTCAGCTCCGGCGTCGTCGCCAGCGTCATCATGTCGTAGCGCTCGCGCAGCGCCCGATACTCGGCCTGGTAGCGGCCCGCCTGGCGCATGAACCAGACGGGGGTGCGGTCGACGGGCTCGCCGCGGCAGGCGTTGAGGAAGCGATCGTTGGCTGGGCTCATTCCAGCTCCTTCAGGGCTTCGTAGGCCGCGTCGACGGTCGTCTGGATGTCCGCTTCGCTGTGAGCCAGCGACGGGAACCAGGCCTCGTAGGTCGAGGGGGCGATGTAGACGCCGCGATTGAGCAGCCCCCAGAAGAACCGGGCAAAGCGCTCCGTGTCGACGTGCTGGGCGTCCGCGTAGGTCCGCACGGGCCGGTCGCTGATGAACGGCGTCAGCATCGGGCCGACGCGCTGGACGACCAGGGGCACGCCCGCGTCCTGGGCGGCCTCGCTCAGCCCGTCCTCGAGCTGTTGGGAGCGCGCCTCGAGCTCCTCGTGGACCCACGGCTCGCTCAGCTTGCGCAGCGTCGCCGACCCGGCGGCCATGGCGAGCGGGTTCCCCGACAGCGTCCCGGCCTGATAGACCGGCCCCGTCGGCGCGACGTGCTCCATGACGTCGAGGCGGCCGCCGTAGGCCCCCACGGGCAGGCCACCGCCGATGACCTTGCCGAAGCACGTCAGATCGGGCGTGACGCCGAAGCGCTCCTGCGCGCCCCCGTACGCCACGCGGAACCCGGTCATGACCTCGTCGAAGACGAGCAGCGCGTCGTGTGCCTGCGTGATCTCGCGCAGCTGTTCCAGAAACCCGGGCTCCGGGGGCACGAGGCCCATGTTGCCCGCGACGGGCTCGATCACCACGGCCGCGATCTCGCCCGGGAATTGATCAAACAACGCCCGGACGGACTCGGCGTCGTTGAACGAGGCCGTCAGCGTGTCCGCGACCGCGGCTTGAGGCACGCCGGCGGTCGCCGGGAGCCCGTGCGTGGCGACGCCGGAGCCGGCCTCGGCCAAGAGCGCGTCCACGTGGCCATGGTAGCACCCGGCAAATTTGACAATTTTATCGCGATTGGTGAAGCCCCGGGCCAACCGGACCGCGCTCATCGCCGCCTCCGTGCCGGAGTTGACGAACCGCACCATCTCCACCGACGGCAGCGCCTCGATCACGGTCTGGGCGAGCTCGCTCTCCATCGCGGTCGGCGTCCCGAAGCTCGTCCCCTTGGCCGCGGCGTCCTGGACGGCCTGGACGACGTCCGGATGGGCATGGCCCAAAATCATCGGGCCGAAGGAGCCGACGTAGTCGATGTAGCCGTTGCCGTCGACGTCCCAGATCCGCGAGCCCTCCGCCGCGTCGATGAACACGGGCGCACCGCCCACGCCGTCGAACGCGCGCGCGGGGCTGTCCACGCCGCCCGGAATCAGGCTGAGCGCCTCGTCGTAGTGCGCCTCGGAGCGGGTGTAGACGCGGGTCACGTCACCACCTCGCCGCCGCGGGGGGCGTAGGGGCAGAGCGGGTCGGCCGCGAGCGGGTCGCCCGTCGCGGCGAACGCCCGCGCTCGCGAGCCGCCGCAGATGTAGCGATACTCGCACTCGCCACAGTCGCCCCCGAACCGATCCGGGTCGCGCAGGTCGGCGAACAGCGAGCTGTCGCGATAGATCGCCACCGGGCTCGTGTGGCGCACGTTGCCGGCCGAGGAGGGCAAGAACCCCGTCGGATAGACGTCGCCGGTGTGGGAGATGAACATGATCCCGTTGCCGTCACGAATGCCGAAGCCGTGGCCGACGGACGTCCGTTTGATCTCGTCGGGGCTGAGCCCCTCCAGCCGCATGCGCTGATACGCCACGCGGCGGTAGGCCATCGCCTCGGTCGTCTTGATCGCAAATGGCGCGTCCTTGGATTTGTCATAGACCCAGTGGAACAGCCGCTCCGCTTGGGCGTCCGTGATGGGCTTGAGGACCTTGCCGCGGCCGACCTGCACGAGGAAGAACAGGCTCCAGCGCGAGACGTCGAGCTCGCGCATCAGCTCGTAGATGTTGCCCAGATCGCCCAGCGTGTCGGCGGTGACGAGCGTGTTCACTTGCAGGGGGAACCCCATCCCGCGGAGCTCGCGCGCGGCCCAGACGGTCTGATCGAACGTGCCCGGCACGCCGCGGAAGTTGTCGTGCCAGTTCGCGTCCGAGCCGTCGATGCTGAGCGAGAAGCCGTGGACGCCCAAATCCCTCAGCTTGCCCAGCTTCTCGCGCGTGAGCCGATTGGTGGCGCTCGGCGCAATCGACAGCGGGAAGCCGCGATCCAGCGCGGCTTCCACCAGTTGGAAAAGGTCCTCACGGTGCATGACGTCCCCGCCGGTCATCACCAAGTGCGGCGGCGGGTCGCCGAACGTTGTCAATTCGTCGAGCAGCGCCAGGCCCTCGTCGGTGCTCAGTTGATACGGATGCGCGTTGCGCTGCGCCTCCGCGCGGCAGTGTTGACAGGCCAGGTCGCACGCGAGCGTCGTCTCCCAATAAATGAGGATGGGGCGCTCGTCGAAGACGCGCGTCCCGTCCATGCCGGGATGGAACGCCTTCATGGGCCGCGGGCCGGCTCCGTTCGTCCGCGATTGGGGAGTCGTCTCGGGGGGCCTCTCGGAGGTGCGCATCGTGTCAGCTCCTTTCGAGCAACGCCCGTGCGGCGTCCTTGGCAAAGTAGGTCAGGATGACGTCCGAACCGGCGCGTTTCATCGCGGTCAACGCTTCCAGGACCGCCGCCGTCTCGTCGATCCAGCCGCGCTCGGCGCTCGCTTTGATCATGGAGTACTCGCCGCTCACGTTGTAGGCAGCAACGGGCACGTTGGAGACCTCGGTGGCTGCGCGAATCACGTCGAGGTACGCCAGCGCCGGCTTGACCATGACCAGGTCGGCCCCTTCGGCGAGGTCCAGCTCGATCTCCCGCGCCGCCTCGCGGACGTTGGGCGGGTCCATCTGATAGCCGCGCCGGTCGCCGGCCGTGGGCGAGGATTCCGCCGCGTCGCGGAACGGGCCGTAGAACGCCGAGGCGTACTTGGCGGCGTAGCTCATAATGGCGGTGTTGGGGAAATCGGCGGCGTCGAGCGCCTCGCGGATGGCTTCGACCTGGTGGTCCATCATGGCGCTGGGCGCGACGACGTCGGCGCCGGCGTCGGCGTGCGAGACGGCCATGCGGGCCAGTAGCTCCAGGGACGCGTCGTTGTCGACGTCCCCATCCTCGCGGAGCACGCCGCAATGGCCGTGCGGCGTGTAGCCGCAGACGCAGACGTCGGTCATGACGACGAGCTCGGGGGCTTTCGTCTTCAGTTCGCGGATCGCCCGCTGGACGATGCCGCCGTCGTCGATGGCGGAGGAAGCTTGCTCGTCCTTGAGATCGGGCAACCCGAAGAGCAGGATCGCCGGGATGCCCAAATCGAGAAGCTCGGCCGCGACGCCGGCCAGGTCGTCGATCGACAGGCGCGACTGGCCCGGCATCGACGGAATCGGCTCGCCCTCGCCCTCCTGGACGAAGGCGGGATAGATCAAGTCGGACGGCGAAAGTACGGTCTCGCGCGCCAGGCGGCGCAGGCCGGGCAGGCGGCGCAGGCGCCGCGGCCGCGTCTCAAACGCGCGCCTGGTCGTGATCTCGTGCACTCGGGGTCACCTCCCGCAGGATCGCATCGGTCAAACCGTCAATCGTGTGCACCTCGGCCACGATGTCGACGTCGACGCCCAGCTCCCGAACGACCTCGGCCGTGATCGGACCGATGCACGCCACGGTCACGCCGTCCAACCGCGAGCGCTCCGCGCCGAGCGCCTCGATGAACGCCCGCGCCGTGGAGCCGCTCGTGAACGTGGCGACGTCGATGCCGCCGTCGAACAACGCGTCGATCTCGTCCGCGCCCAGCGCGCGGTGCTCGGTCCGGTAGGCCGTAACCGCCTCGACCTGAGCGCCGCGCTCGGCCAGCTGGTGCCGCAGGTCCTCGCGGGCGATGTCGGCCCGCAGCAGCAGGAACGACGCCCCCGCAACATTGGGGAGCTCGTCGGAGATGGCGTCGGCGATGAATCGTGACGGGACGAAGTCCGGCTCAACGCCGTGAGACCGCAGCGCTCGGGCGGTGGACGGCCCGATGACGGCGATCCGCGCGTCGCTCAGCTCCGCGCTCGAACGGCCGAGCGCCGCCAGGCGCTCGAGCGTGAACCGCACGCCGGCCGGGCTCGTGAAGACGATCCAGTCGTAGCGCGACAGGCGCTCCAGCGCTCCGTCCATCTCGGCCCAGTCGGCCGGCGGCACGAGCGCGATCGTCGGCCGTATGACGGGCTCAGCGCCCAGGGAGGCCAGCCGTTGGGCGAAGGCCTCGGCCCGCTCGCGCGGGCGGGTCACCAAAACTCGGCGTCCCGCCAGGGGGCTCCGGTGGGTCATTGGAGGGCCTCCTTCAGGATCGCGTCCGCGCCCGCGTTCCAGAGCGTCGTGCCGAGGTGCCAGCCGATCTGGGACGCGTGGTCCGGATGGCCTTCGATCTCGTCGCGCAGCACCGTCTGGCCGTCGAGGCTGGCGACCAGCCCCGTCAGCACCAGCTTCCCGTGCGCAATTCGGCCGTACGCCGCAATCGGCATGCGGCATCCGCCGCCGAGTGCGGCCAGGCACGACCGTTCGGCCACGACCGCCGCGTGCGTCGTCCGATCGTCGATGGCCGCCAGGATCTCGTGCACGGCGTCATCGTCCGCGCGCGCCTCCAGAGCCAGCGCGCCCTGGGCGGGCGCGGGCAGCACCTGCGTCGGGTCGAGGAACTGGCTGACGATCTCCAGTCGATCCAGGCGCGCCAAGCCGGCCGCCGCCAACACGATCGCGTCGACGACCCCGTCTTCCAGTTTCTGCAGCCGGGTGTCGACGTTGCCCTGGATGAACGTCGTCGCCACGTCGGGGCGCCGCGCCAACAACTGGGCCGCCCGGCGCGGACTGCCCGTCCCGACCGTCGCGCCGGGGGGCAAGCCGTCCAGCGTTGCGCCGTCGCGGGTGATGAGCACGTCGCGCGGGTCCGCCCGCTCGGGCACGGCCACGATGCTCAGATCCGCTGGCGTCTCCGTGGGGAGGTCCTTGTGGCTGTGGACGGCCACGTCGATCTCGCCCTCGCCGAGCGCCCGTTGGAGTTCGGTGACGAACGCGCCCACGTCGCCGACCTGGCCCTGATCGCCGCGAGTCTTGACGATCTCGGTCTTGGGCGCGAGGCCCGGGTGGTGCGCGCGCAGCGCGGCGATGACGTGATTCGTCTGCGTCCGGGCGAGCGTGCTGCCGCGCGTGCCGAGCACGAGCTCGCGCTCAGGGCCGCCGTCGGCGTGCGCATCCGGCCGACCGTCGGTGGATGCGTCCGTCCGGGGCGGGCCGTCGACGTCGTTCAGCTCGGCCATCTCCGCCTGCAGCGACGGGTCGAAGTGCGGGTGGTCGACGTCGTCCAGCTCGAAGAGCTCCCGGGCGACCGTGAACGGCTCGCACGTCTCGGAGCGCTCCGCCAGCGCCTTCAGCTGCACCGTCGGCGTGTGGAGCCACTTGTTCATCATGCGGTGCGTCAGCGCCTGCAGCGCCTCCTCCTGGTCCTCGCTGAGCGGGCCGAGCTTGGAACGGGCCCACTCGAGCTCGTGCTGGCGAATCTCCTCGGCTTGGTGGCGCAGCGACTTGATGAGCGGGATCGCCCGGCGCTGGCGCAGCCAGCTCATGAACGCCTCGGTCTCGGCCTCGACGATCCGCTCGGCGTCGGGAACGGCCGACGCGCGCCTCTGCTGGCTGGCGTCCTTGACGGCCTTCAGGTCGTCCAGGTCGTGGATGTGGGCGTTCGGCACGTCGCGGATCTGGGGATCCAGCGTGCGCGGCACGGCCAGGTCGATGAGCAGCAGCGGGCGGCCGTGGCGCTCGCGCATGGCCGCCTCAACCTGATCCGAGGTGACGACGTGGTCCTTGCCCGGCGCGGTGGCGCTGATCAGGACGTCGATGCTCGAGAGATAGCGCGACAGTTCGTCCGCGCCCGCGGTCTGGCCGCCGAACTCCGCGGCCAGCTCCGCGGCGCGCTCGCGAGAGCGACTGGCGATCCGAACGTCGGACATGCCGTTTTTGTGGAGCTGGCGCGCGACGAGCTCGCCCATCTCGCCGGTGCCCAACAGCATCGCCGAGGCCTGGCCGAAGTCGGGATGGATCCCCGCGGCGAGGTCCACGGCCACCGAGCCGAGCGACGCGGGGTGGCGGCCCAGCTCGGTCTCGGTGCGGACGCGCTTGCCCACCCGGATCGCCCGCCGGAAGAACGTGTCGAACAGCGGCCCGAGCGCGTCGGCGTCCTGAGCCCGATCGTAGGCGTCGCGGATCTGGCCCAGGATCTGGGGCTCTCCCAAGACTTGCGACTCCAGGCCGGCGGCCGTGGCGAACAGATGCCGGACCGCGTCCCGATTCTCGTAGACGTTCAGGTGGCTGCGCAGCTGGGACGGGACCGATCCCTGTTGGCCCGCGAGGAAGCGCGCCAGCGGTTCGGCACAGCCGCCGACCGCATAGAGGCCGGTCCGGTTGCACGTGGAGAGGATCGCCGCTTCGCCGAACTGGGCGCGCGAACAGCGCTCGCAGTCCTCGTCGCACCCCAGGTGCAGAATGGGGATCGTGGCGAGGCCGCGCCCTTGGAGGAGCTGGCCGAGCGTTTCAGGGATGTCATGGGCGTCGAGGCTCAGTTGCTCGCGCAACTTCAGTGGCGCGGCCTTGTGGTCGATCTCCACGCTCACGATCATCCGTGCTCGCTCCTTTCCTCGGTTCGACTGAGCGGTCGAGTTTCGACCAAAAAATTGAATTCCGACCTTATGGTCTAAAATAGGCCGGGAGGCCGACCCGCACAATGACGAAGGTCATCTTAACATTTGATCCGGCTCAGGCCCATTCGGTGGGTCCGTAGCGCGATTTGAAAATCCCTGCTTCGACGACGAACACGGCGGAGCCGGGGCTCCGCCGTGTTGTCGGGAGCGGGTCGGGGCTGCGTCTCAGTTCTCGTGGCAGGAGGTGCAGAACTCGGCGTTCTGGCCCTCGGTGTCCGCGGCGCTCGGGTGCTGGGCGACGACGCCGAGGTTGTGGCAGCGAGCGCAGAAGCTGGCCGGTTCGTCCCCGTCGAGCGGCACGTCGCCGGTGGTGTGGCAGGTCGCGCAGAACTGGCCGCCTTGCCTGCCTTCGGTGATGCTGTGAGTGGCGTTTCTGCCGTTGTGTTGCTGCCGGTGGCACTCGGCGCAGTCGCCGGAGGTCCAATCCATGTCGATCGTGTGCGGCGGGTCCGGGGCGGGCTGCACCACGGGTTGATTCGCGGCAAACCGGACGTGCAAGTTGACGTGGCAGCTGTTGCAGAACGAGGTCTGTTCCTGAGGCGGCTGCTCCATGGACTGGTGGCATTGCCAACAGGTTGCGGCATCGCGATTCGGGTCCACCGGCACGGGATGGTTATCCGGCACGGGGGGCGGGGATTGCGCAATCGCGACGATGGTCAAACCGGCGATCGCGAGCAGGGCCATCGTTGCGAGGACGAGCTTCTTGCGTTTCACCATCGTCACCTCCTTTCCCAGGATTACGGCCTATTCTAGACGGACGCCTCCGTTATTGACATGATGTCCATCAGATCCGGGGTTGAGATGGATCATGCCTTGACAACGGACGCCCGTCATGATCTAGATAATCCGATGAAGTGATCTGCATCATGGACGAAACCGACCCCCGCCTCTACACTGACGAACCAGTCGGAATTCGAACGGGCGGTCACCCCCATGGGCGTATCGGAGCGCCGCGAACAAGAGCGCCACGAGCGCAAGCAGAGCATCCTGGAGGCCGCGCTGCAGGTCTTCGCCCGCGAGGGCTTGCGCCCGGCGACGATCGAGGCCATCGCCGGCGAGGCCCAGCTCGGCAAGGGGACGATCTACTACTACTTTTCCTCCAAGGAAGCGCTCTTGGAGGAACTGGTCGCCAACCTCTCCGACGAGTACTTCCGCGGCCTCCTGGCCGGCGCGTCCGGCCATGGCACCCCCCTGGCCATCGCCCAGGGCATCGTCGAGCGGCTCATCGAGCACTATCGCGCCAAACCCGAGCTGTTTCGCGTCATCCACATGGTGTTGGGCGAGCCGGAGCCCCGTCCGCAGAAGGCGCTTGAGGCGTTTGTCGACTCCCACCTGGGCTGGATCGAGAACCTCAAGGGCGAGACGGCCGAGGTGCTGCAGGCCCACGGCGTTCCCGAGGACGCCTTCCTCTACCTGATCAGCACGTTCTCCCATGGCGTGCTCTTCGAGGCCGTGTCGGGCCGCGACCCGGATCGACTGCTCACCGAGACGCGCGCGGCGCTGGATGCGTTCTTGGCGTCGTATTCGGGGAGCGCTTCATAGGTCAGCGAGGGGGTAACGCCTCCAA
>CAZMNF010000050.1:12298-14221 GCA_964567595.1 uncultured Thermotogae bacterium | reverse complement strand
TCTGTGACCGATCTACCCTGATCGGGCTGAAAAGGCTCACATTGAGGAGGTATTCTCCATGCGAATTGTCAAGTGGGCGCTCATTGCGTCGTTCGTCGCCCCCATTCTGCTCGGCGCCACGACGTTCGGCGTCGACGGCGAGAGCTATCCCGAGGTCTGCAACCCGCAACCGCGCAGCGTCGGGCCGATCCACATCAGCTACATCAACTGCGTGGCCGAGGCGGACGAGGTTGTCATCGTGCTCAACGCCACGAATCGGCCCGTCGACATGACCGGCTACGCGCTCACCAACGCCAGTCGCGGGCTCACGTTCGTCTTTGAGCGGACCCCGACCAACGCCGGCTGCTGCACGCTGGGGCCGAACGAGGCCTTCCGGATCCACACGGGCCTGCGCAACCTGGAGCGCTTTGCCAGCCCGCACGATTTGCACTGGCTCCGCGAGCCGGGGCAACCGGAGCCCGAGCGGATCTGGGACGACTCGGGCGACGTCGCCAAGCTGCTGAATCCCCAGGGCGAGGTCGTCGACACCTACGCCTACGGGCAACCGTAGCGATCAGACATCACGACACTGCCCGTCAGCCCCGTCAGCGGGGATATCGCGGATTGATCGCCGACTGATCGCCGAGTGATCGTGGATTGGCGTGGCACATCCATGGCGATGTTTGTGCAGCCGGTCATCCGTTGATAGGTCTTCCGGCCGCGGATACGCTTGTGTTGAGGAGGGTGCGGCCATGGCTCGAGCGACGCCGAAGGTTCCGTTCACCTACGACGACTACAAGAGCCTGCCCTTTTCCGAGACCGAGCAGTACGAGCTCTTGGGAGGGGAGATCCTCATGGTCCCGTCGCCCGGCTTTCGGCACCAGCGAATCTCTTGGGAGTTGGAGTATCGCTTGAGTCAACACGTGCGCGAGCGGGGGCTCGGGATCGTCGCCGATGCGCCCCTGGACGTCGTGCTCGGCGAGGGCGACGACCGCGAGGTGGCCCAACCCGACGTGCTGTTCATCTCCCAGGAGCGCGCCGAGATCATCCACGACGACGAGGTCCGCGGCGCGCCCGACCTCGTGCTGGAGATCCTCTCCCCCTCGACGGCGGACTACGACCGTGGCTACAAGCGGACGCTCTACGCGCGGGCCGGGGTACGCGAGTACTGGATCGTCGATCCGGAGGCGGAAACGGTTGAGGTGCTGCAGCTCGGCGAGCGTGGCTTCGCAACGGTCGGAACGTTCATGAGTCCAGACACCCTGACGTCGGCACTGCTTCCCGGGCTGGCCATCCCACTTGACGACGTCTTCTGAGCGATGGGCGGGTCGGCCCAAAGAAGCGTCGTGGATGAACGAACCATACCGGCGGCTGCCGCGGACGCCTCATCCGCTCATCCCGTTCGCCGCCGTTGACGGAGATCCATAGCGATCGAAAACGGGGCACGGTCGGTGCCGTGCCCCGTTCGTCGTTTGGGTCGTATGGGGGAATGGAGGGAATGGCGTCTACGGATCGAGCGGGAAGAAGCTGATCAAGGTGTCGAGCTTCAGCTGCCCATCGGGGCCAACGACGGCCGTGCTCTGTACCGTTTCGCCGTCCGTGCGCTCCCACGTCAGCTGATAGATCGTATCGCCGGGCGAGACGCGATCCGAGACGAAGCCGAGCAGCGAGCCGGCGTCCAGCTCATCGGCCCGCGCGTCGAACTTCTCCTGCTCCGAGGCGGGCATCTCCCCGTACTGTTTGATGGAGAAGCCGTCCTGGGTGTGGATGATGAGCGCGCGGTCCAGGAGCCGGCGCACCCAATCGGCCCGGTCCAGCGTCTGGACCTCCGTCTGGCGCGAGATCTGCGTGACGCCCTCGAAGGGCAAGTCGTTCTCGTTGATAAAGCTCTGCGCCTCGCTGCGGAGTCGGCTCTGGACGTCGTCCGCAGCGGCCTGCTGGGCG
>CAZMNF010000050.1:0-12198 GCA_964567595.1 uncultured Thermotogae bacterium | reverse complement strand
CCCGTCGGCCGTGCCGCCGCCGACGACCTGCGTTGCCACGACGTAGACGATCCCGGCGGTCGCAGCCACGCCGGCGCCGATCCAGACGGCGGTCGGAACGCGCTCGAACAGCGTCGGCGCCCGCTCCACGTTGAGCGAAATCGTTTGGGGCTGGGAGCTTGCTCCCTCGTCGTCGGTCACCACGAGCGTCACCTGGTAGTTGCCGGGTTCGGCGTACGTGTGGGTGATCGTGGCCTGGTTGGCTCCTTCCATGACCGTGCCGTCGCCGAGGGTCCAGCGGTAGTTGGCGATCTGGCCGTCGGGGTCGCTGGAGCCGGTGCCGTTGAACGTGATTGCCTGCCCCGCTTGGGGCTCTTCCGCGTCGACGGTGAACGTCGCCTGGGGGCGCTCGTTGCCCTGCGCGACGTCGATCTGCTGGGTTGTGGTGGCCTGGTTGCCGTCGCTGTTGGTGACGGTCAAGGTGACGTCGTACGTGCCGGCCTCGTCGTAGGTGTGCGTCACGGTCGGCTGGGTCTCTTCGGTCGTCGTTCCGTCCCCGAAGGCCCAGGCGTAGCTGGCGATCTCGCCCTCGGGCGTGCTCGAGGCGGACGCGTCGAACGTCACCTCGCTGCCGGATTCCGGGGCTTGGGGCGAGATGCTGAACTCGGCCGTCGGCTGGTTGTTCCCATTCTGTGCTTGGCCCGCGTCGACGGTGACGGTGGCGCTCAGCGCTTGGCTGTCGGCATCAGACGGCTTCCCGCGAGCATCGAGGGTCAGCTCGTAGGCGTCGGCCTGTGACACGCTCAAAGAAAAGTCCTGGGACAGCGTATCGCCGGAACTCATGTTCTGCTGGAATGCCGATAACTGGGAATTCGTCGTCGACATCCCCTCCGGGAGCTGCAGCGTAAACGCGGCAAACTGCAAGGCCGACTTCGCCTCCAGGGTGGCCGTGGCGGTGAAGGTCTCGTCTGTGCCGACGTTGTCGGGCGCGTCCAGCGTGATCGAATAGAGGTCGTTCTCCTCGGTCGACGTGCCGAGGAGAACCGCGCCGAGTTCCTCGCCTACATTGGTGGCCGTCGTTGTCGACGAAGCCGTTGCGGAGCTCTCCGCGCGGTCGCTCGTCACGGGGCCGAGCTGTGGCACCGTCATCGCCAGCAGCGCGGGAATCAGCACGGCCGTCAGGAGGCGCTCCAGGATCGTCGTCATGCGTAGATCACCCTCTCACGCGTTGATTGTTCGTGCCGCAGCGCGACGCAACCACCCAGCCAGGGTCCGCACGTCGCGCGGCGGGGCGTCAGCCGCGATCTCACGTTACTGGAGCAGCAGACCGGCCGCGATGCCCGCCACGCCCGTGATCATGGCGACGATGGCCAGGCTCTGGGCCGAGTTGGCCTGAGATTCGACTGGTTCCGTCTGCTGGGCCGCGATCTCCTCAACCTGGAGCCGAATCTCCTCCTCGCTCGGGACGTCGGGCATCTTGGGGATCTCGGCCATGACGTCCTGGCGGACCTCCGCCTTGGCGTCCGCGATCGACTGCTCCACTTGCTCGAGCTGCTTGCGGGTTTGCTGCACCGAGGTCATGGCGTCGGCAACCTTGTTGGAGAGCTGATCTACCTGAGATCGCAGCTCCTCGGCCTCGGGGCCGTTCATGGATTCGAGCTGGGTGGCGAGCTGGTCGAGTCGCTTGGAGGCGTCGGCGAGCTGGGCGGAGTTCGACGACACGCGCGTGTCGAGCTCCTCCAGGCTCTGGGAAACCGCCTGGATTTGTTCGTTCACGCGGCTGGTCCTTGCGGCCGCCTGCTCCTGCCCGGCCGACAGCTCGGAGAGCCGCTGTTGCACGTCGTCGATGCTTTGCGACAACTGCGAGGTCTGCTCGAAGGCGGCCTGCAGCTCGCTCAAGTCGGCCTCCAGCGCGTCGATCTGGGCCGTCGCGTCGGAGAAGCCGGCAATGTCGCTCTGCAGCGTGTCCAGCTGGCCCTGCAGATCACTGAGCGTCGACTCCACGTTGGAGACGCGGCTGGGCAGGTCGCCCAGGTTCCCCTTGGCCTGATCGACTTGCGTTCTCAAGGTCGTGACCTGGGCTTCCGCGTTCTTGACGCGATCGAAGAGCTTGCCGACGTTCTCCTTGAAATTCTCCGTGACGGTGGTGCTGTTCTCCACCTCGCCGCGCAGGTTCTCGATCGCCAGCGAGTGGGCCTCGATGCGATCCGACAGCGTCTGGACGTTGTTGTCGATGCGCGAATCGAGCCCGTGGACCGTCCGCTTCAACTCCGCGAACTCGTCGGGAAGCTGGCTGAGATCGGCCACCGTCGTGGAGAGGTCGTCGACTTGACCGCGCAGCTTCTGGGCCTCGAAGCCGTTCTCCTCTGTGATCTGCTGCAGCGTCTGCAGCCGCGGCTTGAACGTCTCCAGGCCGGAGCGGACGTCGTCGGTGGCGGCGTTGACCTCGCTGGTCAACGCCTTGACGAGCGATTCCAGCTCGTTGACCCGCGTCTCCAGCTTGTCGACCTTCTGTTCAAGTTGCTCGGCTTCGTCGGCTTGGACCCCGACGGGCGCTGCGGCCAGCAGCAACGCCGGGATCAGCAAAGCCAGCGTCATAAGGACCTTTCGGATCATCGTGTTCCCTCCAGGTGTAAGAGTCCGATGGCGGCATTGTATTGCCGGCCACGCCCACGGGACTGTAATGCACCTCACCCGCCCATCGGACATTGACACCGTGCATGGGCCCCACTATCCTCGCCGCCATGGGCCATCGGACGCAAAATGCTTGGATACTTGTGGTTGTCGCGATCACCCTGTGTTGTGGGGATCCGCTGGGCGCTGCCCCCGACGGACGGTCGGCTGTTGCTGAGGACGACGACCTCGAGGGGGCGCTCGCGCAGCTCGCAGAGCTTGACGCGGATGAACGGCGCGCGCGGGCCGAAGGCTACGGCCTCTCCGTGCAGGCCGAGCGCGTCCGCGTCGTGATCGAGCCGGCGAACGGCCGACGACCGGCCTCGCTTGCCGCCCCGATCAAGGCGCTGGGCGGCCGTCAAGTCGCCATGGGCGAGCGGCTCGCCAGCGCCAACGTGCCCATGGATCGTTTACAAGCGCTGGCGCGTCGGGCCGGCGTGGCGTTCGTCCGACGTCCGTTGACGGCCCGCCCGCTCGAGGCCGCCAGCCTCGCCCAGTACGCGAGCGCCACGCTGCCAACCGGGGCGCGGCTGATGCACAACTACGGCGTCCGGGGCCAGGACGTCCGGATCGCCGTGATCGATCAGGGGTTTGCCCAACTCCAGCGCTACATGTCCGATGGCCGGATTGACCGCGATGCGGTGGTCGAGCGGGTCGACGTCGGCGGCGAGGGGATGGCCGAGGGCGGCGAGCACGGCACCCGCGTCGCGCGGGTCGTCCACACCATGGCCCCGCAAGCCGAGCTCGTGCTGATCAACCTCGGCGAGTCTTCCGACGAGGTCGTGCTGGAGCGGGCCGTCGATCGGGCGCTGGATCACGATGTCGACATCATCAACCATTCCATCGGCTGGTTCGGCTCCAACTTCGGCGACGGCACCGGCCCCGTGGACGCGCTCGTGCGCGAGGTCCACGAGCGGGGCGTCCTCTGGGTCAACGCCGCCGGCAACCAGGCCCGCCAGCACTGGATCGGGCAGGCTGCCGACCGCGACGGCGACGGCTGGCTGGAGTTCAAGCCGGGTCGGGATCATCTCTACGTCGGCTCCGTGCCTTCGGGCGGGGACGGCGCCATCACGTTCGGCGGCACGTTCGGCCTCATCAGCTTGACGCTCGTCTGGGATCAGTTTCCCACGACGGGGCAAGATCTCGATCTCCATCTGTTCAACGCGCGCGACGAGCGGGTCGCGGTGGCACAGGCCCCGCAGCGGGGCTTCGATCCGCCACGCGAGGAGCTCCAGCACCTGGTGGAGGAGCCGGGAATCTTCAAGCTGAAAGTGAAGGCGGCGCAGCTGTCGCGGCCCGTCAATCTGCAGATCTTCAGCCTGGAGCCCGGCCATACGCTCACGCCGAACGTCCCGTACAGCAGCGTCGTCGCGCCGGCGGACTGCGCATGCGCCCTGGCGGTGGGCGCGATGAACCTTCGGGATTGGGATCGGGGCCGGATCGCCCCCTACAGCGCGCGGGGCCCGACGACGGACGGGCGCACCAAGCCCGATCTGATCGCCCCCGACGGCATGAACGGCTTCAGCGGCACCTCGGCCGCAGCCCCCGTAGCGGCCGGCGCGGCCGCGCTGGTGATGGCGCAACACCCCGATTGGTCGACGAGTCGAGTCGAGCGCGAGCTGGCGGCCAACGCCGAGGACTTACTGGCGCCGGGCCCGGACGTGCAAAGCGGCCACGGGGCGCTGCAGCTTCAACCCGGCCGGGCGAACGCCGCCCGAGACATTCCGGACGCGAAAGCCAATCCGGGAGATACGGTGAACGTCGCCGTCACGGCCCGGATGCCGGGCGCCGCGTTCGGCCAGCTCTCGCTGACCGAGCGCCTGCCGAACGGGTTCACGCTCCAGGCCCGAGATGGACCAACGCCCGAGCCGACGGTCGACGACGCGGGCCAGTTCCGCTATCGCTGGTCGTGGGCGGGCGTCGGCCCCGGCGCCGAGCGGACGCTGCGCTATCGGCTCCAAGTGCCGGACGAGGCCTCGCCCGGCACCTACAACCTGACCGGGACGATCAACGGGCAGCCCATCGACGGCGACGCGACGATCCGCGTGCGCGAGCGCTCGACGTCGCTCGCCCAGGCATTGGACGCGCTCACCTGGCGAGCCTCCTCGCGGACGATCACGCTGCGGCTCGGGGCGGAGCTACCGCCCGGGGCCCGTTGGCACGCGCAGCTTTTTGACTTGGATGGCCGACAGCGCGCGGCGAGCGCCCCTCGTGCCGAGAACTCACTGACGCTGGCGCCGGAATACCCGCTAGCTAACGGCGTCTATCTCATGTTGGTGACGATCGAGGGCGCGGATGGCCGTGTCCGCTCCCGCGTACACAAGGTCGTCGTGCAACGGTAAGGTGTCATTGTCGGCCCGATCCCTGGCGGTCTATCGTCTATCGACTGATCGGGACATGCGCCCGTTTCGCCTCTCGGGAAAGGGGTTGACATGGAACGACGCACGGGGTGGTTTGCGGGATTCGCCAGCGTCGCCGGCATCGCTGCCATGTTGGCGTTGCTGGCCGGTTGTGGGGTCCTCGTCGGGAACCAGCCGCCCGTCGCCGTCGCCGAGGCCTCGGCGACCGAAGGGGACGCGCCCCTGACCGTTCAGTTTGACGGGACGAACTCCTTCGACGAGGACGACAGCATTGCGAGCTACGCGTGGAGCTTCGGCGACGGCACCGAAGCGAGCGGGGCGCGCGCGGAGCACGCGTTTACGCAGCAGGGATTGTATCGCGCCCGACTGACGGTTACGGACCAGTTCGGAGCCCGCGACACCGACGTCGTGGAGATCACCGTGGGCAACCCGCCCCCACGGGCGGTGCTGACGACCTCGGCCACGAGCGGCTGGGCGCCGCTTGAGGTGTCCTTCGATGCCTCGACGTCGTTCGATCCGGCGGACGATTCGATCGTCGGCTACGAGTGGGCGTTCGGCGACGGCGCCACGGGCGAGGGCGCCCGCGCGGGGCATCGCTACATCCAGCCCGGCCATTACACCCCGACGGTCCGCGTCACCGACGAGGACGGCGCAAGCAGCGAGGCGAGCGTGGACGTGTTCGCGCTCGACTTCACCTCGCGCGCGCTCACCGACGTCGAGCTGGGCACGTCGCTGACGGACGTCCTGGCAGCGGACTTCGACGACGACGGGTCGCTCGACGCGGCGGTGGCCGCCAGCGGGCGCAACGAGGTCCGCGTGCTCTTCGGGCGTGACGACCCGGAGCGCTTCGGCGAGGGCGTCCGCCTGGACGCGGGACGGCGCCCCGTGGATCTCGCCGCCGCGGACATCAACGGCGACGGCCGCCTCGACCTGGCGGCCGCCAATCTCGACTCCGGGGAGGTCTCGGTCTATCTCAACCAAGGGGGACGCCAGTTCGAGGTCGCCCCGCGCCTTCGGATCGGCCGCTGGGCGGCGACGTTGGCGTTCGGCCAGTTCACGGCCGATGGCGTGCCCGACCTCGTCGTGAGCGATCCGGAGACCGACCGGATCCGGGTGCTGGCCGGGGACGGCGAGGGCGGTTTTGCCGAGACCGCGACCCTCACGGACACGGTCCGTTGGCCGTCCGCGTTTGTCGTCCGGGATTTCAACGGCGACGGCCAGGCCGACCTGGCGGCCGCCGGCTTTTTGGCCGACACGGTGACCGTGCTGGAGGGCGACGGCGCCGGCGGCTTCGGCGCGTCGACGACCTACGACGTCGGCGCCGGGCCGCTGTCGCTCGGCGCGGGCGATCTGAACGACGACGGCGTGGCCGATCTCGTCACGGCCAACTCCAAATCCGGCTCGCTGTCGGTTATGCTCGGCGAGCCGAACGGGCGCTTCGCAACCGTCCGCACCGTCTCGGCCGGGGGGGGCGCCCGCTCGCTTGCCGTTGCCGACGTGGACGGCGACGAGGTGCCCGACCTGGCCTCGGCCAACAGCGACGAGGCCACGATCACCGTCCACCTGAACGGCGGATCGGGCAACTTCTCCCCCGATGGGATGCGGCGCTTCCCCGTCTCGGACGCGCCGACGGCCCTGGCGGCCACCGACGTCACCGGCAACGGCTTCGCCGACGTGCTGGCGATCCACTTCGACGCCGAGCAGCTGACGCTGTTGGCCAACCGCCTCTGATCCGTGAGTGGCAGCGGCGTGCGTTGAGCGCTACAATCCTGCCCTAGCGATGTCGAGCGACATACGTTTCTACAGCCCGACGATGGGCCGGATGGCGTTCGAGGAGGTCGTCGACGAGGTCGTGTCGGCCCTCGAGGAGGACACCGACTCGACGTATCAGATCATCGTCGGGACCGACTCGCATGCCAACCTGGGCAACCTCGACTTCGTCAGCGCCATCATCCTCCACCACGTCGGCAAGGGCGGCCGGTACTTTTGGCGCCGCGAGCGGGAGACGACGCTGCACACGCTGCGCCAGAAGATCTGGAAGGAGACGATGCTGTCGTTCGAGCTCGCGAAGGCGCTCATGCAGGCGCTGCAGGACCGCACGCCGCTCGACTACAACCTGGAAATCCACATCGACGTCGGCCAGCGTGGCCCCACCAAGGAGCTGGTCGACGAGGTCGTCGGCATGATCATCGGCTCCGGCTTCGACGTCAAGACGAAGCCCGACGCCTACGGTGCCGCCACCATCGCGGACAAGCATACTTAATCCAGAGCTCAAGCGACGGATCTGGCCGTCCGCGAGCGAGGCGTGGGCCCGTTCAGTCGCTCGCGCCCGCCAGGACGATGACGTACTCGCCCTTGACGCTCGGCCGGGCGTTCAGCGTCGCCAAGAGCTCGGGCGGCGTGCCGTGGAGGGTCTCCTCGTGCTGTTTCGTCAGCTCCCGGCAGAGCGCGACCCGGCGCTCGGGCAGCGTCTCCGCCATCGCCTGCAGGGTTTTCAAAATGCGATGGCGCGACTCGTAGAGGAGCACCGTTCGAGGTTCGTCCTGCAGCGATCGGAGATACGTCCGGAGACGGCCGGACTTCTTGGGCGGCGTGCCGTCGAAGATGAAGCGATCCGTCGGCATGCCGGAGGCGATCAGCCCTGCAATCAGCGCTGTCGGCCCCGGAACGGGCTCGACCCGCACGTCCGCCCCAATGGCCGCGCGCACCAGGGGGAACCCGGGATCGGCGACGAGCGGCGTGCCCGCGTCGCTGATCAGCGCCAGCGACTGGCCGCGGCGCAGGCGCTCGACGAGGCTGTCCACTCGGCGCCTCTCTTGGCCTTCAAAGAGGCTCGGCCCGAACGGGGTCTCGATGCCGTAGTGCTCCAGCAGGACGGTCGAGCGTCGGGTGTCCTCCGCGATGATGAGGTCGACGCGTTGCAGGACCTCGACGGCTCGGAAGGTGATGTCGCCCAGGTGGCCGATGGGGGTGGCCACCACGTACAAGGTGCCCGGTTGGGCCGTTGCGTCCGCCACGTCCGCATCCTACAATTCCCTTGGTGATTCAGGCAAATGGAACGAATAGAGGAGCTTCGCCGACGCCTCCACGCGATCGGGGATCGTCTTTGACCTCGCCCAACTGAAAACCGACATCGCCGACCTGCAAGCGCAGATGGCCGAGCCCGGCTTCTGGGACCAGCGCGAGCGGGCCCGCAAGGTCTCCCAGGAGCTCGAGGACAAGAAGAAGAAAGTCCAGCGCTACGACGAACTGGCCGAGCAGCTCGAGGAGCTGGACGTTCTGGCCGAACTGGCCGAGGAAGAGGACGACGATGGAACCCGCCAGGACGTCGTCGCCCGGATCGACGCGCTGGACGCCAAGATCGACGACCTCGAGCTGGCAACGTACCTCGATGGGCCCTACGACACCCATCCCTGTTACTTCATGATCAACGCCGGCGCCGGCGGCACTGACGCTCAAGATTGGGCCGAAATGCTGTTGCGGATGTATTCGGGCTGGCTCGAGAACCACGGCTACCGTTTCCGCGTTCTGGAGGTCAGCGCGGGCGATGTCGCCGGGATCAAGAGCGCCACGCTGGAGGTGGACGACGACTACGCCTTCGGCTACCTCAAGCACGAGCAGGGCGTCCATCGCCTCGTGCGCGTCTCGCCCTATGACGCCGACGGGCGGCGCCACACCTCGTTCTGCGCCGTCTCGGCGATTCCCATCGTCGAGGACCCCGACGTCGAGATCCACGAGGGCGACCTGCGGATCGACACGTATCGCGCGGGCGGCGCCGGCGGCCAGCACGTCAACAAGACCGACACGGCCGTGCGCATCACTCACGAGCCGACGGGGATCATCGTCGCCTGCCAGAAGGAGCGGTCTCAGCACCAGAACAAGGAGATCGCCATGCGCATCCTGAAGGCTCGACTGTACGAGCTGAAACAGCGCGAAAAGGAACAGGAGATCGAACAGCTGCGCGACGATCGCAGCATCGAGTGGGGCTCCCAGATCCGCTCCTACGTCCTCCATCCGTATCAGCTCGTCAAGGATCATCGCACCGACGTGGAGATCGGCAACGTCGATGCCGTGCTGGGCGGCGAGATCGACCCGTTCATCGAGGCGGTGCTGCGGCAGCAGCCCGCGGCTTCGTCCTGACGCGTTGCCCGCGCGCGGTCGCTTGGTGTAGGCTCCCGGCATGACACCCGGCCGATCAACCGTCATGGCCCCGCACGCCATGGTCGCCACGAGCCACCCGCTTGCCGCCCAAGCCGGCTTGGACGCCATGCGGGAGGGCGGCAGCGCCGCGGATGCGGCCATTGCGGCTTGTGCCGTGCTGGGCGTCGTCGAGCCGATCAGCACCGGGATCGGCGGCGACCTCTTTGCGCTCGTCCATGACGCCGACACGCAACAGCTCCACGCGCTCAACGCCAGCGGCCGATCGCCTCAAGCCGCCACGCTGCAGGCCTACCGGGAGCGGGGCTTCCCAAACGCCATGCCCGACGACGGGATACTGAGCGTGACCGTCCCCGGCGCCGTCAGCGGCTGGCAGGCGCTGGGCGAGCGCTTCGGACGGCGCCCGTTGGACCAATTGATGGAGCCGGCGATCGGTTACGCCCGAGATGGCTTCCCCGTGAGCGAGATCGTGGCCCGACGGTGGGCCGACCACGAGGCGAAACTTGCCCAACACGGTCGCTCGGCCGAAACGTTTCTGCTAGACGGCCGAGCGCCACGCGCCGGCGAGCGGTTTCGCAACGAGGGTCTGGCTCGCTCACTGGAGCAGATTGCTCAGGGGGGAGCTGAAGCGTTCTACGAGGGCCCGCTCGCCGAGGCCATCGTGGCCGAGTCCGAGCGCCTGGGCGGGTTGCTCCAACTTGAGGACTTCCAGCGACATGAGCCGACGTGGACCGAGCCGATCGCGACCGACTATCGCGGCGTGCGGGTCTGCGAACATCCCCCGAATACCCAGGGCCTGATCGCGCTCTTGGCGCTCAACATCGCCGAACGGGTCAATCTCGGTGAGATGGCGTGGGATTCGCCACAGCGCCTCCATGCGCTCATTGAAGCCACCAAGCTGGCGTTCGCCCACGGGCATGACGCCATTGCGGACCCCGATCACGCCGAGCTTCCCACGGAAGCGCGCCTGGACAAGTCGGTCGCGGCCGATCTGTATGCTCACATCGGCGAGCGCGCCATCAACCACGCTGACCTCACCCCCATCGAGGGCGGCACCGTCTACGTCAGTGCGGTCGATGCCGACGGCAACGTGGCGTCCGTGATTGAAAGCATCTTCCATCCCTTCGGGTCGGGCATCACCGCTGGCGATACGGGCATCATGCTCCAGAACCGCGGGGCGCTGTTTGCGCTCGATCCTGAGCATCCGAACGCGTTGGCGCCCAACAAGCGCTCCTATCACACCATCCTGCCCGCGATGGCTTGCCAAAATAACCGCCCGTGGCTGTCGTTCGGGATGGTCGGGGGCTTCATGCAGCCGCAGGGGCATTTGCAGCTGCTGTCCAATATCGTGGATTACGGCATGACTCCACAGGCCGCCATCGATGCCCCTCGGTTCCGCTTCTTCGAGCGAGACCGCGTCGCCCTCGAACCCCAGATCTCCGAGTCGACGCGGGCGACGCTCGTCTCACGGGGCCACACGCTCATCGAGGGAGACGGAAACGTCGGCGGCGCGCAGGCCATCCAGATCGATCCCGACACGGGCTATCGACACGGCGGCTCCGATTCCCGCAAGGACGGCTGCGCCCAAGGGTTTTAGATGGCCGATCAGCTCCTGAATTCCGAGAGCGTCGGGGGCATCCGCAAGCGATGGTCGCGTCGGCCGATGAGGAACGGAACCTGATCCATGGACTTCATCACGCTGGCTGTTCTGGCTGTCGGCATCGGCGTCGTCGCCAGCATGATCGGCGTCGGCGGCGGCATTTTTATGGTCCCGCTTCTGGCAATCTTTTTCCTTCCGACCGAGCCGACGCAGGTGGCCGTTGGGACCAGCCTGGGCGCCATCGTCTTCAACAGCCTCTCCTCCACGATCGGCTACGGGCGCCAGCGGGCCGTCGATTTTCGCCTGGGCGGACTGCTGATTCCGACCGCGCTCGCGGGGGCCTGGCTTGGGGCCTATCTGACCGAGTTCATCTCCAGCGGGGGCCTGGCGATCGCGTTCGGGGCGCTGTTGATCTACGTGGCGGGATTGATGCTCTGGGGACGCTCGCCCAAGGAGCTCGCGGCCAAGTTCCAGACGCAGACGACCGACGGACGGAACGTCTATCGGCCGGTGCCCGTGCTCGGCGTCGGGTTCGTGGCGGGCGTGGCGTCGGGGTTTTTCGGCATCGGCGGCGGAACCGTCATGGTCCCGGCCATCACGCTGCTGTTGGGGGCTGACATTCTGACGGCCGTGGCGACGAGCCTGTTCGTCATGGGGCCGTCGGCCCTGATCGGATCGGGCCAGCACTTTCTGCAGGGGAACCTCCACGTCGAGTTGGCGCTACCGCTGGCCGTCGGGATCATCCTGGGCGCCCAGCTCGGCAGCCACGTCGCCACCCGCGTGCCGCAGTTACTCTTGCGACGGCTCTTCGGCGTCGTCCTGCTCTACGCCGCGGTCAACATGATCGCGGAGGGCCTCTAGCGCGCGCAGTCGGCGAGTCCCGACAACCACCGCCGCAACGACGATGCCGATCACGACGACGCCGATGATGACCCCGATCGCCTGCAACCGCTGGATGCGGTTGCGTTGCGCGCGTTGGGACTCGCTCAGGACCGTCAGTTGGCCCTCGACGCGTTCGCGGAGTTGCTCGAGATCGGTCTCCACTTGCTGGGTGCGCTCGTGTTGGGCGTTGAGTTGCGTCTCCAGCTGCTCGAGCTCAGTCTCGGTGCTCTGCAAAAGCGTGCGCAGCGCCTCCAGCGTCTCGGCGATGTCGGAGCCGATCTGCACCGAGTCGGTCTGCGTCGTGTCCGCAGTCCCTTGGGCCGAAGCGGGCAGCCCAGGCCCAACGAGCCCACCGACCAACAGCAAGAGCGTCACGGCGACTGCGCGCGTTGCCATGCCGCAATCTTAGCCACAGCAGCGTCGGTGCCACGAGGACACGGGTCGCCGTCCGCCGTTCGCTGTGGCTTGGCTCGAGGCCCTATGGATGACCTAGAGCGGAATGTTGCCGTGCTTCTTCCAGGGATTGCTGTCGCCCTTGGAGGCGAG
>CAZMNF010000049.1:0-14407 GCA_964567595.1 uncultured Thermotogae bacterium | reverse complement strand
CTCGATCTCGACGTTCACGTCGTCGACGTAGTAGACGACCTGCGTCTCCCAGACGACGCTGATGCCGAATGCCACCCAAATCTCGCCCGCCGAGCTGCTCTGGGCGGTGAAGCGATACGCGTACTCGTCCCAGCCCTCGATGCGATTGCCCGGTCGCTCGGTGTTGAAGTCCCCTTCGGCGTCGGGCGGTTGTGGCCCCACATAAGCAGCAACTTTGATAAGGGTATTCCCCACGCTCGGTGTCTCGTTCCACAACTGGAAGTCGAGATCGACGTCGATGCGCTGATTGGCGGGCACCTCGAACGACCGGGTGAGCCAAATGGTGCCGTCATCCTGGCTGCCGTCCAGTTCGAACCGAGCGCTGCGGCTGCCCTCGGCGGCCCGATCGAGGCTGACGTTGATGGCCCATGCAACGGGGTTTCCCGGGTTGTTGGGATCCATCGGCACGTCGGCGCCCTTCTCCCAGTTGTCCAAGTTTGTCTCGAAGCCCTCCTCAAATGTCGCCGAGACGGGACTGTGGAAGCAGGCCGTTACCAGGAACGGCACAGCGCCGGCCAACAGCATGACAGCAAGCATGCGTCGCATGACATTCCTCCTTGATCGTTCATCATGTGGAAAATTCCCTGCAAGGAAGCAATTGTACGTCACTGGCTATTTTAGCAGAAATGCGGCACGTTGCACGCCAAAGAATAAGGCGGCCGCCGCAGGGGCGGCCGCCGGTGGAGGTGAGAGGGTTTAGCAACCACTTGGCTCCAGGAGCCCAATCCGGGCGCGTGGGCCAAGCCCAAGGAGGTGATACCATGGTGATGGTGGCAGACGGCGCGTGTCCTATCTGTGACGCGTCACACACTCATTCGCCCGCTTGTTCGCCCATGAGGCGTTTCGCCTCTTCCAGCGCCGCTTCCCGGCTGATCAGCTCGCCCGCGTAGATCTTCTCGTAAAGCCTTTCCAGGATGGCGCCGATCTGCGGGCCCGGCTCCAGGCCGAGCTCGATCAGGTCGTGCCCGTCGATGAGTTTGCGCGCGCGCATCCGGCGGTCAAGGGCTTCCATGTGCAACAGCAGTCGGGCGAAGGTGGATAGCACGGGAAGCCAGCCTGCGGATTTCATGGCGCTCGCCTGGCAGTCGACGATCATGAGACGCAACAGCCCGGCAAAGCGCGGATAGCGTTCCAGGGGTTGGGCAATCGGAACATCCGCTTCCTCCACAGTCTTGAGCAGCTTGACCTGTTTGCCTTGGCCCATGTCCGGGAAATGGCCGATCCGCTGGTGCTCGGCCACCCAATTGACAACACGGTCGGTCTCGGCGTTGCTGAGGCGCAATCGCCCGCAGGCCTCGCGGGCCATGTGCGCTCCAATCTCGTCATGCCCCGCCATGTTCTCGCCATCGTTGCGTTCGAGAGCCTCCGGTTTGCCGACGTCATGGAGCAGAACCGCCAGCTTGAGGATCGGATCGGACGCGACCCGATCGGCGATCTCGAGGGCGAGGAGCGTGTGGACGTAGACGTCGCCCTCGGGGTGATAGACCTCGGGCTGTGGAACTTCCTGACAGTGCACGAGTTCGGGCAGGATGGGGCCTAGCAAGCCGAGGTCGTTCATCAGATCGACGCCGTCCCGAGATCGCGGCGTGCGCAACATGGCGATCAGCTCGTCGCGAATGCGCTCCCAGGAGATCGTCGCGATGCGATCCGCGTGGGCCCGAATCGCCTCGCGCGTGTCGGACGTCAGCGTGGCGTCGACGACGCAGGCGAAGCGAACGGCGCGCAGCATGCGGAGGTAGTCCTCCTGGAGGCGGGCGTTGGCGTCGCCGATGGGTCGAATGGTGCGCGTGCGGAGGTCCTCGATGCCGCCGACCCAGTCGACGACGGTGCCGTCGGAGCGGGCGGCAAGGCCGTTGATGGTGAAATCCCGGCGAGCGAGATCCCGTTTCAAATCGCGGACCAGCTCGACGCGACCGGGCCAACGGCCGTCGTATTCGTCCTCGACGCGGTAGGTCGCAACCTCGTAGGGTTCCCCATCCGGGCTGACGATGACCTGCACGCCGAACTCCCGGCCGACGTTCAAGACCTTGTAACCGTCGAAAATCCCCTCAATTTCGTCAGTATGGGCTGACGTGGCGATGTCGACTTCCTGGGGCCGGAAGGCGTAGTCGGGGTCAAACTGGGCGCGCAGCCCGTCGCGCACGACGCCGCCGACGAGCACGGCTTCATGTCCGGCCTCATCGAGCGTCTCCAGAATGGTTTTCGCAAAGGGGTGTTGGTCGTAGACTCGGTCGACGTCGATGGTCCAGTCGGTACCGCCGTTCATGGCCGTTTCAAGACGAGGTCCGTCCCGATGTCGGAGCCGAGCTCAGCTTGGGCGCTTCCCTCCCGCACCGACACCTCGATCAGGCCGTGGCTGCCGCCCACGAGACAGAGCTCACCCCGTTCGGCGAATCCGAAGCTCGGCACCCGTCGGACGGGGCGCGCGCGACCGTCCATCTCCATAACGACCCGTTCACGGGGCTGGGCGTGCTTGTCGAACTCGCGAGTGGGGAGGTTGGTAATCAAGTTGCCGAACCCATCAACGTAGACGATTTGGACCTCAAATGTCCCTCGGTTCGCCACGTAAGCGCCGTCCGTAAAATTAACGCCGAGGGTTCGCCAAGCGTCGATGCGGGGGCCGACTTGCGAGGGATCAACGCCCGCCGCCAGATGTGCCGCCACAGGGGCGAAGACGTCGCGGCCGTGGAAGGTCGCCGAGATGGGCGGACGAAGAAAGTCGGTTCGCCCCAGATCGATCTCGTGGACGGCCTGAACGGGGCCGACGCTCTCGGCAGCGGGCTTGAGCAGGCCGTTGTCGGGGCCCACGAACGACTGGTGGTTGGTGGTGACGATCAGGCCGGCCCGTTCGGTGCCGACCCCCGGATCGATGACGGCACAGTGGACCGTTCCGTCCGGGCATTCCGGGGCGAGGCTCCAGAGGACGAACGCGGCTTCGCGCACGTGCTGCGGACGGATCTCGTGGGTCAAGTCGATCATCCGGACGCCCTTGGGCATGATCCCGTCCGCCACCACGCGCAGCGCCGCGGGATACGGGCTGCGATCGCCGAAGTCGGAGAGCAACGTCAAAAGCCCCATGGGGCGCTCATCATAGGCGCAAGCGGCGAGAGGGTCAAGCGGCCCTCCGCTCTGGCTGACGACGACAGGGGCGGGTTGGCAGTTGATGCGCCGGAATGACGAGGCCTATAATTGATCTACCAATGAGGTGATTAGGATGCCCGACGAAACCATCGATGAAATGCGCCAGCACATGCAGAAATCTCTGAAGGTCTTCGAGGACGAGATGCAGAAGCTGCGGACCGGCCGGGCGAATCCGAGCATGATCGAGGACCTGAATGTGGACTACTACGGCACGCAGACGCCCTTGCAGCACATCGCCAACGTGACGGCCCCGGACGCGAACATGCTCCTCGTGCGGCCGTTCGACAAGAACGCCATGAAGGAGATCGAAAAGGCCATCGTGGAGTCTGATCTTGGATTGAACCCCTCCGCGGATCAGGACGTGATCCGCGTCGTGATTCCCAAACTGACCGAGGAGCGACGCAAAGAGCTCATCAAACACGTCCACGACAAGGCCGAGGAGACGAGGGTCGCCATCCGCAACATCCGTCGCGACCTGAAGGATAAATTCGAAAAGATGCAGAAAGAGGGCGAGATGGGCGAGGACGACGTCCATCGCGCGCTCAAGGAGATCGACGACATCACGCAAGAGTTCACGGACAAGGTCGACGAGGTGATGAAGAACAAGGAAGAGCAGCTCTCCCACGTCTAGCCGTCAGCGCACGACGTCGATCTCGAAGAGCTTCGGCCAGCGCTTGCCAGTGACGAACAGTCGGTCGTTCTCGGCATCGTAGGCGATCCCGTTGAGGACGTCCGTGCTCGGGGTGCGGTCTTTCTCGGGAAGCAAGCCCGTCAGGTCGATCCAGGCCGTCACGCGGCCATCGGTGGGGTCGATAATCGCGATCCGATCCGCCTGCCAGACGTTGGCGTAGACCTTCCCCTCGATGAACTCGAGCTCGTTCAGCTGATCAATGGGCTCGTCGTCGTCCTGAACCTCGACAGATCCCTGCCGCTCGAACGTGTCCGGATCGTGGAAATACAGCGACGACGTCCCGTCGCTCATGATCAGCCGCTCGCCGTCGTGGGTGAGTCCCCAGCCTTCGGTGGGATAGGAGAAGTCATCCACCCGATCGAACGTCGCTCGCTCGTAGACGAAGCCGACGTTGGATTGCCAGGTCAGTTGGACGAGTCGATCGTTCCAGAGCGTGATCCCTTCGCCGAAATATTGGTCAGAAATCTCACGCTTCCGAATGACGTTCCCGGATTCGAGCTTGACTTGGCGGATGTCGGACTCGCCCCGAATGCCCGTTCCCTCATAGAGCGTGCCGTCGCGGTAGCCGAGCCCCTGCGTGAACGCGCCCGTGTCGTGCGGGTAGGCGTTGACGACCTCGTAGCCATAGACGGGCGCGGGGCCGTTTTGGGCGGACTGCGTCGACGACGTGCAGCCCACGATGAGCGAACTCAGCACAAGCAGGGTGAGAACGCGGACAAGCGTCGTCACAGTGCGCATGTCTCTCGCCATTGTCGGGGATATCCAACGTCGTTGCCAAGTCAGCCCAGACCGCGTCCGTGGTGGGCGTCAAATGTAGGTCGAGTCGGCCTCCAGCCAGTAGATCGTGCGCGCGCAGATGTTGACCGCGTGGTCCGCGACGCGTTCGAGATCTCGGATCGACCAGAGGACCGTGATGATGTCGTCGGCGATCTCCTGGGCCTGTTCGGACGAGGTCCGTTCGTTGGCGGTTCGGATGATCTCGGTCAGCAACGCCGAGCGCAAGTCCCAGCAGCGTTGATCCATCTCACGGTCTCGCTTGATGACTTCCAGAGCTTTCGACGTGTCCTTATGACGGAACGCCTCCAACGCATCGTTGAGCATCCCGTCGGCGACATCACCCAAGCCCTTCAAGGCGTCCTGGGAGACGAGCACGAACGCCTCGGTCTCCAGGGCGTATTCTCCCAAATTGACGGCCAAGTCGGCGACGCGCTCCAAGTCTGTCACGATCTTGAAGGCGCTCAGGATCTGGCGAAGGTCGATGGCAACGGGCTGTTGCAGCGCCAGGAGGTTGGTGCACTGCTGCTCGACCTCGAGCGTGCGATCGTCGATGGCGTCGTCCCAATCGTCGAGGCTTTTGCCCAAGTCATGATCGTGGGTTGTGATCGCCTTGAGCCCCATCTCCAGGCCCTCGCGGACATCATGGCCGATCCCCGAGACCCGCTCCAATAACTCGTCGAGTTGTTGTTGATAACTTTCGCGTACCATGCGTGCCTCAACCGAACTTTCCGGTGACGTAATCCTCCGTCTGTTGGTTGTCGGGATTCTCGAAGATCTTCGAGGTCGATCCGACCTCGATCAGCCGACCGAGATAAAAGAACGCCGTACGGTCCGAGACGCGCGCGGCCTGTTGCATGTTGTGGGTGACGATGGCAACCGTGTAGCTCTGCTTTAACTCGTGGATGAGGTCTTCGATCTTGGCGGTGGCTACGGGATCGAGCGCCGAGGCGGGCTCGTCCATGAGCAGCACGTCGGGTTCGATGGCGAGCGCGCGGGCGATGCAGAGGCGTTGCTGCTGGCCGCCGGAGAGATCCAAGCCCTTTTTCGTGTGGAGCTCGTCCTTCACCTCGTCCCAGAGCGCCGCCCGTTTGAGGGCCGTTTCGACGCGATCGTCCATGTGGTCACTGAGCCCGTTGATCCGCAGCCCGAACGCGACGTTCTCGTAGATCGACTTGGGGAACGGATTGGGCTTCTGGAAAACCATGCCGATGTGGCGGCGCACCTGGACGGGATCGACGCTGCGGTCATAGATGTTCTGATCGTGATAGAGCACGCGGCCCTCGACGTGCACGGTGGAGATGAGGTCGTTCATGCGGTTGAGCGCCCGCAAATACGTGCTCTTGCCGCAGCCGCTCGGGCCGATAATCGCCGTGACTTGGTGCTTCGGAATGTCGAGCGTGATGCCGTCGATGGCTTGAAAATCCCCGTACCAGAGGCTGAAGTCCTCTGAACGCAGAACGGCGTCGGCAGTCGTATTCGTCGATGGGCTCGTCATCGGCGCGGCTCCGTCGCTCATGGGGGTCTTCTCACCTCACCAACTCTTTTGGTAGCGGTTGCGCAACAGAATTGCAAGCGCGTTCAGGATGATCATGACGGCCAGCAGCAGCAGGATCGCCACGGAGGCGACCGTGTTGAACCCGGCTTTGGCGCGGAAGACCCAGGAGAAGATCTGCAGCGGCACGGCCGTGAAGCCGCTCAAGAGGCCGTCCGGCACGTAGTTCACGTACAGCGACGCCCCCAGCAGAATGAGCGGGGCGGCTTCCCCGATCGCTTGCGCCAACGACAGAATCATCCCCGTGAACATGCCCGGCAGCGAGACGGGCAAGACCTGGGAGCGAATGACTTGCCAGCGGGTGGCGCCGACGCCATAGGCCGCCTCTCGAACCCAGGGCGGCACAGCCCGAAGCGTCTCCCGAGCGGCGATGATCATGATGGGCAGGATGACCAGCCCGAGCGTCAGGCCGCCCGCCAACACGCTGTTGCCCATGCCGAGTTCGCGGGCAAATATCTGCAACCCGATGATCCCGTAAGCGACCGACGGGATCCCGGCCAAGTTGGCGATCAGGATCTGCACGGTGTCGGTGAAGACGTTCTTGGAGGCGTACTCCTCCAGATAGATCGCGCCCATCGCGCCGATGGGAAACGCGAAGACCATCATAACGAGCATGATGTAGATCGTCCCCAAAAGCGCGCTCTTCAAGCCGGCCCGTTCGGGCCGATTGGGCGAGTCGAGGCTGGTGGCAAAGTCCCAGATGGCCCCCCAGACGTCGCGTTCGGCGACCAGCGTGCCGCTGCGCTCGGCGTCCATTGGAACGTCGATGCGCTCGCCGTCCCGCTCGATGGTGAGGGTGACGGGCTCGCCGATCGGGCTCCGTTTGGCGGCAGCCACGATCGCCCCCCACGCCTTCCGACGACCCTGGATCGGGAGATCGTTCGCCTCGATCAACGCGTCGCCCTCTTGCAGGCCGGCGGCGGCCGCGGGCGAGTCGGGATTGAGCGACTCGATGGATGCCCGATATTGGCCCCGCTTGCCGGGAATGGATGCGGAGCCGAGTTCGCCGATCAGCCGATCAGTCGCCGGCACCCAAGCGATCGGCAGGCGCAGCATCCCATCCTCATCCGACTCGGCCGTCGCCAGGATCTGCCATGGCTGTTCCATCGAGTCCAACGGCTCGTCGTTCATGGACGTGACCGCGTCGTACTGTCGGATGCCGATCTCCTCAGCGGACGATCCCGACGACAGATCCGAGACCGACAGATACGGGAACGAGCGGCTCGCCTCGTCGGTCTGGTAGTTGAACGCTCGCACCGACAGGGAGATTCCGGCCTCGGCCATGGCGTCCATGCCCGTCAGTTTCGACGCCTCGAGCGTCGTCGTCGTGATCAGGACCACCAAGACCGCCAGCGCCAGCACGAGCGCGATCGCGGCGACGGCCACGAAGATACTGCCCTTGGCGCGACGCCAGCGGAGTCGGCGAGTCTGTTGGGGATCCCCGAACGGCGTCATTCGTACTGCTCCCGGTAGCGTTCCACGATCAGATGGCTGACGACGTTGAGCACGAGCGTCACCACAAAGAGATAGAGGCCGATGGCGAAGACCGCGCCCCAGATGAAGTCGGTCATGGCGTGCTCGCCGCCGGTGGCGATGTTCACGATGCTGGCGGTCATCGTCATCATCGTTCCGCTGGGGTCCGGCGGCCAGGCCGGCTGCATCCCGGCGGCCATGGTGACGATCATCGTCTCGCCGATGGCCCGCGACATGGAGAGAATGAAGGCCGCGCCGATGCCTGAGATCCCGGCGGGCAAGAGGATCTTCCAGACGGTTTCAAACTTGGTCGCGCCCATGGCGAGCGCGCCTTCACGAATGGAACGCGGAACGGCGTAGAGCACGTCCTCGATGATCGAGGCGGCCAATGGGATGATCATGACCCCCATCACCAACCCCGCGGAGATGCCGTTCGCGTAGCCCAAGCCCGGCCAGATCGTCGACTGCAGCAGGGGCGTGATCGTCTCAAGCGCGAAGAAGCCGTAGACGACGGTCGGAATCCCGGCGAGGATCTCCAAGATCGGCTTGACGACCGTGCGCAGGCGGGCGGTGAGGTACTCGCTGATCAGCACGGCGGTCAACAGCGCCAGCGGCAACGCGACGGCCACGGCGATGGCGGTGATGACGAGCGTGTTCGTCATCAGGGCAAGCGCTCCGAAATTGGGGCTGAAGTCCGAGATGGGATTCCAGTTCGCCGTGCCGACGAACGTCCAGACCGATACCTCCTGGAAGAACGGAATGCTGCGCACCACGAACGTGCCGACCGTCAGCAGCGTGATGACGATGGCGGCGGAGCCGGCAAGGAGAAAGATCCCGTAGATGACGTTCTCCTTGAGCTGCCGACCTCGCGGTGCCTGCAACCGTAGGCGACGGTCGGCCGCGTCGGGACGGGACGGGGAGGGGCCGGAGTAAGCCATGGTTCGGAATTGCCCGCTTGGGATTTGCCCGTATGGTAGACGGGGCGCTCGCGCTCGGCAAGCGCCCCGTCTTAAGCCAACGCGTTAAAGGCTCATCGGACGCGTCACTGCGTGCCGCAGTGGCTCGTGTACTGGTTGATGATGCGATCCGGGTTGCCGGCCGGGAAGTCGCCGCCGAAGGCGGAGCCGGTGGTGCGGTCCTCCCAGCACTGGCGGGAGGCTTCGCGGAGCTGCTGGGCGGCCGGGATGTAGCCAACGTCGAGCAGGAACTCCGAGTTGCCGATGCGGGGCTCGCTCAGGTAGAAGTCGACGAAGTCGCTGACCAGGGGCCGCTCGGCGCTGACGGGGTTGGTGTAGATGAACAGCGGGCGGGTGACGGGGTAGTCGAACGCGCCGATGCTGTCGACGCTCGGAACGATGCCCTGGCAGCTGCCGGCGCCGTTCTCAATCGGCTCCCGGCCGTTCGCCTCGCGGGTGGCGTTGACCTCGTCGAGGACGCTCTGCGGAGCGTCGACCGTCTGGCGGCTCGGGTCGATGGCGACGGCGGTCAAATCGCTCTGGTTGTTGACGAAGAAGGCGAAGCCGAAGTAGGTCAGCTCGAGCGGGTTCTCGGCCGTGCGCTCGACGAGCTGGGTGTCCTCCTCGGTCTTGAAGTAGTCCTCGCGGCTGTCGTCCTCCTCGCCGACGACGACTTCGGTGAAGAAGTCGAAGGTGCCGGAGGTCTCGGCGGCGCCGCTCAGGGTGATCTCGGCGTCGGCGAAGCGGCTGCCTAGATCGCTGTAGTTGGTGACGACGCCCTCGGAGGCGGCGCTCCACAGCAACGTCAGTTCGCCGTAGGTCATGCAGGGCTGGCTGTCGGGGAAGACCTCCTGCTCAGCGTCCAATGCGACCGTCAGGCCATCGAAACCGACGATCGACTCGATGAACTCGGTGCCGTTCTCCTCGGCCCGCTCGATCTCGCTGGCCTTGATGGCGCGCGAGGAGTTATTGATGTCGGTCTCCTGGGGCAGGAACAGGTCGAAGCCGCCGCCGCTGCCGGTGGAGCGGACGTTGATCTGGGCGTTCGGGTTCTCGGCGCTGAACTGCTCGGCAACGGCCGTCGTGACCGGAAAGACGGTGCTGGAGCCGGCGATCTCAATCTGGTTGGAGTCCTGCGGCAGACTCGGCTGCGAGCTGGACGGCGCCGCAATGAGGCCGAGCACGGCGACGCCCAGCACAAACGCTGTGGCGATTCGGCGAACGTGGAACATGGGAACGGTCCCTCCTATGTAGGATTGTTGCTCCAAATATAGACCCCGATCCGGTTGCCGTCAATCGTCCGGCGCGTTCCGACGATTGACGTAGCCCTTCTGAAGGATGTTTCGGCGTGTCTCAGAACTTGGCGACTGCGGAGACTATATAGTCATCCAAAGCCAATGGAGTCGTCGGGAGCGTATCTTTCCGGAAGCGGGTGACGGGAAGCCACCAGCCTTGTGCTCGAGGGGCTAGTGGCTTCCCGTCTACAGGCCGAGACGAGGCAAACCCAGGGGAGGGAGTTTGCGGGTGTCTTATATATCTTGGCTTGAGTCTATGACCAAAGCCGGCGGGCGTCAAGATGGGATCTCGCGCGAAGACGGCGTATTTACCGCAACGGTTCCGACAAAATGAGCGTTCGAGACTCGTCTGTTCACTATAGCCGACCGAGGTGTCCAAAGCCTACTGAGTTTTCGGCAATAGCCGGGATGGGACGCCCGCCACGGACGCAATCCCAGGCCGCCGCACAAGGGAGGCGACGCCGAGCGGTCGCAGATTGACCAGCGAAGATGATCCGCGTCATACAAACTCGGATAATCGGGTCTTAAAATCCATGCGCTATGGCGCATGAACGCATAGAGAACGGACCATCCGCCACACCGGAGCAGACGGCGCCCGAAGCCGAGCTGTTCGTTGCGCTCGGCCATCCGGTCCGGCTGAGACTGCTGGAGCTGCTCGCGGACGGGCCGCGCTGTGCCTGCGAGCTGGAGCCCCAGTTCAACCTCAACCAGTCGACGGTCTCGCGGCATCTGAACACGCTCCAGCGCGCTGGCATCCTCCGTTCGCACAAGGAGGGCGTCAAGGTGAGCTACGAGATCCGCGACGAGCGCGTGTGGGAGATCATCGAGCGCGCCCGCGCCGTGATCGACGACGCGCTCAGCGATGCGCCGACCCCACGTGCCGGTGACCTCGAGGAGGTGCGCCCGAGATGATGGACTGGCTCCAACCGTTGCAATACGGCTGGGCGGCGCTGGTGGAGTACCTTTCCGCCCACGTGTTGACCTGTCTGGTGCCGGCGTTCTTCATCGCCGGCGCCATCGCCGTCTTCGTCTCGCAGAACGCGGTGTTGCGCTACTTCGGCTCGAGCGCGCCGCGGCCCTTGGCCTACGGCGTGGCCTCGGTGTCGGGGACGGTGCTAAGCGTCTGCTCCTGCACGATCCTGCCGTTGTTCACAGGGATCTATAAGCGGGGCGCGGGGCTCGGCCCCGCCATCGCGTTCCTCTTCTCCGGCCCGGCGATCAACCTGTTGGCGGTCGTCTATTCCGCGCAACTGTTGGGCCTGGAGATCGGCGTCGCCCGCGCGATTGGCGCGGTCGTCTTCGCCATCGTCATCGGCGTCGCCATGAGCTGGCTCTACCGCGCCGAGGAGCGCGAGCGCGAGCCCTCAGCGACCTTCGACATCGACGCCGACGCGGAGAAGTCCCGCCCCGTGACGCTCGCGTACTTTGCCGCGCTCGTCGGGATCCTCGTCTTCGGGGCCTGGGGGCGCTGGCTGGAGACCGGCGTCGTGACGCTCGGGCTCGTCGTCGTGGTCACGCGGTGGTTCACTTGGGACGAAGTCAAGGCCTGGCTCGCCGCCACCTGGGACTTCGTCAAGCAGATCGCGCCCTGGCTGCTCGGCGGCATCTTCGTCGCCGGGATCATCCGCGGCTACATGCCCGAAGCCTGGATCGCCGCCACGGTGGGCGGCAACTCGATCCTCTCCAACGCGTTCGCGTCGGTGGTGGGCGCGGTCTTCTACTTCGCGACGCTCACCGAAGTTCCCATTGTGCGCTCGTTCATGGACCTGGGGATGCACGATGGGCCCGTCCTGGCGCTGCTGTTGGCCGGGCCGGCGCTCAGCCTCCCCAACGTGCTCGTAATTCGCAGCGTGCTCGGCACCAAGAAGACGCTCAGCTACCTGGCGATCGTCGTCGTGCTGGCGACGCTCGTCGGCTGGACGTTCGGGACGTACTTCGCCAACTAGTCCAGAAGACCAGACGAAAGGAGCTGCCCATGAAAGTTGAGATCCTCGGAACCGGCTGCCCCAAGTGCCAGAAGACGGAAGAACTCGTCAATCGCGCCCTGAGCGAGTTGGGCGTGGAGGCCGAGGTCGAGCACGTCACCGACCCGACGGCCATCGCCGACTACGGCGTCTTCATGACGCCGGGCCTCGTCGTTGACGGCGAGGTCAAGGCCAGCGGCAAGGTGCCGTCGGTGGGCGAGCTGAAGACGCTGTTCCAAGACGGATCGTCCTCGGAATGATCACGCGTGTTGCCCCTCGTCGTCGCCGCCATCTTCGCCCTGGCCGTGCTCTTCTCCATGTTGGGTCTGGGCGGGGCGCTGCTCTACACGCCCGTGCTCAAGTGGTTCGGCTTCGAGTTCAAGAGCGTGGTCATTCCGACCTCGCTCTTCCTCAACGGCCTGACGACCCTGTCAGCGGCGGTCGCCTACGGCCGAGCCGGCCTGGTCGACGTGCGCGGGGCGCTGCCCATGATCGCCACGTCGCTGGTGGCCGCCCCGCTCGGCGCCTGGGGGACGCAGTTCGTGCCGACCGAGACGCTCGTGCTGCTGTTCGCGCTCGGCATGGTCGTCGCCGGCGGCCGGATGCTCCTCACGGCCCATCGCCCCGAACCCGAGGCGCTGATGCCGGTCGGTCGCCGGGCCGTGCTCACGGGGCTCGCGGGGCTGGGCGTCGGCGCGATTGCGGGCCTGCTCGGCATCGGCGGGGGCTTCCTCTTCGTGCCGATCCTGATCGCCGTGGGGTATCCGACCAAACAGGCCGCCGCTACCACGGCCTTCGCCGTCGTCTTCTCCTCATTTTCGGGGTTTGCCGGCCACGTGGCCGTGGGGCACTTCCATTGGCCGCTGTTGCTCGGCGCCGGGGCGGCCGTGATCGTCGCCTCGCAACTGGGCGCGTGGCTGATGCGCGAGCGGCTCAAGGCCCGATGGATCAAGCAGGGATTCGGCGTGTTGTTGGTGGCAATCGCCGTCAAGCTGGCCTGGCCGATCCTCGGCCTCTGAGCGGCCACTAGGCGCCGACGGGCGATCATCCGCTCAGACGGACGGACAGACGGACGGACGAACGGAAGCCTATCGATAATTCCAGGAAGGATACGTGATCATGATGGAGACCGATCAGCTGGAGACGATGCACGAGCTCGGCAAGGCCGGCGAGGCCTTCGGGCCCCAATTTGACGAGGTCTTCACCTCGGCGTTCGTCGTCCACGGGCACGTCTGCGGCGGCATGCCGCTCGGCTTCCGGGCGGGGGTGGCCGCGCTGCGAGCCCTTGAGGCCGAGCGCGAAGGCGCCATGGCCCACCACGTTCGGGTCGAGACGAGCACAGGCCACGCCGCGGGGTGCTTCGCCGACGGCGTGCAGATGGCCACCGGCTGCACCTTCGGCAAGGGCCTCATCCGACGGACCGGCTACGGCAAATGGGCCCTGATGCTCGTGGAGCCCGCCAGCGAGCGGGCCGTCCGCGTCGCGGTCCGGCCCGAGGTGATGGAGGCGGCGTTCGACTCGCCGTTCGTCGCCGAGCGGAAGCAGGGCGTGCCGCCGACCGAGATCGCGCTGGAGGTCAGTCGCCCGCTGGTGGAGAACCTCATGGCAAAGGATGACGCCGAGCTGTTCCGCGTGTCGGAGGTCTTCGACGCGCCGTCCGAGCCGACGCCGGAGCCGACGTTCGAGCTGGTCCGTTGTGCGAGCTGCGATGAGATCGTCGCCGCCAACGAGGTCCACCTCAAGGCCGATCAGCCGATGTGTCGGCCGTGCTCTGGCTATCGGCCCGATCCGGTGGCGGAGGCGCTGCGCGCGGCCGCACAACGGACAGGGGCCGACTGACCGCGAAAGGAGACGAGCATGACCGAGCGCGATCGCATCATCCGAGAGATCGATCGCCGCGCGAGGCGGCCGTTGACGAGGCGGTGTCGGCGATGACGCCGCGCAAGCTGATCGCGCTGTCGCTGTGGGCCGTCGTCCTCGCCGGCGTCGCCTTCCTGGGCTACCAGGGCCTGACGGGCGCGGACGGCGAATCGACGCCATCGTCGGCGTCGACAACGGGATCGACGAACTCGATGGACGAAGACTCGGCGTCCCCAGCGGACGCCGAGTCCCCGACGGCGTCGGCGCCCGACGTGCGCGTCGTCGTCTACTACTTCCATACCGACAGCCGCTGCGAGACCTGTGTGATGCTGGAGCGGGAAGGGCGCGAGGCGGTCGAGGGCCAATTTGCCGAGGCCCTGAACGGCGATGCCCTCGCGTTCCGGGCCGTCAACGTGGAGCGGGCCGCCAACCGCCATTACGTCGAGGCGTTCGACATCTACGGCTCGTCGCTGTTCGGGGTGCTCTACGAGGGCGAGGAGACCAAACGGGTTGAGGACCTGACCGCCCCCCTCTATCGGGGCGAGATTTCCAGCGTCGAGGCCTATCGCCGTCACGTCGTCGAGGGCGTCGAGACGTTGCTGCAGGCCGCGGAAATCACGGAAGGAGTTCACTGATGGACCCGATCGTCGCGTCGTGGG
>CAZMNF010000048.1:0-14605 GCA_964567595.1 uncultured Thermotogae bacterium | reverse complement strand
ACGGATCCGTCGGGTTGGGGGGCTCCCTGGAGACGTCGGACGGTCCAGCGAATGGCGGGATCCAGCAGGTCTTGCCCCGTGCGGAATGCCCGGTCGAAGGATTCCACCAAGATCCCGGGCACGCTGGACGTGTCCGCGTAGCCCATGCGGCGCCAGACGCGGTCGGCATCGATCGTAAGGTCGCTCGGCCGTAGGATCTGGGCGTCCGTATCGGTTCCGCGGCCCATGGGAGCCCCCATTGTCCCTACTTGCGGGCGCCGATGAGCTCTTCCGCCAGCTTGACGGCTGAGCTCGCGTCCGAGGCGTAGCCGTCGGCGCCGATCTCGTCCGCGTAGTCCTGGCTCACGGGCGCGCCGCCGACCATGACCTTGATGGTCTCGCGGACGCCGTCCTCTTGGAGCGCGTCGATGACTTCGGGCATGTGGGTCATCGTCGTGGTGAGCAGCGCAGACAGACCGAGGATGTCGGCGTTGTTGTCCTTGACTGAGGAGACAAACGTGTCGGCTGGCGTCTCCGCGCCCAGGTTGGTCACCTCGAAGCCGGCACCCTCGAGCATCATGGAGACGAGGTTTTGGCCGATGTCGTGGAGGTCGCCCTCCACCGTGCCGATGACAATGCGCCCCTTGGGCTCCACGCCGGACTCGGCCAGCAACGGCCGCAACAGCTGCATGCCGCCCTTCATGGCCTGAGCGCTCAACAACATCTCCGGCACGTAGCGCTCGCCCTGCTCGTACTGCTCGCCCACGGCGTCCATGGCGGGCACGAGCGCCTGGTTCATGACCTTCTCCGCTTCCATGCCCTCATCGAGGGCTTGCTGGGTCAGCGCCGTGGCCTTCTCGACCTCCATGTCGATGACGCTTTGCTTCAAGTCGTCCACTACACCCATTGGGTCCTCCTCCCTTCTCGATTCGCAGCTTCGCGATTGCAACTGCACATCGGCATCGACTCGCCGAGACCCGGAATGACCATCGCGGGTGCGGTCGTCATTTGGGCTCCCGGGCTCGCATGTGCTTGATGTAGCCCAGGCAATGGGCGTCGACGCCGAGCAGGGCCTCCGAGGCGCGCAACGTGTCCATCATCGGCTGTTCCGTGGGGTCAATGATGGCGCCGTCCAGACCCGCCTCCAGCAGCATGGCCAGAAACGCGCGATTAATGATCCCGCGGTTGGGCAAGCCGTAGGAGACGTTGCTGAGGCCCACGGACGTCTTGACGCCCTGCTCGCCCCAACGGTTCTTGATCGCGCGCACGGTCTCGATGACGTAGCCGGCCTGTTCCTGGTTGCTGCCGATCGTCATCACCAGCGGGTCGATGTAGAGTCGGTTGAGATCGAAGCCCGCCCCGTCGAGGCTGTTGATCAGCTGGTCGGCTTCCTGGAGCCGATCGTCGACGGCGGTCGGCATGCCCGACCCGCCGCCCATGGTCAGGCCGATGACGTCGGCGTCGTGCTCTTTCAACAGCGGGACGAGCGCTTCCTGCGACGACGCCTCGTTGTTGACCGAGTTGACGAGCGGCCGCGCCTCGGCCTTCTCCAGGCCGCGCTGGACGGCCTCGGTGTTCGGGCTGTCGATGGCGAGGCGCACGTCGGGGCCGACCTCGTCGTGGATGAGATCGATGACCCATTCCATGTCCTCGATCTCGCGCTTGCGGCTTGTGGCGGTGTTGACGTCCAGGACGTCGGCCGCTGTCTCGGCCTGTTCGCGGGCCAGCCGCCGGATCGTCGACTCGTCGTGATCCGCCAGGGCCTGTTGGACCTCGTCGCGGGTTGAGTTGATCAGTTCGCCGATCACGATCATGATGGTTCCTTTCGCTCCGTCACTTAGGCCATGGCCTTATCCGGGACCGTCTCCTCAATGACGCGCATGGCCTCGTCCGGCAACGGCTCGACCTCGTGGGTCTCGAGAATGTGGCGGTAGCGTTCCTTGATGCGCTCGCCCATCGTCTTGGCGCCGGATTCGACCCACTTGTCATGCGGCTGACGGTCCATGAGCGTCGGGAAGTAGAGCTGCTCGCGGAAGTTGTTGAAGGTGTGGCTCGAGGTGAGGAACTCGCCTCCGGGCCCGACTTTTTCGATGGCGTCCAGCGCGAGCGTGTCCTCGTTGGCGCGCATGCCGTGGGTGATGTACTTGGCCATGCGGGCGATCTCGTCGACCATGACGAGCATGTCGAGCGAGCCTTGCGTGCCCGAGGCCATGTAGCCGGGATCGTGCACCAAGTTGGCGCCGCTGAGCGCCGAGTAGAGCACGGATTGGCCCGCCTCAATGGCCGCCTGCTGGTCGGGCAGCTTCGAGTCGGTGCAGCCGCCCGTGCCCCACGTGGGGATGTCGTAGTGGTGGGCGATGTCCATGTAGGCCGCCAGCATCAGCTGCATTTCGGGCGACCCGTAAGCCAGCTGGGCCTGGAGCATGTCCATGGTGCCGATGACGCCGCCGAAGACGATCGGCGTGCCCGGGTTGCGCACCTGCGAGATCGTCACCGACGCGAGGTTCTCGGCGTTGATGCCGACCAGCGTCCCTGCCAGCGTGACGGGCAGGCTGGCCCCGGCCTGCGGGATGGGCGTGTGAACGGTGGGGATGCCGTAGTCGGCCGTGATGAGCAGCTTCTCCACGGCGATCTGGTTCTGCGTGAGCGGGGAGATCGGCTCGGAATAGGACGCGATGAATGGGGCGTCCTGGAGCGCCTCCTTGCCGCCGCGGACGGCCTCGGCCATCCGGATGATGCTGTGCATGCCCTCCAGCGATTCGGCCCAGGTGATCAAGGGCTTGGTCGTGTTGCGCACCATCGCGTCGAACTCGTGGACCTCAGAGTCGGCGGGGTCGCAGTCGCTGATGGTGCCCAGGCCCATGACCCACTCGATGTTCTCTAGCGCGTCCGCTACCCGCGCGGCCTTTTCGGTGTCGGATTTGACAAACTTGCGCCGCTCGCCGGTGTCGGGATCGAGCATGTACAAGAGCGTCGGTCCCATGCCAAAGTGAGTGTTGTTTCCGCCGACGTTGAGCGCATACTCGCCCGTGCGGTTGTGGAGAAGGAAGCGGCTCGGAGCTCGCTCGAGGGCCCACTCCACCAGCCCGGGCGGAAATTTGACGATCCCGTCCTGGGCTCGACAGCCGGCCTCCTCCAGCATCTGGATCGCTTCCTCGGACTCGACGTAGACGCCGGTCTGATCCAGGATCTCCAACGATCGCGCGTGGATCTCCTTGATCTGATCGTCGGAGAGGACCTTCAGGCGGACTCCGGCCCGTTCGGAAACGTTGGTTTGATCCGTACGCATGACGCATGCCTCCCTAGTATTCGACCACGCGCGATTCGCGCTCGGCCTCGATCAGCTCGTTGATCTCCTGTTGCTTTGGCGCATCCAACGGCTCCGGCTCGTGGGTCTCCAGCAGGTGGCGAACTTTCTCGTTGACGCGCTGGCCCATGTCCTTGGCGCCGTCGGCCGACCACTTGTCGTGGTTCTGGCGATCCAGCAGATCGGGGTACCAGTGCTCGCTCTTGAAGTGCTTCATCGTGTGGGGCTCGGAGAGGAAGTTGCCGCGCGGGCCGACCTTGTGGATGACGTCCACGGCCAAGTGCTCCTCGTCGAAGTCGATGCCGCGCATGAACCGCTTGGTCATGCCGATGATCTCGTCCGACATGACGAGTTGGTCGTAGGAGCCGATCAGCCCCGAGCCGATGTAGCCGACGTCATGGATGAGGTTGCCCCCGCTGAGCGCCTGGAGCGCGATGGAGAACATCGCCTCGATGGCCGCCTGCTCGTCGACGGTCTTGGAATCGGTGCAGCCGGCCGTGCCGTAGGCCGGGAGATCGAGGTAGCGGGCCATCTCCATGGTGGCCGTGGTCATGAGCTGGAAGTCGGGCCCGCCGTAGAGGTACGCCGTCGTCTTCATGTCCATGGCGCTGATGACGCCGCCGATGATGATCGGCGCGCCCGGTTGCACGTGCTGGGCCATGACGATGCCGCTGAAGCTCTCCGCCAACGCTTGAGCCACGGATCCCGCCAGTGTTGCTGGCGATGTCGAGCCGGCGCAGGTGCAGGGCGTGTAGATCGACGGGATGCCGTGCTTCGCGCTGAAGATGAGCTTGTCGACGGCTTCCTTGGAGGCGTCCAGCGGACTGGAAGGCTCGATGTAGTTGACGATGAACGGCTTGGCGCGGAACTCGTCTTCGCCGCCGGCGGCGATGGAGGCCATCTTGTAGATGTCCTCGTTGCCGCGGCGGTCATAGCAGGTGAAGACGATCGGCTTCGTCGTGTTGAACAGCATCTCCTGGAACTGATACAGGTCGGCGACGTTGACCGGCTCGTCCCAGATGATGCCCATGGACATGAGGAAGTCGATGTTGGGCAGCGAGTCCACGAGCCGCCCGGCCTTGCCCACGTCGTTGCGGGTGAACTTGCGCGTCTCGCCGGTGTAGCTGTCCAGGATGTTGACGCACTCCGAGCCCGTGCCGTAGTAGAAGTGCGAGCTCTCCAGGCGCATCGCGGGGTCGCCGTTGCGGTCGTAGATCAGCGCCTTGCGCGGCGTCGTCGCCAGGGCTTGTTCGACGAGATACGAGGGGATGTAGGCTATCCCCGTGGTCTCGTCGACACGGGCGCCCGCCTCTTTCAGAATCGATAGCCCTTCGTCGTGGCTGACGCGGATGCCCGTCCGTTCGAGCATTTCCAGCGCGGCCGAGAAGATCTGGTCGCGTCCGCTCTGGGAAAGCACTTCGAACTGGGGGGCCGTGTGGACGAGCTGATCGCTTTGAATCATCGGCCAGTCCTCCTTCCGTTCCGGCCATGTCGGCCACTCAGGGTGTCCGCTGGTCGGGCATGGGTCGGGATTGGGATCACCCTCCTCTCCGTGTTGGTGCGGCCTGTGATCACAGCTGTTCCCTCACGTGTTCGACGAATTGCTCGGCGTGGCACTCCAGATGTCGCGTCGTCGACGCCTCATCGCCTGCTTCCACGGCATCGACCAAGCGCGCCAAGTCCTGAGGAATCTGGGCGAAATACGCGTCCGTCTCCGGAATGAACGACCAGATCCGGACGGCCTGGTTCCGCAACGTGTCGAGCATCTGGACCAACGTCTGGTTCTTCGTCGCCCGGTTGAACGTCTCGTGGAACTCCATGTCGAGCCGCATGAGCGTTCGGGGATCGCGCTCGCGCTTCATGGTCTGGATTTGATCGCGCATCGCCGCGATCTCGGCCTCGGTGACGCGGGCCGCCACCAGTCGACCGGCCAACTGCAACAGAGCAACGCGAATCTCGAAGACGTCCTTGAGGTTCTGGAAGCTGACCTCGGTGACCATCGTCCCCTGATTGGGAATAATGCGGACCAGGCCTTCGGTCTCGAGGCGGATGAGCGTCTCCCGAACGGGCGTGCGGCTGACGCCGAACTCCTCGATCAGATCCTTCTCGCGCAGCATCTGCCCCGGCGCGTAGTCGAGCAGGACGATCCGTCGTTTCAGTTCGGCGTAGATTTGATCATTCATGTCGAACCGATATATGAGAGTTAACGATCTCGTGGTGGGATGGTACACGAACCATATCCAGATGTCAACATCTTGAACATCGATGTCGTGTTCCGTCCGGATGCCGGGCGACGTCGAGCCGGATCGGAAGGCCCATCTATCGCTGACCTAGCAGTTGCGGGCGCGAGCGGTCGCTGTATCGCCTTACGGCAACTGACGCTTCCGGCAAGCGCCATGGCGACATCGAGGCATTGAATTCTGGTCACATCGGTCTGATAAACTGAAACCGCAGCGGGATCATGGCAGACACTGAGCCCCTGGGGAGGAGGCAAGCATGGGCCAGGAGACGGTCGTTCTCGCGATCCGCGGATCTCTGATCGCGCCGGAGGCGGTGGACACGGAGTTCCTCGAAGGGTTGTGCACGGTGCTTGTGCGACAGGTGGAAGCCGGACGGCGCTTCGTCTGCGTCTGCGGTGGCGGCGAGGTTGCCCGGATCTATCAACGAGCCCTTGTCTCGCTCGGCGGCGAAGCGCCGGAGGGGCAGGACCGCGTCGGCATCCGGACCACGAAGCTGAACGCGCAGCTTCTAATCGAAGCCCTCAACGTCGACGGGACCTACGCGCACCCGACGGTCTTCAACGAGACGGACTACGATCGCTTGGGCGAGCGCCAGGACGAGATTGATTTTGACGGTTACCCGATCGTGCTGGCCTCGGGGTGGAAGCCGGGCCGGAGCATCGACCACTGTGCCGTGACGATCTCCAAGACCAATGGCATCCAACGCATCGTCAAGCTCTCCGACATCGACTACATTTACAATCGGGATCCCGACCGCTACAGCATCGTCAAACCGCTCGGCCATCTCGATTGGCAGAAGCTGAAGGCGCTCATTCCGGACCGATGGGAGCCGGGCGCGCATCTGCCCTTTGACCCCCGGGCCATCGAGGAGGCGGAGCACACCGATCTGAGCCTGGCGGTTATCAACGGCCACTATCTCGACGAGGTCGAGCGGTGCCTGGACGGGAAAAGCTTCATCGGGAGCCTCGTGGAGGGATAAGGACTCATTCCGGTTATCGGAGGCAAGCTCGGACGCTCGGAACGGACCTCAGCTTAGGCCAGTTCGGGATTATTCGGGCAGAATGGCCTGGAGTTGGTCGAGCGTTTCCCGCGGCAGCGGCGCCGGATCGTGGGTCTTAAGCACGGACTTGAGCTTGGCCGCCACCCGATCTCGCATGGCCTTGGATCCCGTTTCGCGCCACTTCTCCAGCGACTGACGATCCATCAACGTCGGGGTCCAGAGCTGGTCGCGGAAGTGCGCCAGCGTATGCGGTGAGGTCAGGAACTGGCCGTTGCCGCTTGCCCGGTCGATGGCGTCGAGCGCCAACGTCGGCTCGTCCACGCGGATGCCCGGGATCATGTATTTCGCCATGCCGATGACCTCGTCGACCATGGTGATGAGCTCGAGCGAGCCGACCGTGCCCGAGCCGATGTAGCCGACGTCGTGCACGAGGTTGATCCCGCTCAAGAGCGAGTAGAGCACGGATTGCGTCGCCTCCATGGCGGCCTGCTGGTCGATGACTTTCGCATCGCTGCACCCGGCCGTGCCCCACGTCGGAATCCCGTAGTGTTTGGCGATGTCGTTGTAGGCAGCCAGCATCAGCTGCATCTCCGGCGCGCCGTAGGCTAGCTGCGCTGCGCGCATGTCCATCGTGCCGATCACGCCGCCCACGGCGATGGGTGCACCCGGTCGCGAGACCTGCGCAATCGTCAGACTGGCCAAGTTCTCGGCGTGCGTGCTCACGAGCTCGCCCGCCAGCGTCACCGGCGCGCTGGCACCGCCTTGGGGCGCCGGGGCATAGACCGTCGGAATGCCTTCCGAGGTCGTCAGCAACAGCTTATCCACTGACGTCGCATCTTGGGCCAGCGGGGAGGTTGGCGCGAAGAAGAACGTGATGAACGGCCGTTCGCGAAGTTCACACCCGCCACCGGCAATGGTTTCGGCCATCTTGATGATGTCGCGGACGCCGTCCGTCGAGCCGGCCCAGGTGATCGTCGGCTTGGTGGTGTTGCGCACGAGCGCGTCGAACTCGTGACGATCCGCGTATTGGGGATCGCAGTCGCTGATGGTGCCCAACCCCATGACCCAATCGATGTGGGCCAGCGCGTCCGTCAATCGCGCCGCCCGTTCGGTGCCGGCTTTGACGAACTTGCGCGGCTTCCCTGTAACGGGATCGATCATGTACAAGAGCGTCGGTCCGAGGCCGAAGTAGGTCTTGTGGCCGCCGACGTCGAGCGCTTGCTCGCCCGTACGGTCGTGCAGCCAGAAGTGGCTGGGGGCTGCAGCAATCGCCCACTCGACGAGCCCGGGGGGAAACTTGACGATCTCGCCGCGGATGCGACACCCAGCGTCCGCAAGCAGGGATCGAGCCGGCTCTGATCCGATAAGGACCCCCGTGCGATCCAGGACCTCAAGGGAGCGGGCCTGGATCTCGCGGATCTGATCCTCGGCGAGGATCTTGAACTTGATGCCGCGTCGTTGCGTCACGTTGGTCTGATCGGATCTCATACCGACACCCCGGACGTTCGCGCGTCGCTACCCCGCCCGGCAGAAGCCAGTTTCTTCCCATCTCTAGGCCCGTGTACATGATCTCGGTCAAGCATAGGTCGCGGAGTGGCGGACAGACGGCCGCGTCCCTGGAGTCTTGCCGGACGACCCACGGGGCGCACAGATTGGGGAATCGGGTGCCGGATCGGGCCTCCGACTCGAAGCGCGGATCCCTCCCATCACGAACGAGTTTGACGGCACATCCCGTCGTCGTTAAGCTCCGCCATATAAGACTGACTTATCCGGTTTTGACCATGGAGGAGGTGCGGCTCGTGGTTCTTGACGCGCTTCGAGAGAGCATCGCGGCCATGGATCCTGGCCGCGTTCGGCACCTGGCTGAACGCGCGCTGGAGCAGGACGTGGCCCCCGAGGTGCTGCTCAAGGGCGCCTTGATGCCGGGGATCGACGCGTTTCGGGCCGAGCACGACAGGGGGCAGCGCTGCGTCCAGGAGATGTGGTTGGTCCAGTCGGTACACGAGCTGATGCGCGTCTTGGCTCCTCATCTGGAGGATGCTGTCGTTGATCCAGAGGGCCGCGTCGTCGTCGGCACGGTCGAAGGCGATGCCCACGGGCTTGGCAAGGATCTCGTTAAGCTTATGCTGGAGAGTTCCGGCTTTGCGGTCGAAGACTTGGGCACGGACGTTCCGGCTGATGCGTTTGTCCAGAGAGCGCGCGACCATGGCGCGGACATCCTGGCGATGTCCGCCATGTTGACCACGACCCGGGGCCGCATGCGCGATGTCGTCCAAAAGCTGCAAGCGCAGGACCTACGCGGGCGTGTCAAAGTCATGGTCGGCGGCGCTCCGATCACCGCGGGCTTCGCCGACCGAATCGGCACCGACGGTTACGCCCCGGATGCGACCGCCAGTGTGGGACTTGCCCGCGACATCATCGCGGACGATCGACCGTCCGGTGTTCACCAGAACTGATGCCGCTGCTCGTCGATGCTTGCCGTCAACCCACGACCGCTTGGGTGCGCGGGAATGGCCCAACCCGCCGTGAGGGGACGTCCGATTAGCGGGCGTTGACATCGCCATCTGCTTTCCGCTAGGAAGGACGTGGGAGGGGCGTCGCAATCCCGGCTTGTGGCGAACGGAGCGTGGACACCTATTGAGACTGGGGCTCGGCATCGACACCGGCAGCACCTGCACGGATGCCGTTCTCCTGGATCTCGATTCCGACGAGGTCCGTTCAACGGCCAAGACACGCACCACTCACGGCGACCTGCGTCAGGGGATTCTCGAGGCCATGGACGACGTGCTCGATGGCGGTCCCGCCGAGGATGTCGTCTCCGTGGCCGTGTCGACGACGCTGGCGACGAATGCCATCGTCGAAGAGCGCGGCCGTCCCGTGGGGCTCGTCCTGATCGGCTGGGAGCCGGAGAGGTCGTCAGCGTTGCCGCCCTCCCAACGCGTCTCAGTCCGGGGCCGCTACAACGCCCGCGGCGAGGAGCTGGAGCCGCTCTCGGCCGACGAGCTCGAGGGTGTCGCCGAGCGGCTCGCTCCCCAGGTCGAAGCGTTTGCGGTGTGCGGCTACTTCAGCGTGCGGAACCCGAATCACGAGCTGGAGGCGAATCGCGTGCTCCAGGAGCGGACAGGGCTGCCGGTCGTCTGCGGCCACGAACTGACATCCGAGCTCGGCGTCTCCGAGCGGGCCGTGACGGCTGTGCTCAACGCCCGCATCGCGCCCATCGTGGACGCGTTCCTCGCTGACATCGAGGCGGCACTGGAGGAACGCGGAATCGCGGCCCCGCTGATGATCGTCAAGAGCGACGGATCGCTCGTCGACGTGGCTGAAGCCAAGGTCCATCCCGTGGAGACGATCCTCTCAGGGCCAGCCGCCAGCGCCATCGGCGGCCACCGCCTCGCGGGCATTGAGGACGGCCTGGTGGTTGACATCGGCGGAACCACGACCGACATCGTCGTGCTCAACCAGGGATTGCCCAATCCGAACCGCGAGGGGGCGGTCGTGGGCGGATGGCGGACTAAGGTGCCAGCGGCCGACATCTGGACGGTCGGGTTGGGGGGAGACAGCCACGTCCGGCTGGCCGGTCCGGACGAAGCGCGACGGATCGCGGTCGGCCCGCGGCGCGTGCGACCCTTGGCGTTGTCCGACGTGCCGGTCGATCGTCTCCGCGACGCGGATGAGGCGACGTCGGTGGAGTTCGCGCGGGCGACGACGTCGACGGGAGCCCCCAATCGCCTCGACGGCAACGCCCGGGCGCTGCTGTCGCTGGTCCCGAGCGATCGCTGGATGGCGCGCTCTCAACTCTGGGCGGAAGCTCGCGCGGAGGGCATCTATCTCTTCGCCACGGTGCTGGACGAGCTGGACGGGGGCGGTTGGATCGAGCGGGCGGGTTTCACGCCGACGGACGCGTTCCACGTCCTAGGCACGTACGGCGCCGGCGACGCCGGGCGCGCCTGGGCGGCCGCGGAGGCGCTAGGTCGAGCGTTTGAGCTGGACCCGGAGGCGTTCAGCGAGCGGGTCCAAAGGCTGTTGGCCGAGCGCGTCCGCCAGGAACTCGTCAAGAAGCTCATCGCCGATGCCAACCCCGACGCCACGTTCGACGCCAATCCGCTGTGGGCGTCGCTCTGTCGCGACGACGTCCCGTTTGTCCACGTCGATTTCCGCTTGGGCGCGCCGGTGGTGGGGATCGGCGCGCCGGTCTCGACCATGCTGCCCGGACCCGTGGAGGCGCTGGATGGCCAACTGATCCCTGTCGAGCACGATGCGGTCGGCAACGCCATGGGCGCGATCAGCGGCCGGGTCGTCTGCCGCGTGGAGACGCTCGTGCGCCAGCAGTCCAGCCAACGCTATCTGTTGCACTTCCCCGACGGGCGCGAGCTGATCGATCGCGAGAGCGACGAGGCCGCGATGCGCTACGCGCTGCGGCGCTCGGAGCAACTGGCCCACCGCGAAGCCCGGCGACTCGGGGCCGAGTCGATCACGGTCGGCGTCTGGGAGCGCCGGTTCCGCTTCGGGCTCGGGCGGGTGCGCGTGGCGGCCATCGGGCATCCCGGCCACGACCACTGCCCCGTTGACGACTGAGCGTCCCTGAGCGGGGACGGGCTGAGAACGTTCCGTCGATGATTACGGAAAGTGCCGGCGTCGCGCCAACCGGGTCGACGACGAGACGTTCATGGGAGACGATTGAGGCCGTGCAGATGCTCGACGGATGCTTCGCTCCCCGGAATCATCGCGTCAAATGACACGGGGATATCAAGGGACCGAAGCGCATCGCCGCGTTCGGCGACCTCCGTCTGCTTAACCCAGGCATCGAGAAGACGAAAGAAGAGCATGTCCCCAATGGTTCCGTCAATCCAGAGGTCGATGGCGGTCAGGACCTCCGCGTCGTCGATGCGGCCGTTGCCGTTGGCGTCGAAGTCGGCGACGCGGTCGTAGCTCGACTCGGCACGTTCGAGCTCGATCGTGAACGTCGAGACCGGCTGCGGACCCAACGGCGGGGTCTCGCAACACTCGGGGGTGCAGACGGCTTCGCCATCATGGAACGTGATCGCCAGCCGCTCGTCAGCTTGGTCGAGCGAGAGCGTCTCGGTCTGGCCGGGACGGAGCCGCATCTCCTTCACGCCATCCGGGTGCGATCCGGCCAGACGGATCCGGACGTCGGCGTAGGCCGCGCGGCATACTCGTCCGGAGCACTGAGAACAGTCGGGCACGGTCTCGTATGTCAGGCTCCGCATCCCCATGTCCAGCGCGGGCGGGTCCAGCACGAGAAAGCCCGGATCGCCGTAGATGGCCCGGATCTCCACGGGGCTCCGGCCGGGCGGGCCGGGGGCGGACACTGGCTGATTGAGCCGCGCCACGGCCACGACGTGCCCTGGATCGCCGAGACTGGCGACTTGAACGGCGTCGCCGACGCTCAATGACCTCGTTGCCCGCTCGTGAGGCACCGAGCCAACCAGCCTGACCGAGTGAGGTTCCCAGCCGCCACCAGCTTTGAACTCGGTTCGGACGGCGATCGATCCCCCGTCGATCTGCACGATGCGGCCGAGATAGGCGGAGGGCTGGAGGGCAGCCTGGCTCGAGCTGAAGGCCCCCAACACAAGCGCCGACGCCAACGCAACCGCAAGGCCGATACGGCAAGTCGAGGAAGACATCGATATCCTCCCTTCACAACTGACCTGCTCATCGGGCCCTCTTGATGAGCCCGTCTACCGCTGGCTCCGTCGTCGGTCGCCACCCGATGCGACCGCTTTGCGCGTTGACCCCATCGAACGGATAGCGAATCGAACTCCATTGAAGGGGAGACGGTCGCTAGGCGACCGGTTCCGTTGAACGCGATCGGTTCTCCAGTTGCTGAGCCTTTACGACGGCCAGCGCCGCCAAGTTGACGATGTCCTTGACCTCGTCGCCGCGTTGCAGAATGTGGACGGGCTTGCGCATGCCGACCAGCATCGGCCCGACGATCTCTGCCTCGGCGATCTGCTGCATCAGCTTGTAGGCGATGTTGCCCGCCTCCAGCGAGGGGAAGATGAGCACGTTGGCCTCGGTGCGGAGCTTGTTGAACGGGTACGTCCCGTTCAACTTGGAGGCCAACAGTGCCGTGTCCGCCATGACTTCGCCTTCGACAGCAACGTTCGGAGCGTGCTGGCGCACGAGATCAACAGCTTCGCGAACCATGTCGGCCCGTCGATGACGGCTGCTTCCGAAGTCGGAGAAGCTCAACATGCCGATCCGCGGCTCGATGTCGAAGTCCTGGGCCAGCTCGGCGGTCAGGAGCGCGATCTCGGCCAACGTGTCCGCATCCGGCTCCACGTTGACCGTGGTGTCCGCGAAGAGCAACGCTCGATTCCGCGTCGTGACGAGGTAGACGCCGGCGGCGATGTGGGTCCGGGCGGCCGTGCCGACCACTTGCAACGGCGGCCGCAGCACTTCCGGATAGTGGAAGCTGAGCCCCGAAATCAGCCCGTCCACTTCGTCCAGCTCCAGCATGACGGATCCGTAGTAGTTCGGATTGGTGATGAGGTTGCGGGCCTCGGTCAGCGTCACGCCCTTGCGGTGGCGGATCTGGAAGAGCCGCTCGGCATAGCGTTCGCGGTCGTCTGATGCGCGGGGATCGACGACCTCGATGCCTTCCAGGCCGATATGGATCTCTTCCGCCGCGTGGCGGACGCGATCGTCCCGGCCGAGCAGCACCGGCTTGGCGATGCCCTCGTCGGCCAACTGGTGGGCGGCCCGGATCATCTTGGGATGTTCGCCCTCGGCGAGCGCGATCCGCTTCCGCTCCGCGCGGGCCTTGTTGAAAACCACCCGCATCAGCTCGCGGGATTTGCCCAGGCGCGCTTCCAGCTGCTCCACGTACTGGTCGATGTCCAGATCAGCCCGTGCAACTTCTGTCTCCATCGCGGCCTGGGCCACGGCGGGGGCTTCCCAGAGCAGGACACGCGGGTCCAGCGGCTTGGGGATGAGATAGTCCGGCCCGAACGTCAATCCGTCCAGCCCATAGGCCTTGACGACGGCGTCGGGGACATCCTCCTTGGCCAGATCGGCCAGCGCCTCTGCTGCGGCAATCTTCATGGCCTCGTTGATCGCTCGGGAGCGCACGTCGAGCGCGCCTCGAAAGATGAACGGGAATCCCAAAACGTTGTTCACTTGATTGGGATAGTCGGAGCGCCCCGTGGCGACGATGGCGTCCGAACGGGCCTCGCGCGCGTCCTCGAAGGTGATCTCGGGGTCGGGATTGGCCATGGCGAAGATGATCGGCGCCTTGGCCATGCGCTCGACCATGGCTTGTGTGACCAGACCGCCAACGGATAACCCGACGAAGACGTCCGCATCGTCGAGTGCTTCGGCGAGATCGTTGGCCTCGGTGCGATTGGAGAACTCGCGCTTGAACTCGGAGAGGTCGTCGCGCTCGGGCGTGATCGGGCCCCGGCTGTCGCACATCACGATGTTGTCGCGTCGGGCGCCCAACTGGACGTAGAAGCGCATCGTGGCGATGGCGCTCGCGCCGGCTCCGCTGGCCACGATCTTGACGTCTTCAATCCGCTTGTCGACCAGTTCGAGCGCATTGAGCAGCGCCGCACCGGAGATGATCGCGGTGCCGTGTTGGTCGTCGTGGAAGACGGGAATGTCCATCTCGGCCTTGAGACGCTCTTCGACGGTGAAGCAATCCGGCGCCTTGATGTCCTCCAGGTTGACCCCGCCGAAGGTCGGCTCCATCAGCTTGACGGCATTGACGATCGACTCCGGATCGCGCGTGTCGAGCTCGACGTCGATGGCGTCGATGTCGGAGAAGCTCTTGAACAAGAGTGATTTGCCTTCCATGACGGGCTTGCTGGCGAGGGCTCCAATATCGCCGAGTCCCAATACGGCGCTCCCGTTGGTGACGACGCCGATCAGATTGCCTCGGGCGGTGTACTGGAAGGCCGTGAGGGGGTCGGCTTCAATTTCGCGGCAGGGCGCCGCTACGCCCGGCGTGTACGCCAATGACAGGTCCCGTTGCGTCAGGCACGACTTGGTCGGCTTGATCTCCAGTTTCCCCGGAAGGGGATGCTGATGGTACGCCAGCGCTTCCTGTTCCGTCGTCAT
>CAZMNF010000047.1:0-14864 GCA_964567595.1 uncultured Thermotogae bacterium | reverse complement strand
TCTAGTCCAACATGGTCAACTGCTCCTGCGCGTTCTGGAGCACCTCGATCATCTCGGGAAGGTCCTCCCGCGGGATGCTGATCAAGGCGTATCCGTATTGAATCCCGATTTCGGCCGTTTCTTCGTCCAACGTCAGTGAGACGTAGGTATCGCTCGGCATGACCCCATCCGCCAGTTCATCGAACTCCATAACGGCCGGATGGTAGCGCATCCTGGCGTCTGTCGCACTCCGCCGTATTGGCTGGGATTCAGCTCGGAACAGCCAGCTCGATCCGGCGCTGCCCCTCGTCAACGTGGCGCAAACGGATCTCCCAAGCGTCGTCCGGAACGAGCGTTCGGACCCGATCGCCCCACTCGATCAGCGTGACCCCGTCTCCGTTCACATAGTCCAACAGCCCCACTTCAACCAGCTCATCGGGATCGTCGACCCGATAGGCGTCGACGTGATAGAGCGGCAGCCGGCCCTCGTGCTCGTGGATCAGCACGAACGTGGGCGAGTGGATCTCGTTGGGATCAATGCCCATTCCCTCGGCGATGCCGCGCACGAGCGTCGTCTTGCCGGCCCCAAGGTCCCCGACGAGCAGAACGCAGATCCCGGGCCTCAAAAGCTGTGCGAGATCGCGCCCCCACGCGTGGGTCCGCTCAGCGCTCTCCGATCGAACATCCTGCTCGACTCTCATGGACGATGGCCCCGCTTGGCCGTCGCTCGGCCTCGTATCGATCCGGATTGTTGCCCCTCGAGATGGGTTATTCAACCGACGCGCTCGAACGCGTTCATGCGCGCCCGTGCGCCGGTACGGCCTCTAGCGGTTGCTTGGGTATCGTCGAACCGATAATTTGACAATCGAAATATTATTTTCACCAACAATACTCCGTCTGGCATATATTACTTGCTTCGGACTCATCATTCCTGTCTTAGAAAACATAATAGCGAACGTCCGGATTGACGCGTTCGCCGCGTCGTGGCAGGGTCATTGGACGTTACGAACGGGGCTCGCCAAGCAGGCAAGTCGCGCCAGCGAACCGCGAGGCCGTTCTCCACGACTTCCGGTGGCGGTCTCCGGCTGAGGCGAGCAAAGGAGGAGCAATGCCGGATCCGAATGGAGCGCTGCCCAACTATATCAACGGCCAGTGGCAGGGATCGCGGGCCGAGGCGAGCTTGGATGTCGTCAATCCTGCGACGGCCGAGGCCATCGCCCAGGTCCCGCTGTCCACCACGGAGGACGTCGATGAGGCGGCCCGCCACGCGGCGGAGGCGTTGGAAACTTGGCGGCGGACGCCGGTCGCCGAGCGGGTCCAGTATCTGTTCGGGCTTAAACGCTTGCTGGAGGCCCACCTCGACGAGCTTGCGCGGACGGTCACTGAGGAGTGCGGCAAGACGTTCGCGGAGAGCCGTGGCGAGCTCCAACGGGGGATCGAAAACGTCGAAGCGGCATGTGGCATGCCCATGCTCATGCAAGGCTACACCAATGAGGACGTTGCCAGCGGCATTGACGAGACGATGATCCGTCAGCCCGTCGGCGTCACCGCCGCGATCACGCCGTTCAACTTTCCCGGCATGATTCCGTTGTGGTTTTTGCCGTACGCGATCGCCTGCGGCAACCCCTTCATTCTGAAGCCGAGCGAGAAAGTCCCCATGACGGCGACGAAGATCGTCGAGCTGCTCGAGCAGCTCGACCTGCCGGCCGGCGTGGTCCAGCTCGTCCACGGCGCCAGGGAGACCGTCGCTGCCGTCCTGGATCACCCGACGATCCGGGCGGTCAGCTTCGTCGGCTCCACGCCCGTCGCGAGGCACGTCTATGCCCGCGCCACGGCCCATGGCAAGCGCGCGCAATGCCAAGGCGGCGCCAAGAACCCCGTCATCGTGCTGCCGGATGCGGACATGGCGGACGCGACGCGCTTCGCGACGAACTCGGCCTTCGGCTGCGCCGGTCAGCGCTGCCTCGCCGCCTCGCTGGCGGTGACCGTCGGCGACGCACAGGAGTCCTTCGCCGAGGCGATCGCCGAGTCGGCCCAGAGCCTCAACGTCGGCTACGGCCTGGACGAGAGCGTCGAGATGGGCCCCGTGATCACCAGGGACAGCCAAGAGCGCGTCCGGAGCCTGATCCAGCAGGGCATCGACGAGGGCGCCAAGCCGGTCGTTGACGGGCGCGACGCGCAGGTGTCGGGGTACGAACGGGGCTATTTCCTCAAGCCGACGGTGATCGACGATCTGGATCCGAACAGTGATCTGGCCCATACGGAGGTCTTCGGCCCGGTCCTGGGCCTGATGCACGCCTCGACCGTCGATGAGGCCATTCAACTCGTCAATCAGAGCGAGTACGGCAACATGGCCTGTCTGTTCACCCGAAGCGGGGCGGCCGCGCGCAAGTTCCGCTACGACGTGGAGGCGGGCAACGTCGGGATTAACGTCGGCGTCGCCGCGCCCATCGCCTACTTCCCCTTCTCCGGCCAGAAGGAGAGCTTCTTCGGCGACCTCCATGGCCAAGGCCGCGACGCCGTTGAGTTCTACACCGAAAAGAAGGTCGTGGTCGAGCGCTGGCCCATGGACTGAATGCATCCGACGATGCCGACGCGCTCCATGGGGCCGGCTGTTCCAACGCGATCCAGAAGGAGCGAGCGCCATGTCAGAGGCCGAAATGAACGAGATTGAAGCGTTGGACCGAGCGCACGTCTTCACCTCGTGGTCGGTCCAGCAGGACGCGGCGCCGAAGGAGGTCGTCGACGCCGACGGGGTACGCTTCACCGACGCGGACGGCAACACGTATCTGGACCTGTCCAGCCAGCTGATGTGCTCCCATCTGGGCCACAACGATTCGCGGATCACGGACGCGATTGCCGACCAGGCGCAGCGGGTTGCCTATGTGGCCCCGAAAAAGTTCACCACCGAGGTCCGGGCCCGACTCGGCCACAAACTGGCTCAGGTCACGCCCGGGAATCTGCACAAGACGTTCTTCACGCCGAGCGGGGCGGAAGCCGTCGAAGCGGCGCTCAAGGTTGCCCGCTTCTACACGGGCAAGTACAAGGTCATGGCCCGCTACCGCACCTATCACGGCGCGACGTTCGGGGCGATCTCGCTGACGGGCGAGACGCGGCGACTCGCCTCAGAGCCGGCGCTTCCGGGCGTTATCCGTGCCCCCGACGTCTATCCCTATCGCTCCACGTTCAGCGACCCCATGCGGACGCTCGACTACATCGACGAGATCCTCTGCCTGGAGGGCGACACCGTCGGCGCCGTCTTCGTCGAGCCCGTTGTGGGCTCCAACGGCGTCATCGTGCCGCCTGATGGCTACCTGCCGCGGCTCAAGGAGATCTGTCACAGCCACGGCGCGCTGCTGGTCGCAGACGAGGTGATGAGCGGCTTCGGGCGAACGGGCGAGTGGTTCGCCGTCGATCACTGGGACGTCACGCCAGATATCATGACCATGGCGAAGGGCCTGTCGGCCGCTTATCTGCCCATCGGCGCCGCGATCGTAAGCGACGAGATTGCCGAGTTCTTTGAAACTGCCACCTTTGCCCAGGGCCATACCTATGCCGCGCATCCACTGACCTGTGCGGCGGCCCTGCGCACGATCCAAGTCTACGAAGAGGATGAGCTGATGCCCCAAGTCAAGGCAAAAGGGGCACAGGTGGAAGTTGGGCTGCACGAGCTCCAAGAGCGCCATCCCTCCATCGGCGAGGTTCGCGGCCTCGGCCTGTTCTGGGGGCTAGAGCTCGTCCAAGACCGCGAGACCAAGGCACCCATGCCGGATAGCGTCGTCAAGGCGGTCGCCAAGCGTTGCATGGAACTCGGCGCCCACGTCATTGCGATGCGCAGCGTCATCGTCTTCGCGCCCCCGCTCGTTATCGCGGATGACGAGCTTGAGGAGGGAATGAATCTCATCGATCGGGCGCTCGAGGTGGCAGATCGACATGCGAGCGTCGAACAAGCCACGGCCTGAGGATCCGCTGTGCGAGGAGGGAGGTGGTACGGACACGCGCCTGACGGACGTAACGACGAACGAAGGATAGGGAACATCTCAAAAGCGAATCCGAAGGAGGAATCAATCGTGAAGTCCTTCCGACTAAGCATCGTCTCCGTCGGCCTGCTCGCGCTGTTGTTCGCGGGCTCGGCGACGTATCTCTCCACCGGCCAGGACCAAGAGCCCCAGATGGGCGGCATGCTGACCGTCGCCGTGCCGTCCGAGCCCCCCGGCCTCAACCCGACGACCAACACGGCCGCTGACATCGATCGCATCGTCTATAACAACATTTACGAGGGGCTGTTGAAGCTCGACCGCAACGGCGACGTCGTGCCCGGCTTAGCCAAAGCCTTGCCCGAGGTTAGCGACGATGGGCTGACTTGGACGTTCGAGCTGCGCGAGGACGTGACGTTCCACGACGGCAGCGATCTGACGGCCGAGGACGTCGTTGCGACGATGGAGCGGAACATGACCTCCGACGAGATCCCCAACCCGCAGTACTACGACGCCATCGAGTCCGTGAGCGCGGTGGACGAGCACACCGTGCAGTTCACGCTCTCCGAGCGCGACGCCAAGTTCCAGTTCGACCTGGCCCGTGGCGACTCCGTCATTCTGCCCGACGGTGGGGGCGAGGCCTTGCAGAGCGAACCGAACGGCACCGGCCCGTTCCAGTTCGTCGAGTGGGTCCGCGGCGACCACGTCACGCTGGAGCGGAACCCGGACTACTACGGCACCGACGCCAATGGCAACCGACTGCCGTATCTGGACCGCGTTGAGTTCCGCTTCATCCCGGACGCCAGCGCCCAAATCGCCGCGCTTCGAGCCGGCGACGTCGACGCCATCGGCTACGACCTGAGTCCCTCCAACGCTCAGCAGTTGGATCAGGCCCCGAACTTCAAGGTCCTGAACGGCGTTACCACTACCGACGTCATCCTCGCCATGAACAACAGCCGCGAGCCGTTCGACGACGTGCGCGTCCGACGGGCCGTCAGCTACGCCATCGACCGCCAGGAACTGATTGAGGGCGCGATGTTCGGGTTCGGCTCGCCGATCGGCGCCCATATGAGCCCGATCAACCCGCGCTACGTCGACTTGACCTCGCGCTACGGCCACGATCCCGAGCAGGCCCAAGCGCTCCTGGAGGACGCGGGCCATGGCGACGGCCTCGACGTTACGCTGCAGTTGCCCCAGCAATTCGGCTACGCCGTGCGTTCGGGCGAGATCATCGCCCAGCAGTTGGGCGAGGTCGGCATCAACGTCGAGATCCAGGTCATCGACTTCGGCCAGTGGGTCGACCGGGTCTTCTCCAACGCGGATTACGACCTATCGATCATCGGGCACGCCGAGGCGTTCGACATCAGCATCTACGCCAATCCCGACTACTACTTCCAGTACGACAATCCGCGCCTGCAGGACATCATCGCCCGCGCCGAGCGGACGAGCGATCTGGAGGAACAGAAAAAGCTCTATGCCATTGCCCAGTGGATCATCGCGGACGACGCCGTGAACGGCTATCTGTTCGAGCTGCCCAGTCTGCCCGCTATGCGCACCGACGTGCAGGGCTGGTGGGAGGACTATCCCGTCCCGGCTGTCGACGTGACCGAGGTGTGGATGGACCAGTAACGTAGGCCGAGTCAAGCGGGCGGTTGTCGCATCACGAGCGATCCTGGCAGCCGCCCGCTTATCGATTGGCGGACTGCGCGCATGGTCGAATACGTCATCCGGCGAGTTCTCATTCTGATCGTGACGCTGTTTCTGGCGTCAGTCGCCATTTTTGCCGTCATCAACGTGATGCCCGGCGATCCGGCGCAAGTCATCCTCGGCACCCAGGCCACGCCGGAGACCTTGGAGCGCGTCCGCGAACGGATCGGGCTGGATCAGCCCCTCCACGTGCGCTATCTGGATTGGATCCGGGGCATCGTCCTTCGGGCCGACTTCGGCGAATCGATCAGCTACGACGTCCCCATCTCGACGCTCATCGCCAGTCGGTTGGCGGTGACGGGGCCGCTGGCCCTCATGGCCATGCTGATCGCCGCCACGATCGCGTTGCCCTTGGGCGTCTATGCCGGCACGCGACGGCGGCAGCTGGGCGACTACGGCGCCATGATCTTCGCCCAGCTGGGGATGGCCATTCCGGCCTTCTGGCTCGGCATCCTCCTCATCTACGGATTGGCCGTCAACTTGAACGTTTTTCCCGCCGGTGGCTTCACGAGTTGGGCCGAGAACCCCCTGCTCAGCCTCAAGTCATTGGTCCTGCCGGCCGTGTCGCTGGGCGTGATCCGCGCTGCGATTATTACGCGCATGACCCGCTCGGCGGTTCTGGAAGTGCTCCAGGCCGACTACGTGCGCGCCGCTCGCAGCAAGGGGCTGAGCGAGCGCGTTGTCATCTACAAACACGTGCTGCGCAACGCGTTGATCTCGGTCGTGACGATCTTGGGACTGGAGTTCGCTCGGCTGATCGCGGGCGCGATCATCATCGAGACGGTCTTCTATCTGCCGGGCATGGGGCGGCTCGTGCTACAGTCAATCGAGCAGCGGGACCTGCCCGTGGTCCAAGGCATGGTGCTGTTCATCGCGGCAACGATCATGATCATCAACTTCGTGGTCGATCTTTTGTACGGGCTCTTCGATCCGCGCATTCGCTATGAGTGAACCGACGACATCGCCGCCTCGGATCCGGGCAACGCTCGGCTATTACGTGCAAAATCCGAACTTCGCGATCGGGCTCGGCCTCGTCGGGCTGGTCGTGATCACCGCGCTGGTGAGTCCCGTCTACACGCCGTTCGACCCGGTGGAGCAGACGATCACCAATCGCCTCGAGGCGCCCAGCGCGACGCACCCGTTCGGGACGGACTGGTACGGTCGGGACCTGCTCTCGCGCGTCATGCTCGGGGCCGTCAACTCCATCAAGGTTGGCCTCATCAGCGTCGGGATCGGCCTGGGGTTCGGGGTGGTGATCGGCATGCTGGCCGGCTTCCACGGGCGCTGGCTGGACGAGATCGCTATGCGCGCCATGGACGTGCTCTACGGGTTCCCGGCGGTGTTGTCTGCCCTGTTGATCACCTCCATTCTCGGTCCAGGCATCACGAACAGCATCATCGCCATCGGCATTTTCAATATCCCCATTTTCGCCCGGCTCACCCGTGGCAATTTCCTGTCGCTGAAGGAACAGGACTTCGTCAACGGCGCCCGCGCGATCGGGCGCGACAGCTGGGGCATCATCGCCCGCCACATTCTGCCGAACGCGCTCTCGCCCATCATCGTCCAGGCGACGATCAGCTTCGCGGTGGCGATCCTGGCGGAGGCGGGGCTGAGCTATCTCGGGCTCGGCACGCAGCCGCCGAACCCGAGCTGGGGCCTCATGCTGCGCAACGCCCAACAGTACATGAGCCATTCCATCTGGCCCGCGATTTTCCCCGGATTGGGGATCGCCGTCGCGGTGCTCGGATTCAACCTGATCGGCGACGGGCTCCGCGACATCTTGGACCCGCAATTGCGCAACATCCGCTGACCTCGGAAAGGAGCCGAACGCATGAGCGATCCACATCCCGAGCCGGACCTCGAACGCGTGCAGGCCGCGATCGACCGTGACGAGCTCGTCGACCTGACCCAGCAGCTGATTCGCATCCGAAGCGTCATTGAGCCCCAGAACGAGGACGGAACGGAGGCCCGAGCAGCGGAATACGTGCGCGACACCCTCGCTGACATGGGCATGACGGTGGCCACGGACGAGGTGGCCCCCGGCCGCCCGAACGTCGTCGGCCGCGTTGAGGGGGCAACCCGCCGCCCTTGCGTCCTGCTCGAGGGCCACACCGACGTCGTCACGGAAGGGGATCGAGACGCCTGGACGGTCGATCCCTTCGGGGGCGAGATCGCCCATGGTCGGATCTACGGCCGCGGCGCGTGCGACACCAAGGGCAACCTCGCTGCCGCGATCATGGCCATCAAAGCGATTCTGGATGCCGGCGTGGACGTCCCCGGATCCATCGTCATGGTCTCGCCCGTCGACGAGGAGGGGATGATGTTGGGCATCAAGCGCTTCATCGAGGCCGGTTGGGCCGATGACGTCGACGCCGCCATCATCTGCGAGCCCGAAAACAACGAGCTCGGCATTGCCCAAAAGGGCGCGTTGCGGGCCCGCCTCACGACCGAGGGGAAGATGAGCCACGGGGCGATGCCCTTGGCCGGCGTCAACCCCGTCCCGTCGATGGGCGCGGTCTTGCGCAAAGTCTTAAAACTGGAGCGCCGCGAGATTCGGCGCCACGGCATGGACGAGCTGCTCGGGTTCCCGAGCCTGACGCCGACGGTCGTGCGCGGGCCGGTCAAGGGTGAGCCGCAATTGAACGTGGTTCCCTCCGACTGCGAGACGCTGCTCGACATACGCACGATTCCGGGCCAGTCGCACGACGAGCTCAAGGACGCGCTGGCGCGCATCGCCGACGACGTTGAGCGATCGGTGAGGCGCAGCTTGCGCGAGGGATTCGAGCGCGAGGTTCGCGAGCGCCTGCGACCGGGGCTGTCCGAAGGCCTGCCCTATCTTGCCGAAGCCGAGGTGTACGAAGATCGGCCTTGGACCCAGACGTCAACGGACGAGCCAATCGTGCAGGCCATGGCCGACGCCGCTCGGTTGGTGACCGACGGTGACCCCGTTTACTGTGGGGTGCCCGGCGCGACGGATGGAACGTTCCTCCATGCCTGGCGCAACATTCCGATTGTCACGACGGGGGCCGGCGATAAGCTCGTCCCGCATCAGAGCGACGAGTGGGTCGAGATTGACCAACTGGTCGAGACCGCGAAGCTCTACGCGGCGGGCGCCCTCAACTTTCTAACCCAGAACTCCCCAGCAAAGGACTGAACCGACATGGCCCAGAAGACGACGGTGACAACGCTGCAGCAGATGAAGCATGACCAGGAGAACATCAGCATGATCACGGCCTATGACTACCCGACGGCGCGGCTCGTCGACGGGGTCGGAATTGAGATCATCCTGGTGGGGGACTCGGTCGGCAACACGACGCTCGGCCATGCGGACACCGTCTCGGTCGAGCTTGATGACATCATCCACCACGCCCAGGCTGTCATGCGCGCGGTTGAGCGGCCGTTCGTCGTGGGCGACATGCCGTTCATGTCGTTCAACGTCTCCCCGGAACAGGCGCTGCGAAATGCCGGCCGTCTCATGAAGGAAGCCCGCGTCGACTCGGTCAAACTGGAGGGCGGCCAGGAAATGGCCGAGATCGTTCATGCGCTCGTCCACCGCGGCGGCATACCAACGATGGGTCACATCGGCCTGACCCCCCAGCGCATCTCACAGATGGGCGGCTTCAAAGTCCAGGGCAAGAACGTCGAGGCCGCACAGCGTCTCGTTGACGACGCTCAAGCGCTCGAGCAAGCCGGCGTCTTCGCGCTCGTCTTGGAAGGCATTCCGCACCCGATTGCGCGGGTGATCACCGAGCGGTTGTCCGTGCCGGTCATCGGCATCGGGGCGGGACCGCACTGCGATGGCCAAGTGCTCGTCTTCCACGACGTTGTGGGGCTGTCGTTCGGGGTCTCGCCGAAGTTCGTCAAGCAGTACGCCGATCTCGCGGGCGAGATCGAGACCGCGCTGGAACGGTTCAAGAACGAGATCAAGGACGAGTCGTTCCCGACCGTCGAGGAGCACAGCTTCGACGTCGACGAGGACGTGGTGAATAAGCTCTCATGAAGATCGCCATCGTCGGCGCCGGCGCGATGGGGAGCTTGCTCGGTGGGCTGCTGGCGACCACGGACGCAGACGTCTGGCTTGTCGATCCGATCGCCACGGACCATATCCGGACGATCAACGACGCCGGCCTCGTCATCGAGTCGGACGCGGACGAGCGCAATGTCTCACCGCACGCCACAACCCGAATCGCGGACGTCGGCTCGGCGGATCTTGTCGTGCTCTTCGTCAAGGCTCCCTTGACGGACGAGGCGCTGCGCGGCGCCTTGCCTGCCATCGAGGCGGAGCGAACCTGGGTGTTGAGCCTGCAAAACGGCGCGGGCCTGCGCGAGGTGATGCGCAAGCACGTGGATCCGAACCGGCTGCTGCGCGGCACGACCGCCCACGGAGCGACGTTCCTGGAGCCGGGGCGGATTCGCCACGCCGGCGCCGGGCCGACGCGGGTCGGATCGGTCGCGTCCCCTACTGACGAAGCGTTCGTCGCGGAGATCCTCGACGTCTTCCGGCAGGCCGGTCTCGAGTGCGAACGCGTCGAGGACGTCGACGAACTGATCTGGCATAAGCTGCTTGTCAACGTGGGGATCAACGCGCTGACGGCCCTTTTCCGCGTCAGGAACGGACAGCTGCTGGAGGACACGGACCTGCGGGCGACGATGCGCGGCGCGGTCCGCGAGGGCGTTGCCGTCGCGAGAGCCAGCGGTTTGGACGTTGACGAGGCGTCGACAATCGAGAACGTCGAAAGCGTCTGTCAGCGAACGGCCGGCAACAAATCCTCGATGCTCCAGGACGTCGAAGCGGACGCGCCGACCGAGATCGCCTTCATCAACGGCACGATCGTGGATCAGGCCACGCAAGCGAACGTTGCCGTGCCGGTCAATCGGCTCTTGACACGAGCGATCCGGTATCTGGCATAGCCCCCCGACATCCGGAGCCTGGCCACCCGGATGTCGGGGAACGTCAGGGGAAGTCAGGGCTCACCCGATGAGGCCGCGGCGTTGACGCAGGCTCAGAAAAACGGCGTCGAAACCTGGACGTATTGCTTCATTCCGGCCGTGCCGTCCTCATTGACCTCGGATATGGGAAATGCCAGTCCGAACGTCGCGCTCCAGTCGAACAGCCCGCCGAGCGTGCTCCCGCTCGCGGTGACCTCGCCGCCGATTTCGGCCTCCAGGTCTCGCAAGGCCGTCTCCGCGATCCGGGTGGGGTCCGACCAAGTATGGCCGACCTGGGCGTAGAGCCGGTGATCGACGCGATGGAGCATCCCGACGTTGAGCAGGTTGTACTCCATGTCACGCCGGAAGGGAAGCTCCAGCGCCAAGCTCCCGATCGCCTTCGCGCGCCCGGGATACGGGTAGTCGTCGAAGTCGGCGTGACTTCTCAGCTCGCCGAGCGTGAAGCCGAAGACGCCCAGCTCGTTCGAGCCCCACCCGACGGTCGCTTGCTGGGTCACGTGGAGGTTGGGCCCGAGGCGGACTTGGCGTCCGATGCCGAACTCGGCGCGCACGAACGAGGCCGGGTTGATCCAGGCGGACGCGTTCCAGGACATGAGGTCGCTGACCGACTGCTGGTGGGACCAGTTGGCGCCGACGAGCGTCATGTTCTCGCCCGTGGCGCCCAGCTGCTTATCGCGGGAGGGCTGGCCCGTGCTGTCGGGCCGGCGCATCAGACTGAGCTGGAGGCTGTCGGTCGGCACCCATGTCTCGCCCTGCTGGCCCGTCTCCGGTTGCTCGTAAAACGTCTGGGTCCAGGCGAGCTGGCCGATGACGCCGTAGCTGTCCAGCAGGGCGGCCTGCACGCCCACGCTCTCGCCGCGGCCCAGGTTCTTGACCACTTGAACGGTGTTCTGCCCGATCGTCCATTGGTGGTCGAGGAGGTATCCGCCCTGGATCGCCTGCTGGGTCGGGTCGGCCCGAATCAGGTAGGCATCCAAGGGTTGCGCGTTCTTGCCGCTGGCGATCAGCTCGACCCGGCGGTTGGTGAACGGGAACCCGTTCCGCTCGTAGACGTTGTTGAGCCGTCGAACGTCCGGGGCCATCTGCTCGGGGTCGACGACGACCTCCTTGATCGGGCTGGCGGTCGAGATCGTCAGCGTGTGAGGCCCATCCGTCTGGTCCCCCAGTTGCCAGGTCGCGGTCTGGACGCCGCCGGCGCGGGTCCTCGCCTCGACGTCGACGGGCATCTTCAACGAGCCGCGCCGCCCGAGCGTGACCTCATTGCGATAGCGGCCGTCGGGCTGGGCCTCGACGCTCACGTCCTTGACGCTGTAGTCGGCGAAGGGCGCCCGGCCGAGCTCGCCGTCGTTGGTGTTGCGGTAGAAGGCCTTTTCGAAGAACTCGGACAGATCCTCGCCCGCGACGGATTCGGCAAGCGCCTGGAACCGATCCATGCCGAGGGCACGGCCGACGCCGCGCTCATGCGAGCGTCGCAGGAGCTCGTGCATGTCGGCCTCGCCGATGCGGCCCTCCAGCGCTCGCAGCATCAGGTAGCCCTTGTTGTAGAGCCGCGTCGTTGAGGATTGGGCAAAGTCCACCTCGCGCGTCGGCTTGACGATGGCCTCGTCGAAGCGATTCTTGAACGCGTCCAGGTAGGGCAGATCGGCCTGCAGGTGCTGGCGCAGGTTGATGTAGCCGAGCTGGGACTCGATGGCCTCCTCCAGCAAGCCGCGGCGTTCGAACTGGAACAGGTTCGGCCCGTACTCGCCGTACTTGTCCTCAAAGTAGGTGAGGGAGAAGTACTGCGACAGCCCTTCACTCAGCACGTTCTCCGCGTTCAGATCGACGCCGATGCCGACGCCCCACCATTGGTGGGCGATCTCGTGGGCGATGGTGAAGTCCATGAGGCGATCGGCGAAGCCCTTGACCGCCAGGTCCTTCTCCGCAAAGAACTGGCGGTTGAGCAGCACGAGCGCATCACCCGTCGCGCCGGAGAACTCGGCCTTGATCGACGGCGTCCCGGCGATCAAGAGACGATCGTGGGGATAGGCCCCCCATTGCTCGCGGAAGTAATCGAGGCTCTCCGCGGCGTAACTGGCCATCAACCGGGCCGCGTCCTCGTGGCCCGGCAGGTAGTAGACCGTAATGGGCACGTCCGGATGCTGCAGCGTGTAAGTCTCAAATTTGCGGCTGAACGTCAGCGGCACGGAACGCACCGCCTGCGCGTTTGAGGCGCGAATCGTCTTTTGGCCCTCCGATTCGTCGATCACTCGTTGAGTGTCCGCACCAACGGCGACGGACACGTCCTGCGGAACCGTCATCGTCAGGTCGTAGCGGGCGCTCGGCAGGAGATACGGATAGTACTGGCGGTCCTCGGTGACAAACTCGCCATCCCGGAGCTGATCGGCCGGGATGGCAATCGGGTGCCAGCCGAAGCGCCAGGCGTAGACGCCGTTGAAGTGGCTCTCGTCGCCCTGATAGCTCTCCGGAATGTGGGTCGTAAAGTGGATGGAGACCGTCGTGCGGGCACCGCTGGCGAGCGTCTCCGGCAGCTCCACCCGCAACAGCGTCTCCGCCAGGGAGTAACGCTGGAAGATGCCTGGGCCGCGTTCTAAATGATAATCCAGCGGTTCGTCGTCGGCATCGGTCACGGCCCGAATCTCCAGTGACGACGGGTCAAATCCATGGGGGTAGCTCTGGTCGATGTAGATCGGATCGAGGTGAGGGTTCGGCTCCTGGTTGCGGTTCGGCAGCAGCCAGAAGTGGAGATCGTCCAACGCCGTATCGCCCTCGTTGACGTAGGTGATGCGGGCTTCGCCGCTGAGGGCATGACGGTTGAGATCGGCCGTTACATCCAGCTCATAAGCGGTCTGACTTGGGGTTTGGCTTGTCCCTTGGGCAAGCGTCGGCATCGCGACGAACGCCCAACCTCCGATGACCAAAAGCGAGATGATCGCCGACGCGCGCAGCCACGACTGGGGCATGCGGTCCCTCCTAGCGAGAACTTTGCGTGTCCGAATGTGGCGCTATCTTAGGGAACCGGAAGGGGCTCATCAACGAGCGGTGCCGCGCTCCCGATGGCCCCTCGAAACTCGTGAGACCTGAGGGGTTTGGCCCTACCGACATCTGGATTCACGTTTTGCTTCATCCGGCGTTGACAATTCGCGATGCGGCTTTATACAAGGGGCTGAGTGCGTCCGATTCGGACCGAAATCGCCCATAAGCGGCATGGGGCTCGACGGTCGAGCCCCATGCCCAGAGGTTGCACCCTCGGGGCGCCTACCCAGCGCCCCGGCCTCGCCAAAGGAGGCCCCTAAATGTCTAGCAAGACACTCTTACCCTATCGCGAAAGCGAGTGCTTAGAACATGGAAGCGGAGTGGAAATCCGGTGAAAGCCAGCGCCAAGGCGTGATCTTCGACCTCGACGGCGTCTTGGTCGATTCCTCCCAATTCCACTTCGAGGCCTGGCAGGCCTGGGCCGAGGAGGCGGGACTCGAGGAGCGCGTCACGCGCGATTGGTTTCGGGCAACGTTCGGACGGCGCAACGCCGACGTCTTCCACACGCTCTACGACCATGATCTCTCGCCCGAGGAAGTGCAACGCCAGTCGGACCGCAAGGAAAGGCTCTTCCGCGAGCGAGCCCGCGGACGCCTGCGGCCGCTGGCGGGCGCTCGCGACCTTGTGGCGACGCTCCATGACGCGGACTATCGGCTCGCGCTCGGCACCTCGGCCCCCCGGGCGAACGCGACGATGATGATCGAGGAACTCGGACTGTCGCCGTTTTTCGACGCCCAAGTCACGGGCGATGACGTCGCCACCGGCAAACCCGATCCCGAGGTGTTCCGTACGGCGGCGCAGCGCCTCGGTGTTCCGCCGAAGGGCTGTCTCGTGATCGAGGATGCGGCTGCGGGCGTGGAGGCTGCTCATCGGGCCGGTATGGCTGCTGTCGCCGTGACCGACCAACCAACCGAGGGCCATCGGCGGGCAGAGCGGGTTGTCCGCTCATTGGTCGAACTGACCGTCGCGACCATCACCGGGCTGATTCGCGACAACGTTTCCGGTGAGCGATAGCGGCGTGGCCGATGGCCCCGCCCGTGGTTGGCTCGGGTCCCAAGTGGGCGAGAACTTGGCGCTCGAAAGCGTAAAGCGGTGCCGGCGTCGTGACGTGGCCGACGCCGGCACCGCGAATCGTCGTTGGGGGCTGTCCCTAGAAGACTCGGTACTCGAAGCCGAGGTTGAAGCCCCACTCCGGCTCCTCGTAGCGATCGCCGA
>CAZMNF010000046.1:0-15015 GCA_964567595.1 uncultured Thermotogae bacterium | reverse complement strand
GACGACGACTGACCTCGATCGTCGTTAAGTTCGAGCTGTGGCTTGAGCGGTGGTCGATGCTCATTATGGGGGCATCGGCCACCGTTTGCTTTCCTGGCAACCCCGACAACCCTCTCAGGGAGTGGATTACTGCGCGGCGTCTAGCTGGGCCTGAAGCTTGCTGAGCTTTTGCTGCGCCCGGTCGCACTGGCCAGGCAAGAGGTTGGCCCGCGGCTCGGGCGCGACCCCGGAGCCCTTCATCAGGTTGTTGCCATCGGCGCGGACTTCGGAGACGGGCGAGTGTTCCGGGTGCTCCAGGCTGAAGTTGTGACCAAGCTCGTGCGCGAGGGTGGAGAGCGTCTGCTTCGGCATGACGCCATCCAAGAGCGCGCCCCAACGCGCGACCGCGAACTTCGGCCACGTCCCGCCGCTGAAGCCCTCGATCGCGCGCCAGCTCCCCTGCCACTGGGCTTCAATCGACGTGCCCATCAAGATGACGTTGAACCCCTCGAACGCGCGATCGGTCTGTTGCTGGGCCGCCTCCCACAGCTCGTGCGTGGCCTTGCGCATGACCTCGGCCGTTTGGCCAGAATAACGGACGACGCGGCGACCGTCCTCGTCCTCCGCGTAGATGGCGTCACTCAACGGCCGGCCCGAGACTTGAATGTCCTCAGGTTGGGCGACCCAAGCCCCGTTGATCTCGAACCCCATGCCACACTGGTCCCAGATGCCGCTCAAGCCCGGCTCAATCTGGTCGTAGAGGGCTTGGACGACCTCCTGGCGAGGCAGGCCGAGCATCGAATCCGCCCCGTACATCGCCCCATCGCTCAAGGTGTTGGCCCCGTCGTCCAGGATGAAAACGTTCAGCGGGATCTGCTGCTCGGTGGGACGGGTCTCGGCGAGCTCGGATTCGAAATTGTAGCGGGGCGGCTCGCCGCAGGTGAAGCTGAACTTGCGCGGCGCGTTGCGCAGGCCCGACTCGTCCACGAGTCGAACCGCCAGCGTGATCTCTTGAGCGTAGGAGGTGCACGGCAGCTCGAACCGGAGCTGATCGTCGTCCAAGGAGTCGGCCTCCTCGACGGGGAGCGTGACGGGCTCGTAGCGCCCGTCCGCTACGAAGAATTCGGCCTTGGCGATGTCGGAGCTGAATCCACGGAAGGTGATCTGGCCTTGAGCTGTCGTGTTGTTCGGGACGATTGAGGGAAAGTCGATGTTCGTTACGGATGGAGCTTGCGCGCCGCCCTGGAACGCGGCAAGCGCGAGCACGATGAGGATCAGGCCGAGCGTTCGTCGTTGCATGTGCCCTTCGGCAACCCGGCTATCCCGATGTTGGCGGGACCCGTGGCTTTGCGTCCCCGTTTCTCAACGGGTTTGCCCTGTCGGGGCCGATTTCACCTCCGCTACTAATTTTTAACATTATCTTTCCTGATAGTCAAGTGCTCGCCGTGACAAACACCGACGCTTGGGGAGGTCTCGGGCGTGCGCTAGACTGGATGGGCGATGGACGCCATCAGCGCCTTGACGATTCTGGGCACCCGGCCAGAGGCAGTGAAGCTGGCGTCGGTGCTTCGCGAGCTGCAGGCCGCCGGGGCGTTCGTCTCGCGGGTCTGTGTCACGGGCCAGCACCGCGAGCTCATCGCCCCCTTCCTCGGGGTCTTCGGCATCGAGCCGGACTGGGACCTGGAGGTGATGGCCCCGGATCAGACGCTGCCCGACTTGACGTCAGCGATGCTGAGCAAGCTCCGAGCGGTGCTGGATCAGGAACGACCCGACGTCGTCGTGGTTCAAGGGGACACGACGACGGCGTTCGCGGCGGCCTTGGCCGCGTTCTACGAACGGACCCCGATTGCCCACGTGGAGGCGGGGCTCCGTTCCGGCGATCGGGGCAACCCGTTTCCCGAGGAGATGCACCGCCGACTGGTGGACGCCATGTCGGACTATCTCTTCGCGCCCACCGACGACGCGCGCGCCCATCTGATCGGCGAGGGGCGACCCGACTCGCGCATCTGGGTCACGGGCAACACGGCCATCGACGCCATGCTAGACGCCGTCGACGATCCGCGCCTGGACGAGGTCGAGGTGCCCATCGAGCCGGAGGGCGACCGACGGCTTATCCTCGTCACCGCCCACCGCCGCGAGAGCTTCGGGGCCGACTTGGACAGCATCTGCCACGCGCTGCGTCGCCTGGCAAGCGAGCGCGACGACGTGGAGATCGTCTATCCCGTCCACCTCAATCCCCACGTCCGCGTGCCCGTGTGCGAACGGATCGGCGGGGTGGAGCGGATCCGGCTCATCGATCCCCTGCCCTATCTCGAGTTTGTCAAGCTGCTCAGCCGCGCGCACGTCGTCCTGACCGACTCCGGCGGCATCCAGGAGGAAGCACCGGCGCTGGACGTTCCCGTGCTCGTCATGCGCCGCGCGACCGAACGCCCCGAGGTGATCGAGGCCGGCGCCGGTCGACTCGTCGGGACCGATATCGACGGCATCGTGGAGGCCACCTCGCAGGTGTTGGACGATCCCGACGCGCATGCGCGCATGGCCCGCGCGCCGAACCCCTTCGGCGACGGGCACGCGGCGGCGCGGATCGTGCGGGCCTTGGAGGGCGCGTTCGCATCGCAGGGGTGACGGGCCCATTTGAACGCATGTGTCCGTCCGCTTAGAATGCGACGGTATGCAGGCATTGGCGACGCATGCGGTAGCCATGGCGCCGCGCCAATCACGATCGACCGGCGATAACGGGCTTCGCCCGCCCCTTCTGACATACCTGGAGCCGGCAACCGCTCCAGCCTTCCTCGTCAACCGCTAAAAGCATTCGCAAGGAGGAACCATGCAACTGACGCGACGGACCGCGTTGCGTGCACTCGGATCAGCCCTCGTTTTGGGACCGATGGCGAGCTCCCGACTTTTCTCGGCCCCCCGCCGCCTCCATCAGGTCGAGCAGAACACCCTGCGCCTGGCGGAACAGCCGATCCAGCAGACCGACCCGGCTTTTATCTCCGCCGAGAGCGAGATCAACTTTGCCAATAACGTCTACGACTACCTCGTGGACATCGACGCCGCCAACCGCATCCAGCCCCGCCTGGCGCGCGACTGGACGATCAGCGACGACGGCCGGACCTATCGGTTCGAGCTGGCGGAGGGCGTGCGCTTCCACGACGGCAGCCCCCTGAGCCCGAGCGATGTCGTCTGGACGTTCGAGCGGCTGCGCGATCCCGAGGTCGGCGGTGCCACGGCCGATTTATTCGCCAACATCACCGATATGGAAGCCACCGGCGATCGAGAAGTCACCTTCCAGTTGGCTGAGCGCAACCCGTTCTTTCTCTTTGACCTGAGCGACAACCATGCCGTCGTCGTGCCCGAAGGCGTGACGGATCTGGTCGAGTTCAACGGCACCGGCCCGTTCCGGGTCGAGAATGCCGACTTCGACGACGGGGTCTCGCTCGTGGCCAATGAGAACTACTTCCTCGAAGGTCAGCCCCGTCTCGACGCGATGGAGCTGCAGTTCTTCGATGATCAGACCGCTGCCATCGCGGCCGTCCGGGGCGGGCAGAGCGATCTCGTCTGGCGCATCTCCAACGCCCAGCTGCAGAACCTCCAGGGCCGCTCGGGCCTGCAGACGATCGACATCCCGACCAACCAGTTCGACGTCGTCCGGCTGCGAGCGGACCGTGAGCCGGGCAACAACCCCAAGGTCGTCGAGGCGATGAAGGTCGCGACGGATCGACAGGCCATCTTGGACTTCGTCCTGCTCGGCATCGGCGGCGAGGGCCGCGACAGCCCGATCGGGCCAACCTACAAGGACTATTTCACCGACGAGACCGCACTGCCGGGACGTGACCCGGAACGGGCCCGCCAGCTCCTACGGGAGGCGGGCCATCCCAACGGCCTGGAGCTGACGCTGGACCTGCCCAACTCCGGCAACCGGCCCGACTTCGCCCAAGTGCTGCAAGAACAGTGGGGCGAGGCCGGCTTCGACATCAACATCCAACTGCAGCCGGAGAGCATCTACTACGGCGAGGGCCAATGGCTGGAGACGACCTTCGGCATCACCGGCTGGGGCCATCGGCCGATCCCGCAGTTCTACGTCGACGTCATGCTCGTTTGTGGGGCCAAGTGGAACGAGACCAAGTTCTGCAACGACGAGATGGATCGCCAGGCTGAGATCGCCGGAACGACCGACGACGAGGCCGAGCGCCGTCGGGCGTACGCCGAGATCCAGCGGATCTGCATCGAGGAGGTCCCCATGGTCGTGCCGTACTTCTTCCCGGCCACGGCCGCGCTGCGGGAGGGCTTCACCGGCTTCAACTTGAAGCCGTTCCCCGGCCGGACCGACTTCCGTCCCGTCCGCACCGCCTGATGGAGAGGACCCGCTGAGCAACCATGGCAGACGCGACCGGCGCGGGTGCCGACAGCACGTCGTCGGTGCCCGCTTCGCTGGTCCGACGGGTCGGGCGGGCGATCCGCCGCGTCCTGCAATGGGGCGGGCGCGTGCTCGGACGCCTCTATCGACACCCCATGTCGGGGTTCGGGACGTCGGTGGTGGGGCTCTTTGTCATCATGGCGCTCTTCGCCCCCTGGATCGCTCCCTTCACCGCGACCGAGCAGAACTTCGGGGCCGCGTTGCAGCCGCCCTCGGCCGAGCATCCCTTCGGCACGGATCGATTCGGACGCGACGTGTTCAGCCGGGTCATGATCGGCTCCCAAAGCATCCTCGCCTCGGCCGGGATCGGCACGCTCGTGGCCGTGATGCTCGGGACCGGCCTCGGGCTGCTGTCGGGCTACTGGGGCGGCTGGTTCGACGAGATCGTCATGCGGATCTTCGACAGCATTCTGGCCATTCCGGCCCTGCTGTTGGCGCTGCTGTTGGTCGGCACGCTCGGGCCGTCGCAGGCGAGCGTGCTGTTGGTGATCGCGGTCGTCTACGTCCCGATCGTCGCGCGTGTGGTCCGCAGCGACGTCCTGGCGATCAAGACGCGCGACTACGTGGAGACCGCCCGGCTGCAGGGCGAGTCGACGGCGTTCATTCTGAGGCGTGAGATCCTGCCGAGCGTGCTGCCGGCGTTGTCGGTGGAGGCGGCGTTGCGGTTCTCCTATGCGATCTTCCTGGTCGCCTCGCTCGGCTTCCTCGGCGTCGGCGTCCAGCCGCCCACGCCCAACTGGGGCCTTATGGTCCAGGCCGCTCGGGATTTTACTGGCACCGCGCCCTGGTGGCTCATTGCGCCGGCCGGAGCGATCTCGGTTGTGGTCGTCGGGACCAACCTCTTCGCCGACGGGCTCAAGCGCATCCTCCAGTCTCCCGAAGCGATCATCGCAGCGCCCGACGCCGGGACCGCTTCGTCCGAGGGATCTGACGTTGAGGAATCCCACGGCGCATCCGGGCACGCTCCCAACGCCTCTGAGGACGATCATGCTGCGAGCCCCGCATCCTCGACATCCTCGGATTCTGCGCCCGAGGACGCCTACTCGACGGTCTCGAGTCGGGACTCCGAGGAACGCCCGCTGCTGGAGCTGCGCGAGGTGACCGTGAGCTATCGCAGCCAGGGAGCCGACGTCGATGCCGTCCGGGAGGCCTCGCTCGCGATCCGACCGGGCGAGACGCTGGGACTGGTGGGCGAGAGCGGCAGCGGCAAGACGACCCTAGCGTTGGCAGCGCTGCGGTATCTGCCGAGCAACGGATCAATCCGTGAGGGCGCCATCCGGTTCGACGATCGCGACATTCGGGCGCTCGGGATGGCCGAGCTGCGCGAGTTGTGGGGCGCGGCGATCGGGTTTGTGCCCCAGAACCCGGCCGCCTCGCTCAACCCCTCCCAGCGGGTCGGGGCCCAGATCGCCGAGCTGCTCGAGCGTCACACCGACTGGGACGACGACGCCATCGCCGAGCGCATCCGCACGCTGCTGCGCGACGTGCGGATCGGGGATCCCGACCGCGTGGCCCAGAGTTACCCGCATCAGCTCTCCGGCGGAATGAAGCAACGGGCGATGGTCGCCATGGCGCTGTCGACCTCGCCCCGACTGCTCATCATGGACGAGCCGACGACGGGCCTTGATGTCACCACCGAGGCTGCGGTGCTCGATCTGATCGAGGAGCTCATCGCGGAGCGGGGCACGGCCATGCTCTACATCTCGCACGATCTGGGCGTGGTCGCTCGCGTGGCTGACCGGGTGGCCGTGCTGTATGCGGGCGAGCTCGTGGAGGAAGCGCCCACGGAGGCGCTCTACGCCCGACCGCGCCATCCCTACACCCAGGGCCTGATCGACAGCGTCCCCCGGCTGGGTGAGCGTAAGCGCGACGTGCGTCTGTCCTCGATGCGGGGGCGGATCCCGGCCCCGAGCGAGCGCCCATCGGGGTGTGTGTTCGCCCCGCGCTGCCCCGTGGCGATCGAGGCGTGCTGGGCTGCTCCTCCGCCCTTGGCACGCATCGACGGCAGGGATCCCGATGCAGGGGCCGGCGCCGACCGCCGGGTCCGCTGCATCCGCTGGCGCGCCATCGCCCGCGCCGAGATCAGCGCTCGCAGCCGGGCGCCCGCCCCATCCGACACCGACGACACAAGCGACAGCCCGGACAGCCCGGATGAGGCGCCCCGCTCGGCGGAGAAGCCCGTGCTCGACATCCAATCTCTGAGCACCCACTTCCCGGTGCGACGGTCCCTTGGCCAGTTCCTGCAGCGGGCACCTCGCCAGCTCGTTCGGGCCGTGGACGGGATTGATCTCCGACTTCAGCCGGGTGAGACGCTCGGACTGGTGGGCGAGAGCGGCAGCGGCAAGACGACCCTGGCCCGGACGATCCTCGGGCTTGTGCAACGGACGGGGGGCGACACGGCCCTACGGGGCGAAGCGCTTCCGGCCGAGCTGGACGAGCGCGGCCTTGACATGCTGCGCCATCTCCAGCTGGTCGCCCAGAGCCCTGACGAAGCCCTCAATCCCTACCAGACCGTCGGCGAGATCCTGCGCCGGCCGATCAGCCGGCTGCAGGGCCTGGCCCGCCAAGAGGCCGATCGGCGCGTGGGCGAGCTGCTGAGCTGGGTGCGGCTCGGGCCGGAGTACGCCCCCCGTCTACCCGTCCAACTCAGCGGCGGCGAGAAGCAGCGCGTGGCCATCGCGCGGGCGTTCGCCGCCCGGCCTGAGCTCGTCGTCTGCGACGAGCCGACCTCGGCCCTCGACGTCAGCGTCCAGTCGCGCATCCTCAATCTCTTGGCCGATCTGCAGCGCGATTACGGCGGGTCGTATCTGTTCATCTCGCACGATCTAGCGATCGTTGGGTATCTGGCTGATGAGATCGCCGTGATCTATCTCGGTCAATTGATGGACCTCGGACGTCGGGAGACGTTCTTTGACCCCCCGTATCATCCCTATACCGAAGCGCTGCTGTCGTCGGTGCCGCAGCTGGCTTCCCACGCGCCGCCGTCGCAGCGCGTGCGGCTCGAGGGCGAGGTCCCGAGCGCGACGGACGTGCCGAGCGGTTGTCCCTTCCACACGCGCTGCCCGCGCTACATCGGATCGATTTGTGAGAACAAAACCCCACCTGTGCGTGAGACAGCCGACGGGCGCCGCATCGCCTGCCACATTCCGCTTGAGGAGCTCGAGCGGGAGCAACCCTCGTTCGTCGCCGACGACAGCGAATCGCCGCCCGATTCGACGACCTCGGAGGGAGAGGCCTGATGGGTCGCTACGTGCTGCGGCGTCTGGGATTTCTCGTGCTGACGCTGCTGTTGACCTCGATTCTGGTCTTCAGCATGCTCCAGCTCGTGCCCGGCGATGTGGCCCGGATCCTGCTGGGCCGGGAGGCGAGCGCAACGGCCGTGGCCGACCTGCGGGCCGAGCTCGGGCTCGACGAGCCCTTGCCCGTCCAGTATCTCCGGTGGCTCGGGGGCTTCGTCACCGGCGACTGGGGCCAGGCCTACGCGTTTCCGGGCCAGCCCGACATCCGGCCCATGGTGATGGCCAAGCTCGGCAGCTCGCTTCGATTGGCGCTGTTGGTGCTTGTGATCGCGGTGCCGGCCTCCATCGGACTTGGGGTGTGGGCCGGTCGGAATGAGGGTCGCTGGCCGGACCACACCGTCAGCGTCGGTTCGCTGGCGCTGGTGGGGCTACCGGAGTTCGTCACTGGGCTCGTCTTCATCGAGATCTTGGCGTATGGAACCGGCTGGTTGCCCAGCTCAGCCACCGGCGCGGCCGACGCGCCCTTCCTCGAAGCCCTGCCCCAGCTCGTGCTTCCAGCGCTGACGGCGACGCTCGTGCTGTTGGCGTATGTCGCTCGGCTCGTGCGGGCCGGCGTCATCGAGGAACTCGGCAAGCCCTACGTGCGCACCGCCGAGCTGAAGGGGCTGACCCAGCGCGTCGTCGTTGGCAAGCACGTGCTGCGCAACGCGCTGTTGCCGACCATCACCGTGATCGCCATCAGCATCGGCTGGCTTATCGGCGGCATCATCGTCATCGAGGCCGTGTTCAACTACCGCGGGCTGGGGCTGTTGTTGCTCAACGCCATCGACCGCCGGGATCTGCCAACCGTTCAGGCGATCACCATGGTCATCGTCACGGGCGTGGCGTTGGCCAATCTGGCCGCGGACCTCCTCTATGCCTACCTCAACCCCCGGATTCGGCTCAATGATTGACCGCTCCAACGACGCGTTCCTCGTTGCGGGCGCGGGGGCCCAGCTAGCGGTGCTCGTTTTGCGAGCGCGGATGGGGGGCGATAGAAGGGCACCCGGCTGGGTTTGCGAATGGCTTCCTGAGCAAAAACCCACAGGCAGGAGGTGGGCGACCTGTGGTAAAACTCTGGGAAGCAGAGATGTGGGAACCGTTTCCCCAGCCGAGCGCCTTCGCCCCTCTCACCTGAACCCTCGGTATCGGGCTAAGCGTCTGCGATGGTTTCTACCATAAACGGATATTCACGTCAACCCTTCTCGTTTTCCCTTCCATGGGATCGTTGACGTCCTTTGTTTGTAACACAAGCTCACGTCTACCGACAACGGCCGACGCTATTTGCCCTTAAAGTCCGGGTTCTTTTCGCTCATGAACGCCGTGGTGCCCTCGACCATGTCCTCGGTGGAAAAGAGCAATCCGAACGCTTGGTGCTCCATCGCCAGGGCGGTCTCCATCGGGGCGTTGAGGCCCTCGTCGACGACGCGCTTGGCGAACTTGAGCGCGATCGGCGGCCCATCGGCCAACGTCCGCGCAAACGCCTCGACCTCGGCGTCGAACGCCTCGTCCGGATAGACGCGGTTGAGGAGGCCCCACTGTGCGGCGTCGTCGGCCGAGACGCGCTCGCCCAACATGATCAGCTCCTTGGCACGCGACGGCCCCATCAATCGGGCGAGACGTTGCGTGCCTCCTCCGCCGGGAATGAGCCCGAGGTTGATTTCGGGCTGGCCTACCTCACTTCGCTGTGAGGCCAGCCGAAAGTCGCACGCCAGCGACAGCTCGAGGCCGCCGCCGAGCGCGTAGCCGTCGATGGCCGCAATCACGGGCTTGGAACACTTGGCCGGCGCATCGAAAAAGTCCCCGATTTCGGCCAACTGGTGCGGCTTGCCGCCCGCGAACTCCGTAATGTCGGCTCCGGCGCTGAACGCCCGATCGCCGGCGCCCTGGATGACGAGCGCCCGCACGTCATCGCGTGCCTCCAGGGCCTGGAACGCCTGGGGCAACTCCTCGCGCATGCGGGCATTGATGGCGTTGAGGCGGTGCTCGCGATCCAACGTGATCCAGGCGATCCGCTCCCCAATCTGCACGTCGATCGTCTGGAAGTCGCTCAGGTCCGCGCCCCCGGTGGCCTCGTAGCTGTAGAAGCCCTGGCCCGCGGCCTTGCCGATTCGGCCCGCTTGGACCATCGTCTCCAGGTGCGGGCTCGGCCGGTAGCGCTCGTCGCCGTGCGCGTCGTGCAGCGACTCGAGGGTTTGCAGAAGCGTGTCCAGCCCGATCTCGTCGGCCCGCTGCAGGATCCCTTCGGGAAATCCGGCGCCCAATTGGACCGCCTTGTCGATGTCCGCAACTGTTGCGACGCCCTGCTCCAGCAGGCTCGCTGCCTCGTTGACCATGAGCGCGTAGATCGGCGTCGGGTCGACGTTTTCGCCGGCCTCTTGGGCGTAGTCGGCACCGCCGTCCTCGTAATCGTAAAAGCCCTGGCCCGTCTTGCGGCCCAGCTCGTTGGCCTGGACTTTCTCCGCCACGATGGGCGGAACCGGAAGGCCGGCTTCCCGACTGAGGTGATACCCGATGTCGATGCCGGTGAGATCCTGGAGCTCGAACGGGCCCATGGGAAACCCCTCGAAGAACTTCATGCGCGCATCGATCGCCTCGATGGTCGTTTCGCCACGCGAGACCATCCAGGCCGGCTCGAACATGAACGGCCCGACCAACACGCGATTGACGATGAAGCCGAAGACGTCTTTATGAACCTTCACGGGCGACTTTCCGAAGCGCTCAGCGAGTTGGGCGACGAGGTCGAGCGTGTCGTCGCTCGTCTGCTCGCCCTTGATGGCCTCCACAAGGTCCATTTTGACGGGCGGGTTGAAGAAGTGCATGCCCGCCACCTGCGCCGGCCGATCCGTCGCCTTGGCGATCTCGCTGATCGACAGCGAGCTCGTGTTGGACGCCAGAACGGCATGACCGGGCGCGTTCTCATCCAACTGTTGGAAAATGTCCTTCTTGACGTCCATCTTTTCCGGCCCCGCCTCAATGACGACATCGGCCCCCTCAGCGGCTCGGGCAAGCTCCGTCGTGGTGGCCACTCGCCCGATGGCGGCGTTCGCGTCGTCGTCCGCAATGAAGCCCTTCTCCGCCAGCTTCTTCAGGCTCCAATCGATCTGTTGATAGCCCTTCTGGACGAGATCTTCGTCGATGTCGTACATCGTCACGTCATAGTCGGCCATGGCAGCCAGCTCGGCGATGCCGTGGCCCATCGTGCCGGCGCCGATCACCGCCACTCGCCCGACGTCGTCGATGTTCACTTCCATCACCTCGCAAAAAATGGGAACAGTCGCCGAGCATCGTAGCACAGCGTCGAAGCCCGACTCAACTGACGAGTTGACGATCTCAGATACGTCCGCTCAGTGGTCGGCGAAGGGCAGCGCCATTCTGGCGGCGCTGCCGGATCAACAGCGAGCCTTGTTGCCGCCCAAGCCGCCGTCGTCGCCTGGAACATGACCACGGTGCCTCAATTCACCAACGACTTGATCGACAAATTCGAACGGATGAACGCTGCGACGGAACCGATCCCCGAACCACGTTATCTCCCGATCAATGGCTCCCAGGGTCGCTGCTCGCGTGCTGGTCCCTATCTCAGCCGCCCTCGGCTGCAACTTCCTGTGAGCGACTCATTGCCCATTGACACCAGGGAAGCCGCCGTCCTACCGTCGCTTGTCGGACGAAGAGGGAAACGCCCATGGGCTTCAGCGACCATCAACTCGAAATCTATCTGAAGGGTCTGCAGGGGGAACGCCCTCAGCTGCCCATGCGGATCGAGGACCTGGAAGCCTGCGCCCGCGAGGCGCTCAGCCCCGAGGCGTACGGCTACGTCGCCGGCGGCGCCGGGGAGGCGACGATGTCCGCCAACCGCGAGGCGTTCGACCGTCGGCGACTGGTGCCCCGGATGCTGCGCGACGTGGCGGAGCGGAGCCTGGCGACGACGGTGCTCGGTCACCGCTTACCGGCCCCCGTTGCGCTGGCCCCCATCGGGGCGTTGGAGATCGTCCATTCCGAGGCCGAATTTCCGGCCGCCCGCGCCGCCGCGACGTTCGGCCTGCCGTTCACGATCTCGACGTTGGCCTCCCGTTCGTTGGAGACAGTGGCAGAAGAAATGGGCGAGGCGCCGCGCTGGTTCCAGCTCTACTGGCCTCGGGACTCCCGGCTCACGCGGAGCCTGCTGCGACGGGCAGAGGACGCCGGCTACTCGGCCGTGCTCGTGACACTGGACACGAAGCTGCTCGCTTGGCGAGAACGCGACCTGGAGAACGCCTTCCTCCCGTTCCTCCAAGGAAAGGGGTTGGCCAACTATACCTCCGATCCCGTCTTTCAAGAGCTGCTCGGCGCCGATCCAGCGGCGGACGTGCCGACGACCGTCCAACGATGGAGCGAGGTCTACGCCGACCCCGCCCAGACCTGGGCGGACGTCGCAGAGTTACGAGAGATGACCGAGCTGCCGATCGTCCTCAAGGGGATTCTCCATCCGGACGACGCCCGTCGGGCCGTCGACTGCGGTGCGGACGGCGTCCTCGTCTCCAACCATGGCGGCCGACAGGTCGCCGGGGCGGTCGGGGCGCTCGACGCGCTGCCCGCGGTCGTCGACGCGGTGGGGGATCAATTGGACGTTCTCTTCGACAGCGGGATTCGCGGCGGCGAGGACGTGGTCAAAGCGCTGGCGCTCGGCGCGCGAACCGTGCTGGTTGGGCGGCCCTACGTCTGGGGCCTCGCCCTGGAAGGCGAGGCCGGGGTTCGAGACGTGCTGGCGCGGCTGTTGGCGAGCGTCGAGCTGAACTTGGCGCTGTCGGGGCATGCCCGCTTGGACCAACTCGGACGCGACGCGCTCTGGGCAGCCCCGCAATGGAGTGAGTGAGTGCCCATGCCGGACTGGCTCCGCGGCGTGCGCGTTCTCGACTGCACGAGGCTGTTGCCCGGCCCCTATTGCACGTTGTTGCTGGCCGACGCCGGCGCCGACGTCATCAAAATTGAGGAGCCGACGGCGGGCGATCCGGTCCGCGCGATGCCGCCGTTCGTCAATGGTGAAAGCGCCCGCTTCACGGCGCTGAATCGGAACAAGCGGAGCGTCGCCTTGGATCTCCAACGAGCCGAAGGGCGCCGGGCGCTGCTCGCGCTGGCCGAGACGGGCGACGTCTTCGTCGAAGGCTTTCGCCCGGGCGTCGCTGCCCGCCTCGGGGTCGACGAGCCGGCCGTTCGCGCGGTCAATCCCGAGGTTATCTACATCTCACTCTCCGGGTACGGTCAGACGGGGCCGCGCCGCGATCACGTCGGCCACGACCTCAACTATCTCGCTGCCGCGGGCGCGCTGACGCTCGGCAGCGCCGATCGGCCCGAAGTTCCCGGCGCCCCCGTCGCGGACTTCGCCGGGGCGACGCTGGCCGCATTCGCCATCGTTTCCGCGCTGCACGGCGGAGGAGGCGACCATCTGGATGTGTCGCTTGCCGACGCCGCGTTCGCCTGGCTCACGCCGCACATCGCTGACGCGCAGGCGACGGGCCGCACCCCCCGACCGGAGGAGTCGGCCCTCGGCGGCGGCTTCGCCTGCTATCGGATCTATGAGACGCGCGACGGGAAATATCTCTCGATCGGGGCGCTGGAGCCGACGTTCTGGGCGCGGCTGTGCGAGGTCCTTGAGGTGCCCGAATACGCGCCGCTCCAGTACGATCGGACACGCCGCGCCGAGATCATCGAGACGTTTGAGACAATGTTCCGGGCGCGTCCCCTCGACGAGTGGATCGACATTCTCGACCCGACGGAAGTTCCCGTCGCTCCCGTCCACGATCTGGACGAGGCGCTTGCGGACGAGCACGTTCGGGCCCGCGGCTTGATCCGCGACGACGGCGGCGTGGCGTTTCCCGTTCGAGCGACGGATGCGCCCGATCGTTCGGAGCGAGCCGCGCCCCGGCTCGGCGAACACACCCGGGCACTGCTCGCTGAACACGGCTACTCTCGGGACGAGCTTGATTCGCTAGCCGCCAAGGGCGTAACCTCCCACGCAGCATGACACCCTCGACGATCGCCGTGCTCGGAGCGGGGACCATGGGCCACGGGATCGCGGAGCTGGCCGCCCTTGCGGGGGGCCGCGTCCAGCTCTATGACGTCGATCCCGATCGCCTAGAGAAGGCCGAGAAAGAGATCCGCGCGAGTCTCGCGAAGCTGGCGGAGCACGGTCACGTCGCCTCCGACGCCATCGACCCCACGCTGGCGCGGATCACGCGCACCGCCGACCTGACCGAGGCGGCGACGGACGTCGAGGTGGTCATCGAGGCGGCTCCGGAGGATCTCAACCTCAAACGGGATCTGTTCGGCCAGCTCGACGCGATCGCCCCCGAAGGGGCCGTGTTGGCGACCAACACCAGCTCGTTGCCCGTCAGCGAGATTGCTGCAGCGACGCGACGCCCCCAACGGGTCGTCGGGATGCACTTCTTCAACCCGGCCGTCCGGATGCCGCTGGTGGAGGTCGTGCGCGGTCGCGAGACTGACGACGCGACCGTGGAGCGGACGGTCGAGCTCGCCAAAGCCATGGGCAAAACGCCCGTCGTCTGCCGCAAGGACGTGCGCGGCTTCCTCACCACGTCGATCCTTGAAGGGTTCATCGGCGAGGCGATGTGGCAGGTCTCCCGCCGAGATGACCTCTCGATCCAAGCGGTGGACGCTCACATGACGTCCGTTGAAAAATTTCCCATGGGGCCGTTCGAGCTGGCCGACCTCGTCGGCCTCGACGTCGACGCGTCCGTCCGTCGGGAAGCGGGACGATCGACGCCCCCGATCTTAGCGAACAAGCTCGAAGCGGGGGAGCTGGGTCGCAAGACGGGTCGAGGCTTCTACGACTACGAGACGGGGCCGGGGCCGGACTACGCCGAGGCAGATGCGGAAGGGGTCGATCCGCTGCCGCTGTATGCGATGATGGCCTCGATCGGGGCCTGGCTGCTCGAGCTCGACGCCGCCGACCCGTCCGACATCGACCTGGCCATGCAACTGGGGGCCGGTTTTCCGAAGGGGCCACTGACTCGAGCCGACGAGATCGGACTGGACCGGCTCGTGGCGACGCTGGACCGCGAGCGGGACGCCTCTGGCGACGAGCGCTATCGGGCGCCCGAGCTTTTGCGGCGCAAGGCCGAGGCGGGCGAGACGTTCCATTCAAGTGCTCCCGAAAGGAATGACTGAGCGAGGCATGGACTTCGAGCTGAGCGAGGAGCACCGTCTGCTGCGCAAGACGGCACGCCAGTTTGCCGATGAGGTCATGCGCCCGGCCGCTGACGAGTGCGACGAGCACTCCACGTACCCGCACGAGGCCGTCGCAAAGGCGAAGGAGCTCGATCTGATCGCGCCCGCGCTGCC
>CAZMNF010000045.1:10849-15193 GCA_964567595.1 uncultured Thermotogae bacterium | reverse complement strand
ATAAGGCCGGCCCAGATCAGGCATTCGGCAATCTTGTCCGTTGACACGGAGCCACCGGGATTGTCTTCTGAGATGACTGCGGCGTCAAAGACCTTCAGATCCATCAGCTGAGCTTCCGGGGCAACACCCACAATTCCTTCACTGTTATTGCCTTGAGCGGCAGCAGTTCCAGCGACGTGTGTACCATGGTAGCTCGATGGGAGATTCGGTTGGGTTGCGTCTGTGTCAGGTGGTATCTCCTCCCCCGTTGCGCATCTTCGTCCCGTAACCGTTTTCCCTTGGATCTCCGGATGCGTGCCATCGAAGCCTGTGTCGGAGATGGCAATGGTGACTCCGCGCCCAGTTGCCTCGGACCAGGCGGGTCGGGCCTGCATCACATCGATGGCCCACTGTTGAGACAATAACGGATCATTGAAGCGGCCTGAACTCTGTTGGGCTGAGATCTCTTGAGCAACTGCTCCATCAGGATCCTGTGCCGCTTCAGCTGGCTTAATGCGTTCTTGGAGGTAATTCGGCTGGGCGTAACGAAGCCCGTCTGGGTTGATTCGGTTCAGACGCTGAACAGCATCGGTCACGCTTTGAGAGGATGGGATCGACACGTTCGCGACGCGAATTCGATCGACCGTGTTGGTTACCTGTCCTCCTAGTTCGCTGACAATACGGTCCAGCGCAGATTCGTTCTCGTAACCGATCAGGATCTCCCCATCAATCCAGTTACCGGGGAGAGCGCTGTTCGACGTCGATAGCTGGTTATTGGACTGTACACCGGGCAACGAAACCGAGACGCCGCAACCGGCCATGGCCCCGACCAGCAGGACGAGCAGCCCGGCGGACAGCGTCATTTTCAGAGATCGAATCATGCCAGGGTTTCCTCCTTTTCCGCGTCCCTTTTCACGTCCCATGGCCGATCATGGGAGGCAGGCCCGGACGGATGTCCGCGCCGATCGTTGCGTCGTCGCATGGCGGTCACGGTCGAACCGCTCATTCGCCCGTCGTGAACCCGAAGTTCTGCGCCGGCGACAGCCCGATCTCCTGGATGGGGATCGCGTCGTGTTCCAGGCCGAAGCTGTTGGCGGCGACGGACACTGCTGACGGGGTCTCCAAGTTGTCCACGGCAACCGCGTAGGGGACTTCCCACTGGTAGTGACGCTGCGGCTGCAGGCGCTCCCAGGGGGTGCCGTCGTGACGGTTGTTCCGGTTCCAGCGATACGACGTCTGATTGATGAGAAACTCCTCCGGCTCGTCCGGGGTGACCCAGCGGTTGCTGCCGAAGCTGTCGTAGATGACCGCGCCGTAGATGTGATACAGCGCCACGCGCTGGGTGGGGCGCCACTTGAACGTCGGCTGGCGCGAGACGTGGGTTGCCTCGTCCGTGGGCGAGATCAGCTGGACGCTGAAGGGTTCTAACGGCTCGGCGGAGACGACGTCGGTGGCGTCGCTCTCGGTGCCGCCGCGCAGCGCGGTGACCTTGTAGTAAGCCGTCTTGCCGACCTGCAGCTCGCCCGATCCGTCGCGGAACTGCGTGCGTCCGGCGTGGACCTTGCCGACCGCCTCAAACGTCGAGCCGTCGAAGCTGCGATAGACCCGATACCCGGTCAGCCCGGCCGCGTCGCTCGGCTTCCAGTTGACCGTGACGTAGACGTTGCCGTCGACGGGCGCGGCCTGGCCCTTGAGGCCGTAGAACTCGATCTGCTGGCCGAGCGTGACCGCCATGGCGTGCGGCTCTTGCGGCGGCGTCAGCTCGCCCTCGGGCGGCACGACGTTGATGTGGCGAATCAGATGGGTCCGGTTGCCGTTGACGTCGTAGACCACAGCGTGGAACGTCGTCGGGCCGTGGGCGCTGAACAGCCGCGGATCCATCTCCTGGTTGCCCGTGGTCGGCGTCTCGGAGAAGAACGCTCGCGGCGCGGTCATGAACGACGAACCGGGAACCTTGTCCAGCGCGGCGTAGATCGAGGTGATCGTGTTCGGCCCCTCGGCCTGGATGCGATAGGGGATTTTGCCTTGGAACGCGTTGCCGTCGCCGACGCCTTGCAGGTCAACCTCCGGGGGTTGGGTCGGCCAATCGGGATTGAAGACCTCGCGCTGCACGATGCGGATGTCGGTCGACTGCTGGACCCCGAGGTTGATGACGCGGCTGTCGCCGTAGCCCGACTTCGTGGCGTCGATGGTGTAGCGATCCGGTTCGACGCGCGCCTCGAACTGCCCGCGTCCGTCGGTGTGGACGACGGTGGAAAAGCCGGTCTCTTGGCCTTGAATCTCCACTCGGCTTCCGGCCACCGGCTCGCCGCCCGTGGCGTTGACGACCGTGCCGCTGATCTGGGCGGGGGGCGCCGGCACGAAGAGTCCGCAGCCGGCGACGAGGGTAGACACAGCAATGGCGATGGAAACGAGCGCAACCCGCTGGCCCATCCGGGCACCTCCTTGCCGTACGATGGCGTCAATGTAGCACGCGGGCGCCCCTAGCGGCAAATGGAATCCTTGAAGCGAAGGGACGGAGCGCGGGGTCGTCCAAGTAACTTACAGGAGCGGATAGGAGCGGGAACGCTCCTCGCTCTTCTGGCGGGCCTGGTCGGCGAAGCCCTGCGCGCGCTCGATCCAGGCCTCCAGCTCGGCGCGCTCGGCCGCGTGGGAGATGCGCTGCGCTTCGTCTTCGTTGTGAGTTGCCCGACGCCAACGGGCTTCCCGCTGGATCTCGTCGCGGCGCATCTCCAGCTCGCGGCTCGCCTCGCGCATCTCGCGGGAGTAGAATGCCGAGTCGCGCTCGCGGCTGGACAGTTGCCGAATGGAGAGGTTGTACTTGCCCGAGTCGTGGATGCCGACGACCTTGACGGCAGTCTCCTGGCCGATGCTCAAGTACTCCTTGACGTCCTTGACATAGGCCTCGTCGACCTCGGAGATGTGGACGAGGCCGGTCTCGCCGTTGGGCAGCTCGACGAACGCCCCATAGGGCTTGATGTTGACCACGTTCCCCGTGGCGACGTCGCCCGTGGCGTATTGGGGCTCAATGTCTTGCGACGCGCCGGTCGGTTGCCCATCGTCGGGCGAGGTGCCCCCGCCGTCAGCGGAACCTTCGGGATCTTTGTCGTGTTGGGGGGTCGGCTCGTGCTTGTCGCTATTCATGGCCCTGTCCGAATGGTAGCCGCATTCGCTTGTCGCATCAAGCGGACCGCTTCGAAGCCGCGCGCGCTGTGCGGTAAGCTGATCGGGCTATGCGTGCCATCGTCATCAACCGCCACGGAGACGCCGACGTTCTCGAGCACCGCACCGACGTGCCCAATCCGGACGTCCAACCGGGCGAGGCGCTGGTCCAACTCGGCGCCACCAGCCTGAATCGGATCGACCTTTTCGTCCGCGAGGGCTATCCCGGCATGTCGGTTGACTTTCCGCACATCCCGGGGGCCGACGTGGCCGGCACCGTCGTGGACGTCGCCCCGGACGTGTCCGATTTTGCGGAGGGCGACCGCGTCGTGGCGTGGCCATTGGTGGCGTGCGGCGACTGCGTGCTCTGTCGCAAGGGCCGACGGGCGCTCTGCGTCAACTGGCAGTATATCGGGCTCCACCGCCATGGAAGCTACGCGGACTACGTCCGAGTCCCCACGGCAAGCCTCATTCGACTTCCGGACCGTGTCTCGGTCGAAACCGCCGCCACGCTGCCCGTAGCTGGATTAACGGCCTATCACGCGCTCGCGGGCGTGGGGCAGTTGGGCTCGGGCGAGACGGCGCTCATCTGGGGCGGCTCCGGCGGCCTCGGCACGTTCTCCATCCAGCTGGCTCGACACTTGGGAGCCCACGTCATCGCCACTGTGGGCGACGACGCCAAGCGCGCGCAGCTAGAGAAACTCGGCCCCGACCTGATCCTCGACCATCACGCTGACGATGTTGAAGCCGCCGTGCGGGATTTCACCGACGGCGCGGGCGTGGAGCTCGTGCTCGACGCCGTCGGCGCCGAGACGTTCCCCACGGGCTTCGGGCTGCTGCAGAAGGGCGGCCGGCTGCTCTTGTGCGGCAAGATGACCGGCATGGACGTGGAGCTGAGCCTGCACCAGACGTATCTGCGCCACCTCAGCATCCTCGGGCTCTACCTCGGGGAGAAGCCGGAGATGGAAGCGCTGTTGCGGCTCGTCGCCGAGGGGACGGTCGAGCCCGTCGCGGACCGGACGTACCCGCTCGATCAGGCAGCCGACGCCCAGCGCGCCCTCCAGGCCGGCGACCGCTTCGGCAAGCTGCTGCTCGTTCCCTAGGCTGACCCGGCTTGGACCATGCACACCGGGTCGAATCGCCCCGATCGCAATCGCCGAGTGACACGTGGCCCCTGGCCGCGCCCCTAGTGGGGATTGGTGA
>CAZMNF010000045.1:0-10749 GCA_964567595.1 uncultured Thermotogae bacterium | reverse complement strand
TAGTGGGGATTGGTGAACTTCGATCAAGTGACGTATAATCCGATGCTTACGGTGTGTCTGTATTGCTTGGATGACAAAACCGGAAAGGGGACAAACAGGTGCCAATGGACGGGCCACGCCGTTCCGATGCCGAGTCGGGATCGGACTGCCCTGCAGAGTGGATCCTCGACACCGTTGAGACGCCCGTCTTGGTCCTGGACGAGGAGTCGGTAATTCGCGAGGCGAATGGGGCTGCTGAGCGCCTGGTCGGCCTCGCCCGCGAGGAGCTGATCGGTCGGTCCTGGTCGGAATTCGCTGGGTCCGACGCGACGGATGCCATCGTCACGGAGGCAGGCCGCGCGTTCGCCCAATCGGTCCATGATCGAGCGATGACGCCGCACCGTCGGGTCTGGCAGGACGTTGTGGCACCCGACGGCACCGTTATTCGGACCGGCTCGGCGGTCGATGCCGAGGCCCTCGCCGCGCTGGTTGCGCCGGATGACTCGACCCAACGCGAGCTCTTGGAGGAGGCCCAACGGCGCGTGGCCGAGGCCCGGAAGCTTCGCCAGGCGAGCGCGGTCGTGCTGGAGGCGCTCGACCTCCGCGAAGCGATCCGCCGCATTCTGGAACAACTGGAACAGGTCCTGCCCTACGACAGCGCCTCGGTCCAACTGCTCAAGGGGAACGAGCTGGAGATCGTCGGCGGCCGCGGCTGGGCCGACCCCGATGCCGTGCTCGGCAAGCGCTTTCCCATTCCGGGCGACAACCCGAACACCGAGGTCGTCCAACGCCAGACGCCCGTCGTGCTCGGCAACGCCCCCGAGGCCTACGGCGAGTTTCGCAAGCCTCCGCACGATCACATCAAGTCGTTCCTCGGCGTGCCTTTCGTCGTGCGCGGCCGTGTGATCGGCATGCTGGCCATCGACGGCGAGCGGCGTCACCAGTTCACCGAAGGCCATATCCGAGTGGCGTCAGCGTTCGCCGACCAGGTCGCCATCGCCATCGAGAACGCCCGCCTCTACGACGAGGTAGAGGCGCTGTCGCTGACCGACCCGCTGACGGAGCTGCACAATCGCCGAGGGATCGATCAGTTCGGGCGGGACGAGCTGAAGCGGGCGCAGCGCTTCGGCCACGCGCTCTCGGCGTTGATGGTGGACCTCGATCGCTTCAAGCCGGTCAACGACACCCACGGTCACGGCGTCGGCGACGAGGTGTTGGTCGAGGTCGCCCGGCGTTGCCGGCACGCGCTGCGCGAAGTCGACCTGATCGGTCGGTATGGGGGCGAGGAGTTCGCCGTGCTGCTGCCGGAGACGGATCGGGCCGAGGCCGAACGGGTCGCCGAGCGGCTACGCACCCGTGTCGCCGAACGCCCCATCGCCACGGACGCGGGCGAGTTGACGATTACCGTCAGCATCGGGGTCGCCGCCTGGCAGCCCGAGGAGATGACCGACCTCGACGCGCTCCTGGAGCGGGCCGACCGGGCGCTCTACGCGGCCAAGCGGGCTGGCCGCAATCTCGTTCTCCCAGCGCAGGCCGCCCACTAGGGGCTCACGTATGGCCTCTTCCAGGACGTCGGAATGGGGCGGCATCAGTGGTACTTGTACTTGTCGTCGCCGCGGGTGCTCAGATCGGACCAGATGGCCGATCCGAGCACGATGGCGGCCAAGAGCAAGAACAGGCCGACCAAGATGACGTCTCCCAGCATCTCGGATCCCCCTCCTCGAGATCGGCAAACGTTGGTCTCGGCGCGCAGTAGGGGCGCTCCCTTGTCGCCTCCAAGATGACGGATGGGGCGACGATTGACAAGGGCGCTCCGGTGTGCTATGCTCTGAATGAACGTTCATTCATTACGGTGATTGCCCATGGCCACGAACGCCGAGCCCGCCAAAAAGCAACGCATCCGCCAGGCTGCCGTGCGCGTCTTTGCGCGCCATGGCTTCCACAACGCCCGCGCCAGCCAGATTGCCGAGGAGGCCGGCGTGGCCGTCGGAACGATCTACAACTACTTCGATCACAAGAACGACATCCTCCTCGACATTTTCGAGACCGAGCAGAACGAGCGCATGGCAACCATTGACGAGATCCTCGCCACGGACCAGCCGATGCGCGAGAAGATTTATCAGATCGTCCACTTCCAGGTCGACCGCGCGGTGGCCAACCGGGAGACGATGCGCCTTTTCATCAGCGAGGACCTCCATCTCGGCAACGACGCCGAGGATTGCACCCGGCAGATGTTTCAAGAGATCCCCGAGCACGTGGCCGGCATCCTTCGGAACGCGATGGACCGCGGCGAGATCCGCAACCTGGACCCGCTCGTGGCGGCAAACGCCATCGTCGGCGCCCAGCGCTCGGTCATGGCCCGGCTCTGCTTTTTCGACGACGAGCAGGCCGAACGGATGCGCGAGACGGCGGCTGATGAGCTGGCCGCCTTCCTTTGGCATGCGTTGCGTCCCGACTCGGAGAGTGACCCATCCGGATGAGTGTGAGTTTCCACAAGCGCCCATGGAGACGAACATGCACGCGTCCAAGCAAGGAGTTGAGGTGACATGATCCACCCCCGTTGGCGTCGGCGGACCGCGCTGCTCGGCCTCGCCACGATGTTGGTCGGCTTGTTGGCGTTGCCACAGCTGGCGACTGCCCAGCCCGACGACCGCGATGCCCGCGTCGACGTGCTGATCGTCGACGAGACGAGAACGTTCCAGGCGTCGCTGTTCGTCAACGCGTTGGCCTCTGGCCTTAAGCAGACGGAGATGTTCACCGTCGAGGCCGTGTTCCCCGACGTCGCCTCGAGCTACGCGGCCCCGTTGGGGCCGAACTCGGGCGGGGCGACGTACGAGATCGTGCTCATCGTTCCCCGGTCGGAGGTCCTGTTCGGACTGGGCCAGCTCTGGATCGCCTCGTGCGACATTCCGCATCAGGTTTCCCCGGCCGTGATCAAGGGGGTCGAGACGATCCAGGCCATGGTCGCGGCCAACGAGCAAGTCGACATCCGAGCGCTCAGCGTCGCCGACGACGCGATGCCCGGATACGTTGCCACGCTGTTGGCGGAGCACGGCTGGCTCCCATGCGGGAGCGAGTCATGAGGGGAGACGAGCCGCAATGAAGACGTTTATCCGGTGGTTTACGGCCAAGGTAGCGGACCATCCCTGGTGGACGCTCGGGCTCGTCGGCCTGATCACGGTCGGCTTCGTCGCGGGGTTCTTCGCGAGCGGCCTGACGTTCGAGGCGGATTTCAAGGAGTTCCTGCCCGACGACGAGCCCGCCGTGCAGGCGCTCAATCGGGCCGAGGACACCTACGGCTCCCAAGACCTCTTTCTGATCGCCATCGAGGCCGAGGACACCATCTATGAGACCTCGACCCTCCGCAAGTTCCGCGAGCTCGAAGATCGCATCTCCGAACTGACGGGCGTTGACGAGGTCGAAGGGCCGGCCAGCGCCAACGTTATTTACGGGACCGAGGACTCCGTCGTCGTCGAGGAGGCGATGGCGCAGGTCCCCGAGACCGCGGCGCAGATCGAAGCGTACAAGCGCCGCGTCACGAACGACCGCAGCATGATGGGGCGCCTGATCGCCGAGGACGGGCAAGCCGGTGCCATCTCCATCACGCTCGATCCTCACACCGCCGACGTGCCCGAGCTCATCGGCACCATCAAGGGATTCTTGGACGAGTACCGCGGCCCCGAGGAGATCTACATGGCGGGCGACCCGGTCGTGCGCGTGGCGACCTCGGAGAGCATGAACCGAGACCTGAGCGTTCTGATTCCGTTTGTGCTTCTGGTCATGCTCGGGGTGCTCTTCGCGAGCTTCCGCAGTGCGCGCGGCGTGGCCCTGCCGTTGGCGATCGTCATCCTGAGCAGCCTCTGGGCCGTGGCGTCGATGGCGATCGTGGGCGTGGAGATGACGCCCTACACGACGATCATGCCCGTGATGCTCATTGCGATCGGCGCCGCCGACGGCATCCACATCCTCAATAAGTATTACGAGGAGGCGGCCAAGCGCCGAGACCATCCCGATTACTCGCGCCGCGCGATCGTCATCAACACCATGGACGAGATGTTCGCGCCCGTGGTCATGACGAGCCTGACGACGGCGGCGGGCTTTCTCGGCTTGATCACGGCGTTCCTCTGGCCGCAACGCATGATGGGCGTGTTCACCGCGCTCGGCATCCTCTACGCCATGGTGCTGTCGTTCACCCTCATTCCGGCGCTGCTCGCCCGGCTCAAGGTGCCCGAGGTCAAGGGCAACTACCGTCGCAGCCCCCTGTCCATGGGCCTCGGCCGCGTGGCGTCGGTCGTCGGGCGGCGGCCCGGCTGGACGGTCGGCGTGGCCGCCGCGATCCTGATCGTCTTCGCCATCGGGGTCTCGCAGGTCCGCGTGGAGACGAGCTCGGACGCCTTTCTCGGCGAGGGACACCCCGTCGTCCGGGCGATGGACACCATGGAGGAACACTTCGGCGGCAGCCGGCAGATGTCGATCGAGATCGACACCGGCCGCCGCGACGGCCTGAAGGATCCCGAGGTGCTGGACAAGATCGTCAATCTCCACACGTTTTTGGAGGAGAACATCCCCGAAGCCGGCCAGATCTCCTCGGTCGCCGACGTGGTGCGCCAGCTGAACGAGACGCTGAACGCCTCCAACCCCGACTACTATCGCGTGCCCGAGGACCCGCGCTTGGCCGCGCAGCTGTTCATCCTCTTCAGCGGTGACCCGGGCAAGCTCTTCCTCGGGGACTATTCCCAGGGGGAGGTGCTGGCGCGCCTTGAGGACGTCAGCAGTCAGCGCTACCAGGAGATCGTCGCGCAGGTGCAGGCGTATCTCGACCGGGAGTTCGACGATGCCGAGGTCGCCCGAGCCGAAATGGTCGGCCTCGTGCGCGCGTTCTCCGTGCTGACCGACAAGGTCGTCTCCAGCCAGATCGCGAGCCTCAGCGCCAGCGTCATCGCAGCAGGGATTCTCGTGGCCGTGCTGATGATGTCGGTAACTGCTGGATTGCTGGGATTGATCCCGCTGGTGTTGACGATCGTCATCGAGTTCGGCGCCATGTCGTATGCGGGCATCCCGCTCGACATGGCGACGCTGATGCTCGGCTCGATCGCCGTGGGCATCGGGATTGACTACGTCATCCACTTTATGAGCCGCTTCCGCCTGGAGTCGCGGGCCGGCCACGCACCGCCCGTGGCGTACGAGCGGACGATGCGCAGCGCCGGCAAGGGGATCTTCTACAACGCCGTGGCGCTCGTGCTCGGCTTTGCCGTCTTGCTGCTCAGCTCGTTCCAAGGGCTCGTCAACTTCGGGCTGCTGATCGTGCTGACGATGGTCGTCGCCAGCGTGAGCGCGTTCACGGTTGTCCCAGCGATTCTCGTGGTGCGGGAGCCGAAATTCTTGCGGGCGTCCAGCCCGTTCATGCCGCCGGAAACGGCTGCGCCGGCCTCGGACTAATCGGATTGGAGCGATGAATCGACCATCAACGACTCAAAGGAGGAATCCCCCATGAAAACGCTTCGAATCGGACTCATGATCGCCCTCGGGCTGGCGGTGGCCATCGGGCTCGGCCCGTGGGCTAGCGCCCAAGACGACGAGCTCACGGGCGACGAGATCCTCCAACGTGCCGCCGACGAGGGCGGTTTCAACGCCCAAGGAAGCCAGATCTCGCGGACGAGCTTCGACCTCGTCTTTGCCGATGATTCCACGGGCAGCCGCGAGTTCGGCTTCTTCAGCAAGGCGGAACGGGACGGCGTGGACAAGACGCTCATCTACTTCCTGCAACCCGAGGCCGAGTGCGGCACCCGGTTCCTGACCCACGACCCGGACGCGAAGGACGAGGACTCTCAACTCTGGCTGTTCCTCTCGGCGCTCGGGGAGGTCAAGGAGCTCGTCAGCGACGAGGACCGCAACGCGAGCTTCGCCGGCAGCAACCTGGAGCGCGACGAGATCGGCGGCGGTGGCTCCGACTTCAACGACGACTACCTCGGCACGCTCCAAAGCACCGAGCCCGTGGAGGTGAACTGGCGCGGCGAGCCGACCGAGCGCGAGGCCTATCGCGTGACGCTCGAGGCGCGCGAGGGCGCCGACGTCGACTTCCCCACGGGCCAAGTCTGGATCGACACCGAGGAGTTCGTGACGTTTCGGGCCGAGCTGAACAACGCCGACGACACGCTGGAGCGCACGCTCGCGCTGGACGAGTTCGTGGACTTCGACGGCGACATCGTTCCCAATCGCATTGTCGTGGAGAACGTCCTCGACGGGTCCAAGACGACCGTCTCGACCGAGGAGCGCCGGCGGCCCGATGAGGGTCTCCCCGAATCGATCTTCGATCCGGCCAACTTGGCCGACTTCAATCCGGAGGAGTACGGCGTCGAGTCGCCATGTGTCAACTGACGCGATTGACCACCCCCTTCTCACCCCGCAAATCGGCCCCGGCGGCGTGCTCGGCTCCGCCGGGGCCGAGCCCCCTTTATGGGCGGCGCACCGACGCGATGTACGCATTCCCGCCCGTTCGCAAAGGAGACGGATCATGACACGACACATTGCCGTTGCGGTGTTGGTCCTAGGGTTGGCCATCGGCCTGGCGCTGTCGCCGAAGGCCCAAGACACGGCCCAAGTCGTCCGGGTGCCGGAGGACGCCTCCTCCATCCAGGCGGCGATCGACAACGTGGCCGAGGGCGGCACCGTCCTCGTCGCCCCCGACACCTGGCAGGCCAATCTGGCGATCGACAAGAGCCTCACCATCCGCGGGTTGGGCCCCAACCCGAACGACGTGGAAATCGGGGCGGACACACAGGGCTGCCCGGTGGTGCTGATCTCGGGGGGCACGTCGGCATCCGTCGAGGTTGAATTGGAGAACGTGACGATTCGTGGCGCCACCGACGGCAGCTGCCGCGATGACCTCTCCGGCGCCACCGAGGGCGACGGGATCGGCGTGCTCGGTCGCGCGGGGCTCACCCTCACGGACGTCGTCATTACGGGCAACGAAAACGACGGCCTCCACACCCAAGACGAGGCCTTCGTGACCGCCGTCAACGCGACGTTCCGCGACAACGGCGATGCGGGCTTGCTCGCGCTCGACCAAGCGACCATCGACGTGTTCCGCTCCGACTTCTCCAACAACGCGACCCAGGGCCTGGGCACGTCCAGCTCCAACCCCGTCCGCGTGGCCAACTCGACGATCACTGACAATGGCCAGAACGGCCTGATCGCGATCTTCTCCGCCTCGGTCCGGATCCTCGACACCGACCTGGCCAACAACGCCAACCACGGCCTCTATCTGCGCGGGTTCAGCACGGGCCGGGTGTTCGGGTCGACGCTGTCGGGGAACGCGGGCCACGGCGTCAACCTGGAACAATCCGCGAGCGCGGAGCTGTATCGCAACACGATCGAGGCCAACGAGGGCACCGGCGTGCTGGCCCACCGCGAGGCCTGCGTGGAGAGCTTCAGTGCCGACGACGCGTTCGACGGGTCGATCGAGGGCAACGGCAACACCGTCGCCGACAACAACGATGCCCAAGTCTGTCCCGATGAACTCGATTTCTTGACCGAGACGGCGACCTTCGGCGAGTCATGAATGTCATCCACCTCGACCGACTGACCAAGCGCTTCGGCGACTTCACCGCCGTGAACGCGATCAGCTTCGACATCCCCGAGGGGGAGATCTTCGGCTTCCTCGGCCCCAACGGCGCCGGCAAGACGACGACGCTGATGATGCTCGTGACGCTGTTGGACCCGACCGAGGGCGAGGCCACCGTCAACGGCTACGACATCGCCGCCCAGAAGGACGAGGTCCGCCAGTCCATCGGCATCGTCTTCCAGGACGAGAGCCTCGATGAAGAACTGACCGCCGCGGAGAACATGGACTTCCACGGGCGGCTCTACGGCGTCCCCAAGTCGGACCGCGGCGCGCGCATCGACGACCTCCTTGACCTGGTCGGCTTGGCCAAGCGGCGCGACGACCTGGTCAAGACGTTCTCGGGCGGCATGCGACGGCGCTTGGAGATCGCGCGCGGGCTGCTGCATGCGCCCAAGGTGCTGTTCCTGGACGAGCCGACGCTCGGGCTCGATCCCCAGACCCGCAACCACGTCTGGGACTACATCGAAAAGCTGCGCCAGGAGCAGAACGTCACCGTCATCATCACGACCCACTACATGGACGAGGCGGACAAGCTCGCCGACCGGATCGCCATCATCGACCACGGCGAGATTATCGCGCTCGACACCTCGGAGAACTTGAAATCCATCGTCGGCGGCGGCGTCATCTCCGTCCGTTCCGAACAGAACGACCGCGTCTCGCAACGCCTCAGCGACCTCGAGTGGGTCGCCCACCTGAATCGCCACAACGGCCGCGTGGACCTGAGCGCCGACAACGTCGGCGAGCGCGTGGCCGAGGTCATCCAAGTTCTGGATCGGTCCGACATCGACGTCCAGTCTGTCACGGTGCACACGCCGACGCTCGAGGACGTCTTTCTGCACTACACCGGGCGCACCATCCGCGACGAGGACGCCAGCGGCCGCGACCGCATGCGACAAGCCAACCGCATGGGGCGCCGATGACGAATATCCCGACAGGAGCGTGACCGATGGGCGCGATCTACATCATCTGGCTGCGCAACGTCAAACGCTACGTCCGCTCCAAGAGCCGCATCATCGGCAGCTTAGGGATGCCGTTCTTCTTTCTGTTGGTGCTCGGCTTCGGGCTCAACTCGGCGCTTGAGATCCCGAACGTCGACAGCTACGTCAGCTTCATCGCGCCCGGCATCGTCGCGATGACGATCCTGTTCGCCTCGATGTTCAGCGGCATCCAGGTCGTCTGGGACAAGCAGTTCGGATTTCTCAAGGAGACGATGGTCGCGCCCGTTTCGCGCCTCGAGATCATGATCGGCCAGACGCTCGGCGGCGCCACGACCGCGCTCATCCAGGGCGGGCTCATCTTCGCCATCTCGCTCGGGCTCGGCGTGTCGATCCACAGCGTCGGCGGGTTGCTCCTGGCAGTAGTGTTCATGGTGCTGATCGGGATCTGCTTCACGGCGATGGGCGTGGCCGCCGCCTCGCGCATGGAGGACATGCAGGGCTTCCAGTTCATCATCAACTTCGTGATTTTTCCGCTGTTCTTCCTGTCGGGGGCGTTGTTCCCGTTGGAGGGGCTGCCGTCGTGGCTCCAGGGCCTGACCTACATCGACCCGCTCACCTACGGTGTCCAGGGCATCCGCTACGGCGTGCTCGGCGCCTCCGACATCAGCCCGCTCATCAGCCTGGCCGTGCTCGGCGGCTTCACCGCCGCCATGCTCGGCTTCGGGGCCTACATGTTCCGCAAGATCAAGCTCTGAGCGGAGCGAACGGAGCACATGCCCATGCGCGTTCCGTTCTGGCCGGCCGGCCCCATGTTGGTTGGGTTTGTACTGTGCGGGCTCGCCGTCCTCGTCGGCTCGATTCCGCTGGCCTCGCCATCGGCCGTCGACGCGCGGCCGCCCTCAAGCGACGCGGCCGGCTGGCACGAGGGGACGCTCGCACATGACGGGCTGGAGCGTCGCTTCCGCGTCTACGTGCCCCCCGATTTGGGGCCTAACGCAATGACGGTCATGTTGCTGCACGGCGGGACGCAGAGCATGGACCAGATTCTGCGGCCCGGCGCTGGCGGACCCCAGGAATGGCCCGAGATCGCCAAAGCGGACGGATTCCTGTTGCTGGTGCCCAACGGGACGAACATCCGTACCGGTTCCCCCACGGGCGTCCGCCAACGCTGGAACGACTGTCGGTCTCTCGCCAACGAGACCCGCGTCGACGACGTTGGGTTCGTGATGGCCTTGGCCGATTGGGCCGTCGATCGTTTCGATCTCGATCCCGAGAAGCTGGCCGTCACGGGCGCCTCCAACGGCGGCATGATGGCGTATCGCCTCGCCATCGAGCGGCCCGATCGGATCTCCGCTATCGCGGCGTTCATCGCCAATCTTCCCAAGAGCGGCGAATGCCCCGATCTCTCGCAGCCTGTGCCCGTCTTCATCGCCAACGGCACGAACGACCCGCTGATGCCCTACGAGGGCGGCCCCGTCGCCAACGGGCGCGGCCAGGTCGATTCCGCCGAGACGACGCGCGATCGCTGGATCGAGGCCAATCGGGCCGATCCATCCCAGCGGACCGTGCAATCGTTGCCCAACCGAGATCCTAACGACGGCAGCCGGATTGTCTGTGAGAACAACCCCGCGCCGGAGAAGGGCGCGGACGTGCGGTTCTGCCGGGTGGAGGGCGGCGGGCACGCGATGCCCTCGCGGGAGCATCGACTGTCGCCAGGAGCGGAGCGCGTTGTCGGTCCGCAGAACCACGATGCGGAAGGGGCACGGCTCGCCTGGCGGTTTCTCCGTCGGCAACTGGCCGAGTAACCCGGAATTGCCTATCAGATCGGGATAAGGGAGCTTAGAACCACTGCTGGACCGCTTGCCAGAGCGCGATCAGTTCCAGTCGGTACAACACGCCGAGCACGGCCAATGCGACAAGGACGCCAAAGATCTACAGGCTGGCATTCGGACCGCGATCGGACTCGTCGCCAGCTTCACGATCGGTATCGCGACCTTCCTCGTGCGCGTCCAGCAGTTGGCGGGCGTCGTTCGCTTCGCCTTCAGGCACCTGGATCTCGATGGGGTAGGTCGGCGGGTAGTGGGCCTCGTAGGCGCCCATCAGCTTGACGTGGAAGCCGTTGGCCTCCAGCAGCGCTTGAATCATGCGGGCTTCGGGCTCATAGGACGTCTCGCGGACCGAGACGAATTCCATAATAATCTACAACAT
>CAZMNF010000044.1:0-15633 GCA_964567595.1 uncultured Thermotogae bacterium | reverse complement strand
CGTGGGAAAGGGGCGAGGCAAATGGCCGCAACCGACGCGACGACGTTTCTGAAACAGACGCCACTGTTTGCCAATCTCTCTGATGACCAGATCGACGCCATGGCCAAGACGGCCAAGCAGCGCCACTTCGAGACAGACGACGCGATCGTCGAAGAGGGCCAAGAGGGCGTCGGCTTCTATCTGATCCTGGACGGCAGCGTGGAGGTGCGCAAGCAAGGCAAGCGCCTGGCCACGCTGCAACGGGGCGACTACTTCGGCGAAATGGCACTGCTATTGGAGGACGCCAAGCGCACGGCCGACGTCGTGGCGCTGGAAGCGACGACCTGTCTGCTTATTACGCGCTGGGACCTGCGCAGCCTGATCCGCAACCATCCGGACGTTGCCCTCGCGATGCACAGCGAACTCGGACGCCGGCTCAGCCAGACCAATCAAGCCCTGAGCGAATAGACCTCACCCCACGACGACGATTCCGCATCGATTGCATCCGACGGGCGCAAGGTCTGCCAAGCGCTTCCGGACGAGCTGAGTCCCCGCCCGAATCGCCCGGATGTCAGCTTCTCAAGGCGTGCAAACGCGGCCTTGTTGAACCCACGACTGCCGATACAATGCATCCGACAACCGTTGCCGTCTTTGACCGACGTGCCCTAATCGGGACGCGAACGACCTGATGGAGCCGAGGGACGGGGGAATGATGGCCAATCGCCGACGGCTCGCGGCGATCATGTTCACCGACATCGTCGGCTACAGCACTCTCGCCGAGCGCGATGAAGCGTTGGCGCTGGACGTGTTGGATCGCCAAAGGTCCCTCATCGAAGACGTCCTGAGCGACTTCGACGGGCGACTGATCAAGTCCACCGGCGACGGGTTTCTGCTCGAATTCACCAGCGCACTTCAGGCGCTCCAAGCCGCCATCGACATCCAGCGACGAGTGGCCGAGGCGAACGAAGCGGCGCCGTCGAACGAGCGCCTCCAGATTCGCATCGGCATCCACCTTGGGGACGTCCTCAAGCGCGACGGCGACGTCTACGGCAACGGGGTCAACGTGGCCGCTCGCATCGAACCGCTTGCTGAGTCGGGCGGCATCTGCGTCTCGCGAGCGGTCCACGAACAGGTCCGTCGGCAAGTCAACGCCCGATTCCACGCGCTCGGGGCGCAGAAGCTCAAGAACCTCGACGAGCCGATCGAGGTCTACGCCGTCGATCCGTCGCCGCAACAGGTCCTCAAACGCCGCCTGCGTCGAACGGTAGTCACGTCGGCTCTGGCCCTCATTGCCCTGGCGGGCCTCGCTTTCGTGGCCGGCGTCTACGACGGGTTCCAAGCGGTAATGATCGGTGGAGGCCCACGAGGAGAACCGTCCGCTCCGGCGACGACCGAGACGGCACCAGAGCGCACGCTGGCCGACCTCCCTTCGATTGCCGTGCTGCCCTTGGACGATCTGAGCCCCAATGCGGACAACCGCTACTTCAGCGACGGCATGACCGAGGAGATCATCAACGCCTTGGCCCAAGTGGACGGCTTCCAGGTGATCTCGCGGACGTCGGTGTTCAACCTTGACGATCAGGACCTGTCCCTTTCGACGATCGCTGATCGACTCCAGGTCGGCTACGTCCTGGACGGCAGTGTTCGACGGACCGAGGATCGCGTGCGCATCGCCGTCCAACTGATCCGCGTCAACGGGGAGACCAATGTCGTCTGGTCGGACAGCTACGAGCGACAGCTGACCGACGTCTTCGAGATCCAGAAGGAGATCGCTCGCTCCATTTCCGACCAGCTCCAAGTCCGCCTGGCCGCTGACAACGCCGACCGTGTCGCCAACCGTCAGACGGAAAGCCCCAACGCCTACGAACACTATCTCCGCGGGCGGTTCCACTGGAACAAGCGCACGCAAGAGGGATTCCAGAAAGCGATCGACCACTTCCGGCAAGCCATCGAGATCGATCCCGATTACGCCCGGGCTCACGCCGGTTTGGCCGACACGTACAGCCTGATGGCCAACTACGGCCACATGCTGCCGAAGGAGGCGTTTCCTCAGGCCGAAGCTGCCGCCCGGCAGGCCATCGAGCTCAACGACGACCTGGCCGCGGCCCACACGTCGCTGGCATTCGTCCTGAACAACTACGAGCCCGAACGGGGCTTGGATGAAGCCGAGCGCCGCTATCGCATGGCGCTTGAGCTGAACCCGAACTACGCCACGGCGCATCACTGGTATTCCAACCTCCTCGAGCAGACCGATCGCCCTGAACAAGCCTTGGAACAATCCAAGAAGGCTGCCCAACTCGATCCGCTCTCGCCGATCATTCTCACCAACTTGGGCACGATGCAGCAGGAGCGCGAGAACTACGAGCGCGCCCGAGAACTCTATCGCCAGGCGTTGGAGATCGACCCGAAGTTCACGAACGCGCGGCTCAACCTGGCCCGTTTGAGCGCCGAGCAAGAAGACTACGACAGCGCCAAAGCCGAGGCTAAAAAGCTGGTCGAGAAGCGGCCACAGGACATCCAAGCCCGGCTCAACTACGCGGCCGCGCTCATGAGCAATTGGAAGTGGCAATCGGCTCAACAACAGTATCTCGAAGCAATCGACATCGAGGCAACCTCGACGTGGAAGGCTCAAGCTCACTGGGGATATAGCTCTTTTCTGAGCCTCTTTGGCAAGTTCGAGGCCAGCCTTCGGCACACCGGGCACGCGCAGGAGTACGAGACGCCACCCGACCTGCAACAGCAGATCAAGCTTTCCGGCCTGATCTGGCAGGCGAACCGTCTACTGTACGAGGAGCGCGACTACGAGACCTTGAGAGCCGAAATGACCAGGGCGATCCAGAGTCATCCTGACGCGCCGCTCATGAAAGCGACCGGGCTGGTCTATCGGGCGTATACGAAGATGACGGAGGACGCCCAAAAAGCTGCATTGGATGACTTGGACCAGGCCGAAGCACTCCTTGACAACCTGGACGCGTCGAACAACCCGCAGCTGCCCGGGTTAAAACTTACGTTGAACGGCACGCGCGGACTCGTCTATGCCAAGCAGGGGCGCACGCAGGAGGCTCAGGCTGTCCTCGATGAGCTGCTCCAGCGCAAAGAGCGCGCCGGGCTGGCCTACGTGGTTGCCCGGATCCACTTCGAGTTGGGCCATATCGACAAGGGCTTTGAGTGGCTCGACGTCGGCTACACCCGCCACGATTGGACGCTCGGCAGCATCGCTTGGGACCCAGCGTTTGACGAGGTGCGGGACGACCCGCGCTTCCAAGAGCTGATCCAGAAGATGAACTTGGATAATCACCCGTTCTCGTCGTCGCCATCCGAGTGACGAACGATCTCATACAGAACGTGCCCATCGCCCTTCCCTGACAGACGGATACCCGTGTGGCGTTCTGTGCGGATCTCAAGCGTCAACTGACGAAACGCGGGCTCCGACATCAAGATCCCGGCGTTCAGATCTTTCGTCGCCCCCTCGATCCGACTGGCCGTGTTGACGGTATCCCCAATGGCGGTCATCGTCCGCTCCTCGCCGACGCCGAGCGCCCCGACGATGGCGGGGCCGTAGTGGACCCCGATCCCCATGCGTAGCGTTCGCCCGTACAGCGACGCGACATACGGGTTCAACTCGTCCAGCGCCGCCTGCATGGACAGTGCCGCTGAGACCGCCCGATCCGCAGCTGCCGGTGCGTCCTCGACGTCAAAGATCGCCATCAGGCCATCGCCAGTCAGCGAGGCAATGCGTCCGTCGTGGCGTCGGGTCGCTCGTCCCATCTCGTAGAAATAGCGGTTGAGCAGATGGATGACGTCGTAGGGCAGGAGCCGCTCGGAGAACGACGTGAAGTCGCGTAGGTCGGCAAACACCACGGCGATCTCGCGTTCCTGGCCGACGGCCTCAGCAGCGCCTCGTGCGTTCAGCTGATCCGCCAGCTCGGTGTCGACCGGGTCGAGGACCAAGCGACGGACGGTGACGTCACAGGTCGGCACGGTCTGACAGGCGAGGCGGAGCTCCGGTCCGAAGTTGAGCTGGTCGGCGATGCGGGCCTCGCGCTCGTTGCGCGGCGGGCAACACTCGAGGCCGTCAAGCACCAACACGCGGCACGTCGAACAACGGGCCTGGCCGCCGCAGACGTGGGTGTGCGGAATCCCCGCGCCCAGTGAAGCGTCGAGGATCGTCTCGTCCGTACCCAATTGAACGACTGTCTCGTCGGGGCGAACGTGAAGCTTGGCCATGCGTCCGAGGCCATCCTAGGCCGCCCGATGAAAGGCGTCAATTTCGGGATGATTCCCGGCATTGCTCGGGATTGGGCGATCTGTTAGTCTCGCTTGGGAGGTGAGCCGTCCATGGCCACGACCTGGGTTCCCGACATTCCGGAGAACGAAATGGACAAGGCCGTCGCCTACGCGCCGGACACGCCCGAGCGCGACGAACTTCTCCAGGAGCTGGACCGACAGAAGCAGGAGACCGTGGAGATCCCGCTCATCATCGGCGGCGAATGCCTCAAAACCGACGAGGTCTTCGAGGTCCGCTCCCCGCACGATCATGACATGCTGCTGGCCCGCTCCCATCAGGCCTCGGAAGCCGAACTGGAGCGGGCCATTGAGTCGTCCCTGGCGGCCAAGGAAGCCTGGGCAGACCTCGATCCCTACGATCGAGCCGCGGTCTTCTATCGAGCGGCTGATCTCGCGGCGGGGCCGCGACGCACGGAACTGATTGCCGCCTCGATGCTCAACCAGTCCAAGAACCCGCTGGAGGCCGAGATTGACCTCGGGGAGCTCGTCGACTTCTGGCGCTTCAACGCCTACTACATGAAGGAAATTTTAGAAAGCCAGCCGAAGCACGTTCCGAACGAGTTCAATCGGGTCGAGTGGCGCCCCTTGGAAGGGTTCGTCTTCGCCGCGCCGCCGTTCAACTTCCTCGCCATCGGCGCCAACCTGCCCTCGGCCGCGGCTGTGGTGGGCAACGTCGCGCTTTGGAAGCCCTCGCCGCAGGTCATCCACATCAACTACAAGGTCATGCAGGTGCTCCAGGAGGCGGGCCTCCCCGACGGCGTGATCAACTTTGTGCCGTTCCCTGAGGACCGCAGCGATGTCGTTTTCGAGCACCCGGACTTAGCCGGACTGAGCTTTACCGGCAGCTACGAAACGCTCGTTAAGCTCTGGCGCAAGATTTCAGATAACCTCCCGAAGTACAAGTCGTTCCCACGCATCGTCGGCGAGGCCGGTGGTAAGGACTTCATTTTCGTCCATCCGTCCGCATCCATCGCGGAATACGGCGCTAGCACGATCCGCGGCGCGTTCGGCTACCAAGGGCAGAAATGCTCGGCCGCTTCCCGGATGTACGTGCCGGAGAGCCACTGGAGCGACTTCCAGGATTATCTCCAGCAGGAAGTCCCGAAGGTCACGACGGGCCCCACGGAGAACCTGAACAACTTCATGGGCGCGGTCATCGACGGGGAAGCGTTTGAGAAGATCACCGGCTACATCGAGACGGCGAAGGCCCATCCCGACGAGTACGAGATCATCTGCGGCGGCAACTACGACAGCTCCGAGGGCTGGTTTGTCCAGCCGACGGTGATCCGCGCGCACAACCCGAAGGGCAAGCTGATGGCCGAGGAGGACTTCGGCCCCCTGCTGACCGTCTACGTCTACCCGGACGACGAGTACGAGGAAACGCTCGACCTCTGCGACACGACGTCGTCGTACAGCCTGACGGGCTCGATCTTCGCCCGTGACCGGGACGCGATCGTCCGGGCTGAGGAGCGGCTCAAGCACGCCGCCGGCAACTTCTACATCAACGACAAGCCGACGGGGTCCATCCCCGGCCGACAGCCGTTCGGCGGCGCGCGCCACTCGGGCACCAACGACAAGACCGGCTTCTGGACCCACCTAATTCGCTGGATGAACCCGCGCTCGATCAAAGAGACGCGCGTCCAAGCCCGCGACTGGCCATATCCGTTCATGGGCGGTAAGGCTTGACCGAGCGCTAAGCGAGCGCTAGACGCTGACCCATCTCCGCCGCACCTTCAGGATGAGCGGGGTCATCCGCCAAGATGACCCCGCTCATTGACATCGTTGATGTCGACGGATTAGCATACGAAATAGATCAGGGTGGGATAAACTATCCCACCCCAAGACCGGGGGGATCAATTGTCGGATCTCGGCCACCTGCCGACGGCGTATCAGATCGCGCATGCGCTCGACGGCCGGGCGCTCGGGCGCCGGACGCTCGTCCGCCAGACCGGCATCACGGAAAGCACCGTGCGGACGCATCTGAGCAAGCTGCGTGAGGCAGGCTACGTCAAGATGGACAAAGCCGGGACGAGCCTCACGGCCGAGGGCTGGGCGTTTTTCGGCCCCGTCGTCGAGCGCGTCTCGCCGGTGCCGGAGATTGCGCTTGACGGGCTCTCGCTGGGCGGCCACCAGGCCGCAGCCCTGGTGGACAGCGCCGAAGCCGACCTCCCGACAACCCTTCGGCTGCGCGACTCGGCCGTCCGTGAAGGCGCGCCCGGAGCGCTGCTGCTCGTCAACCGCGACGGGCAGTGGGCGCTCAACGACGACGACCGGCCCTTGGCGGAGCGCGACCCTGTCGATGCCGCCCACATCGCCGAAGTCGCCCGGGACCGTGCCGGGACCGGGCTGATCGTGACCTTCGGCGCAACGGCGCGGGTGGCCCGCCGCGCGCTCTGGCGAGTGATCGTGGAGCTCATTCCCCCTGACCCAACAAATCAGCAAGGAGCTGATCACCCATGATGGAACGTTCGCTCACCCGTTGGCTCGGCCTGGCCCTCGTCCTGGGGGCGCTCGTCTTGGGCGGGCTCGCCAACGACGGCGCCGCGGATACCAACGTCGTGGTCGTCGACGACCGCGGCGAGGAGATCGTCATCGAGGAGACGCCCGAGCGCGTCGTCGTGGCAGCGACGCCGCTGTACACCGAAATCCTCGTCGACATTGGCGCCACCGACGCGCTGGTGGGCGTCACGGAATCGCCGAACAACCCGCCCGAGGTCGAAGGCGTCGAGCGGGTCGGGCCGTCATTTCCCAGCCCCAACGTGGAGCGGATCGTCGAGCTCGACCCCGACGTCGTCTTCGGCGCGATCCGCGACGTGCGCGATCGGCTGGAGTCGGCCGGGCTGACGGTCGTCACGCCGCGACAATTCATCTCCAGCGTGCCGGCGATTTTCGACATGATCCGAACCATCGGCCTCGTCATGGATCGATCCGTGAACGCCGAGCTGCTCGTGGGCCAGATCGGCGCGGAGATGACCGAGATCGAGAGCCGCGTGCTCACCCTGGATCGCCCGCAGGCTGCGTTCCTGTTCGCCTCGCCGGAGGAGCCGCCCTTTGCCGGCGGATCGGATTCCATGCAGGGCAAGCTGCTCGCCCGCGCCGGCGCGGAGAACGTGTTCGCCGAGGTGAGCGGCGTCTCCCAAGTTAGCCTGGAGGCCGTCGTGGCGCGCGATCCCGAGGTCATCTTTACGGACCCGAACCAGATCGACGAGCTCACGAGCAACGAGCGCCTCTCCGACGTGACCGCCATCGCGAACGATCAGGTCTTCGGCATCGAGGCCAGCACGATCACCTCCACCCGAGTGGCCGACGCGTTGCGCCAGATGGCGGAGCACCTCCATCCGGAGGCGTTCGGCGAGACCGAGGAGACTGAGGAGCCTGGGGCGGAGGATTGACCATCGCCGCAACCGGCCATCGCGCAACGACGAGCCCATCGAGCAGCGTCCAGCGGCCGAACGCCCGGGCTGTGCTGCCCCTTCTCACCCTTGTTACGCTGGGGATCCTCGTCGTCGCTGTGGCCATCGGGCCCGTGACCGTCCCCCTCCGCGACACGCTGGTGATCTTGCTTGAGCAGCTCGGGCTCGTCGAATCCAGCGAGGCGGTGGCGACCCATGCGCGCATCGTGGGCGACCTCCGCCTGCCGCGGGCGATCGCGGCCGCGCTCGTCGGCATGGCCCTCGCGGTCTCCGGCGGCGTCATGCAGGGGATCTTCCGCAATCCACTGGCCAGCCCCTATCTGCTCGGCGTTGCGGGCGGCGCGAGCGCCGGGGCCGCGCTCGTCATCGTCCTGGGGCTTTACGGCGAATTGGGCGGCGCGGCGCTGCCCGTCGGATCGTTCGCCGGCGGCGCATTGGCGGTCGTGGCCGTCTACCAGCTGGCCGCGCGGCGGGGCGCCTCGACGATGACGCTCATCTTGGCGGGCGTCGCCCTGTCCGCGCTCTTCTCCGCGTTCACGAGCTTCATGGTCGTGCTGAGCGGCCGGCAGATGTCGGAGATCGTGTTCTGGATCATGGGCGGCCTCGGCCGCGCGCGCTGGGAGCACCTGGTCTGGCTCGGCCCTGTCGTGCTGCTGGGCTCGGCGGCCGTCTGGGCGTTCGCGCGCGATCTGAACGTGCTGTCGCTCGGCGACGAGGGAGCGCGCCACCTGGGCATCTCGCCCGAGCGCCTCAAGCGCGGCTTGTTGATCGCCATCACCATCTTGACGGGCGCGGCCGTGGCATCGGCCGGGACGATCGGCTTCGTCGGGCTGATTACGCCGCACGCGCTGCGCCTAATGGTCGGTCCCGACCACCGGATCCTGTTGCCCGCCTCGGCGCTCGGCGGCGCGATCTTTCTCATGGTCGCCGACACCGCCGCCCGGACCGTCATGGCGCCGATGGAGCTTCCCGTCGGCATCCTGACCGCGGGCGTGGGGGCGCCGTTCTTCCTCTATCTGCTGTTGAGTCGCCGCGGAGGCGAGATGGGATGAGGGTCTCGATCGATCACGTCAGCTTTGCCTACAACGGAACCCCGACGTTGACCGACGTCGACTTCGACGTCCACCCGGGGGAGATATTGACCGTCCTCGGGCCCAACGGAAGCGGCAAGTCGACGCTGCTCAAGACGATCTCCGGCGTGCTCTCGCCCCAGCATGGAGCCGTCTACGTCGACGGCGACGAGGTGGCCCGTCTCTCGCCCAACGATCTCGCCCGACGGATTGCCGCGCTGGAACAGGACCACGGCCTCGGCTTCGACTTCACCGTCCGCGAACTCGTCGAGTGGGGCCGAGTTCCCTATCGCGGCCGGATGACGCGCTGGCGCCAATCCGACGAGACCGCCGTCCAAGCGGCCATTGCCTCGACCTGCCTAGCCCCCCTCGTCGACCGGCCGGTCCGCGAGCTGAGTGGCGGCGAAGCGCAGCGGGCGTTCCTGGCCCTCGCCTTGGCCCAAGAACCCGAGATACTGCTTTTGGACGAGCCGACGGCTCATCTCGACCTGCGACATCAGATCGAGATTCTCGGCCTGGCCCGATCGTTGGCGGACGGCGGGCTGACCGTGGTTGTCGCCATCCACGATCTCAACCTGGCGCTGCGCTACGCCGATCGAGTCGCCGTGCTCCAGGACGGATACCTCGTCGCCTCGGGCCCGTCGCGGCAGGTGTTGACCGAAGCGCTCATCGGCGACGTCTGGGAGGTCAACGTGCGGATTCGGGACGAGCCGGACGGCCTCTGGGTTCAGCCTTGCGGTCCGCGCCAGGGCGTGGGGACGCCGTGAGCGAGCCCGTCGTGCTGCAGTGGAGCGGCGGGAAGGACAGCGCCTTGGCGCTGCAGGCCCTCCTTGCCGATCCCGCGTATGACGTCGTCGGGTTGCTCGCCTCGTTCAGCGAAGCCTACGATCGCGTCACCATGCACGGCGTGCGCCGCGCGCTCCTCGAAGCCCAAGCGGAGGCGCTCGGCTTAACGCTCACCCCGATCTATCTGCCCTCCGATGCCTCCAATGACGTCTACGACGCCCGCATGCGCCATACGCTCTCGTCACTACGAGCTGATGAGGGGGTGTCGACGATCGCGACGGGCGACGTCTTCCTGGAAGACGTTCGGCAATACCGTGAACAACGGCTCTGCGAGGTCGGCATGGCACTTGTGACCCCGCTCTGGGGCAAGGACGCCCGGGCGCTCGTGAGGCGCTTCATCAAGGATGGTTTCCAAGCCGTCACGGTCTGTGTCAGCGAGCAGCATCTGGACGAGAGTTTTCTTGGCCAGTCGCTGGACGCGGCGTTCCTGGAGCGGCTTCCCGAGGTCACCGACCCAGGCGGCGAGAACGGCGAATACCACAGCTTCGTCCATGATGGACCGCTCTTCGCCCGTTCCATCGACGTGCAACTTGGCGAGGTCGTCGCCCGCAACGGACACTACTACCAAGACCTGATCCCAGGAGCGTGAGCCCCATGAACATCGTGTCCCTACTGCCGAGCGCCACGGAGATCGTCTGCGAGCTCGGCTTGGAAGCGCAACTCGTCGGGGTCTCCCACGACTGCGATTGGCCCCCGGAGGTTCAGGAGGACCGAGCGGTCCTGAGCGCCGCCGTCGTCACCGGCGACCAACCGAGCGGCGCTATCGACGAGATGGTCCGAGATCGGCTCCATCAGGGCCTGAGCGTCTATCACCTCGACGATGAGCTTCTCGAACGGCTCGATCCCGACCTCATCCTGACTCAGGAGCTCTGCGAGGTCTGCGCGCCGTCGTTCGACGAGGTCCAACAGGCCGCGCGCCGGCTCCGCGACGAAGCCGAGCTCGTCTCCCTCGAGCCCACGACGATGAACGACGTGCTGGCCACCATCCGAGTCGTTGGCGAGGCGACGGGCCAACTCGAACGCGCTGAGGCCCTCATCCACGCGTTGCAAGCGCGCATCGATCGCGTCCGGGAACGCGCAGTCACGACGACGGACGCTCCCCGGACGCTGGCGATCGAGTGGCTCGATCCGTTGTTCGTCGGCGGGCATTGGGTTCCGGAGATGATCGAGGCCGCTGGCGGCGAGGCCATGAACGCCTCCGGCGATCCCTCCGAGGAGATCGACTGGGCCGACGTGGCGCGCTTCGATCCCGAAGTCATCGTCATCATGCCGTGCGGCTTCGACCCGCACCGCACGGCCGACGAACTGGACCTGCTGCTGGAGCACGAGCTGTGGCCCGACCTCACGGCCGTCAAGTCGGGCCGCGTGCACGTGGTCCACGGCTCGTTCTACTTCAACCGGCCGGGGCCGCGCCTGGTCCACGGGCTGGAGATCCTCGCCTCGTTGATCCACCCGGACGACTTCGCGGACCTGGAGCTGGCTCACGACGCGGTGTATCCTGTGGCAACGCCATGGTAAAAATCTACACGCGCGGCGGCGACTCCGGCGAGACCGCCCTGTTCGGCGGGACTCGGGTCAGCAAGTCTGCCCCGCGCATCGACGCCTACGGAGCCGTGGACGAGCTGAACGCCCTGCTCGGAATGGCCCGAGCCCAAGCCGCGGACAAGCCCCTGATCGAGATGATCGCGCGCCGTCAGGACGAGCTCCATACCGTTTGCGCCGACCTCGCCAACGAGGATCTGGAAGCCGACACGCCGCGCGTCGAACCGACCCACGTGGAGGCGATCGAGCGAGCCTGCGACGAGATCGACGCCGAGCTTCCGCCGCTGACACAGTTTATCCTGCCCGGCGGCACGACGCTGGCCGCCTGGCTCCACTATGCGCGCACGGTCGCACGTCGCGCCGAACGCCGGGTCGTCGAGCTGGGCGCGCAAGAGCGGATCAACGCCGACGTCGTCAAGTACCTCAACCGCATCTCCGATCTGCTGTTTCTCATGGCGCGGATGGCCAACCACCGGGCCGAGGCCCCCGAAATTCATCCCCAGTACCGAGGCTGACGCCATGCCGAGCGCCATCTACCCCGGCAGCTTCGATCCCATCACCTACGGCCACATCGACATCGTCCAGCGGGCGCGACGGATCTTCGACGAGCTGACCGTGGCGGTGGTGACCAACCCCCATAAGTCGACGCTCTTTTCCCTGCAACAGCGCCAGGCGCTGTGCCGAGACGCGCTTGAGGCGGAAGGGCTCGACGACGTGCCCGTGGTCACCTGGGAAGGCCTCGTCATCGACTGCGCCCAGCGCTACGACGTCGAGGCCATCATCCGCGGCCTGCGGGTCAACTCCGACTTCGAGCGCGAGTTCCAGATGGCGTTGACCAACCGCGACCTCGACTCCGACGTGGAAAGCGTCTTTTTCATGACCAGCGGCGAGTACTCGTTCCTCAGCTCGAGCGTCGTCCGCGAAATTAAAAGCTTCGACGGCGACGTCTCGCGCTTCGTGCCCCCGGTTGTCGAAACGGCACTGGAGCGGGCGCTCGCCCAACCTTGACGTATTCGGTCTGATTTTTACCATAACGGCATAAGTCTCCCGATAGCATGGCTCCCAACAGGGCAACGGGAATGGCAGCAAAGGCTCGCGAAAGGAGCGTCACATGAACGCGAACCAGGATTATGCCCATTCGGACGTGCTGGTGAGCACGGACTGGGTCGCCGAGCACTTGGACGATCCGAACGTCCGCATTGCCGAATCCGACGAGGACTATCTGCTGTATGAGCAGGGCCACGTTCCGAACGCCGTGAAGGTCGACTGGTTCACGATCCTCCAGGATCCCGTGCAACGCGACTTCATCAGCAAGGCCGAGTTCGAGGAGCTCATGAGCAACCTCGGCATCGACAACGACACGACCGTCGTGTTCTACGGCGACAAGAGCAACTGGTTCGCCTGCTATTCCTTCTGGCTCTTTGAGCTCTACGGCCACGCGAACAAAAAAGTCATGGACGGGGGCCGCGCCAAGTGGATCGAGGAGGAGCGGCCGCTCACCAAGGACGTGCCGGAGTTCCCCTCGACCAACTACACGGCCCAAGGCCCCAATCTGGACATTCGGGCGTTCCGCGACGACGTCTTTCGCCACCTCGAGCAGGGCCTGCCGTTGGTGGACGTCCGCTCGCCCCAGGAGTACCGGGGCGAACTGCTCCACATGCCGGGCTATCCTCAAGAGGGCGCCATGCGCGGTGGCCATATCCCCGGCGCCGCCAACATCCCGTGGTCCCAAGCCACCAACGAGGACGGCACGTTCAAGCCGGCCGAGGAGCTGCAGCGCCTGTACGAGGAACAAGGGATCACGCCGGATAACGACATCATCGCCTATTGCCGCATCGGCGAGCGCTCCAGCCACACGTGGTTCGTCCTCAAGTACCTGCTCGGCTACGATAACGTGAAGAACTACGACGGCAGCTGGACCGAGTGGGGCAACCTGGTCGGGGCCCCGATCGAGAAGCCGGAGGAATAGCACCCCATGTTGGATCGACAAGCCCAGATCGAGTACTTGCTGGATCGCTACGAGAGCCCTCACCACAAGCGGGCGTTGCCGGACGCTGACGTCTCCGCCGAGGGCGGCAATCCGGGCTGCGGCGACATCGTCCACCTGCACCTCAAGTTCGACGGAGACCAGCTGGCCGACGCCTCGTTCGAGGGCGAAGGCTGCACGATCAGCCAGGCCTCCGCGGATATCCTCTTGGACGAGATTCAAGACATGACGGCCGAGCAGCTCGGAAACGTCACGCACGAAGAGCTGATGGAGATCCTCGGCAAGGAGATCGTCCAGAACCGGACGAAGTGCGCCGTGCTCTCGCTGGACACCCTCAAGCAGGCGCTGCGGAAGCGACACGAGGACCAGGTCCGGCAGTCGCTGCACGAGTCAGCAGCCGATTGACGGACGCGCTGTCCTCGGCTCCAATTGACTGGTACTGCGGCGTACCGTGGCAGGCTGTCGTCTCAAAGCCGGTCAGGTTCCGGCGTTGAATCCCCAGGCTGCTCCTGCGCCGCTGGCGAACGGCGTGATCCCGGCATACGCCAGCAGAAAGTAGAATTCGCCGGGGTCTTCGAGCAGAGCCCCCACGCCCCGTACCGCCAAGAGGCCACCGGCCTCGCCACCGAACGCGCCCAGGACGCTCAACCACGTGTTCCCCCCGATGTCCCATGCTGACGCTGCAACGTGGACGCCGGCGGCGGCGCCGAGCGGCAGGGAAGCGGCGTAGCCGATCATCCCGTAAATGATGCAGTGCAAGGCCGGACCCTCTTCGGCTAGCTCGTCGCAGATGGCGTTGATCCCGAGATACGTCCCGATGCCCGCGATGGCGCTCCCGACCGTCCCCCCGGCCAGTTGAGCCCGAACGGCGCCCTGCGACGAGGGCTGGGCGAGCGCGCCCCCCACGGGCCCAATGACAACCATAATGGCGCAAATCAGTAGCACCGATCGACGGATCATGGAGCAACGTCTCCCTTCGATGCACGACGGACAAAGATCAGACAGGCCGTAATCAACACGAACGCCGTCAGCGCCAACAGGGGGATGGTCACGAAGCCTAGCCAGTTGATGTATTCGGCATCACATGGCACGCCGCCGCCACGACAGACGGCAGCCGTTCCGATGCCCGGCACCTTCTGCTCCAGATAGTGGAACAGCGCGATCAGCCCGCCGATCACGGTCATCGGCAACGCGTAAATCGAGAGCACGCGATCGTGTCGGAAACTGGCGATCCCGAGCAAAATCACCAACGGGTACATGAAGATGCGCTGGAACCAACAGAGCTTGCAGGGCAAAAAGCCCACGACCTCGCTGAAGTACAAGCTTCCGCCCGTGGCGACGAGCGCCACGATCCAGCCGAGATAGAGCCCATAGCGGCTCATGAACGGGGTCATTCAGGGCTGGTGCCGAGCTCCTCGTCGATCGCTGACGCGATCGTCGAATAGGCGAAATCCTGCATCTGTCGGCCGTTGACAAAAATGGTCGGCGTTCCCGGAATCTCGGCTGTCCGGCCCATGTTGCGATCCCGTTCGACCTCGTTGCGGTATTCCTGATCGTTGATGCACTGGCGTAAGCTACCCGTGTCGATCTCCTGGTCGGTGTAGTCCTGGGCGAGCTGCACCAACAGATCCGGCGTGGCCCAGGTCTCGCTTTCGGGACCTTGATTGGCGTAGACGGCGTCGTAATAGTTCCAGAAGGCCTCGTCGCCGGCCTGCTGATAGACACATTCGGCGCCATCTGCCGCCGTCCAGGAGTCCTCCCCCAGCGGGAGCGGGAAGTTGAGGAACGCGAACTGGATCTGCCCGCTGTTAATGTAGTTGCTCTCCAATTGCGGAAACGCTTGCTCGTGGAACGCTTTGCAGGCCGGACATTTGAAGTCGCCGAACTCGATCACCTCGACGGGCGCGTCGGAAGGGCCGAGCGTCGGCTGGCCGTCGATGCTTAAGGGAACGTTGCTCCCCCCGCCACCTGTTGAGGTTGAGGTCTGATTGCTAAACACGTAAATGCCGATGAAAGCCACGACGAGCGCTACAACGACGACGCCCGTGTAAGTCGTGATTTTCTGCATTTGCGCATCGCGGTCGTTCTGTCTCTGTTGGCTTCCGGATGAATCCGATGGCTGGTTGTTCTTCTTCTTTTGCTTCTTTCCCATGTCAAGCCTCCGAGATTACAAAGTGATCAGCCTCGCTAGTTGAGTATACATGCTGTGCAATCGCGCGTCCAAGCGGTCTTTCCGCCCAAAGTGACCCTGGTCACTCACGACATGGAAGAGGGGAATTAGCATAGTGACCGGCATGTTGGTGGCAAGAGCCAAATCCGCCGACAAATATGCCCCGTAGGGGAATTGGCTCGCCCATGCGAGTGTGATAAAGTCAAGATGGTTCAAGGTTCACAAAATCAACTCAGTTAAGTTGATAACCATTCCTTGGGCTAAATCAACCAATCTTATTATAGGGGGTCATGCAAAATGTATAAGTTCGGCACGAGCGAAGAGACCATGCAAGGCGCG
>CAZMNF010000043.1:0-15695 GCA_964567595.1 uncultured Thermotogae bacterium | reverse complement strand
CGACGATGCCGAGCTACAAGCGACGGCTGAGCGACGAGCCGATCGACCGCCTCGTGGCGTTTTTGCAGAGCCTCTCGGCGGCCGATGACGCGCAGACAGATCAGACGTCGCCGAGGGACGGCGAAAAGCCCGAGTCGACCCAAGCTGGCGAGGCGGAGCGCGAGCGGGCGCCCGACGATCAGACGGCGCTTGCCAAGCAGGTGATCCGCCAGCAGGGCTGCGGCTCCTGTCACACGATCCAGGCCCAAGGGCTCAACCTGACGGGCCAAGTCGGGCCCGATCTGACGACCGAGGGCGCACGCGGGCGCAGCGACGCGTGGCTGAGGCGCCAGATCAAGACCCCCGCCTCGATTCCCGACAGCGAGGTCGTCGAGGGATTTGAAGGGACGCAGTCGACCATGCCGAGCTACGAGCGCATGCTGTCTGACGACGAGATCGACGCGCTCGTCGCTTTCCTGCAAAGCCTGCGACGGGACGGCGACTGAGCGGATTGTGCCATCCGAGCTGAACGGGGCGGCTGACGTTCCGCTGAGTCGGCGCTGTTTGGGTCGCGATTCCCCCGCTTGCTATGATGGCTCCGGATGGCGCTTGATCTCGCTCAGCTTCACGTCTTCCAGGGGCTGGACGCCGACGCGCTCCACCGGATCCGCCGAGCCGCTCGTCGTCGCCACGTCGCCTCGGGCGAGGTCTTCTTCCACGAGGACGATCCGGCCGTCGAGGTCTACGCGCTCGAACGCGGGCAAGTCAAGGTCTTCCAGATCTCGCTCGACGGCGAGCGGGTGACGCTGCAGTTGCTCCATCCGGGGACGGTCTTCGGCGGACTGGCCGCGCTGGGGTCACAGATCCGCTACCCCGTCAGCGCTGAGGCCGTCGAGGACTGCGACGTGCTGGCCTGGGATGGCCGCGAGATGGGCGAGCTAATGCAACGCCATCCGCAGATTGCGCTCAACCTAATGGAGTTGCTGGTCAACCACGTGGTCGAGCTCCAGGATCGCTATCGCGAGTTGGCCACCGAGCAGGTCGAGCAGCGGCTCGCGCGGGCGCTGCTTCGACTGGTCCACCAAGCCGGCCGCAAAGTTAACTCGGGCGTGCGCATCGATCTCCCGCTGACGCGCCAAAACCTGGCGGAACTGACAGGCACGACGATGTTCACCATCAGCCGCATCATGAGCCGCTGGCACGAGCAGGGATTGATCGAGTCCGCTCGGGGCCGAGTCACCGTTCTCAGGCCCCATGACATGGTCGAACTGGCCGAGGATCTCCCCACGACCGACGACTGAAGCGCGCCCCTCAGTCCCGGTGCCGAACGGTTGTGCTGAGGCAACGACATCCGGCCACACCTCGCGCATCATCGTGGCGAAACGACATTGGTGGGGAGGGCTGTTCGGATGCATGGGCCCGCGTGAGACCATGATCATTGCCGATGTCCTGGAACGGTGGCCGGAGGCCGCCCTCGTCTTTCTCGAGCGCGGCATGGCGTGCCCCGGATGCGCCATGGCCCCCTTTGGCACCGTTGCCGACGCGGCTCGCCATTACGACCTCGACCTGGCCGAGTTCCTCGCGGACCTGCGGCAGGCCGTCAAAGACGACGCATCGTGATGCGTGGGCAATGAGCAGAGTAACCGCGCCCAAGTAGGCCGTAATGCGCACGCTCTATCTCCTCTCCGTCTGGATTCACGTCCTCTCAGCGATCGTCTGGATTGGCGGAAGCATCTTCCTCGCGCTCATCCTTGTGCCCGCCATGCGCCAGAGCGAGCACCGCGGCGTCGCCGCCAGCATCGTGAGCTGGACGGGGCGTCGATTACGGGCGATCGGCTGGATCTGCTTTGCGCTCTTCATCGTTACGGGAACGGTCATCCTTGGCTTCCGAGGCTATTCCTGGGGCGATCTCTTGGATGGCTCGCTCTTTGCCGGGCCCTTCGGCGAGGCGCTCGCCATCAAGCTGATCATCTTCGCGGTCATTCTCATCCTGAGCGCGATCCACGACTTCTACGTCGGCCCGAAGGCGACCGCCTTGATGCGCGAGGACCCGCAGTCATCCCGAGCGCAGAAGCTGCGCCGCGGTGCGATCTGGTTGGGACGGCTCAATCTCTTGCTGGCACTCGTCACCGTCTTCCTCGGCGTGATGCTCGCCCGTGGGGGATTCTAACCGTCCAGATCCGAGACGCGTGCAACGGATCGCTCCCGATTCGCAAACAGGGCCCGCGGTCCGTTTGGATAGCGGGGGCCATTTGCCGATAATGAGCCCCGACGGGAGGCGCTATGGTGGATGGACGGTTCCACGTCGGTCTGATCCCCGACGGCAACCGCCGCTGGGCCCAGCAAGGGGGGCTGACGCTCCGCGATGGCCATGAGCACGGGGCCCAGACGGTGGAGATGGCTCTGGATTGGGCGTACGAGCATCCCGAGGTCGCCGAATTCACGGTGTATGGGCTCTCCGAGGAGAACTTCAAGCGCAGTGCCGACGAGCTCGATTGGCTGTTCGAGATCTACGAGCGCAAGCTCGTCGAGCTGTTGGCGGACTCGACCCTAGAGGAACGGAACGTCCAAGTCCGGATCGTGTCCACCTGCCCGCACCGCTGGCCAAGCGAGATCCGACAACTGGTCCGCCGAATCCACGAGACAACCGCGCATCGACAGGGCAAACGCCTGAACGTGTTGCTCGGCTACACGGGCCAGTCCGAGCTGCGCCAGGCCGTGGCGCGGCCCCGCAACCGAGTCAAGAACCTGCTGGGGCGCCTGACCGAGCGGGACATCGAGCGCGGGTTGCTCGTCCGTCGACCGTGCGATCTCGTCGTCCGCACGGGCTACGAGGAGTCCCCGCGCGAGGCCAAGAGCGGGTTTCTCCTCTGGCAGTCCGCCTACGCCGAGTTCCAGCAGGTGCCCAAGCACTTCCCCGACTTGATGCGCGCTGACCTGGATGCCTGCTGGGAGCGCTTCCGGCAGCAGCGGCGCCGACTCGGGGCCTGACCGCCCCCTGCTTGCGTTATCCAGTGACGACCGCGATTCAGTTCGCCCGCTGCGCCGATCGACGCCAGATGAGCTAGCTCGTGAAGCGGCCCGCGCACGTGCCTCGGATAGCGGCGCGAGCCCCCCACGCCGGAGGCGGGCCCCATGCCGCTAGTCGGCGTTCAACGCTTGTTGGGCCTGGTCCAAGTCAGTGACGGTCAAGCCGAGTTCAACTTCCGCTCCGGCCCTCGTCAGCAGATAGACCGAATCGATGTTGACCCCCGCATCGCCGAGAGTGCGGGCTACGTCCTGCAGTTGCCCGGGCTTGTCCTCGAGGGTGACCGTCAACAGATCGGTCTCCTTGAACTGGAATCCCAGCTCGTTCAGGGCCTGTCTGGCCAGGTCTTCCCGATCGGGCACGATGGCCACCGCGGTTCCGATGGCATCCACGCCGGCGATTGAGCGGAGGTTGACGCCTTTCTCGGCCAACATCTCCGTCGTCTGGGCCAGCGTTCCCGGTTTATTCGGAATCTGGACGCGAAATTCCTTCACGGCCAACTGCCTCCTTTCCCATGGCTCAACCGGAACCTAGCGCGTTTCCCAGCCGGCTGGCAAACTGGGCTGCAGCTGGCATCGCTATCGGCTTCGACGGAAGCTGGATGGCTGATGCTTGATGGGCTGATGGGGCCTATGGTGCCAAATCCGATGAAAAGGGAGGGGTGGCGTCCCCAAGGGGATTCGAACCCCTGTCGCCGGATTGAAAGCCCGGAGTCCTAGGCCGCTAGACGATGGGGACGCGATTGATCGCTATTTTAGATGTTGATCTGGCCGCCTTCAAGCGAGGAATCGGCGGATCGCGTCGGGAGCCTACGGGCCGGCGGCGGCCTTGAGCGCCTCGGCCTGGTCGGTCCGCTCCCAAGGCGGGTCGAGCTCGGTCCGACCGAAGTGGCCGTAGGCAGCAAGCGGCGTGTAGATCGGTTGCTGCAGTTCCAGGTTGTCAATGATGGCCGCCGGCCGGAGGTCGAAGTGCTCGCGCAGCAGCTGCACGATGTCGTCATCGGGGAGCGCGCCGGTGCCGTACGTATCCACCGTCACGGCCACTGGGGCCACTTGGCCGATGGCGTAGGCGATCTGAATTTCGCACTCTGAGGCCAATGCCGCCGCCACCACGTTGACGGCCAGGTAACGGGCCATGTAGGACGCCGACCGATCGACTTTGGTGGGGTCTTTGCCGGAGAACGCCCCGCCGCCGTGGCTGCCGTAACCGCCGTAGGTGTCGACTTGGGTCTTGCGACCCGTCATGCCCGTGTCGCCCGGCGGCCCGCCGATGACAAAGCGTCCCGACGGATTGATCAGGGCACGGGTGCGCTCGTCCATCCACGTCCCGACGACGGGCCGCACGACATGCTCGATCAGGTCGTCGTTCAGCTGGTCGATCGTCACGTCGGGATCGTGCTGGGCGGAGATGACGACGGTGTCGACGCGGGTGGGATGGCGGTTCTCGTACTCCACCGTCACTTGCGATTTGCCGTCGGGGCGCAAGTAAGACAGTGTCCCGTCCTTGCGGAGTCGGGCGAGGCGCTGCACGAGCCGATGGGAGATGTAGATGGGCAGCGGCATGAGCGCGTCCGTCTCCCGGCAGGCGTAGCCGTACATGATGCCCTGATCGCCGGCGCCGAACGCCTCATACGGGTCCTCGTCTTGGGGCTTCTCCACGGCCTGGGCGATGTCGGACGATTGTTCGTGAATGGCCGTCAGCACCGAGCACTGATTGTGAGTAAAGCCGTACTCCGGCCGCGCGTATCCGGCTTCCTGGATGGCGTCGCGGGCCAACTCGGAATAGTCGAGATTCGCCCGCGTGGTGATCTCGCCGCCGACGAGCACCAGTCCTGTCGTCGTGAACGCCTCACAGGCAACCCGTGCGTCGGGATCGTCGTCGATGATGGCATCCAGAATGGTGTCCGAGATGCGATCGCAGAGCTTGTCAGGGTGGCCTTCGGTGACGGACTCGGAGGTGAACACGTGCCGTGCCATGACGCGCGATTATAGGCGTCGGTCGGTCGCATCGCAAGATGAGCCGTTCGCTTTCGCCCCGTCGATGCGGGGGTTACCATTTTCCGAGGAGATGATCCCATGGACACGACCGACCTGTTGCAGACGTTATCCGACGCGTTCGGCCCGCCCGGCTTCGAGGACGACGTGCGCGCGGCGTTGCGCGACGTTGTCGAGCCGCTCGTGGATGACGTCCGCGTGGACCCGCTCGGCAACCTCATGGCCACCCGCCACGGCCGGGGCGAGCAGACGCTCATGCTTGATGCGCACATGGACGAGATCGGCCTCATGGTGAGCTACATTGAGGCGACGGGATTCCTGAGGTTCGCCACGCTCGGCGGCTGGGACGCGCGCGTCATCCCCTCGCACGGGGTCACGATCAAGACCGACGATGGCGAGCGCGTCCACGGCGTCGTCGGCACGCCGCCACCCCACATCCTGACCGCCGACGACCGCAAGCGGCCGTTCGATCTGAACGAGCTGTTCATCGACGTGGGCGCCACGTCACGCGAAGACGCGGAGGACATGGGCATTCACGTGGGCTCGCCGGCTGTGATCCACTATCCGTTCCGCCCGATGCACCGTCCGTTCGTGACGGGGAAGGCGCTGGACGATCGCGCCGGATGCAGCGTCCTGGTCAAGACCCTCGACGCGCTCCAAGCCGAGGATCTGGACATCAATCTCGTCGCCAACTTCGCGGTCTTTGAGGAAGTCGGGTTGCGCGGGGCCCGCACGGCGGCGTTCTCGATCGAGCCGGACGTCGCCCTCGCGCTCGAAGGCACGGTGGCCGCCGACGTCCCCGGCATCGAGGACGCCCGCGTGCCGACCCGCCTCGGCGAGGGGCCCGCGCTGACGGTGGCGGACCGCTCGCTCATCGCGAGCCCGCGGCTGCTGCGTTTCACCCAGGGTCTCGCCAGCGATGAGGGGATCCCCTGTCAGTTGAAGACGCCGCCCTCCGGCAGCACCGACGCGGCGGCGATCCAGCAGAGCCGCGGCGGCGTCCCGGCCGGCGTGGTCTCGGTCCCGTGCCGATACATCCATTCCCCGTTCAGCATTCTCAACCTCAACGACCTGGAACACGCCGCGCAATTGACGTCCGCATTTGCCCGGCGAGCGCGTGAGCTGCTTGAGGCGTGATCGATCCCGGCAAGCGTGCTACCATAAGCGCCCATGGCGGAGTCCCATGAGCGCATCGCCGACTTCCTCTTCGAGGCCGGCATGTTGGCCCGCGTCCCCCGCTCGGGGTTCGCGTACCTCGGCAGCGGCGACCAGAGCGTCGCCGAGCACACCCTCCGAATGAGCCAGACGGCCTTCGCGCTGGCCCAACTGGACGGACATGTCGACGCGCAGCGCCTGGTGGCGATGTGCCTCTTCCACGACCTGCCGGAGACGCGCGTCTCCGATCACAACAACGTCACCAAGCGCTACAACATTCCCGACGAATCGAGCGCAATCGCCGACCAAACGCGCGATCTTCCGTTCGGCCCACACGTGGCGAGCCTGATTGACGAGTTCGAGGCCGGCGAAACGCGCGAGGCGCAGCTCGCTCGCGACGCCGATCAGTTGGAGATGCTCCTGGAACTGAAGCGGCTCCAGGACATCGGCAATCCCAACGCGGCCAAGTGGATGCCGTACGTCCTCCAGCGCCTGCAAAGCGAGACGGCGCGGCAACTGGCCGAGACGATCCGCGACCGGGATTCGGACGCCTGGTGGTGGGTCGACCAGGTCGTTCGCTGAGCCCTTCCTTCGGACGATGGTGACCGAACGGCGCCGCGCCAAGATCGCCGAGGTGGCCTCCAAGCGCCAGCGCGGCGTGATCGTCTTTGAGGACATCGCCGATCCCCACAACGCGGCGGCCGTGTTGCGCACCAGCGAGGCGCTCGGCTTCCAGAAAGTTTGTTATATTTTCCAAGTCAACGAGCCGTTCGATCCGCGACGCGTCGGGAAGGAGTCATCCGGCTCCGCCAACAAGTGGCTCGACTTTTCCATTTATCATTCAACGAAGGCTTGCCTCGACGATCTGCAGAATCAGGGCTATGAGACCATCGCAACGGTGGCCGACGGCACTGCCGAGTCGATCTTCGGAGCCGACCTGACGGCCCCCGACATTGCGCTGCTGTTCGGGAACGAGCATCGCGGACTGTCTGAAGACGCCATCGAGATAGCCGATCGGCACTTGACCATCCCGCTCGTCGGCATGGTCCGCAGCCTCAATCTGTCGGTCGCGGCTGCGATCTGTCTCTACGAGATCAGCCGTCAGCGCGATGAGCAAGGGATCGACGCGTTCCGCTTGCCCCAAGCCGAGCGCGCAACGCTGGTCGATTCGTTCTTGGAGCGGGCATCGGACTGAGCCAGCTTGAGCCGTGTTAGAACGGCGTCCTCACGCCCATCGCCCGGATCGCACACCAGCCGACGAGTCCCTCGAAGACCGCGAACGCGCCGCCGAGCGCCAATAACGCTTGGAACACGTTGACCGTCCAGGACGCACCGGGCGCAAACGCGAACCAGAGGACAACGATCAGAACCAGCAGCGCGCCCATGACAGCCCGGATTCGACGGCCCCGTTTGTCGATGTTGCACGTCATTCGGCTTCACCTCGCGGGGATTGTACGCGCGCACCGAGCCAGCGTTCCAAGTCGCCTCGGTCGGCGCGATCCGTTGCCACGGCCTTTCTGATGCTGCCCTTGTCCATGACGTAGAGCCGATCGCACAACGCCAGCGCGGTGTCGAGGCGTTGCTCCGCGAGCAGGACGGCGCTCCCCTGCTCGGCCAACTCCCGAGTACGCTCCTCAACTTGGCGGACCAGTTGCGGCATCAGTCCTTCCGTCGGCTCATCCATCACGACGAGTCGGGGCGCCGCCAACCACGCCCGCGCGATCGCCAGCATCTGCTGCTCGCCGCCGGAAAGCGTCCCGGCCGATTGGTCCAAGCGCTCGCGCAGCGAGGGGAACGTTTCCAGGACGGGGCCCCAGCGCCGGTCCCGGACATCGCGAGATCGCCAGTTGATGAGGAGATTCTGGCGCACCGTGAGCTGAGGGAATACGCGTCCGTCCTGCGGCACGTACGCGATGCCGAGCTGCGGGACCTGGTGCGGGGCGCAGCGGCGAAGATCGACGTTGTCGAATGCGACGCTGCCCGTCTGGATCGCGGCCAGTCTCATGATGCCCTTGAGCGTTGTCGTCTTGCCGACGCCGTTTCGGCCGATCAGGCCGACAATCTCGCCCCCGTGGACTTCCATGGAAAGGTCGTGGACCACCGAGATCGACCCGTAGCCCGCTGTGACGTTATTGAGCGTCAGCACGCCCATCACGTCCCAGGTAGACGGCTTGGACGTCGGCGTCATCCTCGATGGCCGAGGGGGGCCCATCGGCGAGCACCGCCCCGCGATGCAAGACCGTGATGCGGTCGGCCAGTTGGAAGACGACGTCCATGTCGTGTTCGACGATCAGCAACGTGACCTCCTCCAGCTGCTGCAGTCGGTCGATCAGTGCTTGGGCTTCGTCGCCGGTGAGGCCGGCCATCGGCTCGTCCAGCATCAGGATCGTCGGCGCCATGGCCAGCGCCATCTCCAGCGCGAGCCACCGGCGTTCGCCGTGGGATATGGCCTTGACGAGCGCATCCTGGCGACCGGCGAAGCCCGCTCGCTCGGCGATCGCCGTGATTCGGTCCTGCAGCGCGCGCTGGCGATGGAGGCGAAGCCGCCCGCGCCCGAGGGCCATCTCCACGTGGGCGCGGACGCTCAGCTCGGGGAACAGCGCGCTCGTCTGGAACGTGCGCACAAGCCCCGCCTGCGCGCGCCGGGCCATGCGCCAGCGCGTGATCTCGCGATCCTGGAAATCAATCCGCCCGGACGTCGGCCGGATTGAGCCGGAGAGCGCGTTGATCAGCGTCGTCTTGCCCGCCCCGTTCGGCCCAATCACGGCGCGGACTTCGCGCGGGGCCAACGCCAGATCGACCCCGTCGAGGGCGAGGAACGGCCCGAATCGCTGAGTCAGCTGGGCGGTCCGGAGCAGGGGCGAGCTCATGATGACCTCCCGCGCAGCAGGCCGATCAGCCCGCCCGGCAGAACGCGAATGACGATGATTAAAACGATGCCGATCAGGATGGGATAGCCGTTGGCCCAGACGCCGCTCAGCGCTTCGCGGATCGTCACCAGGGCGCCCGTGCCGAGCAACGGCCCGACGAGCGTCCCCGCGCCGCCGAAGAGCGTCCAGATGAGCGCGTCCGCGGAGACGAGCCAGTGGAACAAGCCCGTCGACACGTAACAGTTCGTCAGCGCGTGCAGCCCGCCCGCCAGCGCCGCGCCCGCGCCCGAGACCGTGAACGCCAGCCACTTGAGGGCCGTCGTGTGGTAGCCCAAGGCCGAGGCTTGCGCCTCGTTCTCGCGCGTCGCGCGCAGCGCCGTGCCGAGTGGAGCGCGGACCAAGCCGTACAGCGCCCAGACGCCCGCCGCGACGATCCCGAGGACCAGGAGATAGGCCGGGCCGGGCGCGGCGCAGCCGGCGCTCCAGTCCCCGACCGACAGCGGCATCGCCGACAGCGTCAGGCCGTCGTCGCCGCCGGTAACCTCCGATTGGTTCTGGGCCAGCAAGGACGCAATCAACGCCGAGATCGCGGTCAGGATGATGACGCCGTGCTGCCCCGTCCGCACCGCGATGGCCCCGATGGCCGCCGCCGCGGCCGTGCCCAGTCCGATCGCGACCCCCAGCGGCAGCGCGATGCTCGGGCCCTGGGCGAGCACGAGCCAAGTGGCGCCATAGGCGCCCAATCCGAAATAGACGGAATGGCCCAAGCTGAGCACGCCGACGTAGCCGAACAACAGGTCGAAGCTGGCCGCGAACAGCCCCCAGACGAGGATCCGCATGACGATGCCGACGACGTAGCCCTCGAACAGCCAAGGCACGGCCACCAGAAGGGCCACGATCGGGGCGATCATCAAGCTACGTGTCCTGGGCATGGCCGAACAGTCCTTGTGGGCGGAGCACGAGGATGGCCGCCATGAGCCCGAGCGCCAGCGCTCGGGCCAACACCGGATCGGTCCAGACGCTCAGCAGGCCCTCGCTCATGCGGTAGATGAACGCCGCCACGACGGCGCCGCTCAGGCTTCCCAGGCCGCCGACGATGACGACCGTGAAGGAGTCGATCAGGACGTCGAGCCCCATCTGGGCGTCGACGGTCACGATGGGCGCTGTCAGGACGCCGGCCAGCGCGGCCAGGGCGGAGCCGAGGCCGAACGCCTGCCCGTAGACGCGCGGGGCCGGGACGCCCGAACTCAGAGCCAACTCGCGGTTCTGGCGCACGGCCTGCGCCCAGAGCCCGAAGCGGGTCCGAGCCAACAACGCCCCGACCGCCAGCATCGTCGCGAGCGCCAGGCCGGCCACCACCAGGCGATAGATGGGATAGCGCAGCCCGAGCAGCGGGATGCTTTCCGCGATCGGCGGGGCGATCGTCCGCACACTCGGGATGAGCTCTTGGACGGTCTGTTCCAGGATCAGCATCAGGCCGAACGTGGCGATGATCGTCAGAATGGGCCGATCAATGATGGGGCGCAGCGCCCAACGCTCGATCCCCCAGGCGAGCGCCCCGACCGCCAAGGGCGCGACGGCCAACGCGAGGAGGAAGCTGAGCCCATTGGCCCATCCCCACGCCCCGGATGCCTGAATGACCGCCCAGGCGACGACGGCCCCGAGCATGTAGAACGCGCCGTGGGCGACGTTGATGACCCGCAGCACGCCGTAGACGAGGTTGAGCCCGAGGGCGATGAGCCCCACGACCCAGCTCCAGACGAACGCGTTGAGCAATTGGAACAGGATCAGCGACATCTCGAGCGCGCCTAGCGGAGGTCGACGGGCGACTCATAGACGGATGCGTCCGTCGGGATCTCGGCTTGGACGCGAAGTTGGCCGTTCTCAACGCGTTCAACGTAGTGGGCGTGGAACGCCAAGTGATCGGCGGCGCGCAGTCGGCCGGGGCCCTGGGGGAAGCCCGGACCGGCTGTCCAGGTCGTGCCTTCCAGGGCCTCGATGAACGCGGGCGTGTCGGACGGACCTCGCCAGTCGCTGGCCTCGATGCCTCGGCGAATGAGCGAGAGCGCCTGCCAGCTGCCGAAGAGATCCGCGATCGGGACCACGTCGCCGCTGTCGCTGATCCCGTCCTCCGCGATGCCCACTGCGTCGCGGTACCGGGCATCGAAGGACGCCAGTCGACGGGGCACCTCTTCGGCCAGTCGCGGATAGCTTGTCACATAGGCAGTCGATTCGTATTCGGGGGCACGGGTGTCGAGCACGTCGATCCCTTCGATCAGGCCGAAGACCCCCACTTGGTCCAGAAGCCCCACGTCGCGGGCGGTCGAGAGAAAGCGGGCGGTGTCCACCGCCGTGAACGCCTGGAAGACCGCATCGCTCTGCGATGGGTCGATCCGGCTGACGAAGGGGATAAAGTCGGACGGTCGCAAGGGCACGGTGACGACGTCGACGACCTCCGCGCCCAACGCCGCCAGTTCGGCTTGCCAGTCGGTTGCTTGCGACTGGGCGAACGCCAACTGCGACGCCACGATCGTCCAGCGACGACCGAGGGTCTCCACGGCCCATGAGGCCCCGGCCTGAACGGCCGCGCGGACCGTGTGGTAGCTCTTGAAGACGTGGCGGTTGGCGGCGTTGCCCGTGATGTCGGTGGCGATGCCCTGCGGGAAGTAGGGGACGCCGAGTTCGGCGGCCCGCGGCGCCGTGGCGATGTTCGTCCCCGACCAGACCGACCCGACCACGAACTGAGCGTCCCGTTGCAAGGCCAGGCGCCGAAACGCGTCGATGCCGTCGTCGGGGGTGGAGCCGCTGTCCTCGGTGACCAGTTGGATGGGCCGACCGGCGATGCCGCCTTGCGCGTTGGCGCGATCCACGGCGGCTTCCAGCGCGCGGTTGTGCCAACGCCCGAACTGGGCGACGGAGCCGGACAGCGGCGCCTGGTGCCCAATGCGAATGGGATCCGACCCGCTCTGGCTCCGAGCCGGGCGGCCGACGGCCAGCGTCAGCAGGCCGACCCCCGCTGTCCGTAACAGCGAGCGGCGCGTCAAGGACCGAGGCACGGGGGGCGTCATGACGATGGCACCTTGGCGGTGGGCGAGCGGCGCGTCAAGTCAGCTCGACGGATCCTCGCGGTAGTCGACCGTCGCGGGATAGACCGAGCGCGCCGGCTCGAACCGTTCGACGACCTCGAGGCCGTCCGGCCCCAACCGTTCGATGTAGTGGGCGTGGAATCCCTGATGGTCCGCGGCTCGGATCCGCAGGTCGCCCTGGAAGAAGTTTTCGCTGGCGCTCGCCTCGTGGCCCTCCAGGAAACGGATGAGATCGGCATGGTCGCGGGCGTCGCGCCAGCCGGTCTCTTCGATGGCTTGCTTGAGCAGGTAGAGAATCTCCCAGCCGTACCAGTAGTGGGATCCCGTGATGACCCGATCCGAGCCGATCTCGCGGCCGGCCTCATCGACGCCGACGGCCTCGCGGAACGCGGCGTCAAAGGGACGAATCGATTCGGGGACTTGGTCCAGGCGCCGCGGATGGTTGGAGATGAAGAAACTGTCCTGCAGGGCGGGCAAGCCCGTGAGATCGATGCCTTCCACGGTGCCGATGACGCCGAAGACGCCCCGGTCGGCCAGCAATCCCAGGCCGTCGGCGGCCTGCAGAAAGCGCAGCGCGTTCGCGCCCGGAAAGACGTGGAAGAGCACGTCGGTCTCTTGAGGAACCTGGCTCAGGAACGGGACAAAGTCCGATGTCTCCAAAGGAACGGTGATGCTTTGCAGCACCTCGGCGCCGGCGTCCTCCAGCAAGGGGGGCCAGGCGTCGGCGTGGCTGCGGCCGAAGGAATAGTCCGCCACGACGATCGTCCACTTGGCGCCCAAGGTCTCCACGGCCCATTGGTGTGCCGCTTGCGCGTGCGACCTGACGGCGTGATTGACGTGGACGACGCGTCGATTGCCGGATTCGCCCGTGATCTCGGTCGCCTCGCCCATGGGGAAGTAGACGACGTCCAGCTCGGGCGCCAGCGGGAGGCTCGCCACGCTGACGCCGGAGTGCTGGGTGCCGAGCATCAGATCGGCCCCGTCCTCGGCCATCTTGACCATGCGGTCGCGGCCTTGCCCCGCGTCCGTGGCCGTGTCCTCGCGGAGCCGGCGGATCTCTCGACCGTCGATGCCGCCCGCCTCGTTGAGCGTCTCGACGGCGGCCCCGACGACCTTGTCGTGCCAGTAGCCGTACTCCGGCAGCGCGCCCGTCAAGTCCACTTGGTGGCCGATGGTGATCGGCTCTTGGCCGCGCGTGAGCGTCCATGGGAACGTCGCGAGAGCGACGCTCGCCAGCGTCGACTGCAGAAACCGTCGTCGCGTCCAGGTCATGCGGGCAACACCTCGTGGCAGGCATGATACATCAGAGTGCTGTATTGCACAACCGAGGCTTGCGCTGCCCATTCTCAAGCCCTTAAATGGACGTCGCCATGATGGACGCAATCCGCAAGCGCCTGGACGAGCTCGTCGCCGAGTGCGAGGAGCTGGAGGAGAAACTGGCCGATCCGGAGATCACGGGGACCAACGAGTACGTCGAGCTGTCGCAGCGCTACGCCAAGCTGAAGCGCCTCACGCAGGACTACGAACAGCTCCAGGGCATTGAGGCCGAGATCGACGACGCCGAGGCATGGCTCGAAGAGGATCCGGACGAGGAGATGCGCGAGCTCATCGAGGAGGACCTCCAAACGAACCGCCAAAAGCGCGATCAGCTCATGGCGAACCTCAAGGAGGCCATCCTGCCCGACGATCCGTCCGAGTCAAAGGACGCCATCATCGAGGTTCGCGGCGGGGCCGGCGGCGAGGAGTCGGCGCTGTTTGCGTCCGACCTGTTCCGCATGTACAGCCGCTATGCCGAGACGAAGGGCTTTCGCATCGAGTTGATGGAGTCCCATCCGACCGAGCTCGGCGGCTTCAAGACGGTGGTCTTTTCCGTCAACGGGCGTGACGCTTATCGCCTGTTCAAGTTCGAAAGCGGCGTCCATCGGGTCCAGCGCGTGCCCGAGACCGAAACAGCCGGCCGCATCCACACCTCCACCGCCACGGTCGCCGTGCTGCCGGAGGCGGAGTCGGTCGACGTGGAGCTCTACGACAAGGACCTGGAGATGGAGGCGTTCCGCGCGAGCGGACCGGGCGGCCAGAGCGTCAACAAGGTCAACTCCGCCATCCGGATCACGCACCAGCCGACGGGCATCAGCGTCGCCTGCCAGGAGGAGCGCTCCCAGCACAAGAACCGCGAGCGGGCGATGCGGCTGCTGCGGGCCAAGATCAAGCAGCAACAGGAAGAGGAGATGCGCCAGGAGCGCGACCACAAGCGCCGCGTCCAGGTGGGCAGCGGCGAGCGCTCCGAGAAGATTCGCACCTACAACTTCCCGCAGAACCGGGTGACCGACCATCGCATCCAGCTGACGGTCCACCAGCTGGATCGGGTGCTGGAGGGCCAGCTCGATCTCCTGATCGAGCCGCTGCAGGAAGCCCACCGCGAGGACATGCTGGCCGAACTGGTTGAAGCTTAAGTCCCGCTAGACCGTTTCGAGCTCGAGATCGTTTCCGGATTGGACGTTCTGGCTGAGGTCCACGATCGCGACGGTCCGCTCGCGCGGGCCGTAGGCGTGCGAGGTAAAGATCGTCAGGCACCGGCCGTCCATCATCCATTGGGGGACGTGCGGCTGGTGGGAGCGAATCAGCACGGACTGGCCCAGCGTCGCCATCTGTCGCTCGAAGAAGTCACGGCCGAACTGGGGGCGACTGCCCAGCTCGCCGAGGAACTCGCCCGGCCCGTCCTGCCAGTCGCCCCAGACGAGCTGGTGCCATTCGGGGCTGCCCGCTTGGACGTCCCGGATGGCTTGCAGGCTGTCAACTGACGGCAGCGCGGCATGCAGGCCGATCACGCCGTTGGGCAGGGCCACCACCCAGGGAAGTTGGTCCAAAACGTCCGCGCAGCGTTGTCGCTCCGTTCGGTTGAGCGCGTCCCAGAAGTCGGCGGGCCCGAACGGCATCCGTTTCATGCCCTCATGGTTGCCCTGCAGCAGATAGAGCCGTTCGGGATGGTCGATCTTGAGCCGAAGTAGATACTCCAGGTTCTGTCGCGACTGCGGGCCGCGATCAACGTAGTCGCCGAGGAACACGATCGTCGTTCGCTCGTCGAAATATCGGTCAATGACTTGCTGAGACGCGTCGAAGTCGCCGTGCGTGTCCCCGACGAAGACGGCGCGGTCGGCATGTTCCGAGTTGATGTGAACGAGGCGCGGCTCGTTCGCCAATATCGGCCGGGCTTGCTCCAGAAGTTCCAGATCGACCATGGCGTTCGACCCTATGGTAAGGCAATCGCTGCACGTCACCAAGCTCGCATCCGGACAGAGATGGCACATGCCTAAACGGAGTGCTGGAAACGGGGCGCGCCCGGGAGGATTCGAACCTCCGACCTGCGGCTTAGGAGGCCGCTGCTCTGTCCGACTGAGCTACGGGCGCTCGATCCTTCATCTTGCCGGACTTGGCGCAGGGCGTCAAACGTGTTAGTCACGCTGCCCAGTTCGGACGCCGCAGCGCAAGCTCTCCCATGGATCACCGCAGAAGGCTCGTGAGGCAAGCTCCGCAACGCGGGCTCAGCTTGCGCGGTGTGATTGACCACTGCACAAGTAGGGTG
>CAZMNF010000042.1:1727-15816 GCA_964567595.1 uncultured Thermotogae bacterium | reverse complement strand
CGGTGACCGAGATCGTCACGGTGGCGGTGTCGGTCCCGCCGTTGCCGTCGCTGATCGTGTAGGTGAACGTGTCCGTCCCCACGAAGCCGTCGTCGGGGGTGTAGGTACAGGCAACGTCGGTGCAACTGACCGTCCCGTTCGTCGGCTCCGCGTTATCGACCACGGTGAGCGGGTCGCCGTCGGGGTCGACGTCGTTGTCCAGGACGCTGACGGTGACGTCGCTATCCTCCTCGGTCGTGGCATCGTCGTCCGCGGCCACAGGGGCATCGTTCGTCTGGGCCACATCGATGACGACGGTGGCGGTATCGCAGAGTCCGTCGGGGTTGCAGACGGTGTAATTGAACTGCTCCTGCCCGGTGAACTCGCTGTTCGGCGTGTACGTCACGGTGCCATCGGGGTTGACGCGGACCGATCCGTTGGCGGCCGGGGTCGTGCTCGTGACCGTCAACGGCCGGCCTGCCGGGTCGCTGTCGTTGACCAAGATATCCACGTCGGCCGGCGTCGCGGGCGAAGTCGACGATCGGTCATCCTGGGCCTCGGGGAGCTGGTCACCCGGCGGCGGGTCGATCGGCTGTTGCGTGGTCAGCGGGGCCGGACAGCCCTCGAGGGGCTTGTCAGCGTCGAAGATGAGACAGGTGAAGTAGTCTTCGGTTTCGCCGAAGTCGTAGTCGCCGACTCCCGTCCAGCCGCGTCCTCCTTGCGCAGCAGGGGGGAACCTATCCTCGTCGACCGGCGTGGTGGTAACCGTCAAGCGGGTCCAGAGCTCGCCCGGCATCGACCCTGTGGTTACCGCTGGTAGGGTGATGAATCCCTCAAAGCCCGGCTCCAGGTTGTACGGCGCCTCGTCCAATCGTAGGTTGCGGAGGCTCCACTCCTCGACGCGGCGCTCGCCCTCGTCGAAGCTGCATGCCGTCGCGCCGCTCCATTGCCCGTCGTGGTCCCAGTCGAACAGCGCGTTGAGGTAGAACGCCTCCGCATCGGCGGATTCCGGAACCGTCACGAAGACCTCAAGAGCGGCGGCGCTGCAGGTAACGAAGCTGCTCGGCTCCCAGCCGTCGTCGAGGTCGCGGTTGACCTGGAGCGCGTTGCGCTCCGTCGTCGCAAGCTGGCCTAGGTAGACTTGCTCTTGAGGCGACCGATGCAGGACGAAATCCGGATTGGCCGACTGCGCGTCCGGCCTGAACAGGGAGGGGAACTCTCCAGTGCGATCCGGATCGAAGTTGTGCACGTATTCAGCGGACGTCCCTTCGGGCGCGTCGCCGTAGTCGCCGAGCGGCCCCTCGACGGGGTTATCCGATTGCGATACCCCGACCAGCGAGACCAGTAGGGTGCTGATCAGGGCAAGACTGAGCCACCGTTTCACGATGCTCCTCCTCATATGAAATGAGGTGGAGTCGGCAGCTCAGCCGTCCGTTCCCCTTCGGTGGGATCAATGTCGGGGACGGACCTGGAGCTTTGCGCATCCGGCTTCCGCCGGAATTGCCCTTATCGCTCCACCGAAACGTTTGTGGACCCATAATGCCTAGATGAACCTTCCATCCGTGGGCTAGGGCACGGAACGTTGCTTGAGTCACGCGATGTTACTCCTCGGTTATGGAATAATTTGCTACCGTGCCGCTTTTGCCTGCCCTTGCTCGATCGTTGTCAGTTTGCGCCGAAGATGGCGCAGCCAAACAGGAACTATTATATCCCGGTTGGTCCGGTCCGTCAACCCCCCGTCGTCAGTTGCCGGTTGTTGAGGCGTTGCTCCCGAACAGATCCGGTTGATTGGAAAGGTGCCGATTCTCCAGCAAGCGGTTGTTCTCGACCTCGTTGGCGGTGGATTTTTCCACGTAGACGGCAAACTGGCTCTTGGCGATCGTGTTCTCCCGCAGCTGATGCTCGCCGCCGCCGTCAAGATAGATGCCGACCCAGTTGCTCCGGATTCGATTGGCTTCCAAGCGCGCTCCGCGACTGCCCGCGACGTAGACGCCCGACTCTTGATTGTCGCGGACCTCGTTACCGACGAGGGCATTGGCGTTGGCGTCCGTCAGCAGAGCGCCGTGTCCGTCGTTGGCTCGCACCACGTTGCCCTCCAGCCGGTTCTCGGACGAGTTGATCAGGGCGACGCCGCTGGCCGCGGTCCGTTCGATGCGATTGTTCAACAGCACGTTCTCGTGGGAGTTTTCGACATAGAGCCCTTGCTCGCTGGCCGGGATGGTGGCGTTCGCCACGCGGCTGCTGCGGGTGTCGATCATGAGCAGTCCCTGGGCCCCCTCGGGCAACGCCACGCCGCGGACGGTGACGTTGCGGCTCCGCACGAGCGCCACGTAGCCGGGCCGCGCCCCCGCCACGATCGTTGCGTCCTCCGCGTCGACCAGGTAATAGATCGGTCGGCCGTTGATAGTGTTGTCACGCGAAATCTGGTGGACGTAATGGGCCGTCTCGGAGCCGTGCACGCGCAGTCCGGCGTCGTTGCGCTCCAGTCGATTGGCCGCGAGCGTGTTGGCCGACGCGGCCTCCAGTTTGATCCCGACCCCGTTGCGCTCGATGGCGTTGGCCCGGACGACGTTGTCCGTTGCCGAGGTGAGATGGAGCGCCGTGGCGTCATTGCTGACAATCCGGTTGGCGCGGACTTCGTGGGAAGTGGCGCCGTCCAGGCGGATCCCATGGGCGTTGCGGCGCAGCACGTTGTCGACGACGCGGACGTCATCGGCGTCCACCAGGTGAGCGCCGATGCCCGATCGGGTGACCGTGTTTCCCTGCAGGCGAGTTGCTCGGACCCCGTCCAAGCGAATGCCGGCCTCCTGCGAGCCCCGAATCGTGTTGGCTGTGACGCGAAGCCCTCGGACGTCGGAGGCGCGAATCCCCACGCGGCCGCTTTCGATGCGCAGACCGCGGATCGTCACGTCGGAGGCGCGGATCTCGATCACGGGCCGATCCGCTTGGGCGGCCCGCAGCGTCGAGGGCGATGCCGAATCGATAAACGCCGCCACGGACGACGTGCCAGACGGGGATTGACCGAAAATGGCAAGCGGTTGGGCCTCGGCGCGCGGCACGATGCGCAGCGGCTTGTCGACCACGACGTTCTCCTCGTACGTTCCGCCGAGCAGCATGATGGTGCAGCCGGGCTCAGCCCGGTCGATCGCTTGTTGCAGCGACGGATACCCCGTGCCGGCCCCGGCCATGAAGCAGGCCTGGGTTGTGAACACCGCCCCGATGGCGAAGGCGACGAAGAGGAACAGCGCGCTGAGGATCAGCGTCAGTCGGATGGTCATGGCTCGCCTCGCTAACGTCCGGTTGCCTTGGAGCGCCCGAAGCTCCGTGCCTTGCCCGTTTGCACGTCTTTCGTCGAGGCCTTCGTGCGCACCGTCACACCGTCAGAACGTCACGGTCCAGAAGCTCTCCACTTCCACCATCTCGTCGGGGTTGAAACTCAGGGTCGCTTCGATTTCCAAGGGCTTCAATGTGGCGTCCACGCCGAACTCCACCCCATCGAACTCGGCCGGTGGCCCGTCCGCAAACGTCGCCTCCGCTTCGAAGTCGAGGAAGTCGCGGGTGACCTCGATCCCGATGGAGCCCGACGTTACGCCTTCGCCCGGCTCCACGCTGCCGGCGACGTTGAGCGTCGCCGGGTTGGTGTCGGCGTTGATCGTGGGGCCCAGCCGGACGGCGATGAGGCTGATATCGCCCGCGTCGTCGAGCGTCACCGACAACGTGCCCGGCCCGGACGAGAACGTCAGCGTGACGGATTCGAATTGGAACCTGAACAGGTCCTCGATGGTGAACGTTGCCGACAGCGGCACGACGCCCCCTGAGACCAGAATGGTCTGGGTCAGCTCGCAGGCCTGGACTTGAACGCACTCGACGACGGCCTTTCCCGTAATGTCGGAGGCGATGGGAATGCCGCTGATCGTGAGCTTCTCAAAGTTGTAGACGAGGTTCGGCTTCGGCTCCTGATGGCATTCCGGGACCACGCTGAACGTCCAGGAGTGCTTCTTGATGGAGTTGGTCGACGCGTCCGCGCAGATTCCCGATTGGGCTTCGATGGAGACCCCGCTCGTGGTCTGCCCCGAGATGGTGAAGACGTCGCCGAACGCGTAGGCGGGCGACTGGGGGAAGTTGGTGTCCTCGACGATCGCCAAGTTCTCCAAGCTGACGCCGCCGAAGTTGAACGTCGACGTGACGCGTTGCTTGATGAAGCTGGGCTGGTCCTTGTCGGGGATCGTGTCGTCGTCGTCGAAGCGGCCGAACACCAGCTGGCTCGCCACGTTGAGGTTGCCCACCGTGACCCCCAAGGTCAGAATGACGTCCTCCAAGCCGGCCAGGCCGAAGTGGCCGTGGACGGTTGCGCGGAACCCGCTCACGACCAGCGAGAGGTTGATCTCGTTCTGCAGGTCGAACTCCAGCCGGCCGACCTCGGACGCCGGCGACTGCTCGGCGACGGGCATCATGACGACGTGGGTCGTGAAGTCGCCGGTGACGTCGCCGGCGGCGCTCACCGACCCGACGCTCAATATCCATGCCACGCTGAGGAGAACCACGAGGCCGCGGAGTCGTTGTCCGTGCATGAGGTATCACTGTCCGCTCGCGAGCATAGGCATCCCCGGCCGCCGCAAGATGTAACGCGAGTCACGCCAGCGGTGCGCCAGCGCTGACGGGCGCGTTGTGGCGCGGGTCTGGGGCGGGTTACGATGTGATTGGTGAGACGTATGGGGCTATCCACGGACCGAATCATGCAACTGTCACTGGACATGGCCGGCTTCTCCGAGGTGCCGGCCGACAGCGCGGTCTATCACCCCGTCGCGGATGCCGAGCGCGTCCTGGCCGGGGTGGACATGGACACGCCGGAGCTGTCCATGGCGCAAGAGATGGGATACGATCTCGTCATCTCGCACCATCCCAAGGGCGGCGCGTCCACGCTCAACTTCCCGGACGTGCTCGATCGGCACGTCGAGATGATGGTCGAGCACGGCGTCCCCCAGGACGCCGCCGAGGCCGCCATGGCGGAGAAGATCTACGACGCCCGCTGTCGGGCGCAGATCGCCAACTACGACCATGCGCCCTCGTTCGCCCGGTTGCTCGGGATCGGCTACATGAACGTCCACTTGGCGCTCGACGAGGTCGGCCGGCGGATGATGGCGTCCACGGTCGACGAGCTCCACGCCCACGACACCGTGGGCTCGCTGATCGATCGGCTCTACGCCAACCACGGCGAGTTCCGCAACGCCGAGACCGAGATCGACCTGCGCGTTGGGCACCGGGACAACCCGATCGGCCAGACGGTCGTTGCGCACGCTTGCGGCACCAACGGCGGCTATCCCGTCGCGGAGGCGTACTTTCAACACGGGATCGACACCGTGATCTACATCCACTGCGTGGGGCCCGACTCCCGAGGGTTGAAGGACGCGTTCGAATCTCACGGGAAGAACCTGGTGATCACGGGCCACATCGCCAGCGACGCGCTCGGGATCAACCCGTTCCTCGATGAGCTCGAAGCGCGCGGCCTGCGCGTCACGCGCGTCAGCGGGTTGGTTCCCGGTTGACCATGGGCCCGACCGCCGCTGGCCACGGCTGACGGCCCATGAGTTGCGCCTCCCAACCTGTGCCTGATATAGTGAATGCAATCTTATGGCTCACTGCGAGCGCCTGTGACCTCCGCTCGGATGGCCGCGGATCGTCAGCGCCGGATGCCAGTGCCGCTACAGTGGGCACACTTCACGACAAAGGAGAGTGATGGTCGGGATATCAGCGTTCAATGACGGACTGGTTCCCGTTCAGTAATGGAGAAAGGAGGAAACAATGTGGGTCTGCTGACCATTAAGGAGCTTCTGGAAACCGGCGTCCACTTCGGGCATCGCGTCCGGAAGTGGAACCCCAAGATGGAGCCCTACATCTACACCGAGCGCAAAGGGATTCACATCATCGACCTGGAGCGCACGATCGACTTGTTCGCGGAAGCCTACCACGTTGTGCGCGACCAGGTGGCCCAGGGCAACGAGATTCTCTTCGTCGGCACCAAGCGCCAAGTGCAGCGCACCATCGAAGAGGAAGCCGAGCGGTGCGGGGCGCACTACGTCAATCGCCGCTGGCTCGGGGGCACGCTGACCAACTTCGGCGTCATCAAGCAGCGCATCGACTACATGACCGAACTCGAGGAGCACGAGCGCCAAGGCGACCTGGATCGCATGCCGAACAAGGAAGCGATGAAGCTGCACAAGGAGATCAACAAGCTGCGGCGCAACCTCGAGGGCCTGCGCAACATGCATCGGCTGCCCGACATCATGTTCGTCGTCGACACGGAGATTGAAGTGAACGCGATCCACGAGGCCCGGCGGCTCGGCATTCCCATCGTGGCGGTTATCGACACGAACTGCGATCCCGATCCGATCGACTACCCCATTCCGGGCAACGACGACGCCATCAAGGCGACGAAGCTGATCATCTCGCGCATCGCCGACGCCGTTCTGGAGGGCAAGGAAGGCCTCCAAGAGGCGCCCTCGCCCACGCCCGAGCCGGAGGAGGCAGCAGCCGCCACGGCTGACGCGGCTGCCACGGCCGAGACGGCCGGCGCAACGGCGGAGGAGGGCACGTCAGTGGCATCGCCGGAGACGACCGAGGCCGCGACGGCCGCAGCGAGCTCCGACTCGGAGGCGGCCGAGGCCAGCGAGTCGGCCGAGCCGAGCGAGACGACGGAGGCGACCGAGGCGGCCGAAGCCGAGCCCGAAGCCGAGGCCGACCCGGACGCGGCCGGCGCCGAGACGGCCGCCGAGCCCGAGCCGGCTCAGAGCGAGGAAGCGGACGACGCCGAGGCGGTGGTGGCCACCGTCGGCTCCGAGGACGATGACGACGACACCATCGACTACGACGACGAGGAAGGTGACCGCGAATGAGCATCTCCTCCGAGGCCGTCCGTGAGCTGCGCGAAGCCACGGGCGTCGGCATCATGGACTGCAAGCGCGCGTTGGAGAAAAGCGACGGCGACTTCGACGAGGCGAAAAAGATCCTCCGCGAGGAGGGCAAGTCGGAGATGGGCAAGCTGAGCGCCCGGACCGCGGCGGAAGGGCGCATCGAGTCCTACATCCACCACAACGGCAAGATCGGCGTGCTCGTGGAGGTCAACTGCGAGACCGACTTCACGGCGGCCAACGACGAGTTCCGTCAATTCGTGAGCAACCTGGCCAAGCACATCGCGGCCGCCGCCCCGCCGCCCCGCTATGTCAATCCCGAGGACGTGCCCGAGTCCGACCTCGAGGAGGAGCGGTCGGTCCTGCAAGCGCAAGCCGAGAAGGAGGACAAGCCGCCCGAGATCGTGGAGAAGATCGTCGAGGGGCGCATGAGCAAGTTCTACGAGGAGAACTGCCTCATGAAACAGCCCTTCATCCTCGATCCCGAGGGGGAGATGACCGTCGAGGACGCCTTGGCCGACCTGACGGCCCAAGTCGGCGAAAAGGTCGTCGTCAACCGCTTCGCCCGCTTCGTCATTGGCGAGGACGAGGCCTAACGCGCCGGGCCGACGGCCCCCGGCCCCTTCTCAACGACGGCGAGCGAGACCGCAGATTGACCGATCCTGACGCTTACACGAGTGCCGGTTCGGCGCCGGCACCCCTAACGCGCATTCTGCTGAAGCTCTCTGGTGAAGCCTTCCGCCGCGAGGCGGGCACGCAGCTCGACTCGGACGCGCTCGGCCACATCGTCGACGAGCTGAGCCACGCGCGCTCGGAGAGATTTCAGGTCGGCGTCGTCGTCGGCGCGGGCAACCTGGTGCGCGGTCGCGAGACGTCGTTTCTGGACCGCGCCACGGCCGATCAGATGGGCATGCTGGCCACGCTCGTCAACGGCCTTGCCTTGCGCGATGCCCTGCGCCAAGCCCGCGTCGAGGCCGCCGTGTTCTCGGCGATTGCGACCCCCTGGATCGACGCCATGCGGCCGGATCGCGCTCGGGAGGCGTTGGACGCGGGCCGCGTGGCCATCTTCGTCGGGGGCACGGGCAATCCCTTCGTCACCACCGACACCGCGGCCGCCATTCGCGCCGCAGAAACCCAGGCCGACGCGCTTGTCAAAGCCAGCCCCGTCGACGGCATCTACACGGGCGATCCCCAGTCCGATGCCGAGGCCGAACGCTTGATCCACGTCAGCTACGATCGGGTCGTGAACGATGCGCTCGAGGTCATGGATCTCGCGGCAATTGCGCTGTGTCGGGAGCGCGACATCCCCATCGGGGTTTACGACCACACCCGATCGGGCCATCTGGCGAAGATGCTTCGGGGCGAAGCGGTGGGAAGCTGGGTCACTCGCGCTCGATAACCGCCGGCACCTCGAAAAACCCGTCGCGTTGCCGGGGCGCGTTGGCGAGCGCTTCGTCTCGCGCGACCGACGGCCGCGCCTCATCTCGCCGCAAGACGTTCTCCACGTCCTGAGCATGCTGCGTGGGCGGCACGCCGCTCGTGTCCAACTGCTCGAGGGCCTTGAAGTGCGACAGAATGGCCGCGAGCTGATCGCGGTATTGGTCGATCTCCGCCTGGGACAGCGTCAGCTCGGCCAGCTCGGCGATGCGTTGGACGTCGTCGCGCGTAATGTCCGCCATCGTTCCGAGGATAGTCGCCATGCTCGGGCGACATCAAGTCGGTCCTCAGTCCGCGTCGCGATCCCGTAAAGCTCGAATGCGCATCTTGCCGTCGGTGGCCACGGTGAAGGCGTCAGGCAAGCGATCTGCGTACTGGGCCAAGACGGTCCTAACCAGGCGCACGCGGGCCGAAGGATCTTCATCGCTGGGTCGCAACAGAAGGATGCCATGATGGGCTTGGCCACTTCGGTATACGAGATCGCCGAAGTCCTTGTCGTTGGTCACGACGATGCGCGCATCGGCCACCGCACGCGTCAGGATCTCGTCGTCGGCGGCTTGAGGCATCGTCTCAGCCACAGCGAGCACATCGTGCCCCGCGCGGCGCAGGTGCTCAACGACGGCTGCCCCAGTGGATTCATCGACGATGAAGCGCATCGATGGGCCGTACCCTAACCGGAGGTGGCGAGAGGAAAGACGTCCTCTTGCGCCAAGACCCGAGACGCATAGGTCAAAGCGGCCCGGATGTCGTCCGGTTCAAGCTGAGGATATTCCTCAAGGATGGACGCTTCCAGAAGCCCCTGCGCCAGCATGCGCACGATCAGTTCAACGGGGACCCGCGTCCCCCGAATGACAGGCTTCCCGGTCATGACGTTCGGGTCGATGGCAATGCGATCCAGAAGGGATTCATTCATGGCATCTGTTCACGCTCCGTCTCGACGAATGGCGCGACCAGCATACCGCCATGGCCGCACGACGGCAAAAGCCGAGCAGGTCCGCACCGACGGCCTCTGCGCTGCTCGTTCGGCCGCCCGCCCCCCGACTTCGCCGGACTGGGGGCTCACACCCGCGCCAGGTCGAACCGATCGCCGAAGCGCCGCTCGAACTCTGCCAGCAACGGCGTCTCGGGATACGCGGCCAGCCACGCTTCCGCCTCCTCGCGGGCCGCCTGCATCAGGGGCAGGTCGCGGATCAAGTCGGCCACCTTGAACGTCGTGTCCAGTCCGTGCTGGGAGAACCCCAACAGCTCGCCCGTCCCCCGAATTTTCAAATCCTCCTCGGCGATGTCGAAGCCGTCGTCGGTGTCCCGGAAGGCCGCCAGCCGCCGCGCGGCCTCCTCCGTGCGGGCGGTGGCGACGGCGTAGCAGGTCGCCCGCTGGCCCTGGCGCCCGATGCGGCCGCGGAGCTGGTGGAGCTGGCTCAGGCCGAAGCGATCGGCGTGCTCGATGACGAGCACTGACGCGTCCGGCACGTCGATGCCGACCTCGATGATCGTCGTGCTCACCAACACGTCGAGCTCGCCGTTCTGGATCTGGGCCATGACGGCCTGCACCTCATCGGCGCTCATGCGCCCGTGCAGCAGCCCGACGCGCAGCCCCGCGAAGTGCGTCCGCTCCAGCTCCTCCTTCATTTCGGTTGCCGACCGCAGGTCGAGGCTCTCGGACTCCTCAATCAGGGGGTAGACGACGTAGCCCTGCGTGCCTCGGGCCAACTCGGTGGCGACGAGCTCGTAGACGTCGTCGCGCTTGTCCTCGGCGATCCAGTACGTCCGGATGTCCGACGGGTGCGGGCGCTCGTCGAGGACGGAGACGTCGAACTGGCCGTAGATGGTCAGCGTGATCGTGCGCGGGATGGGCGTCGCGCTCATGACCAGCACGTGCGGCGTCTCGCCCTTGGTCTCCAATTCGGCCCGCTGCATCACCCCGAAGCGGTGCTGTTCGTCGATCACGGCCAATCCCAGATGATCGAACGCGACCTGATCGCCGATGAGCGCGTGCGTGCCGACAACCAGATCGAGCTCGCCCGCCTCAACGAGCTCGCGGACCTCGGCCTTCTCGCGCTGCGGCATGCTGCCGAGCAAGAGCGCGACCCGCATCCCCAGCGGCGCCAACAACGGCCCCAGGTTGGCATAGTGCTGGCGGGCCAGGATCTCCGTCGGCGCCATGAGCGCCGTCTGGGCTCCCGCCTGTGACGCAATATGGGCGGCGCCGGCGGCGACGACCGTCTTGCCCGAGCCCACGTCGCCCTGCAACAGCCGACTCATCGGACGGCCCGACGCCAGATCCCGGCGAATCTCGCCCAGCACGCGCCCCTGCGCGGCCGTCAGCTTGAACGGCAGCGTCGCCTGGAAGCGATCCATCGTCGCGTCCGAGGCGGCCAGAACGGCGGCCCGCGCCTGCGCCATGTTGGCCTTGCGATGCGCCACCCCGATCTGGAAAATGAAAAACTCCTCGAACGCCAGCGAGCGCCGGGCGCGCTCAAACTCCGCCTCGTCGGCCGGCTCGTGGATCGACGGCAAGGCCGCCGCGCGCGGGAGCAGCCCGTGCCGCTCGCGCACGCCGTCGGGAACGATGTCGCGGACCTCGTCGCGATAGCGCGCCATGTTGGTGCGGATCAGCCGGCCCAGCGTCGCGGGCGTGATCCCCTCGGTCGCCGGATAGATCGGCACGAGCCGGCCCGTCTGTCGGTCCTTGCCCTCGGGCTCCCACACGGGGTTGCTCATCTGCCAGGTGCCGTACTGCCGCTCCGGCTTGCCGAAGAGCGCGATCCGCTCGCCCTGCGGAATCTGGGACTTGAGCCAGGGCTGGTTGAACCAGACGGCCGTCAGCACCCCCGTCTCGTCCTGGACGGCCGCTTTGAGAATTTCCAAATGCTTGCGCGGCGTGAGCACCTCGACCCCCCGGACGCGGCCGATCACGGTGCAGGGCTCCTCGGGCCGCAGCTCGCCGACCTTGCGTATCGTCCGGCGATCCTCCAGACGCCGCGGCAGGTGGAGCAACAGGTCCTCGATCGTCTCGATGCCCAGCTTGTGGAGCGTCGCCGCGCGCTGGGCGCCGACGCCCTTGGCGTAGCGGACGGGGCTGTCCAAGGGCGGCACGTCCGGCTTGGAGGACGCCCCGGCCGTCCTCTCGGATGCCGTCTCGGATGCCGCCTCGGATGACATCGCGGAGGGCGGCCCGGAGGCCGTCCCATCCGGGGCCGCCGACGACGGGGACGAGTCGGGCGGCGGCGCCGATGCCAACGCGACCAGCAGGTCGTCCAGCTCGTCGAGGGCGTCGCGGCGCGCGTCGGGCGAGCGGTCGCCATAGGCGGCCACGCGCTCGCTCAGGTCCGCCAGCGACGACGGGTCGGCGCCGTGGGCGCGCAACTGCTCGAGCAGGTTGCCGACGAACGCCTCCAGGCCGCCCATGACAACCTCGTCGCGGCAGCCCTGCCGGCGCTCCAGCTGGACGATCTTGCGGGCGTTGGCCAACGCCTCCTGCCATGCGGTTCGGTCGCCGTCGGGGGAACGCGGTTCCATGCTGCGTCTCGAACCTCGCGGGTTGGGCCGTTATAATGTGGCCACTCCACATGGACGATGCAAGGACATGTCGACGGATGATCGAGGTCTATATTCAGGGAGACGGCGCATGGAGTTGAGCATTCGGACGCATCCGGATCCTGTCTTGCGCCGGCCGGCCGAGCCGGTGGAGCGCGTGGACGACGAGCTGCGCGAGCTGGCCGACGGGATGGTGGCAACGCTGGTCAAGCGGGTCGGGTACGGCCTGGCCGCCCCCCAGGTCGGCGTCGCGACCCGCCTGATCGTCGTCGACGTCGAGGACGACTTCCACGTGCTCGCCAATCCGGAGGTCGTGGCGACCGGCGGCGAGGTCGTGACCTTCGCGGAGGGCTGCCTGAGCATCCCGGGCGTCGAGGCCGAGGTTGACCGGCCCGACCGCGCCGTCGTCGAGGGATGGAGCCTGGAGGGCGAGCCGACGCGGGTGGAGGCCGAGGGGCTACTCGCCCGCGTGCTGCAACACGAGGTCGATCACCTGAACGGCGTGCTGTTCATCGACCACCTCGGCCGCGTCAAGCGGCGGCAGGTATTGAAGGAGTACGAAAAAATCCAGAACGAGGAGGGCCCCTCACCGTCCAACCGATCGAGCACCGTGACCGCCTGACCGTCGTCTTCCTCGGCTCCGGCGAGCTGGGGGGACCGACGCTCAGTGCGCTCCACGCCAGCGACGAGGTCGAGCTCCGGGCCGTGGTGACGCAGCCGGATCGGCCGGCCGGGCGCGGCCTGAAGCTCAAGCCGACGCCGATCAAGAACCGGGCGCTGGCCCTGGGGCTGCCCGTCCGCCAGCCCCGGCGCGCCAACGACGCCGTGGCGGAGCTGCGCGAGCTCGACGCGGACGCCTTCGTCGTCGCCGCCTACGGGCAGATCCTGGCGCGCGAGGTCTTGGCCGTTCCCCACCTGGCCCCCGTCAACCTGCACGCCTCGCTCCTTCCTCAATATCGAGGAGCGGCCCCCGTCCACTGGGCCCTCATCAACGGGGAGGCGGAGACGGGCGTGACGACGTTCGTCATGACCGAAGGGCTCGACGAAGGGCCGATCCTGCGGCAGCGCTCGTTGGCGATCGCCGCCGACGACACGGCCGGCTCGTTGGAGGCCCGCTTGGCGGAGGTGGGCGCGGACGTCGTCATGGAGACGCTGCGCGGCCTGCGCGACGGGACCGTCGAGCCGACCCCGCAGGACGACAGCCGGGCGAGCTTTGCGCCCAAGATCCAGAAATCCCAGGGCGAGATCGACTGGACCGAGGGCGCGGCCGCGCTGGCCAACCTGGCCCGCGGCCTCAACCCGTGGCCGGGCGCCTACACCCACTGGCGCGGCGATCGGCTGAAAATCCACGTCGCGGAGGTGGCCCCGGCCGAGCTGAACCGCGTCCCCGGCGACCCGGGCGACGTCGTGGGCATCGGCGAGGCGGGGCCGTGCGTGCAGACGGGCGATGGGCTCCTGGAGCTCGTCGAGGTCCAGCCGGCCGGCAAGCAGTCGATGCGCGGGATCGACGTCGTCAACGGGTACGGGCTCGAGGTCGGCGAGCGGTTCGGCGAGGACCCGACGGGGGCTCCTGAATAACAACAACGGGGCAACCCGACCCGGGTTGCCCCGCACGGAATCTCTGATAACGAGCGCTGCCGACGGCGTTCAGCGGCTTACTCGCAGCCGCAGTCGCCCCCGCACTCGCACTCGCCGTCGCTGCAGCCGCACTCGCCGGCCTCGGCCTCGGCGTTCGGGTTCTGAATGGTGAACCCGGCCCCCTGCTCCGGGTGCTCGACGTAGTCGATCGTCGCGCCGTCGACGAGCGGGAGGCTGTCCGGGTCCACGTAGACCTGGACGCTGCCCTCGCTGACGACGGTGTCCTCGGGGCCGTGCTCGGCTTCGGGGAAGAGCCCGTAGGCGGGCCCGGAACAGCCACAGCCGCCCTTCTGGGCGACCAGTCGCAGTCCGTAATCCGTGATGTTCTCCTGCTCCAACGCGGCGTGCATCATCTCGGCGGCGCGCGTCGTGATCGTGACCATGCCTCACGCTCCTTTGAATCTAACGCTCACGGGGTCGACGGCCGTCGGGCCGTTGATCTCGGTCATGTGTACCAACGAAGCGGGGACGAAGCAAGGACAACTCCCCCACTGTTGTGCCCGCTCAGGCTCAACGGTTGCCGGTCAACGGATAGAAAGCGGATTAACGGATGGACGACAGGCGCCGACCGTGGTTGACGGGTATCCGCT
>CAZMNF010000042.1:0-1627 GCA_964567595.1 uncultured Thermotogae bacterium | reverse complement strand
GATCACCGCTGGAAAAACGCCTCCTCGTCTGGAGGGAACGCCCGAATGTGGCGCGCCCACCTGGGGAAGCGCGCCCGGAACGCCTTGTAGAGATCGTAGGCTGTTTCGCGCACCGAGAAGTGGTTCTCGGGCCGCGAGCGCAGCTCGACGATGTAGTGCAGCTGCGCCGCGTCCATCTTGAACAGCGACCGCTGCCGGTAGGCCATGGGCAGCGCGTACTGGCCGACACCCGGATGGCTCGCCTCGATCCGCTCGGCCAGTCGCCCGGCGCCGTCCATCAGCGCGGCATAGTCGCTCGCCAGGTCGGCGTCCGGGATTGCCTGGGGAACGTCGTATCCATATGTCGGCCGGAAGCGCTTGGTTAGCTCGATCATCCGCCGATGCCGATGGAAGTCGCGCCAGGCGCCACCGTCCGTGCTCACGTCGAAGATCAACTGATGGCCGGAACACAGCGCCCGCGGGAGCGGATCGTGCCGGCCCCGGTCGGCGTAGACGAGCTCCAGGATCTCGGCCCGCTCGGCGTCGCTGAAGTCGTCGACGCGGCGCTTGATCTGGGCGTACGAGTGCGGCAGCTGCTCATAGAGCAACGAGCAGATGGCTTCGCTCTCCGGGTCGTGCGGGGCGATCAGCTCGACGCCGCGCGCGCCGTCCGGGGCGTCCAGCTCCGCCGCCAGCGTCGACGCCCGCTCGGACAGGGCCGCCCGAAGCCGCTGTTGATAGGCGTTCGGCTCGGCGTACTTGACGAGCGTCGGCGTCGCGGCCGCGTCGAAGCCGGTCACGCGCCGAATCTCCGCGAGGATCTCGCGCGCGCGCGCGTCATCCTTTGTGTAGGAACGCTCCAGTTCGTCGAGCAAGGGCCGGAGGCGTTCAACCGTCGGATTGAAGGCGGGTTCCTCAACGGCCGCCCGCTTGAGCTCCGCGCCGACCTCGCGGACTTCCGCCAGGGGATGCGAGAGGAGCTTGACGAGCTGGCGCTCCAGCGTCCGGGCGCTCAGGATGTGGCCGAGCCCCGTCCGGATGCTCAGGGGCAGCAGGTAGCGCGCCACGTCGAAGGCGCGCGCGTTGAGCGTGCGCTCGTAGGCGGCGTCGTCCATGTCCGACGGGCGCTCGTCGGCGTAGCGCGCCATGAAGGCCTCGAGGATCCGTCGTTGGAAGCGCCCGTAGGCGTCGATCAGCCGCTGGCACAACGCGTCGTAGGGGGCTTGGAGGTCGGTCCCCTCGATCTCGGGCGGCGTGTGGCAGCCGCGCTTCTGGAAGTCCTGATACCGCGTGGAGCTGGCCTGCCCGTCCACGAGCGACTCGTCCCAGAGCACTTCGGCCGCCACCATGGAAATGTTCTCCAACACGACCGTCAGATGGGCCAGGTCGGCGATGGAGGCGTGCCCGTAGTCGAAGTAGAACGTCTCGTAGAAGCGCTCGGCGCCCTCTGCCGTCAAGTCGAAGATCCAGTCCTGGTAGGGCCGCGCGGAGCGGCTGAATTTCGCAATGCCGTAGCCGCCGGGCTCGGGATGGGTCCCCAGAACGGCAAAGACGCGGCGTCGCGAGAACGTGTCGACGTTGTTGGGGGATGTATCGGTCATCGTCTGACGGTGCCGGATCAAGGGCAAGCTAGGCAAGGTCGGACGTC
>CAZMNF010000041.1:0-16717 GCA_964567595.1 uncultured Thermotogae bacterium | reverse complement strand
ATAGTCAGTCCCCTTCGCGCCTTGGACAACGTGTGTCGATGGACGAGCGTTAATCCTCCCCTTGGGACGTGCCGACCTCCACGGTACTGCTAATGCGGTCGACAAGCCGCGAGAAGGGCATGCTCTGTAGGTAGACGAGCCCCGGCCCGGTCAGCGTCGCCAACACGAGGCCTTCGCCGCCGAACAGGGCGTTCTTGACCCCGCCGATGTACTGGATGTCGTAATCGATGGCCGGATGGAAGGCCACAAGGCAACCGGTGTCGAGGCGTAAGGTCTCATCGGGGCCGAGCTCGCGTTCGACCACCGTGCCGCCCGCATGCACAAACGCCATGCCATCGCCCTCCAGTCGCTGGAGGATAAACCCCTCGCCACCGAACAGCCCGGTGCCGATCTTCTTCTGGAACTCAACCTCGATGTCGGTCCCCTGCGCGGCGCATAGAAACGCGTCCTTTTGACACAGGAACTGCTCCTGATGCTGGCCAAGGTTGATCGGCACGATCTTGCCCGGATAGGGAGCTGCGAACGCCACGCGCCCTCCGACGGATCCCGCATTTGAAAAGGTCGTGATGAAAAAGCTTTCGCCAGAGACCATGCGCTTGACCCCTTCGACAAACCCACCGCCGGTGGAGGTCTCCATCTCGATGCCCTCATCCATGTATATCATCGTGCCGCTCTCGGCCTGAATCGCTTCGCCGGGGTCCAAGGTCACTTCAACGAGCTGCATGTCGTTGCCATACAGTCGATAATCGATCTCGTCCGTCGATATCGCCATTGCGGGTACCTCCTTCAGTCTGCTCGAGTTTGGCAAACGCGGCGTCCTGGGGCAATCCTTTGGGGATGCTGTTATTGACCACTCCATAAGTAGAGCGACTCAACGTCCGCAAGTTTCGCCCACGTCGCGGCCATCGCTTGACCCTCGTTCGCGGCGATCGGTAAAGGTTCAGCGCTGCATGCTTGTCGATGCTTGGCCAGGGGATGACGTATCCAACGGCGAGTCGCGTCAATCGACCGACCCTTGACAGAGGGCCGTTTCGACGCCTAGATATGTTGGCGTGTGGGGTAAGCTGCCCGGCCGCTGGCGATTTCTTGAGGCTGGTCGGGGAAAATCCCGGAGGTAAGGAGGCAAGAGCAGGGGGAGAGTGCTCTCTGGAAACCTCGGGCAAAACCCTCACAGCTTCGGCCAGCGGGCCGGGCAGCTTATATTATTGTGGTGAGAGGAAGCGGTGTCTTCGGGCAGGCGTCAATGTCGGTCGCTTCGTCTATTGTAACTTACATGACCGAGATGTCAAAGGGCCAGCCCGTCGAGGGTTGTCCAACGTCCCTTCATGCCTTTGCAGATTCCGCGTCAAAGGCCATTCAGGGCGCTTCCATAACGTCACGATGGCCAGCCGGCAGGCGGTTGACCGAGCGCTGCATCAGACAGTTCATGGCCGCCCATTGCGGAGCGTTGCCACAGGATGCCGACGACCGAGATGCCATCTATCGGTGCCATCCTCCGTGGGAAAGGCTTGGGCTACGGGGTGCAATTGCCCACGGTGGCGGGGACGTGATTGCGGGATGTGCCAACGGCATGGCGAACCGCTGGGGCGAGTGGCGGTTTCGCCACATCTTGCGTGAGCTCACTGACGCGTAGCGCGCGGCTTGGGCCTGCGACTGCGCATCGCGACCCGCTGACTTGACGTAGGGCCATGTCTTGACTACACTTCGTTAGTTGGCGAAGTGGAAAATCATTATGGATCGATTGGTCAAGGTCGCGAAGGCTTTGTCGGATGAGAGCCGGTTGCGTGCCCTCAGGCTGCTCGAACCGGGCGAGCTATGCCTCTGTCACTTGATCGAGGTGATCGGACTGGCCCCATCAACCATGTCTAAACACATGCAGCTGCTCGTTGACGCTGAGCTCGTGCAACAGCGGAAGGCCGGCCGTTGGCGTTACTACCGACTGGCCGGAGTGGAGGCACCGGCGGAAGCGCGCGACGCGCTGGTGTGGGTCCGCGCATCGCTCCTGCAACAACCGGGTGCTGAAGCCGATTTGCAACATCGCGAGGACGTGCTGAGCCGCGACGTGGGTGAGCTCACTGCCTGCTATCGCCATTGACGGCTCTCGAATGCCCTGGCGAGGCTCATCCGTGATCTGCCCGTCGGAAAGGAGAGATGCCCATGGCCGGATGCCCTAGCGAGTCGGACCGAGGCCGCGCCGACACGGTCCGTGACAAAGTGAGATCCGACTATTCCCGAATCGCGAGCGCGGTCGACCCGACCGTTAGCGAGACGAGCCAAGCCGGGTGCTGCGACCGCCAGGCGACGAGCGATCGAGCAACGGTCGTGGCCGAGGCCCTCGGCTACGATGCCGAGACTCTCGGGCAACTTCCCGGGACCGCGAATTTGGGCCTCAGCTGCGGCAACCCCACTGCGGTGGCCGCGCTCCAGGAAGGGCAAGTCGTGCTTGATCTCGGATCCGGCGCGGGGTTCGACTGCTTCGTCGCCGGGCCCAAGGTCGGCGCGAGTGGACGGGTGATCGGCGTCGACATGACGCCCGAAATGCTGGCCAAGGCGCGCGGCAACTTGGTCGATTACCAGGCCCGCACGGGCTTGGCGAACGTCGAGTTCCGCTTGGGCGAGATCGAGCACATCCCCGCTGCAGACTGCAGCCTGGACGTCGTCATCAGCAACTGCGTCATCAACCTCTCGCCCGATAAGGCCCAAGTCTGGACGGAAGTGGCTCGGGTGCTCAAGCCGGATGGCCGCGTGGCGGTCAGCGATATGGCTCTGTGGCAGCCGTTGCCCGAGAGCGTCAGCGATATCGCCGGCACGTGGTCGAGCTGCATTGCCGGGGCGATCGAGATGGAGAACTATCGGTCCCTCGTCGAAGCGATGGGCCTCACAGACGTGCGGATCGTGCCGCGGCCCGACCACGAGGCGTCGATTGAGGCTTGCGAGGACCCGCTCTACCAACAGCTTGCGGCGGCACTGCCGCCGGGCACGGCCCTCACGGACTACCTCGCGAGCGTGGACGTCACCGCCCGGAAGCCGGGCTCAGTTGTCGGGGCCTGATCGAAGGCGGAAGGTCCGAGCCCCCATCGATAGCGAGGGAAGAATCTCGACAGCGTGGAGGCCAACGCGCAGGTTGTGAGTGGTGGGCGAACCAGGATTTGAACCTGGGACCTCCTCCTTGTAAGGGAGGCGCTCTGCCGCTGAGCTATTCGCCCTTCGCGATTATCCTAGCAACCACGGTCCGCGGCCGCGAGTGCGGATCCGGAGACCGCCCACCAAAGGCCCTGCCTAAAAGCGCAACAACGTCCCGATGCCGTCGTGTTCGGCGAGCTTGTCCGCCGCCTCCGCCTGGACGATCTCCAAGCCGCTGCCGTAGCGGCGCAGCAACACCGGCAACAGCCCGCGCAACGTCCCTCGCTCGAGCGTGGTCCCGTTGCAGTTCGGGCAGGCCTCGGCGTCGGCGGTCGTGACGTAGCGGCAGTTGCCGCACTCCTGCAACGGCTCATCCAGCCGCCGATTGACGATGACTTGGGCTGCTCGACCCTCCTGGATCATTTTGAGCGTGGACGCCAACCCGACGCTCGCCTTGGCGCTGGTCGAGGCACGCCCCAACAGCTCGTCGACCAATTCCCGTTCGCGAGCCCGCTCGTGGGTCCGAATGACCGGAACGCTCTCGCTCAGCACGTCCGGCGCCGGTGCGCCGACTCGAACGTTAATCTCGCCGATGACGCGATCGGCCGCCTCGCCGACGTTGGCCATGAAGCGCTCGCGGGCGTCCTTCGGCCCGCCGATAACCAGCTCTTCCGCATCGTGCTGGGCCCGCATCTCTTGGAGCACGGGAATCGCGTCCTTCCAGAACCGCTCCGTGTGTTCCGCCACGCGCTGTTCGTAAGCCTCGCGCTGGTTGCCACCGCGTACGGACCCGACCGTTGGCGAGCCCTGGCGTTGCGAGGGAGGCATCATGGCCTTCTCCCCCCACTCGCTCGTGTCGAGTTCCAGCTTGCGGTCGGTCAGTTCGGTGATTTCGTTCATCACGGCGACGAAAAAACGCATGGTCTGCGAGTCCACCAGCACGACGCCGTAGGGGGCGTACTCCTCGAGCATCCACTCCAGTTGGGCCAGTTGCGGTCGACCCCACTGGATTTCGTTCTCCACGGGCACTTGGAGGTGATGTTCGACGAAGACGTCCGGGCCGACGAACGCCACCCAGGACTTGCCCTGGGGCCTGTGATCGGCGACGTGGGCGTTGATCCGCTCGGCCGCCTCGCGGAACGCCTTCCGCTCGTCGCCGTCGAGCTCCGTTTCGTGGTCTTTGAGCGCATCCTTGAGCCAGATCCGGTGGGATCCCTTCGGATCCTCGGCCGGATCGGTGTGCAGATAGACGCTCAGCAGCGGGTTGGCGTCCAGCTCGTAGAGCTGTTCCAGATCGTCTCGTGTGAAAGCCACGGTGATCCTTTCCCCTCAATCCAAATGGAACGTCGCTTCCATGATAGGCTTGTGTCCGAATAAGTGCAAATCGGCACATGTTGGGGAATTATTGAATCTCGACAGGCTGACTCGCTACAATCGGACGTCATGCGGTTCCTCATCCGTTTCTCTGGCGAGGTCACCACCAAGTCCCGACCGACAAGGGCCCGGTTTATGCAGCTGTTGGCCCGAAATATTCAGGATGCCCTGGCCTCGGAGAACATCGACCACGAGTTCGCGTGGGAGTGGAGCCGCTTCTTCGTTGAGGCGTCCCAACCGCGCGTCACGGAGGTGCTGCAGCGCGTCTACGGCATCCAGTCCTTCAGCGAGATTCAGTCGTGCCCCTTTGCGGACCTGGATCAACTCGTCGCGGACGGCGAACGGCTCTTCCGTGAGCACGTGCGCGACCGGACGTTTGCAGTCCGAGTGCAGCGTGGGGAAGCGGACGTCCCCTTCGGCTCACCGGACGCGGAACGCGCGCTCGGCGCCGTGCTGTATCCCCATGCCCGGGGGGTCGACCTCTCGAACCCGGAAGTCACGATCAATGTGGAGATCCGCGACGGCCAGGCCCACTTCTTCACCGGGCGCCATCCCGGCCCGGGCGGACTGCCCATCGGCGCCGAAGGCCGAGCCACGTCGTTGGTCTCCGGCGGGTTCGACTCCGCTGTGGCGTCGTGGCTCATGCTCAAGCGCGGGATCGAGCTCGACTACGTCTTCTGCAACCTCGGCGGCGCCGCGCATCGCCAAGGCGTGTTGCGCGTCATGAAGGTAATCGCCGATCAGTGGAGCTATGGCGTCCGCCCCCAGCTCCACGTCGTCGACTTCCGACCGTTGATCCAGGACATGCAGGCGCAGACGTCCTCGCGCTACTGGCAGGTGCTCTTGAAGCGCTTCATGTACCGAGCGGCCGAGCGGGTATCCCGCGAAAAACCGAAGGGGCGCGGCATCGTCACGGGCGAGGCGCTTGGTCAGGTCTCCTCGCAGACGCTGCCCAACCTCGACGTCATCTCGCGCGTGGCCGAGCTGCCCCTGTTGCGGCCGCTGGTGGGCCTGGACAAGGAAGAGATCATCGAGAGTGCGCGCGAGATCGGCACGTTCGAACTCTCGGCGGCCGTGCAGGAGTACTGTGCCCTCGTGCCGGGCAAGCCGACCACGCGGGCGAAGCTGTCGACCATCGAGGAGATCGAGGCGGGCCTCGACACCCAGGCCTTCGAGCAAGCCCTGCGCCAGCGGGCCGTGTACGATCTGCGCGAACTCGACGCGAGCGACCTGCGGAATCCGGACTTCGAACTGGAGGAGCCTCCGGCCGACGCCCGGCTCATCGACGTGCGCTCGCCCCATGCCCAGAGAGCTTGGCAGCATCCGCGCGCCGAGCACTGGGACTTCTTCCACGCCATTTCGGATTATCCGAACTGGAACCGTGCGGCCACCTACGTCCTCGTCTGTGAGGTGGGGCTCAAGAGCGCGGACTTGGCCGAGCGCATGCGAGAGGCCGGGTTCGACGCCTACTCGCTGCGGGGCGGCGTCAAGGCGCTCTACGCGCAGGCCTTCAGCGACGACGAGGATGTGCCGATCGACGAGCTGCCGGATGCGGCGATTGCGCTCTACGAGTAGACCGCATCACGGGCCCGCTGACGCACGCGCAGCGACCGGAGGCGATTGAGCGCGGCGGCCAGCTCAAACCGCCGAAACTCGGCCAAGTCGCCCGTCACGAACGGCGACAGAACATCCAGCCCCTCGTCGTCGATTTCGGCCATCAGCGCATCGAGGACCGCCGCCAAGGTCCGATCCCGACTCATGTGGCGCTTTTTGGCGTGCACGAGCGCCTGGGCGATCGCGCGGAGCTGGCTCTCGTCGACGAGCTGATGGACGGCGGATAGGTCGATGGTATCCGTCCCGAAGCCGATCTCGTCGGTCTCGCGCGTCTTCAGCTTCATCTTGCCCGCCTTGCCCTTGGAGGGATCAATGCTATCGGGATCGGGGATTCGCGGTGCGATGTCGCCGAACGCCGCGCCGCCCTCGGCTTGCCGGTTGGTGCGGTATTTCGCGGCGATGGCTCGAGCGTCATCGGTGACGTCGTGCGGCCGGAAGTGTTCCATGGCGATCACCGTGTCGGCGACGTCGAAGTAGTCGCCGCTTCCGCCCATGACCAGGATGGACGACACGCCTCGATCGTCGTAGAGTTGGCGAATCTTGTCGATGAAGGGCGTGATCGGTTCCTTATCTTTCGCTATCAGTTCCTGCATGCGATGGTCGCGGATCATGAAGTTGGTAGCAGACGTGTCTTCGTCGATCAAAAGCGTCGACGCGCCCACCTCGAGAGCCTCCACGATGTTGGCGGCCTGGGAGGTGCTCCCGCTGGCGTCCTCCGAGGAGAAGTCGCGCGTGGAGCGGCCCTGCGGCAGATTGTTGATAAACGGCGAGATGTCGACGCCGCTGACGCCGCGCCCGTCCTCGGCGCGGATGAACACGGCATCCTGATCGGTCACGACGCACTCGCGGCCGTCGCGGGGAACGTGGTTGTAGACCCCGAGCGAGATCGCGCTCAGTAGCGTCGACTTCCCATGATAGCCGCCGCCGACAACGACCGACACGCCCTGCGGCACCCCCATGCCCGCAATGGGGCCGCCGTTCGGGCGATCCAACTCCACTCTCAAGGATGTGGGCGACTCGAAGGGAACGGCGCCGTCGCTCAACGGCCGATCGTCGACGCCGCTTCGTCGAGGCAGGATGGCGCCGTCGGCCACGAACGCAACGAGCCCGCGGTCCCGCAATTGATCTCGGAGCGCGTCCGCGTCCTCGGCCGTCTCGATGTGGGTCTGAAGATCGTGGGCGTCAAGGGCGCCGTAGATCAACGCGTCTTGGACCATCCTTGGGAGATCCTCGCAGAGCATGGCTGCCGCCTGCTTGCCCAGAACCTTGCGACCCTTCGCGGGAAGGCCGGCGACAAAGCGGGCTTCGACGATCTCGTCGGTGACGACTACCGATGTCCGCGCCAGCACCTCCTGGCCCGGCGTGTCGATAGCGATGAGGCCGCTTTTGCCCGTGCCCCGGTTGGAGCTCGCCCGCCCGGCGGCGCGGGCGAACGCTCGGGTCAGATAGTCGCGCAGCGCCGTCTGTCGACTGCTCGATTGGAAGGTTGATTGGGGAAATTCGGCCACGGACTGCGGAACCCGCACGCGCAGCTTGCTCGGGGCGGCAAAGGGATCGCCTTGCACGTGGTCAACGACGAGCCGAAACGTGTCGACGTCATAGCTGCCCTGGATGTCCTTGTAGGCCTTGTAGCCGCGGCCGTCGATCCTCTCCAGCGTCCGTCGCAGATCGGTCGCATTGGCCATAACGATCTCACCCTCACCCGAATTGCCGAGAGTTGCCGTAACCCGTTTTGTGAAGTTGTTGTGCTATGCAGCCGTTGTTGGGGAAGGTTAGGGGACTCAGCGGGATTGATCAAGTTCGGCCCGCAGCGAGCGTGCGGCGGCGAACGGGCCCCGTTCGCCGGCATGGACCCGCTCACAAGCGTGTTCGAGCCGTCGTTGGCCCTCGTCGTTCCACAGCTCCTGGCGGAACGCCTCCTCCACGGCCGTCTGGATCATCGTCGCTAGGCGTGTCCGTCGACGTTGGTGGAGGCCCTCCTGGCCCAGCGACGCATGGTGCTTGTCCAGAACGTTCTGCAGGCGTTCCAGGCCGTCAACTTGGGATGCCACGGTTTTGACGATCGGGGTGGTCCAGCCGCCCTCGGCGTGGCGCAGCGCCACCTGGAGCGCCTGAGCGGCCCGATCGGCGCCCTCCTGGTCGGCCTTGTTGACGACGAACAGATCGGCGATCTCCATCAAGCCGGCCTTGAGCGCCTGGACGGCGTCGCCGGACTGGGGCGTAACGACGACGCCGACCGAGTCCGCGGCGCGGACCACGTCGATCTCGGCCTGGCCGACGCCGACGGTCTCGTAGAGCAGCGTCTCGTAGCCGGCAGCCTCCAACAGCAAGGAGACCTCATGCGTCACGCGCGAAAGCCCGCCTAAGCCGCCGCGCGTCGCCAGGCTGCGGATGAAGACGCCGGGATCCCCCGCAAGGTCGTGCATCCGAACGCGGTCGCCCAACAGTGCTCCGCCGCTGAAGGGGCTCGTCGGGTCACTCGCGAGGATCCCCACGCTCGACCCGGCTTGGCGATAGCGCTGGGCGAGGCCGCTGACGAGCGTGCTCTTGCCGGCGCCGGGCGGGCCCGTGATTCCGATGCGAGAGCTGCCGCCCGTCTCTGCGTAGACGGCGTCGATCACGTCCCGATAGCCCTCGTCGCGGTCCTCCACGAGGGAGATCAGCTTGGCGAGGGCGCGAACGCTTCCGGCAAACAGCTCGTCAATCAGGGACTCGTGGGCCATGTCGGGGTCAGTCGAGCGTCGGCTCCTGCGGGGCCCGGACGTAGGCGACGGCGCTTGCCTTCGCGAGCTCCAGCAGCTCGTCGATCGGGACCCATGCCTGGATGCCCGTCGTGCCCTCGGTCTCTCGGACGATGGTGTAGCCCGACGGGAGCCCATCCGCGTCGTCCGCCAGTTGGATCACGACGCGCGTCATGCGTCGGGCTTGGAGGTCCTGCGCCGCGGCGTATGAGCCCGCGTCCTCGGCGGTGGCCAAGTCGAACAGCGGGCGCTGGATCTGGCCCTCGTAGTCGCTCCATTCGGGCGTCTCCGGCTGTTGTTGATCCGTTTGGAGCTCGTCCGTGGCGGCATCGTCGGCCCGCCAGAGCGATTCGATGCCGGTGAACGTCGCAACCGCGAGGCCGACGACGACCCCGATAACGAGCATAACGATCAGGCTGAGGCCCCTACTCGTCATCGTTGGACAGCTCCGGGTCGGGATCGGATGGACCGTCGGCTTGGCGTCGCAGCGCGGGGAAGAGGATCACGTCGCGGATCGACGGCGAATCCGTAAACAACATCGCCAGCCGATCGACGCCGATCCCGAGCCCGCCCGTCGGCGGCATGCCGTGTTCCATGGCCTCAATGAAGTCCTCGTCGAGCTCTTGGGCTTCCTCGTCGCCTTGGTCGCGCTGGGCCCGTTGATCGAGGAACCGTTCGCGCTGGTCGATGGGATCGTTCAGCTCGGTGAACGCGTTGCCGATCTCGCGCCCGATGACGAAGACCTCGAAGCGTTCCACGAGATGCGAGGCGTCCGACTTCTGTTTGGCAAGCGGCGAAATTTCCAATGGGTAGTCCTTGAGGAACGTCGGCTGCACGAGATCGGGCTCCACGTATTCGCTCAACAGCTCGTCCACGAGGCCGCCCCAGGTCGGCTTCGGCTCCACGCTCAGCCCGGCGTCACGAATCGCGCCCGTCAGGCTGTCGTAATCGGCGTGGGTCTCGATGTCGATGGCCGTCCGTTGGCGGATCGCCTCGCGCAGCGTCAGCCGAGGCCAGGGCGGCGTCAGGTCGACTTCCTGTCCTTGGTATTCCAGCGTCGGCTTGCCGAGGGACTGCGCCATATGGAAAACCATCCCTTCCGTGAGCGCCATCATGTCCTCGTAGTCGGCGTACGCTTGGTAGCACTCCATCATGGTGAATTCAGGGTTGTGCTTGGCCGAGACGCCTTCGTTCCGGAAGTTGTGGCCGATCTCGTAGACCCTTTCCAGGCCACCGACAATGAGGCGCTTCAGATAGAGCTCGTCGGATATGCGCAGATAAAGCGTCTGGTCGAGCTCGTTGTGATAGGTCGTGAACGGCCGCGCGAACGCCCCGCCGTAGAGCGGCTGTAAAACAGGCGTTTCGACTTCCAGGAACCCCTCATCGTCGAGGTAGTCGCGCATCGCCCGGATCATGCGGGAGCGTATCCGGAAGACCTCGCGAACGTCGGGATTGGCAATCAGGTCGAGATAGCGCCGTCGGTAACGGGCCTCGACGTTCTTGAGCCCTTGCCACTTCTCCGGGAGGGGCCGCAGCGCCTTGGCCAAGAGCGTCAGGTCGTCGATCTTGACGGAAAGTTCGCCCCGCTTGGTGCGGAAGACGATCCCGGACGCGCCGACGATGTCGCCGATCTCGATCTCGGTGAAGTGCTCGTAGCGGGCGCCATCGAGGTCGTTCTTGGCGGCGAAGAGTTGGATCTGGCTCCGCTCGTCCCGGACATCCAGGAACGAGAGGCCGCCCATCACGCGCCGCCCGACGACGCGGCCGGCGATCCGCGCGCGGTGATCGGTCTCCTCGCCCGACTCCAGATGGCCGAACTGGGCGTGAATAGCAGCGATGTCCGTGTCGCGCTCGTAGCGCGTCTGCTCGAACGGGTCGATGCCGCGCTCGCGCAGCGCCGCGAGCTTCTGGAGTCGCTCCTCGCGCAGGGTGTCCGACACGGTCAGTTTCTCCGGCGGATCCCGACGACCTTGTAGCGGCTCGTGCCGCCCGGCGTCTCCAACTCGACCTCGGCGCCGCGTTCCTGGCCCTTGAGCGCCTTGCCCAACGGCGACTGCGTGGAGATCTTGTTGGCCTCCAAGTCGGCCTCGGCCGGATCGACGAGTTCAAAGACGATCTCCTCGTCGGTGTCGAGGTTCTTAAGCGTGACCCAGTTGCCGATGCTCACTTCCTTGTTGCTGATGTTGTCCTCGGCGATGATCTGGGCCCGATCGAGGAGCTCTTCCAACCGCCGGACCTCGGTCTCATAGAACTCCTTCTGGTTCTGCAGGTCGATGAACTCCTTGTTCTCGCGGAGCTCGCCACCGTGTTCCTTGGCAGTCTTGAGGCGCCGGGGCAACTCCTCGTAGAGGATATGGCGATACTCCTCGAGCTGCTTCTTTTTCAGGTCGTAGCCCTCTTGCGTCAGCAGTATCTCTTCGTGCTCGTCGATCAGCTCTGCCACTGTGGTCTCCTCCTTATGCGGCATTCCCAACGCGGCGTGTCTCCAGCAAGGCGATAAGGGAACGCAGGGCCGGTCGAAGTACGGTAATTGTATCCACTGTCCGGGTTGAATGCAACAGAATCTCACGGTTTAAGCGGATTCGTCGCGCGAGATGGCGTTGAATCGAGCGCTCTGGAAGTATTGGCCGTTCAGATGGACGCGGAATTCGTACTTGCCCGGCTCGGGGATCTCCACGTTCGGAAGGTTGATGGCGAATTCGACGGTCTGGTCGCGTTGGGCCACGTGGATGTTGCCGGAGGCGTCGCCCAGGACGCTCTGATCGTCGACTTTCAGGTACTCCACCCGCACGTCGTAGTCGCCCTGGGCATCGTAGAAGCGGGCGTAGAGCGCGATCGGGCCGTGATGAGTGGGGAACTCGTTCACCCAGATGTGGTCGAAGACGCCAATCAGGGACTTCTTCTTGGTGTTCTCGTCGGTCAGGACCTGATCGCAGATCAAGCAGGCCAAGGGAACCGGCGGCAACGCGTCATTCATGCGCTTGACTCCTTTCCTCGAATCGCCCGCGCAATGCGCTCGTCAGCTGGTCCAGTTGGTCGCTCAGGGTGCCATAATCCAGGCTTGCTGCCGATGGTTTCGCCTGCACGACCGCGTCCCAACCCCAGACGTGGTGCTTGTGCGTGCGGAACCACTCGCGGACCCGTCGCTTCACGCGGTTGCGGACGACGGCCGTGCCGACCTTCGTGCCCACCGACAGCCCGAGCCGCGGGCGGTCGTCCCGCTCGGGGTCGTCGCGGGGCAAGGCGAACACTCTCAGACTCGACGTCTTGGCCATCAAACCGTGGCGATAGACGCGCTCGAAGTCCCGTCGATGCCGCAAGCGGTGTTCGGGCCCAAAGCGTTCGTCCATTGCCGCGCGTATCATGGCCCACCCGGCGCGGCCATGCAATGTCGTCGGACGCAAAGTCGGGCGTTGTGCGCTCCCCTTGCCGGGTATCGTCACGTCTCGCTACAATGGCGCGCTTGTCGGCCCCGGACGACGCGTGCGAACGTCAAGGTGACGGGGTCGATCGTAGCCAATACTCCGACGGAGACAGGGGGAGGCCATGCTGGACCTGAAAGCGATTCGGGACAACCCGGACGAGATCCAACGACGGCTCCAGACGCGCGATCCGGACGTTCGAGTGGACGAGATCTCGCGCTTGGACGAGCGCCGCCGCGAGATCATCCAGGAAGTGGAACAGTTGAAACGCCGCCGCAACGAGGCATCGGAAGCGATCGCGCAGCTCAAACGCGACGGCGACGAGGAGGCCGCGCAAAGCCGCATTGCCGAGACCAAGGAGATCTCCGAGCGCATCAAGGCGATCGACGACGAGCTCGGCGAGGTCGAGGCCGATCTGAACGATCGCTTGGCGCGGTTGCCCAACATCCCTTACGAGGACGTGCCCGTCAGCCTCGATGAAGCCGACAAGGTCGTCATCCGGGAGCACGGCGAGCCGCCGGATCGGGAGGCTGAGCCCGAGCATCACCTCGAGCTGGGCGAGCGGCTCGGCCTGCTCGATTTTCCGAGAGCCGCGCGCATTGCGGGGTCACGCTTCCCCATGTACGTCGGCTGGGGGGCGCGGCTCGAGATGGGGCTCATTCAGTTCTTCTGGGATTTCAACTTCCAGCAATCGGGATACATGCCCGTCATACCGCCGTTCTTGGGCAACAGCGCGTCGATGTTCACGGCCGCCCAGCTCCCCAAGTTCCAAGACGACGTCTATCACATCGAGACGGACGATCTGTTCTTGAACCCGACGTCGGAGACGATCCTCTGCAACCTCCATCGCGACGAGATCCTCGACGCCGAGCAGTTGCCGCTCAAGTACGCGGCCTACACGACGTGCTTCCGGCGCGAGGCGGGCGCCGCGGGCGAGGAGGAGCGCGGCCTCATTCGCATGCACCAGTTCAACAAGGTCGAGCTGTTCAAGTTCACGGATGCGGACAGCTCCGACGACGAGCTGGCGAGCTTGGTGGCGGACGCCGAGGCCGTGCTCCAGAAGTTGGGGGTGCACTATCGGGTCGTCCTGCTGCCGACCGGTGACATGGCCGGCCAGTCCGCGAAGACCTACGACCTCGAGGTCTGGGTCCCGTCCACTGGGCGCTATCACGAGGTCTCCTCGGTCAGCAACTGCACGGACTATCAGGCCCGACGCGGTGACATCCGCTATCGGCCGGATCCCGACGCCAAGCCCGAGTTCGTCCACACGCTGAACGGGTCCGGCCTGGCGACATCGCGACTCATGGCGTCCCTGCTGGAGACAAAGCAGCAGGCCGACGGCTCGGTCGTCGTGCCCGAGGTGCTGCGCCCGTACGTCGGGACGTCGACGATCGGCCCTCGGGCGTGAGGCGATGCGGACGGCAATCGCGCTCGTTGTCGGCCTCGCGCTCGCGGTGGCGCTGTGGAGCGCGCCGGCGGCGGCCCAGCAGACGCCCTCGCAAGCGAAGCCGGACCTGGTGCCCGTGGATCTGGCCGTCGAGCCCGCAGGCGCGGAGCCGGGGGATTCCGCTCGCATCGTCGCCGAGATGGTCAATGCGGGGGAGGCCGATGCCGGCAGCTTTTGGGTGCGGTTGCGGGTCGACGGCGAGCTTCACAATGCCCAGCTGGTGTCGGGATTGGACGCGGGAGAACGCTTCTCCTGGTCCATGCCGTGGGTCGTCGACCCCGAGGCCAGGGAGCTGCGGCTGCAGGTGGATGCGACCGACCGCGTCGCGGAGTCCGATGAGACGAACAACGAACGCCCAACCGAGATCGGCGTTGCAGCCGATTTGGAGCTGTCACGTCTGACGCTGGAGCCCCGCTTCCCCAAGCCGGGCGACGACGTCCAGGTCCGAGCGACGGTCCGCAACCCGAGCCAGCTTGACGTCGAGCAATCGTTTGCCGTGGAGATCCAGGTGGCGCGCAGCGTGATTGCCACTCGCTTCGTGCAGGGATTGCCGGCGGGATCCTCGACGACGGTAACTGCCTCGTGGTCGGCCAAGGCGGGGGCCCAGCTCGTGCGGGCAACGGCAGATTCGTTCGGCCGCATTGCGGAGTCGAACCCCGACAACAATGGGGCCTTTCTGCGGGTGGACGTCGCCGAGCGCGAGTCGACGGGCGCCGATCTCGCGATCCGTGACGTCCAGTTGGAGCCCAGCGACGCTGAGCCGGGCGACCGGGTGAGCCTGCGTGCCACCGTGATCAACACGGGCACCAGCGACGCTAGCGCGTTGAAGGTCGGGTTCTGGGCCGACGGCCGTGACGTCGGCCAGTCGACCGTGTCTGGATTGGCGTCCGAAGCGTCGACGGTCGTCAGCTTGGATTGGACTGCCGAGGCGGGCCAGCGGCGCTTGCGCGTGCAAGCCGACGCCGATCATGCCGTGCCCGAAGCCGACGAGACGAACAACGGCCGCGCTTTGACGGTCAACTTCGGGCCAACGTTGGACGACTGCGGTCAGCTCGTCCATGTCCGCTTGCGGTCGGACGCCGTCGAGGGGTTCATGGCGATCACCGGGATGGGGCCGGAGGCGATTCGTAACCGCGTTTTCCCACAGACGAAGCGAATCATGGAGACCCAATACGACGGGATCAACGTCCGGTTCGTCTACGAACGGCCGGGCGAGCGCCACGGCACCGTCGTCTTTCGTGGCGACGACGAGTCCCCGATCCTGGGGCGAGCGCCGATCGGATTGCGGTTCAGCACCGGCAGCGTCTTCCTAGGCAGCTTCGTCGAGTTCGGGCTCGGCTCGTTCGCGGTCTCGCGGATTCCCCTCTTGGTGGGAACGGTGGCCTCGCACGAGCTGGGGCACATGCTCGGCTTGCGACATCCCTCCACCGAAACCGGCAGCATCATGGATGCCAGCACCCAGCTCTCGCCCGTTCCCGGCGACACGGTGCCGGGCTTTCGCGACGAGGCCCGCGAGCAACTGGAGAGCTTGCTCCCCATGGCCTGCGATTGAGGCAAGCCGACAGGGAACACGGGAAGAGAAAGGAGCCTGGATTTGGCGGACGAGCTCGGCCGCGCCCATGAGGCGTTGGCCCATTATCGGAACGAGTTCCCCATTCTCGGACGGAGGACCTATCTGAACAGTTGCTCGCTGGGCGCGCTGTCGCAGCGCTCCATGGACGCGATGAGCGAGTTCATGGAGCTCTGGAACACCCATGGCGCGTCAGCTTGGTACGAGATCTGGTGGGGTGAGCTCCAGAACGTCAGGGACGCGTTAGCCGAGCTGATCGGCGCGGGCGGCCATGAGATCGCGATCCAACCGAACGTCTCCGTGGCGCTCAGCTCCATGGCCAGCGCGCTCGATTTCCGCGAGCGCCCCAAGGTCGTCATGACCGAGCTCGATTTCCCGACGGTGTTTTATCAGTGGATGGTCAAGCGCAACCCGGAGATCGAGCTGGTCGTCCTCGAGAGCGAGGACGGCGTCTCCGTTCCTCTGGAGAAGTTTGAGAGCGCCATCGACGAGCGGACGGCGCTGGTGAGCACCTCGCGCGTCTTCTTCACCACCGGCTATATTCAGGATATCGGGGGCATCACGGAGCTGGCTCATGCCCGAGGCGCTCAGGTGTGCGTCGACGATTATCAAGGAACAGGCCAAGTCCCCATCGACGTCAAAGATCTCAACGTCGACTACTTGGTCACGGGCGGGTTGAAGTGGCTCTTGGGCGGGCCGGGGATCGCGTTCCACTACGTCCGAGAGGATCTCATCGAGCGATTAGAACCGACCATGACGGGCTGGTTTGCCAATGCCCATCAGTTCGAGTTCAAGCCGCAAGCCTTCGCGTTCCGCGACGACGCGACCCGGTTCGAGCAGGGGACGCCGGCGCTGGCTGCCGTCTATGCCGCGCGGGGCGGCTTGGAGATCGTGCGCGAGATCGGCGTGGAGCGCCTCCGCGAGCGGACGAGCTACCTGACGACCGACCTAATCCGGCGCGCGGTCGAGCGTGGCTTCCGGCTCCGCGTTGCTGAGGATGAGCATGATCGCACGGGCATCGTCATGGTGGAAATGGAAGCGCCCGATCGGATGGTGAAGGCGCTTGCGGAACGGGGCATCATCGTCGACTATCGACCGGGGGCCGTGCGGATCTCGCCGTACTTCTACAATACGACGGCGGAGAACGAGCGGATTCTGGACGCCATCGAAGCGAATCAGCCCTCATGATCGTCAGCCCTCATGATCGCAAGTGAGCTGTGAACCCAGCGAACGCCGGCCCTCGCAGGCCGGTGTTGAGTGGGGGCGTTTGCTCCATCAGCCGCAGGCCCCTTAAGCTTTGCTGTGTAGATCCTAATCCATTTGAAGACAGAGCCACACAGAAGCGAGGGGGAGTCGACCATGTCCGTGACAATCAGTGCGATCAAGGCCGACGTGGGCAGTGTTGGTGGTCACACGCAGCCGAGTT
>CAZMNF010000040.1:0-17426 GCA_964567595.1 uncultured Thermotogae bacterium | reverse complement strand
TTATCAGAAGTTGATCACGAACGAGCTGCTCCAGCTTTGGAATTCGAACGTGCCGAAGGTGGCATCCACGTTGATGTCGACCACGCCGACGGTCGTTCCCAGTTCAAAGCTGATCGAGTCGAACGACGCCGGCGGCCCGCCGTCGAACATTGCCGTCATGCCAAAGGTCACACTGGACCGCTGAATATCCAGGGAAATGTCGGCTTCCGTCAACCCCGTCCCTGGCTCAATGGAGCTCATGATTTGGAAGTTCGCGGGATTCGCGTCCGGGTTGAGCGTCGTCGCGATGTCCAAGTTGATCGCTGAGATGGTTCCGTTAGGCGCCAACTCGAGTTCCAGGCTCCCGGTCCCCGTGCTGAACATGAGCGCGAGCTTGTCGAAGTCCAAGGTGAACAAGTCGGTGAAGACGATATCGACGCTGAACGGGACAGGCCCCATGCTGCTGAAGGTGAACTCATTGGAGAGCTCGCATTGGAAAGTTCGGACACAGACGACTTTCACGCTGGAGTTGACGCCGCTGGCGACGGGAATTCCCGAGATGGCGAGCCGCTCGAAGTCGAAGGCGAGGTTCGGTTTTTGGCTCGGCGTCTGTACCTGGCCTTCGACGGTTGCGCCACCGCAGTGCGGATTGACTTCGTAGGGGAAGCTGTGCTTCTTGATCACGTTCGGGTTGCGCTCCGCACAGATGCCGGTGCTCATCCGGATGTCGATCCCGCTCGGCGTCTGGCCTTGGAGGGTGATGACGTCGCCGAAGGCGAATGTCTGATCGGCGGTTTGGTGCGTGACGGCAGCTTGGGTCTCGGGAAAGTTGACGTCCTCGAACATGGCGAGGTTCTGCAGGCTAATGCCGCCCAGCGTCAGGGTGGTCTTCACCCGTTTCTTGATGAAGAGCAGCTCGCTGGTCAAGGGGCGGGGATTGTTCAGGACCTCCTCGCAGGTTTCATCGCCGTTCGGGTCGGGCGTGTTCTCGATGCAGGTCCCGGCGAAGCGGCCGAACAGGAACGTGCCCCGGATGCCGAGCGCGCCCAACGTGGCGGCGTAGGTCAACGCAACGTCCTCCACACCGGCCAACCCGAAGTGGCTGTGGAGCGTCGTGCTCAGTCCGCTGATAACGACGGTCAGGTTGATGGCATTCTGAATGTCGAATTGAAGCGCTTCTTGCTCTGTAACGGTCTGAATGTCGTCAGGCAGATGGACGCCGATGTGAGTGCCGAAACTTCCGGTTACGTCGGCGTGGGCGATGTGTCCAGCGGCTAAGCCCATCAGGACAAGAGCGGCCGTCAGAGAACAGATCATATGGGTCTTGCGCATCACAATGAATCACCGAGTCCGAGAATTTCTGCCCGTGCCTTGAGAATTTTGGGGCACGTGTCCTTGATCTTGTGAACCAGATTGATTCCATGGTAGGCGAATGTGACCCTCAAATATGTGACTCGCGTAACGATACCATGTAGCAATTTAGTCGAACTTTTGAAGGATTTGAACGTTATGCAGACCACAAGATGGCTCTAACGAAGGGGGCTTGGACGGGGCTTGAGAGCGCTGTCGGCGTCTGGATCCCGGATTGAGAGGTAACCGCCGGCCCTCGTTGGCGTTCGTGGATGGCACTGCTAAGCTACGGTCCCGATCACCATGCTCAAATTCTGGACCTGGCCACGCCGTCTGTTGCGGATTCTGAACTCCGAATTGACGCCCCATCAGATCGCTGTCGGCGTGCTGTTCGGCATGTTTGCGGGGCTGGTCCCGCTGGGGGCCAACTCGATCGTCCTGCTGGCCTTGGCGCTTCTCGTTCGTTGCAGCTTCAGCGCGACGCTGTTGGCCCTGGCGGTCTTCAACTTGGTGGCATGGCCGTTGGCACCCGTCTTCGAGGCTGTCGGAGAGGCCGTGTTCACGCAGCTCACCGTGCTTGACCCCGTCTGGCGAGCGATGGTGCACGCCCCCGTGCTCGCCTGGATGGAGCTGGAGCGCTACGCCGTCTTCGGCGGCTACGTCGTCGGGATCGTCGTCGCTGGCCCCCTGTTTTTCCTGATTCATCGCTTCGTCAAGGCCTACCGCACGTCGTTCCTCCAGTTTCTTGAACAACGCCGACCGATCCGCGCCCTCACGGGGCGCGAGCGAGCCCGTCGAGCGCTCCAATGGCTCGTCATGGGCGGCGGCCTGAGGTTTCGTGACGCGCCGCCGAAGCGCGGCTGGCGACGCGCCATTCGACCCGGGTCATGGGTCGCGCTGCCGCTGTTGGCGCTCTCGGTCTACGGGATCGGCGCGGTCGCGGCGCCCTGGTTCATCGACGACGTGGTCGTCCGCGGCACGTCGGCTGTGGCAAGAACGGACGTTGACGTCCGTTCCGCGTCGTTGAACGCCCTGACGGGCCGGCTGAGCCTGCGCGGCCTGCGCGTCCAGGATCCGTCCAAGCCGGACACCAGCATGGTGGAGATGGCCGAGTTGACGGGTGACCTGGGGATGCTTCCGCTCCTGAGCCGGCGCACGGTGCTCAACGAGGTCCGCATCGGCGAGGTCCAACTCCACGTGAAGCGCCAATCGGATGGGTCGCTCAACATCCAGAGCGTGCAGGCGCCCGACGTGGACGTCCGTCCCTACGTGGAATGGCTCGCCCAACATCGTGACCGACTGGATTGGGTCCAGCAGCTCTGGCGCTACGTGCGACGTTATCTGTTGCCGTCACGTGCGGCCGGCGGAGACCCTCAGGCGTTCGGCACGGAGCGTCGCCGGCTCGAGCCGTACGCGCCGACGACGGCCATCGAGCGCCTCAAGCTCGACCGGCTGCAGCTGTCTCTGGACGCGGCCGATGACAAGGGCGAGCTGCCGCGCATCTCCATGATCGACGTCACGGCGGAGAACTTGGCGTGGCCGTTGGCGAGCCATCGAAAGCCGATTCGAGTGGGCTTGCGCGCCCGCATCGCCAATCAGCCGGATGCCCAACTCGAAGCGACGCTGACCTCGCGCGCTCACCTCGATCCGCCCCAGACCGAGCTGACGCTGCAGGCGCGCAAGATCCGGCTCGCCGATCTCCAGGCGCTCTACGCGCAGACGCTTCCGGCGGTCCCCCAGACCGGAACGGCCACGCTGGAGAGCGAGGTGGCGTTTGCGGGGCGCGAGATGTCGGGCCAGACGGAACTCGTCGTCGAGGGGCTGGCGCTCCATTCTCCCGATGAGGAGGTATCGTTGCTGGGCCTGTCCCCGTCGGCTTCCAACGGACTGATCGAGGGGATCAGCGCCTATGCGACCCAGTGTCCCGTCGCCCTCGACCTGACCATGGGCGGCACGCTGGCGCATCCGACGTTCGAGGGCGATGAGGCGCTATTGGCGCTAGCCAAACGGGGGCTCGCCATGGCCGGCCGGACGGCGGCGGATCCGGCCATCGAGCAGATCGACGATCGGCTGGCCGAGATGGGCGCAAGCGAGGAGAACCCGTTCGGGGAGATGCTGGGCAAGGCCGTCGGGAAGCTCTTCCAGGATGCCCTCAGCGGACAGACGGACGAGAACTGTCTCTTCCCGGCGTCGTTCGAGGACGGCTCGCCTTAGAGGTCGAAGTCCTCCAGGCGGAATCCCTCGGCGTCCTCGATGACTTGTTTGACGCGCAGCTCGCTCTGCTCGAGGCGTTGCTTCAGCCCGTCCGCCAGTTGGACGCCTTCTTCGAACAGCGCCAGCGATCGCTCCAACGACACGTCCTCGCTCTCCAACGCCGCGACGATCTCCTCCAGCCGGGCGAGGGTCGCTTCCACGTCCGGTTGGGCAGTTTCGGGGGACGCCTCGTCCGAGTTTTGGGTCGGCTCCTCGTGCGCGTTGTCGCTCATACGACCGTTGGTAGCAGACGTGCCCACACCGAGCAAGCCGCGTCTCCTCTGGACGTGGTTTGCCGCAATGGCCGGGATCTGGCGCCCTAGCGGGAGAATTGCCACGCGGGCTCTGCTGGGTGTGCGTTGGTCCCGGTTCGGCTGCGTGACTGGAGTTGACGGCGCAGTTCCTGGACGTCGGCGAAATTGATCGTGCCGTCGCCGTTGAAGTCAAACAAGGACACGTTCTCCCGAATTTCGGGGCTGTTCAGGTTGAGCGCCAGGAGAATCACGTCAGCTTCGCTAAGGGCCCCGTCGCCGTTGATGTCCTCGAACAACCCGTCGCCGTCGAGATCGCGGGGCGGTCGGTCGGCGTCGCCGATGGGCGAGACAACGGGGGTGATCGACATCGATAGCGGTCGCACGAACGGATCCAACGCCTGGCCCGCGTCGTCGATGAACGTCACGACGTCGAGTGAGATCTCAGCGTCCCCCGGCTGACGCGGCCGCACGTCGATCTCGGCCAAGGTCACGTCTTGGGCGCCCCTCGTGATTTGGTCGTCAACGTCCACGGCCTGGATCTCCAGGACGCCCTCAGACGGTCGGGTCACTTGCGTCAAACCCGACGACGTTGCCGCGCCGCGGGCCTCGACGAGCTCGATGGCCGCCGCTGAGGTGCGCAGGCGAGCGCGATAGCTCTGCAGGCCCGTTGGTGCGCCGATCAGCTGCAGCGTCACCGTCGCGGTCTCCTCCACCAGGAACGGGCCGCCCGTCAGTTCCAGCGCCGTGACGCTGGGGCTCGGGGCTGGTTCAGGCTCTTGCGGCTCTTCGGGGGCCTCCGGTGGCTCCGATTGAGCCTCATCGAGCAGATTGGCAAGCGCAAAGGCATCGTCGCGATCCACTTGTCCGTCGCCGTTGAAGTCGAACGCCGACGGTCGATTCTGGACGGGATCGCTGTTCCACTGCAGCGCAAAGAGCGCCACATCAGCTCCCGTAAACCGGCCATCGCCGTTCGTGTCCTCGAACAGGTCGTCGCCGTCAAGGTCCTGGGGCACCGCGTCAGCGCCGGGGAGCGGCTGGGGGGTGCTCTCCGGCGACTCCTCGGGTTCTTCCGGTTCCTCTGGCTCCTCGGGCGCTTGCTGGTCCGATTCGGTGACCTCCAGTGTGGCGTCCTCGGTGGAGACCGAATACGGCGATCCCGCTTCGTCGAAGACCTCGGCTTCGGCAATCACGACGTCGGTTGTCCCCGGGCTCTGTCCCGTCAACGCCACGGTCAGGATCTCGATGGGGGGCTCGGTATCGGGCGTAATCTGATTGTTGAGATCCACACCCTGAACGCGAATGGACGACGGGCCCTGATTGACGATGCGGAGGAAGTCAGCATTGATGCCCTTCGCGTTGACCGTCGAGATTTCGGCCACGTCGGCGTCGCCGATGCGGATCGTCAGATCGAACCGTTGGAGGCCGCGTGGCGGCACCAGGGTCACGGACAACTCGACGGCCTCGCCGACGGTTCCTTGGCCGTCCGCTAGCGAGACGGATGCGCTTTCCTGAGCCAAGCCAGGCGAGCTACAGAGCATCACGGCGATGGCGACGACCAGAATCCCGACAAGCGATTCGCCCCGTGCAGCAAGCATGTTGACGCCTCCCTCAAGGGCTTGCGCATAAACGAGCATGCCACTTGTCGCTCGTTGGCGTCAAGCCTTGGGCGTCCGTTGCGATACATCGCGGACGCGTCGTCCCCCGAAGGGGATCGATCAACGGCCAGTCGGCCACCCCATTTGGAGGCGGCAGGGCGGCAGAGGGAATTTCCGATCAACAGATGCGAGGAAGCTGTTCGCCGCTCAGCAGATCGATGACCCGGCTCGCACCGATCTCGGTCCGCATTGTGACGAGGCCGCGCGTGTCGTCCAGCACGGTGCCAATCTGTTGCGCGCCGGCGCTGACCTCATGGCGTTGCAGAATCGCCAGCGTGCGGTCCGCTTCGGACGCGGGGACAATAGCGACGAACCGACCTTCGTTGGCGACGTAGAGCGGGTCAAGGCCGAGCAGTTCGCAGGCCGCGTGGACCTGACGGTCGACGGCAATGTCACGTTCCTGCAGTCGGATGGATCGCCCGACGCTTTGGGCCAGCTCCACCGCGGCGCTTGCGAGGCCGCCGCGCGTCAGATCCCTCAAACAATGGATCTCGACGCCGTGGGTCAGCAAGTCCTGAATGGGCCCCGCAAGTGGGGCACAGTCGCTCTCAATGGTCGTCTCGAATTCGAGCCCTTCGCGGACGGCCATGATCGCCATGCCGTGGCGCCCCACGTCGCCGCTTACGATGACGATGTCGCCCGGCTCGATTCGCTGGGGACCGATCTCGACGCCCTCCGCCACGATCCCGACGCCGGACGTGTTGATGTACAGCCCGTCCCCCTTGCCGCGGTCGACGACCTTCGTGTCGCCCGTGACGACGCCCACCCCGGTCTCCTCGGTCGCTTCGCGGATGGATTCAACGACCTGCCAGAGCGTCTCCATGGATAGGCCCTCTTCGGCGATGAGGCCGAGGCTGAGATATCGAGGATCGGCGCCACTCATTGCGAGGTCGTTGACGGTTCCGTAGACGGAAAGTTTGCCGATGTCGCCACCGGGGAACTGGAGCGGGTGGACGACGAACGAGTCGGTGGTGAACGCCACGCGTCCGCCGTGCGAGGCCAGGACGGCGCTGTCATGGGCCTGATGCAGATGGGGATTGTCGAAGCTGGGCACGAGCATCTGCTCGATCAGTTGGCGCATCAGTCGCCCGCCGCCGCCGTGGGCGAGCGTCACTTCGGGATAGTCGGATAGGGGGATCGGGCACGTGCGCGAGATCGGTCGGTCGCTGGAGTTGGGCATCGGTCAAGCCTCGACGGATGCGGGCGCCGCGGCTTCGTGACGCCGGAAGCGATAGTAGGCCGCGCAAGCCCCTTCTGACGAGACCATCGGCGCGCCCAAGGGCTTGTCGGGGGTGCAGCGCGTGCCGAACGCCGGGCAGTCATAGGGCCGCTTGATCCCCTGCAGCACCTGGCCAGCCATGCACTCGCTCGACGCTTCCGAAGGCACCTCGGCCCGATGGAAGCGTACCTCGGCATCCAGGGTGTCATACGGCGGCCGCAGGCCGAGCCCGCTCTGGGGGATCTCGCCGATGCCACGCCACTTGCGCGGCACGACCTGAAAAACCTGGCGGATGAGGTCCTGCGCAGGGCGGTTTCCCTCCGAGCGCACCGAGCGGGCATAGGGAATCTCCACCTCGGCTCGGCCCGCTTCGAGCTGCTTGAGGCAGTGATAGATGCCCTGGAGCAGGTCGAGTGGCTCAAAGCCCGTGACGACGATGGGGACGCCGTGGTGCCGAGCGATCGGTTCATATTCTTCCGTGCCCATGACCGTGCAGACGTGGCCGGCGGCGAGAAAGCCCTGGACTTGATTGGCGGGCGAACTGAGGATCGTCTCCATGGCCGGGGGCACGCAGACGTGCGAGACGAGCACGGAGAAGTTGTTCAAGTTCCGCTGATGGGCCTGATGGATCGCCATGGCGTTGGCCGGAGCCGTCGTCTCGAAGCCGATGGCGAAGAAGACGACCTCCCGGTCGGGATTATGGGCCGCCAACTCCACGGCGTCCATGGGCGAATAGACCATGCGGACGTCGGCGCCCTGGGCCTTGACGGAGAACAGATCGCGCTCCGTGCCCGGCACTCGGAGCATGTCGCCGTAGGAGCAGAAGACGACGTTCGGTTCCTGCGCGATGGCGATGGCTCGATCGATCTGCTCCACCGGCGTGACGCAGACGGGACAGCCCGGGCCGTGGATCAGCGTCACCTCGTCGGGCAAGAGTTGGTCGACCCCGAACCGCACGATGGCGTGCGTCTGGCTGCCGCAGACCTCCATGAGCGTCCACGGCCGAGTCACGATCTCGTGGATGGCGTCGGCGTACGTCCGCGCAGCGCTCGGATCGCGATACTCGTCGATGAACTTCACGACGAATCCTCTTCCAGTTCGGCCAGTTCCCCAATGCGTCGCAGTTCCTCGAAGACGCGCTTGGCCTCGGCCTCGTCGACGGTGCTGATGGCGAAGCCGACGTGGACCATGACGTAGTCGCCGACGTCCGCCTCCGGCGTGAACGATAGATTGACGTCCTTGACGATCCCGTCAAAGTCGACGCGCCCCTCGCGCAATATGGGGTCATCGCCCCGGATCTCCAACACGCGGCCTGGCACAGCTAAGCACATGGTTGATTTTCCTTCCCACGATATACTAGCCAAGCTCGGAACAAGCGAACATGATTCAGATCACGGGCATCCCTCGACCTACATAGAACATCATAGCTTCTATTCCGGAAATAGACCCGGTCTGCGCGACGCCTGGCTCTTCGCCCAGCGCATCTGCGGCGTCTGCATCACGGTTCAATCCCTCGCCTCCGTGCGGGCCGCTGAGGATGCCCTCGGCTCGAGATTCCGCAGAACGCTCACAGGAGGGACGAGGGGCTCGGTATGCACGCTCTCCATCAGCTCATGAGCGAGCATGACCTTCCGTCGTCCGTGACGTGCCTGGACGGGGCACACTCGGCCTGGGCGTGGAACTCTCGCCCGTCATTCGCGACCATCTGCCCATGCTGATCGAGCAAGCTGTCGACGAACTGACCCGTTGGGGCGTCGAGGCGACAACGACGGCGTCGCCGGAGCGCCCTCCGTCATGATGGCCCGAAGCGGACTGAACCTCCTGGCCGGGATCGGCATCGTCGGCGCGGTCATGGCCATTGCGCTAGCGGTCTATTTCCTCGTGCCGTGGCTCGGCGGGGACGACTCGGTGGAGGTGCCGTCAGCCTACGCCGATCGATCGCCTCCGCCTAACATCCTCAACGACGAAACGGCCGTAGCTGAGGGCCGTTCGCTTTATCAGGAAAGTTGCGCAAGTTGCCATGGCGAAGAGGGCCAAGGCCGCAAGCCGTGGGACCTGGGCGGGCCTCAGCCGCCCGACTTCCGTGCCGATCAATATGCGGACGTGTCGCCGCAGTATCTCTATTGGCGCATCGCCGAGGGCGGCACGGCGGAGCCGTTCCACTCCCAGGGCTCGCGCATGCCCGCGCACAAGAACCGCTTTAGCGATCGAGAAATGTGGCAGCTCGTGGCGTATCTTCGGTCGCTCAGCCAGCGCTGAGCCTCAGTTTCCCCCGATGATCTCGAGATCCATCAGCGAGAGCGCCTTCCGCTCGCCGATCTGGCGATAGAAACGCAGTTCGTGGTCCCGGGCGGTAAAGATCCCTTCGATGTAGCGAGCGGGCACGTCCTGGGATTGGAAGTAGCTGCGCACGTCCTGCTGCGAGGGCATGGGAACGTTGGAGACGGGATGGGAATGGATGTGGCCGAGCAGACCCTCCGACTGGTCGCAGCGCATCCGGACGTGACTGCTGCTGCGCTCCAGCATCTCGGCCATCGTAATGTCGTCAATGCGATAGATGTCGTTCGAGGCGCGGCGCCCCTGGACGCACCAGCCCGTCTCCAGACGCGGATTGGACGTCTCCTTGAGGAAGTCGTAGTGCTCCCCTTTCAGCACGACGACGTTGGAGCGGCCGCTCAGGTCGAGTTCTTGAGCCGCCTCGTCGGCAGGCGCGGGCGGACTGACCACGGCCTCGTAGACGCCGAAGGCCCAGACGGCAGCAAACGCGACGACGATGAGGACGATCTCGGGCTTGAGGCTTCGTAGACGATGCACGGACGATCACACTCTTGTCCCAATTTTAGCGGGCCGCGTCGCCGGCACAAGGGGAGATGATGAGCCAGGTCACTCATTCGTGAGTCATTCGGTCGTCAGGAGTTGGCCGATCGCGATGCCGCCGTCGTTCGGCGGCGTCGTCCCGTGCGCACTGACCATGGCACCGGACTCGCCAAGGCACTGGCGAACCATCTCAAGCAACGCTCGGTTCTGAAAGCAGCCGCCCGTCAAAGCAACACTGGAGACGTTCATCCGTTGAGCAACGTCACTGACGGCTCGGCTCAAGGATCGATGGAGTTGTCCGGAGATCTCGCCAGGCGGAGCCCCGTCATCAAGACGGCCGATGGCGTGCTCGACAAACGGTTCCCAGTCGATCACGATCGGCGCTGCGCCATCGCCAGATCCCTTCAGCAGCATCTCAGAGGAGGCTTGCTCGCCAGTCTCAGTGGCAAACTCCAACGCCATGGCCGCCTCGCCCTCGAAGTCAACCGTCTGTCGCAGGTCGCACAGCGACGCGACGGCGTCGAAGAGCCGTCCGACGCTTGAGGTCCGCGGCGCGTTGATCCCCTTTTTCAATGACTGCCTCAGGACCTTGCGTTCTGACGATGTGAAACTGCGGATCGGGGCGAGATGGTCCATCTCGAAAGCGTCGTCGCCGAAGCGTTCATACAGAAGCCCGAGCGCGGAGCGGCGTGGCTCCTTGATGGCTTGGTTTCCGCCGGGCAAGGGAAACGTTCTCAAGTGCGCGACCCGCTCGTAGCCGTCGTCGGTGATTTTCAAAAACTCGCCGCCCCAGATCGTGCCGTCGTCCCCGTAGCCGGTGCCGTCCCAGGCCACGCCGAGCACGGGCGGTTCCAGATGATGCTCGGCCATGCAGGCCAGCCCATGCGCGACGTGGTGCTGCACGTGCGTCACGGGCAGCCCGAGCGACTCGGCATACTGCGTCGTCAGATAGTCCGGATGTTTGTCACACACCACGCGCTCGGGCTCAAAGTCATAGAGCGTTCTGAAGTCATCAACGACGCGCTTGAAGGCCTCGTAAGCCTCTTCGGTCTCCAGGTCGCCGATGTGCTGGCTGACGAAAGCCTGGTTGCCGATGGCGATCGCGACGGTGTTCTTCACGTGAGCGCCGACCGCCAGCGTCGGCGGCACCTCATGGGGCAGCTGGATGGGCAACGGCGCGTAGCCGCGCGCTCGGCGCAGCATCATCATCTCTCCGTCCACGACCCGCACGACCGAGTCGTCAACGTGGCGCGCAATGGGCCGATTGTGAACGAGGAAGCGATCGGCGATCTCGCCCAATCGTTCCAGGGCTTCCTGCTCGTCGGTGCAGATCGGCTCGTCGCTCCGATTGCCGCTGGTGGCGACGAGCGGCCCGTCGAACTCTCTTAACAACAGATGATGGAGCGGCGTATAGGGCAACATGACGCCGAGCGTCGGGTTCTCGGGCGAGACCGACGGCGCAATCTCGATGTCGGACCGCTTGTCGAGCAGCACGATCGGGGCTTCGGGAGACGTCAGTAGCTCGGCCTCTTCGGCCGAGACATCGCACAGCTCGCGGACAGCATCCCTGGACGGCGCCATGCAGGCGAGCGGCTTCCCCGGCCGATGTTTCCGAGAGCGCAGTTCGCGCACGCTCATCTGATTACGCGCGTCGACCATGAGATGGAAGCCGCCCAGCCCCTTGACCGCCACGATCTCCCCGCTCCGAAGCGCTTCGACCGTGGCGAGCAGCGCATCGTCATGGGAGGTTTGGAGGTTGCCATCGGCGTCCCACAGCTCCAGGTGCGGCCCGCAGTCGGGGCAGGCGTTCGGCTGCGCGTGGAAGCGCCGATCGAGCGGGTCCTCGTATTCAGTTTGACACTGCTCACACATGTTGAAAGCCTTCATCGTCGTGTTGGGGCGGTCGTAGGGCAACGCCTCGATGATGGAAAAACGCGGGCCGCAGTTGGTGCAGTTGGTGAAGGGATAGCGGTAGCGCCGATCCTCAGGATCGAGCACCTCGTCTAGACAATCCTGGCATGCGGCCAGCTCTGGCAGCACGAACGCCGTCTTCGCGCCCGAGGCGTCGCTCTTGTGGATCTCGAAGGCCTCGTAGCCGATCGGCTCGCGCCACTCATGATCCATGGAGGCGATTCGCGCCGCCGGCGGTTTTTCATCGCTCAGACGACGCAGGAACTGTTCGAGGGTTGTTGACGGCCCCTCAACTTCGATGAAGACGCCCTGGGTGGAGTTGTTGACCCAGCCGGTCAGCCCCAGCTTGTGCGCCAGCCGATAGACGAAGGGCCGGTAGCCGACGCCTTGCACGGCGCCGCGCACGATGACATAGAGACGCGTCGACGTTGCTTCTTGAACCATCGATCGAATCGGCGTCAGATTACCTGGCACCGATTCGCGTTGACAAAGATTGACCGTTCAGTTCGCGAGGGGACGAACCCGCAGGCGAAGTCCGAGGCCCAATTCGACGAGCCCGACCACAAAGTAGAACGGCTGCAGCCAACTGATCCCGGCCCCGCCGCTGATGACGAGCACTTGGATCGTGATCCAGGGTGAAGAAGAGGTGAAGGGGCTCGCCCGACGGCGCTGGGCCGCCGGGCGAGGATCGTTTCGGGAATGTCGTCCCGTAGGGTGTTGGCTAGAAGAGCCCGAGCGTCCGGCCCTCCTCGTCGATGTCGACGTCGAGGAACGCGGCCTTGGACGGGAGCCCAGGCATCGTGCGCATCTCGCCGCAGAGCGGATAGAGGAAGCCGGCTCCCACCGACGCGCGGATGTCGCGGATCGGGAGACGCCACCCCGTTGGGGCGCCCTTCATGGTGGGATCGTGCGACAGCGACAGGTGCGTCTTGGCCATACAGATGGGCAGGTTGTCGTAGCCGAGATCGGTGTAGAGCTTGACCTTGTCCTCGGCGTCGCCGCTGTAGTCGACGCCGTCGGCCCCGTAGATGTGGGTGGCGATCGTCTCGATCTTCTCCTTGATGCTCGCCTCGAGCGGGTAGAGGAACTCGAAGTTGGCCGGCTTCTCCGTGGCCTCGACCACGGCTTCCGCCAGATCAGCTCCGCCGGGCCCGCCGTGGGTGAAGACGTTGGATTCCACGCCCGCCTCGGCGCCGAACGCCTCGGCGGCCTGCTTGACACGTTCCACTTCGGCGTCGGTGTCGGTCGGGAAGCGGTTAACGGCGACCACGACGGGGATGCCGAACTGCTGGGCGTTTCGGACGTTGGCTTCGAGGTTGACGAGCCCCTTCTCCAACAGGTCGAGGTTCTCTTCCGTGTAGGCCGGATCGAGCTCGCGTCCGGGGGTGACCTTGGGGCCGCCGCCGTGGACCTTGAGGCCGCGAACGGTGGCGACCATGACGACACAGTCGGGCACACGTTCCGAGTAGCGGCACTTGATATTGAAAAACTTCTCCATGCCGCAGTCGGCGCCGAAGCCGGACTCCGTGACGACGTAGTCGGAAAGCTTCATCGCCACCTGGTCGGCGATGATGGAGCTGTTGCCGTGGGCGATGTTGGCGAACGGGCCGGCGTGGACGAACGCCGGGTTCCCCTCGAGCGTCTGCATCAGGTTCGGCTTGATCGTCTCCTTCATCAGGACCGTCATGGCGCCCGCAACGCCCAAATCTTCTGCGGTGATGGGATTGCCGGACCAGTCGGTGCCGACGGTGATCTCGCCCATGCGGCGGCGCAGGTCCTGCAGGTCGGTGGCCAAGGCCAAGATCGCCATGACCTCCGAGGCAACCGCGATGTCGTAGCCGGATTCGCGCGGATAGCCGTCGCCGCGCGACCCGAGGCCGACGACGACGTTGCGCAGCGCGCGGTCGTTGACGTCGACGACGCGGTTCCAGGTGATGCTGTAGGGGTTGATGTTCAGATACTTGAGGCCGCGCTCCTCCCAGCGCTTCTGACCGTAGTTGCGCTCGTGCATCATCCGGGCGTCAATGGCCGCGGACAGCAGGTTGTGGGCGGCGCTCACCGCGTGGATGTCGCCCGTCAGGTGGAGGTTGAAGTCCTCCATGGGGATGACCTGCGAATACCCGCCGCCCGCGGCGCCGCCCTTGAGGCCGAACGTCGGGCCCTGCGACGGCTGCCGGATGCAGGCAAAGACATCCTTGCCGATGTGGTGCATCCCTTGGGAGAGCCCGACCGTCGTGACCGTCTTGCCCTCGCCGAGCGGCGTGGGCGTAATGGCCGTGACGTCGATGTATTTGCCGTCGGGCTCGTTGGCCAGCCGGTCCAGGATGCTGGTGCGGACCTTCGCCTTCGTTTTGCCGTAGGGTTCCAGTTCGTCCTGCTGGATCTCCGCTCGTTTGGCAATCTCGTCGATGTGTTGGACCTCGGCCGCTTGGGCGATCTGGAGGTCGCTCGGCATGCTCATTGGGTCCTCCCTCTCTCTCTATGTGACGGGTTCCTCGCGTAGGTTGGCTCGCTGGACGATCTCGGGAACGATCTTCTCCCACATGAACGCCATGATGTGGACGCCGTGGACGCCCTCGATCTCGCGCAACGCCTCGATCGTCTCCACGGCGATCTGGACGCCTTCTTCCTCCGGGTCCGAGGCCGAGTCCATGCGCGTGATCAGCTCGTCGGGAATCATCATGCCCGGCACGTTTTCGGCCATGAACTTCATGATGCCCGGCTTCTTGACGGGCATGATCCCGGGCATGATGTGGACCTGCTCGTGCAGCCCCATCTCGCGCACGTCGGCCATGAACGCCTTGAACCGCTCCAGGTCGAACACGCACTGGGTCTGGATGAACTGGGCCCCGGCGCGGGCCTTCTTGGCCAAACGAGTGGGGCGAAAGTCGTGCGGGGGCGCAAAGGGATTCGACGCCGCGCCGACGAACATCGGCGGGCCATCGCCCGTCAGGTCGTCGTTGGAGATGAACTTCCGTTCGTCGCGCATGCGCTGCACCGCTTGGATCATCTCGATGGACCCGAGATCGTGGACGCGCTTGGCACCCGGATGATTCCCCAGAGAAATGTCGTCGCCCGTGAGACAAAGCACGTTGCGGATGCCCAGGGCGGATGCCCCCATGACGTCATTCTGAATGGCCAGTCGGTTCCGGTCGCGGGCGGTGATCTGGAAGACCGCGTCGATGCCCTTGTCGACCAGAATCGAGCAGGCCGCCATGCTGCTCATCCGAGATGCCGCTGTCTGGTTGTCCGTCACGTTGATGGCGTCGGCCCAGTCGCCCAGCATGTCCGCCTTGCGCTCGATGACGCCGCGTTTGGCGCTTTTGGGAGGGCCGAGCTCGGCGGCGATCGCAAATTGCCCGCTGTCCAGGACCTGTTGAAGATGACTGAACGGCCCCGTGGGCGGATCGGTCGGCTGGCCGTCCGGCTCGCTCATCGCTCAGTCCACCTCCTCGTTTTCCATGTGCCACGCGTACGCCTCCAGGCCCTCCGCCTCCGCCAGAAAGAGGAAGCGATCATTCTTCTTGATCGCGTGGTTGACCCAGGAGGAGGTGCCGTGCATGCGCCAGTCGACCGGCGGCTGGATCTTGGCCTGACTTCTTAAGAACAGCCCCGTCTTCATCCACCATCGCGGGACCCGATCGTCCATGAGGTACGGACGGCGCTTCGTGCTGGTAATGCCGGCATACCAGACACACGCCATGTCCGGATAGACCTCGCAGTGCCCGTTCTGGCGCACGCCGCCGCAAGGGCCATTGCGGAGGTTCTTGGGACATCCCATCGGGCAGACGAGGCCGTTGTCCTTCAGGATGCACTGGCCGCACTCGTCAAAGTTGAACAGCGCTCCCTTGATGACGCGCTCGACCCAACCGATCAATCGGAACAGGACGTTCTCACGTTTGGCTGCGTGGCTCATAGGCTCCTCCCTTCGGGTGGCCGGCCATCATGTCGGCCGATGACGCGGTGGACGCGTCGGGAAACAGCATGCTCTGCATGAACGTGTCACTGAAGTCCGGATGATATGAAAGCTCCAAGTAACGCACGCTGCGGGCCAACTCCCCGACATCGTCCCACTGACCGCGGTTGAGCAGCGCGAGCTTGGCGCCCTGGCCGGCGGCGTTGCCGAGCGGCTTGATCGCGCCGACGGGCAACGGGGGCAGCATGCCGAGGCGGAGGACGCTCTCGCGCCGGACGTAGTTGCCGAACGCCCCGGCGAGATAGACGACGTCGACGTCCTCGGGCGTCGCATCCAGCTCGCCAAGCGCCACCTCGACGCCGGCGCGAATGGCGCCCTTGGCCAGTTGCAGCTCCCGAATGTCCTGCTGGCTCAACACGATCGGCTCGGGCTCGGCGGCCACGAGGAACTCGGGTTGGCCGTTGTCCGCATTCTGAATGCGGGCCGCATAGGGCGAGTCGCCGTCGGGGCGTAGCGTCCCCTTGTCGTCAATGGCGCCGACCTTCAGAAGCTCGGCGACCAGGTCAATCAATCCTGAGCCACAGATCCCGCGGGGCGGGACGCCGCTGATGACTTCCAGCTGGACGTCGTCGCGGTTCGGGTCGAACCGAGCGTAGGTGATCGCGCCGGGCGTGGCGCTCATGCCGTGCTTGATCCGCGCCCCTTCAAACGCGGGCCCCGCGGGCGTGGAGCAGGCGAGGAGGTCGTCCCGGTTGCCAAGGACGATCTCGGCGTTGGTGCCGATGTCGACGAAGAGGCTCAGTCGGTCATCGCGATGGAGGCCTGCAAAGAGCACGCCGGCCGTGATGTCGCCGCCGACGTAGCCCGAGATGCCCGGAAAGACATGGACGCGGGCTTCCGGATTGGCGTCGATCTCGAGCTGGGCGGCGGGGAATGCCAGTCCCTCTTGGAGCACGGGCGTGTAGGGGCTGTGGTCGATGAAGGACGGCGGAATGCCCGTCAACAGATGGAGCATCGTCGGGTTTCCCACGACCGTGGCCTTGGCGATCTGCGATGGCTCGATCCGAGCGGCCTCGCAGACGCGCTTGACGAGCGAGTTGATCCCTTCTACCACGGCATCTTTCAGCTCGGTCAGGCCCGCCTTGCCGCGGTCATGGACCTGCTTGATGCGAGTAATGACGTCGGCGCCCAGGCGCTGCTGTGGGTTCATGCGCGAGCGGATGGCCAGTTCCTCGCCCGTCTGGAGGTTGAGCAGATACCCGGCCAGCGTCGTCGTGCCGATGTCGACGGCGAGGCCGTAGATCTCGGCGGAGGTATCGCCGGGTTCGATGTCCACCACCCGGTCGTGGTCCAGCATGACCGTGACACGGAAGTCATCTGCTCGCAGCGCATCGGGCAGCTCTTGCAACGCCGGCAGCGAGAACGTCAGGTCGTCGATGCCCAAGGCATCCGCGAGCCGAGTGGTGTCGGGGCGTTGGTCCTCCCGACCGGGGGGAGTCAATTGGAGGCATGTCTTCGTGATACCGGGGTCAAGGTCGATGTGCAGCTGGTGCGCGAGCTGTTCTTTGGCTTGCATCGTCTCGTCGTAGACGGGCGTCGTCACGGTGAGATCGCGATCGACGCGTTGTTGGCACGAGAGTCGCCAGCCCGCATCCAATTCGTCCTTCGTGAGATGGACCCACTCCGGCTCGGTCGGCGGTTTGTCCCCCTCATGGAGCAGCAGGGCGCATTTGCCACAGGTCCCGACGCCGCCACAGGCGCTCGCGATGGCGTAGCCTTGACGGGTGAGATGGAAAAAGAGGTTCCGGCCCGACTCGACCTCGAGCCGATCGGGGAGATCCGCTCGTTGGGGATAGACCGTCACCCGATGGACGTCAGTGGTCGCTGACTCGGGCATAGTGACTTATCTCCTCGACGTTCGGGCCCACCGGAACGACGCCGGCGTAGGACTTGCGCGGGTGCATCATGCCGCTCGGCGCGAGCTCCACGCCGATCGGGTCGCCATCCAGCACCGAGAAGAGCTTGTGCTGCTCGCGCGTGTCCCAGTCGCCGTAGCCGGGGCAGAAGCGGCA
>CAZMNF010000039.1:0-17868 GCA_964567595.1 uncultured Thermotogae bacterium | reverse complement strand
AAATGGTAAGGTCCTCCCGGTCCGCCGGTCCATCCAAGGTGATCCCTCATGCAGCTGGTGACGCCTGACGGTCACAGGCTTGACGTTCATGCGCCCGGCGAGCCGCTCGGCAAAGTCCTCTCGGACGAAGACCCCGACCTCAAGGGGCAAGTCGTCGGGGCCAAGTTCAACGGGACGATCGTCGATCTGACGTATCGGTTGCCCGAGGACGAGGATCGCGAGCTCCAGCTCCTGACGCTCGAGGACGACGATGCGAAATGGCTCTATCGCCACAGCATGGCCCACGTCCTGGCCCAGGCCGTGAAGCGGCTCTATCCCGACGCCAAGCTGGCGATCGGCCCGCCCATCGAAGAGGGCTTCTATTACGACTTCGACGTCGCCGAGCCGTTCACGCCCGAGGACCTGGAGCGCATCGCCGAGGAGATGCAGACGGTCATCAAAGAGAAGCATCAGTTCCGGCGCTTCGAGCTGCCCCGCGACGAGGCGCGCAAGAAGCTGGAGGAGCTGGATGAGCCCTACAAGCTGGAGATTCTTGAGGACCTCGAGGAGGACGACACGGTCTCGTTCTATCAAGACGGGGAGTTCGTCGATCTCTGTCGCGGCCCGCACGCCAAACACACGGGCCAAGTCAAGCACTTTAAGATTCTTGACAATGCGGGGGCGTACTGGCGCGGCGACGAAGCGAACAAGATGCTGCAGCGCATCTACGGCACGGCGTTCTACAAGCAAGAGGATCTTGAGGCGTTCCTCAAGCGTCGCGAGGAGGCCGCCAAGCGCGATCATCGTCGGCTCGGTCGCGAACTGGATCTGTTCAGCACGAAGTCGGACTCGGTCGGCGGCGGCTTGGTGCTCTGGCACCCGAAGGGCGCGCTCGTGCGGCACCTCGTCGAGGACTACTGCAAGACGGTCCACCTGGAGGGCAAGTACGATTTCGTCTACACGCCCCACATCGGCCGTGCGGACCTGTGGGAGAAGAGCGGCCACCTCGACTTCTATACGGACAACATGTACGCGCCCGTGGATATCGAGGGGCAGAAGTACTATCTCAAGCCGATGAACTGCCCCTTCCATATTGAAATTTTCCGGAGCCAGACGCGCTCCTACCGCGATCTGCCCTTAAGATTCGCCGAGTGGGGGACGGTCTATCGCTTCGAGCGCAGCGGCGTGCTGCACGGGCTGACGCGCGTGCGCGGGTTCACCCAGGACGACGCGCACCTGTTCTGTCGGCCCGATCAGATGCCGGCCGAGATCGACCGCGTGATCAACTTCAGCGTCGATCTCCTGAAGGACTTCGGCTTCAAGCAGTTCCAGCTCTATCTGAGCACGCGCCCCGAGGAGCGAGTCGGCGACGAATCCGACTGGGACGACTCGGAGCAAGCTCTGGAGGCCGCGCTGGAGCGCAGCGGGCTCCCGTATGAAGTCTTCGAGGGCGACGGCGCGTTCTACGGGCCGAAGATCGACATCTACGTGAAGGACGCCCTCGACCGCCCGTGGCAGCTGTCGACGATCCAGTTCGACTTCAATCTCCCCGAGCGCTTCGACATTCACTACGTCGGCGAGGACGGGCGAGAGCATCGCCCGTACATGGTCCACCGGGCGCTCTTGGGCTCGATCGAGCGCTTCTTCGGGGTGTATTTGGAACACTGCGCCGGCGCGTTCCCCGTCTGGCTCGCGCCCGTCCAAGTGTCGGTGCTTCCCATCGCCGAGCGCCACGTCGACTACGCCAACCGGGTGTTGGAGCGCCTCGAATCCGAAGGCCTGCGGGCGGAGCTGAACTATTCCGATCATAAGACGCTCAGCTACCGCGTCCGGGACGCGCAGATGAAGAAAATCCCCTACATGCTTGTCGTGGGCGACCGCGAGGCGGAGAACGAGCAGGTCTCGCTTCGGCTGCGCACGGAGGAGGACCTCGGCGCGCAGTCGCTGGACGAGTTCGTCGACTTCGCCCACGGCAAAGTCGAGAGCAAAGCTGACCTGTAGAATGGACGGTTGGCCTTCGGGCCATGGACGAACCTTGCTAGCGTAGAAAGGAGCGACCATGGAAGTGTTGTTGACGCGAACGGTCGATAAGCTCGGCGAGCCCGGCGACGTCGTCGACGTCGCGCCCGGCTACGCCCGGAACTATCTCATGCCGCAGGGGGTGGCCGTGCAGCCGACCCCTCACAACGTGGAGCGCTACAAGAGCGTCCGCGAAGCGCGGATGGAGGAGCTGAAGGCGCGCAAGGAGCGGGCCCAAGACCTCCAAGGCCAGCTCGACGGCCAGACGTTCGTGTTCGAGCGGCGCACCAACGATCAGGGCACGCTCTACAGCTCCGTCCAGCCCGGCGACATCGCCAAGGAGCTCAACGAGCAGTTCGGCACCGAACTGGAAGCCGGCCGTGTGGAGATGCACGAGCACATCGAAACGCCGGGCGAGTACCACGCCACGATCAACCTCTATATGGACATCACCGCCGCGGTGACGCTGCACGTCGTCGCCGAGGGCGAGGCAGCCCCCATGCCCGAGCCGGAGGAGCCCGAGACCGTCGACGAGGAAGAGGCCGAAGCGATCGCGGAAGAGGTCGAAGAAGAGGTCAAATGAGCGCGCGCGGGGCCGTCCTGACGTTCGGGGTGCTCGTGGCGCTGTGCCTGATCCCCGGACCGTCGACGGCCTCGGTTGCGCAGAGCGATCTCGGCTGGGGCGCCACGTATCAAGAGCTGTCGACGCGGGTCGACGGTCGCCCGGTGACGTTCCATCGGCTCCTCGTCGACCCCGACCGCGTCGAGCCCGCAGTTGCGACTGCCCGTCGGGGGCTGGGAACGACCGAGGGCTTGTTGCCCATGACGAGGCGGGCCGACGCGCTTGCGGCCATCAACGCCAACTTCTTCGATCCGGAATCGTCGCTGCCCGTCGGGTTTCTCCTCGACGACAGGCGACCGCTCAGCACGCCCCACGGCACGCGCGGCATGCTCGGGATCGGCTTCTTCGGCCGCCTCCACTTTCTGAATCCCCAAATCGAGCTGATCCTCAAGGCGGCTGAGGGCAACGTTCCCGTGGACGGGGTCAACGAGCCGCTGTTGGCCGATGGCCTGGTCGTCTACACGCCCCGGTATCGCGGGCCGATGGGCTCCGTTCGAGATGACATGCGCACGGCGCTCGTGCGCGACGGGCGCGTCAGGCGGATCGGCACCGACGTCCACTCCATCGATCGGGACGAGCGGCTCATCGTGGCCACGGGCGACGCCGTCGATCGGTTGGACGAGCTGTTGCCCGCCGAGCCCGTGGAACTCGACTACCGCATGGACCCGGAGCGTCATCTGATGCGCGACGCGCTCCAGGCCGGACCGACCCTCATTCAAGACGGCGCGTTCGTGTCGTTCGACGAGGGCTTCGATGGGGGCTTTCGCACCAAGCGGGCCGCCCGCAGCGCCGTGGCCCGGCTGAGCGACGGGCGGTTGGCGTTCGTCCTCGCCCAACGGGGCCGCGGCTCCGCCGGCCTTGATCTGCGTTCCTTGGCCGGGGAACTGCTCGCCATGGGCGCCGAGGACGCCCTGGCGCTGGACGGGGGCGGCTCCAGCGGGCTCGTCGTCCGCCAGGGCGTGGGGTGGCGCACCGCCGGCGGCCGTCGTGATGTCCCTGTCGCGCTCGTTCTCCAACCCCGCTAAGCTGGCGTTGCAAAATGTCCGGGCTCCTGCGGGCCGCGTCGGTGATCGCGCTCGCGACGCTGGCGAGCCGGGTACTCGGCCTCGGCCGCGAAGTCGCCATCGCCCACCAATTCGGCGCGAGCGCCGCCTACGACGCGTTCATCATCGCGTTCCTCATCCCGCACCTGCTGAGGAAGCTCTTGGCCGAAGGGGCGCTCAGCAGCGCGTTCGTCCCCATCTATGCCTCGCTCCGGGCGGGCGATCCCGAGCGGGCATCCCGATTCGCCAGCACCGTCGGCACCGTGGCGATCCTGGGGTTTCCGATCATTGTGATCGCCGGGATATGGGGAGCGCCTGCTCTGGTGTCGCTTCTGGCCGACGGCTTCGACCCGACCAAGCAGGCGCTCGCCGCCGAGCTCACCCGCTGGACGTTCCCCTTCATCATGTTGGTCGGGTTGGCCGCGCTCGTCATGGGCGTTCTCAACAGCCACGACCACTTCTTTGCGCCGGCGTTCGCGCCCGTCCTGTTCAACGTCGGCTTGATCCTGGGGGCCGTCGCGATCGCCCCCTACGTCGAACCGCCCGTGATGGGGCTGGCGTGGGGCGTGCTGCTCGGAGGACTCGGGATGCTCGGCTTCCAGCTGCCGTTCCTGCGCGGCCGTCTCGATTTCCATTTGCGACTTTGGCTGAACGACGAGGACCTTAAGCGGCTGTTCGTCCTCATGGGGCCGACGGTCCTGGGGCTGATCGTCGTCGAGCTCAACGTGCTGGTGGACAACAAGCTGGCGTCGAGGTTGGCGGACGGCTCCATCGCGTCGTTGCAGTACGGCGTCCGGCTGTTCCAACTGCCGCTCGGCGTCTTCGCGGTGGCCGTGGCCACGGCGCTGTTGCCGCGGCTGAGCCGACTGGCCGAGCCGTCATCTCGGGCGCAGTTCGTCGAAACGCTTCAGACCGGGCTCCGCTTGGCGACCCTCGTCCTGGTGCCCGCCACCGTCGGATTGCTCGTGCTTGGCGGCCCGATCGTCGGGGTGTTGTTCGAGCACGGGGCGTTTACCGTCGATGACAGCGCCCGCACACTGGGCGTGCTGCGCTGGCTGTCGTTGGGAATTCTCGGCTACGGCATGACGTACCTCGTCACGCGGGCGTTCTACGCGCTGGGCGACACGAAGACGCCCATGGGCATCTCCAGCGTCGCCGTGGCGGTCAACATCGGTCTGGATCTCGCGTTGATCGGGCCGTTGGGCGTCGGCGGACTCGCGCTGGCCACCGCCATCGCGGGGACGGTCCAAGTGGGGCTCTCGCTGGCGATCCTCGCCCGCCGACTCCGCGCGCCGTTGACGGGCTCGATCCTGGCCGATGGCGCCAAGCTGGCCTGGGCAGCGGGGTGCATGGGCGGCGCCGTGTACGGCATCGACACGGCGCTAGCGGGGGCCGAGCTCGGGGACGCGATCCGGGCGGGGACGGGGCTCGTCGTCGGGATCGTCACCTACGGTGGGCTGGCGCTGGCGATGCCGTCGGTGCGCCAAACCCTTCAAGCGTCCGGTCTGAAGATCCGCGACGCCTGAACGTCGCTTTCGCCCGGCTCCGACGGATCGTCGTCGGGAACGCCGATGTAGTGCTCCACGTGGCCCAGGAGCCCGTGCAACCCGTCGCGCGGATTGTCGTCGTTGGCCAAGGCCTGGACCGCCTCGATGAGCGCGTCCGCCACGGCTTGGCCCTCATCCTCGCCGATGCCTTGGCTCTGTTGTTGGTAGCGCTCCACGGTCTGCCAGAGGTGCTGGCCGAGCCGCGTGCCGGGGGCCTCGATCACTTGGATGGGGCTCAACTGGCGCTTGACGTGCTCGAGCGCGTCGACGATGTCATCGTCCGTGCCGCGGGTTTCGTGGCGGAAGTAGTGATAGAGCGAACTTGCCAGCACAACGACGAAGTCGAGCGCTGCGGTCTGCCCGTTCTGGTAAAAGGGCATGGTGCGCTGCAGCCAGACGTCGTGGAAGTCGGGCGCGAGCCGCTCGCGCTGATACCGCTCGTTCTTGACGTAGTGCCGGCAGTCGGGCGGGCAATCGATCCGGACGCCGCGATGTTCGCCGCAGCAGGATGGCGAGATGAGCCCGCCGAGCGCGGGGCACTCCCGTTTGCCCTTGTCATCGCCGCAGTAGACGCAAGCGGTCATGCGATCGCCTTCCCCGTCTGGCCGTCGGGGCCGACCTTGTTGTCTGCCCCGATTGGGGATCGAATGTGGGGGAGAATAACGGGGCGAACGCGGAGGTTCGCCCCTACATCACCTACAGCACCCGCTGGATGGAGGAATCAGAAAAAGCCAAGCTCCATCTTGGCGTCCTCGCTCATCATCTCCGGGTTCCACGGGGGGTCGAAGACGAACTCGACGTCGACCGTGACCTCGTCGCCGTAGTGGCCCTTGAGCGCTCGCTGCGCTTCCTGCTCGATCAGATCGTAGAGCGGGCAGCCCATCGTGGTGAGCGTCATCTCGAGATAGACGCTGCCGTCGTTGCGGAGCTCGACGTCGTAGAGCAGCCCGAGGTCGACGACGTTGATGCCGAGCTCGGGGTCCAGGACGTTCTCGCGGATGCACTCGCGGACGCCGTCAACCGTCATTTCCGCTGTGGCGTCGCTCATCGTGGGGTCCTCCCTTGTGGTTAAGATTGGCCGACCGACTGGCCGATGCGCTCGGCCATGGCGTCGGCGATCTTGGCGTACTCCTGCGCCGCGGGCGAGTCGGGCGAGCCGATCATCACCGGCGACTGTTGGTCCTCGGCCTCGCGGATGGCCGGATCGAGCGGAATCTGGCCCAGGCAGGGGACGCCGCGTCGCTCGGCTTCCTCGACGCCGCCGCCGGTGCCGAAGATGTCGCTGTGCTCGCCGCAGTGGGGACAGACGAAGCCGCTCATGTTCTCCACCAGGCCCCACAGCGGCACTTCCAAGCGCTCGAACGTCGTGATGCCGCGGCGCATGTCAACGAGCGACACCTCCTGCGGCGTCGTCACGCCGATCGAGCCCGTCAGTTCCAGATCTTGGGCCAAGCCGAGTTGGGCGTCGCCCGTGCCGGGCGGCAGGTCGATGATCATCGCGTCCAGCTCGCCCCAGTTCGTTCCGTCCAGCAGCTCGTCAATCGCCTTGGTGATCATGGGGCCGCGCCAGATCAGCGCCTCCTCGGCCTCGACCAGCAGCCCGAGCGAGATCATCTTGATCCCGAACTTCTCCGGGGGCGCGATCAGGCCGTCCTCCAGCATCGGCTGGCCGCGGATCCCCAGGAGACTGGGCAGGTTCGGGCCGTGGACGTCGGCGTCGAAGAGCCCGATCTCCAGGCCCTGTTGGGCCAGCGCCACCGCAATGTTGAGGCTGACGGTGCTCTTGCCGACGCCGCCTTTTCCACTGAATACGGCGATCCGTTCTCGAACATCCGGAAGTTCAATGCCGCGCGCCGTCCGTTCCCCGGGCGGCACGGTCTGGCCCTGTTGGCTTCCCGCAGCCGCCTGGGCCTGTTGGCCGCCCGATGGCTGCTGTTGCTGGGCCGACGCGGCTTGGCCTTGGTCTTGGGTCTGGGAGGCGAACTCGACCTCGACCTCGCTGACGCCCTCAAGCGCGCCGACGGCGTCGGTCACCCATTGGCGCAGCTGCGACTTGGACGCGTAGGCCGGCTTGAAGTGGAGCAAGACATGGGCTGTCTCGCCCTCGACGTCGACCTTCTCGACCATGCCGGCGTCGACGAGGCCCTGGTCGACTTTGGGCAGTTGAATGGCTTGTAGGGCGTTGCGAATGTTCTCCGATAGGTCGCTCAACGCGGCACACTCTCCTCCAATTCGGTCTCAGCCGCCGGGGTGTCGCCGTCGTCGCTCAACAGGTCCGCCAGCGCGGTCTGGCCGAGCACCTCGGCGAATCGCTCGTTGATCAACGCCCAGAAGCCGCTCGTCGGGCATCCGTCCTCGATCTGGCACTCCAGATCGGGATCGAGACAGGACACCAGCGCCACCGGCCCCTCCAGCGCCTCCACGATCGCCTTCACGGAGATCGCCTCGGGCGTCTGGGCCAGCGTGTAGCCGCCGCCGCGGCCCTGAACGGCCCGGATCAGGCCCTCGCCCTTCAGCTCCTGCATGATCTTCTCCGTAAACGAGTCCGGGACGCGTTGCGCCGAGGCAACCTCGGTGATCGGGATCGGGCCGTCCTCGTAGCGCTTGGCCAGTTCCACCATCGCGCGCAAGCCGTAGTCGCTCTTGCGGGTGATCTTCATGCGGTATCCCTTTCGTTGACCAATCGAGTCTGGTTTGGATTTTAGACGGCCCCCTCTGCCATGTCAACGGCCCATGGGCGGGGCACAGCGACCCCACGCCTCGAACGGGACGGGAAGGGATGGACGGGCGATGGGCACTGAGCCCGAACGGCTCCAGGCGGCCCACTGGGCGACGCCTAAGGCCTCTGCAGCGACGGCGTCTGGACGTTGTCGGAAGACTCCTGTGTCAGCTGCGAAATGAGCGACCAGATTTGCGGATCCTGCACGTTCTTGCGCGCGTTGGAGCGCCCGATCATGCCGGCCCGCTGCAGCAGGTTGGACGCGGCGGAGGTCTCGCCCTCGTAGTGCATGGACAAGCCCTTCTGCATGAGGCGAGAGTACTGGCTGCCCGGCCCGTGGCAGGCCTCGCAGGAGACGTCCATGGACTCCATTTGATTCGTGATCTCATCCATCTGCTGGGGCTCGGGCATCTCGCCCGTGGAGCGGGCCTCGCGCGCCAGCGCGATCAACTCGTCCTGGCGCTGCGGGTCCTCGACCGTCTGGGTGATGAGCACCTCGGCCAACCAGGGATGGTTCAGCAGATACGTCTCCGGGTTCTGTGACGACTTGTAGGCGTCCTGGTACCAGCGCTCCACGTGAGCCACGTTGGAGTCGGGGATGTAGGGCGCGCCGTTCGGGTTCGAGTTGCTGTGGCAACTGACGCACGTCCGGGAGCCGATGAACTCCAGCGGCTCGCCCCGCGGCGTCACGTGGGTCAACTCCTCGATCCGCTCGGACTGGGGGTTGTCCGGGATGAACGGGGATGCGCGCGTGCCGTTGTCCTCGATGAGGAACGTGTCCTTGTGACGGCGCCACCAGTCCATGGCCCGCTCGATGGCCGCCTCGCGCTGTTCGACGGGATCGCTGAAGACGAAGCCGAAGTCGTTGCCGGTCATCCAGCGAATGCGCTCAATGCCCTCTTGGCGGGTCATCTGATCCGGCGAGCGCAGCTCCTCCACGCTTTCCAGGTAGATGTCGTCGTAGCGATCGCGCATGTACTCGTGGGCGCGCTCGCTGTTGAGCGCCTGGGATTCGCCCCCGTGGCAGGCCGTGCAGCCGACCTCGCCGAAGGGCATCTCGTCGAGGACGAAGACCTCCTCGTGCAGCGCGTTCTGATCGCGCAGCGGCGGCTCTTCGAAGCCGGACACGCCCTGGTTGACGTGGCAGGCCATGCACATGTCGGCCGTGCGGCCGTCGTCGGTGACGATCTTGGACGTATTGAGATTGATCTGGTTTTCGACGCTGAGCCGGTCCGCAGGAGAGACCGACCCGTCCTCGCGGGCTTCGAGTTCGGTGAAGTAGGCGCGTTGCCAACGTCGCCACTCCGTGTCGTAGGCGTCGACGGCCCATGCGGCGAAGCCGAGCAGGACGAGGATGCTGAGGACGGCAAAGACGCGTCGAGTCATGGTGACACCCGCATTATGCGCGTCGCGGAGCAGGCCGTCAAGGCTGTGCTATGCGCGGAACGCGCCCCCTCAACGGGGCGATGGAGAGCTGGCCCGGTGTTCTGCTCAACGACCGCCCGACGGGGCCCGTCGCGATCGACATGGCTAGCCGTGTGGCTAGCCGTGGATCGGGGACGCGGGGGGAAGTTCCTGCGCCCGCTCGCGGGCCCAACGATCGGCTTGCCACAGGTCGTCCAGGTCGGCAACAGCACGAGCATCATGGGCGTCGATCACCTCAGTTAAGCCGGTGGCAATTTGGCCGAACGGAATCTCGCCATTCAGGAACCGCTCGACGAGCACCTCGTCGGCGGCGTTGGCCACGGTCGGGGCCGTGCCGCCCTCTCGACCAGCCGCGACGACGGTCGCGAAGGCCGGATAGCGGGCGGCGTCGAGCTCGCGAAACTCCAGTGTTCGTGCACGGCCGGACGCCTCGTCTGCGGAGCGCGCTCGGCGCTCGGGGTGGGTCAGCGCGTACTGGATCGGCTCGCGCATGTCCGGCGGGCTGAGCGCCGCGCGCACGCCGCCGTCCACGAGCTCGAGCATGCCGTGCACGACGCTCTGCGGATGGATCACCGCGTCGATCCGCTCGTAGGGCCAGCCGAACAGCCAGTGGGCCTCGATGACCTCGAGGGCCTTGTTGACGAGCGTGGCCGAGTCGACGGTGACGCGGGCGCCCATGTCCCAAGTGGGGTGGCTCAGCACGTCGTCGGGGGTCACGTCCGCGAGCGCATCGAGGGGGACGTCGCGCAGCGCCCCGCCCGAGGCCGTGAGGACAAGCTCCGCCACGTCCTCGCGCGGGACGCCCTCGAGAAGCTGGAACAGCGCGCTGTGCTCGCTGTCGATCGGGATCAGCCGGGCCTGGGAGTCATCCTGGGCCCGCCGAACGAGCGGGCCGCCGATCACGAGGGACTCCTTGTTGGCCAGCGCCAGGTCGACGTTGGCTTCCAGAGCTGCAAGGGTCGGTCGCAGCCCGATGGCCCCGACGAGCCCGTTGACGACCAAGTCGGCTTCGGCCTCGCGCGCGAGCGCCTCGAGCCCGTCCGAGCCCGCCGTGATCGCGATGTTGGCAAGGTCGGGATCGAGCTGGCGTCGCAGCCGTGCGGCGTCGGCCTCGCGGGCGACGTTGACCCTCGAGGGGCGGAACGCCCTTATCTGTTCACCGAGGCGCGGGAGGTTCTGCCCCGCAGCAAGCGCGACAACGTCGAAGCTCGGCTCCGCGGCGTTGAGTTCGCGGATGACCTCCAGCGTCTGTGTGCCGATGGATCCCGTCGAGCCGAGCAGCGCAATGCGCTTCATGTCGCGTTGCCCATCAACGTTTCAACGTTATGGTTGGGCGATGGCCTCGCTCAGGACGAGGGCGAGCCGGAGTCCTCGGATGGCCCTTCGGCCGTTTCGACGCCGAACTCGTCCAGGAGCTTGTCCAGTTCGGCGCCCTCCACGACCTCCACGTCGAGCAACCGATTGGCCAACGCCGAGAGCACGTCGCGGTTGGCCTCCAGGAGATCGTACGCCCGTCGGGCGGAGGACTCGACGATGGCCTTGATCTCCTCGTCGACCAGCGAGCTCATCTGCTCGCTGTACTCCCGATTGAGGGCCAAATCCTGCCCGAGGAAGACGTTGCCGTCCTCGCGGCCGAGGGTGATGGGGCCGATGCGATCGCTCATGCCGTAGCTCATCACCATGCGCTTGGCGATCTCGGTGGCCTTCTTGAGGTCGTCCTGGGCGCCGGTGGTCAGCTCGTTGAACACGATCAGCTCGGCCGCGCGGCCGCCGAGGATGCTCGTCAGTCGATCGAGGAGCTCGTCCTTGGAGTAGAGGTACTTGTCCTCCAAGGGGAACTGGAGCGTGTAGCCCAGCGCCTGCCCGCGGGCGACGATGGAGATGCGATGGACCGGGTCGCCCTTGGGGATGAGCCTGCCCACGAGCGCATGGCCGGACTCGTGGTAGGCGATGCGTTCCTTCTCGTCGGCGTTGATGACGTGGCCCTTGCGCTCGATGCCGGCGATGACGCGGTCGATGGCGTCCTCGAAGTCGGCCATCTCGATGGTGTTCTTGCCGCGCCGGGCGGCCATGAGCGCCGCCTCATTACAGAGGTTCTCCAAGTCGGCGCCCACGAAGCCGGGCGTCTGCCGGGCCAACGTCTCGAGGTCGACGTCCTCGCCCAGGCGCCGCTCCTTGGCGTGGACCTTCAGGATCATCTCGCGGCCGCGAATGTCGGGCGGCGGCACGGTGATCTTGCGATCAAAACGCCCGGGCCGCAGGAGCGCGGGGTCCAGAACGTCGGGGCGGTTGGTGGCGGCCAGGATGATGACGTGCTCGTTCGGCTCGAACCCGTCCATCTCGCTCAATAGCTGATTGAGCGTCTGCTCGCGCTCGTCGTGGCCCCCGCCGATGCCGGCGCCGCGCTTGCGGCCGACGGCGTCGATCTCGTCGATGAAGATGATCGCGCCGGTCTCGCCCTTGGACTCCTCTTTGGCGCGCTTGAACAAATCCCGCACGCGGGAGGCGCCCACGCCGACGAACATCTCCACGAAGTCCGAGCCCGAGATGGAGAAGAACGTGGCGTCGCTCTCGCCCGCGATGGCGCGGCCGAGCAGCGTCTTGCCCGTACCGGGGGCGCCGACCATCAACACGCCGCGCGGGATTTGGGCGCCGATCCGGACGAACTTCTGGGGATCGCGGAGGTACTCCACGATCTCTTGGACCTCCTCGCGGACCTCGTCGATGCCGGCGACGTCGTCGAACGTCACGTTGGACTGTTCTTTGGTGTAGAGCTTGGCCTGGCTCTTGCCGAACGACAGGGCGCTGTTGCCCTCGCCCTGCATGCGGCGGAACATGAAGTACCAGAATCCGATGAGCAACAACAGCGGCCCGACCCAGAACAGCGCCGTCCAGATCATGGAGTAGTCCTGCTGCGGCTCCACGTCGTACTCGACGTTGTTCGCCTCCAGGAGCTCGATGAGCTGTTCGTCGTTCGGCCAGGCCTGCGTGGTGAACTCGTCGCCGCTTTCGTATGTGCCCTTCAGCGTCGATCCGGACCGGGTGACCGACGCCACACGGCCGTCGTTCACCTGTTGCTTGAACGTGCTGTAGGCGATCTTCTCGCCGGCCGGTTCCTGGTTGAGCGACTGGAAGATGACCACCGCGAAGACCACGGCCAGGATCAACAGGAGGATGGTCCGGAAGTTGCGGTTGCGTCGGCGCTGGTCGTCGTCAGGCTGGAAGTTCTGATTATTATCGTTCATGAAAGAGCTTTCTAGGGAACTGTGCGTGAGCCGATCTCACACAGGACGATTCTATCTAGCGGAAATGCCCGCTTCAACTGGATTCCGTTGAGCCCGCGCCGCCGCGGAGGGTGTCGACGACGCGTTGGGCGATCTCCAAGCCCGCTCGGCGTTGGGCCTCGACCGTCTGTGCCCCAATGTGCGGGGTGATGACCGCGCGCGGGTGCGCGCGCAGCTGCTCGTCGTCGCAGAAGTCGGCGGCGTATCCCGCCAACGCGTCCGCGTCGAGGGCGCAGCGGACGGCCCCTTCGTCGACGAGGCCGCCGCGGGCCGTGTTGACGAGCCCGGCGTCGGGGTTGAGCCGTTCGATGAGCGCCCCGTTGAAGAGGTTGTCCGTTTCGGCGGTCAGGGGAACGTGGAGCGTCACGACGTCGCTGCTGGTGAGCAGCGTCTCCATCGGGACGAGGTCCAGGCTCTCCTCGGCCTGGATGACGTCGCTGTCGACGTCGTGGCCGATGGGGTGCATGCCGAAGGCGCGTCCGAGCTGCGAGACCCGACGCCCGATCTGGCCGCAGCCGACGACGCCGAGCGTGCGCCCGGCCAGCTCGCGCCCGTGGTCCGAGGGCTTCGTCCGGGTGCCCCACACCGAGGGGAGATGGCGCGCCATCGCGATCATCAGGCCGAACGTCAGCTCGGCGACCGCGTTGGCGTTGGCGCCGGGCGTGTTGATCACCGCGACCTCGGCCTCGCCGGCCGCGGCGAGGTCGATGTTGTCCAGGCCGCTGCCGGCTCGGCCGACCACGCGGAGCTGGAGGGCCCGCTCGATCAGTTCGGGCGTGACCTTCGTGCGGCTGCGCACGATGAGCGCGTCGACGTCCGAGATCCGGTCGGCCAGCTCCTCGGGCGAGATGCCCGGTCGGTTGGCGAGCTCAATGTCGGGTTGGTCCGCCAGCCACGCGAGCGCGTCGTCGTGGATCGAGTCGCAGACGAGAACCTTGTCGGCGGCCATAATAACTCCAAACCTAGCAATCGTGGCCCCACTCGGCAAGCAGATTGCACCGCCTGAACGCCCCCTGCTACCATGCGTTGCTATGATTCCCCAACGAAAGCGAAATTGGGCTTGTCTATTGGCGTGTTGCCTGCTGATTGTCCTCGCGCTGGGCGTGCTATCGCTCCCAACGGTCGCTCAGGAGCCGACCGCGCAGACCCCATCGCTTGAGCCCGAGCAGCAGACCCCCTCGAGCGAGCTCGAGACGCCGTCGCCCCCGTCGGAAGCGGGCGGCGTGCAGTCGCCGTCGATCCAACTGGACGGCAACGTCAACTGGTTGGCGCGCTACGCGCTCGGCGACGGGCGCGGCTTGTCCGTCAAAAACTACAGCAAGGGGTTCACGTTCTCGCAGTCGATCACGCTGAACACCGACATTGAGGTTCCCGTGGATCAAATTGACGCGACGTTGGCGCTTTTGGCGGATCTGGACACGAGCCAGCCGGGCTTCCTCCAGTCCGTCGGCTTGATCCTCAATGGGGATCGCTGGTCGGCGGAGTACGGCGACTTCCCCATGGGCCGCGAAGGGAGCCCGTTTGCGGCGTCAGGCCGCACGCTCACCGGCGCGAAGGGGACCTGGGAGGCCTCCGACGTCCTCAACGTCCAGGGCACGATCGCCCAAGTCTCCGGCGTGAAGCAAACCAAAACCTTCCGCGGCAACACGGCTGAGGAGACGATCCGGTTCGCGTACCATCCGCCCGATCGGCCGCTGCGGAGCGTCCCCTACCTGCGCAACCTCGACGGGCTGCAATTTTTTCCGTTGGGAGCCGACTACGTTGAAGGGTTCACCGCCATCGAGCTGGCGTTCGCTGGCGACGGCTTGGATCGCGTCCTCGAGGACTACGGCCTGGGATTTCTGGCCGAGACGATCCAGGCGGACCCGGCACGCGAGCTGGATTCGGGCGCCTACGCCGTCGTCTTCACCGGCGAGGCCTATTTCCTGACGCTCAAGCGCGAATACCTCGCGCTCATCCGGGATCGGCTGCGGGCTTACATCGACGACTACAACGCCGACCAGGGCCTCACGGGCGACGAGGCCGAGTCGTATCCCCTAACCGAAGGGACGCAATACGAGCGGACCTTCCTCGAGGCGCTGAGCGACAGCGTCCAGATCGAGGTCGACGAGCGGACGTTCACGCTCGAGGACGCCCAACGCCAGCGCTTCTACGCGCTGGGGCGCACCGAGGTCCAGGAGGACTCGGTCAGCGTCGAGATTCGGCGCGAGGACGACTTCGTCGCCATCGACGATCCCGGGCTGGCCGAGTTCTCGGCGGAGGTTTACGGGGAGCCGGGCGTGATCGAGCTCGAGGCCCCGGACGCGTTCTTCGAAAGCGACGATCACGCTGTCCAGGCGACGTTCCGCTATCGGGCCGAGTCGCAAGCGTACGTCCTGGGGCTGTCGGTTCTGCCGGGCAGCGAGACGGTTTTCCTCAACGACGAGCAGCTCACCAAGGGCCAGGACTACTTCATGCAGTACGAGGAGGGCGTGCTCGTGCTGCAGCGTCAGCTCAGCGCCGACGACGAGCTGCGGATCGAGTACGAGACGGCTCGCGGCGGGCTGTTCGGCGCTAGCGACTACAGCCGTTCGTTCCAAGGGACGAGCCTCCAGTACACGCCCTCGGAGGACCTGTCGCTCAACGTGGACCTCTTCCGCGTCGCGGACACGCTGCAGGGCGACATCAATCCCGAGACGATCGCCACGATGCCGAACACCCACTGGGTCGCCGGCGTGAGCGGCCAATGGCAGGCCAACGGCTACACCGCCAACGTCTCGCTCGGCACGGCGCTCAATCGCTTTCCGCCCGACGACAACCAGAAGGCAAACCTCCCGAACCGCGTCACGACGATCCGCTCCTTGCCCGTCGGCGATCGGGCGTTGGTGCTCGTCGGCCATCGCGACGGCTTGACCGTCCACGACGGGCTCAACTGGAGCAGCTACAGCGCCACCCAAGGGCTGCTCGCGGGGCCGACTGTCCACGACATCGCGTCGGCGCCGGGCCGGGCGCTCATCGCGACCTCGGGCGGCGTGTCGGCGGTCGAGCTGGACCCGGGCGACCCGAGCGCCGGCTTCGCCCGCCGATCCAACTGGACGACGATCGGGGCGCTGGAGGGCCTGCCGTCGTCGACGACCCATGCTGTGCTGGTGCAGAACAACGTCGTCTGGGTCGGCACGAACCGCGGCCTGGCGACCGCCCCGCTCAGCGACATCACCGATCCGCAAGCGTGGACCGCCTATCGGGCTGCGGACGACAACGGCCTGCCGAGCGATCGGATCGAGCATCTGGCAGCCGTGAACGGGACGCTCTACGTCGGCACGGATCAGGGCCTCGTGCGGTATCGCGCGACCGAGGAGCGGTTCGAGCCCGTGGCGGGCTTGAGCGCCACGGCGATCCACGACCTGGCGGCCGGGGCCGACACGCTGCACGTCGCCACGGAGACCGGCGTGCGCGCCATTTCCGAGGGTCGCGGCGTCGGCTGGCCGGTCTTCGGCGAGCCCGTCCAGGCCGTCGACGTCCAAAACGGCACGCTCTGGTACGGCACCGAGGCCGGGTTGTTCTCCGGCGATGGGGAGCGCATCGAGCCCGCCCGCGGCCGCTCGATCACGGCCATCGGCCACACGAGCGAGACGGTCTGGGCCGGCGAACAGGCCGATGACGCGTTCGACCTTCGCCTCTACGGCGTCGGAACGCCCGAGCGGAGCGTGGACGTGCTCGAGGCCTCGACGACGGGGCTCGACGGGCGCACGGAGAACCGCTATCGGCCCATTCCGGCGAGCGAGCACACCAAAGCCGGCTGGCAGGGCCGCGCCTCCCTCAGCAAGGCGTTCGGCCCCTTGACCCTGAGCGCCCGTCTGCGCAGCGTCTCGCCCGGCTTCAGCCCAGTGGGCGCGTTCCAGAGCTCAGATCGTCACAACATCCGGCTGGGGGCCGACTACGCAATCAGCGAGAGCGTGAGCCTGACCGCGTTCCACGAAGAGGGGCTATTGGGATTGTTTGACGCCCCGTACCAGCGCATCCGCGACGGGTTGGGCGTCGCCATCGAGACGGGGGACGGGCCGACCATCTCGCTGGATTCCACGTTGCAGCGGGTCGATCGGCGGTCCGAGACGCCGGGGTTCGACGAGCGCGAGACCGTCTACGAGGCCTCAGCGAGCCATGGCCTCTGGGACGATCAAGTAACGCTGGAGCTCGCCTACAGCCGAACGGGCACCGAGGACTTGGCCGATCCGACCAACTCCACGGTGGAGAGCCGAATCTCCGCGGGGACAACCGTGCAGGCCCCCTACGACGTCAACGTCAACGTGGGCTTCGAGCAGCCGCTGACGTGGCGCTTCGGCCGGGTCTCGGGCAATCGGACGCTGAACTGGGGCGCGTCGTGGTCCAACTCCATCTCCCTCGGTCGGCTGCCGTTGTCGCTGCAGGCCGACTACAGCGGCTCGGGACAGCTCCCCGCGCGCGGCGGACAGCGCGTGACGCTGGATCAGAACGCCTCGCTCGAGGCCCAAGGGGCGACGCTGCGCCTCGGGTCGGGCACCGTGACGCCCAACGCCTCGGTCTCCGTCAACGTCGGCGACCTCCTCGGCGACGACCGTCGCCTGCAGGTCAACGGCCAAGGGACCGTGCGCGGCAACCTGGGCAACGTCGAAGGCCGGTTCAACTACGAGCGCCAACAGACGTTCCAGGCCTACAGCGATCTGACGCGCACGAGCGACTCGGCCAACGTCTCGCTCAGCTATCTGGGAATTCCCAACCTGGAGCCCACGCTGCGGTTCTCGGGCAATCTGGACACCTTCTCGCACCCGATCTTCGGCCGACTCACCAACGGCAACTACGAGATCGCCACGGAGGCGGCCTGGCAGCCCGGCGGCCCGTGGCGCGCCAATTTGACGCTGTCGCGGAGTGCTCGCAGCGCCGAGCGCGAGGGGACCCAGCTCGTCACGTACGCGTTCACTCAGCGGCTCAGCTACGACCTCATGCCCGAATTGCAGCCGAGCGTGCGCCTCAACGCCGAGTACCGCCAAGGGAACGAGCGCAACCGCGCGGTCAACGAGCTGCGCAGCGAGATCAACCTGGAAGCTCAGGTGACGCCGATCCCCGACTGGAGCGCCACGGTGACGGGGACGTATCTCTTCGGCGTGGACGCCGCGCAGGCCGGGCGCGACTACAACAGCTTCGCGGTCAGCGTCGACTTCGGGCGGGACTTTTCCTTCTGATCGAACGTCGACTGTCAACGGATCGATAGCGG
>CAZMNF010000038.1:0-19267 GCA_964567595.1 uncultured Thermotogae bacterium | reverse complement strand
GCGGCAATCGCTTGACCCTTCTTTCGCGGTGATCAGGAACTCTGAACGGTCGCGAAGTTCGCCCGCCCTTCCCGCGTTCGGGGAGAACTCGGAAAGGACGGGCGTCTCCAAGGAGGCGCGTTTCGACTAAGGAGGTCGCCACATCAGGTGACGTCATCGTCGGCTAGGCCGCTCGATGAGGCCGTGTTCGGCCGCTTCGCTCAAGCTTTCTGCAAGATATGATGGCAATCACAGGCCGGGGCTTCCGTAAGGCCGCTTACACGAGGGATCGAACCATCCGCAAGCTTGCGGAACCGCACGATCCCGAGTTAAGCGCGCGACTTACGCCGGTTGATGGGAAGAGTTGGCCCAGAGCCGAACGCCGTTCTTGCCGGCGTTCTTGGCCTGATAAAGCGCCTCGTCGGCGCGTTCTAAGAGCGTCAACAGGTCGGTCTCATCCCCAGCCGGCCGATGGACGGCGCCAATGCTGACGGTGGTGGGGACGTCGGGGCGTGGGGCGAGCGTCTGTTCGTCGATGGAGCGCCGGATTCGTTCGGCCACCTCCTGACAGTCCTCGAGCGTGGCGTCGCGCAGCAGGAAGATGAACTCGTCGCCGCCGTAGCGTCCGAGAATGTCGCCTTCGCGGATGAGGGACAGAATCCGCCGAGTCAGCTCACGCAGGACCGTGTCGCCCGTGAGGTGCCCGTGCGTGTCGTTCAGGCCCTTGAAGTCGTCCATATCGACCAGCACTATGCCCACGGATTCGCCGGTTTGGGCGGCTTCGTCCAAGATACCCTCGGCCCGACGCTCGACATGCTGACGGTTGTAGACGCCCGTCAGAGGATCCTGAGCGGCCAGATGGCGTAGCTCCTGCTCGGTCTGTTGGCGGCGCTTCATCTCCTCCTGCAGCGCGACGTTTTCCGAATGGTAGGCCTCGGCTTCCTTGTGGGCTTGGGCCACTTCGTGCTGCACTTGGAGGGCCCTCATGCGCTGATCCGACTGCTCGTTGAAGACCCGCTTGTCCAGCGCATGGAACGTCTCGTAATGATGGAGCGCTCGTTCGAAGTCCCCGTTGGCCTTGTGGAACTCGGCCAGCCGATAGTGGGCCTCGGCCTGGCGCAGCGGGGACTCGAGCCCCTCCGCGATGCGGAGCGCCTCGTGCAGGTGCGCGGAGGCCGTGTCGAGATCCCCGTCTTGCTCGGCCAAGCGCCCCAGTTCGACGCGGAACTCGATCATGGAGGTCCGGACCCCCTCGGTTTCGGCCCGGGCCAATCCCCGTTCCAGGATTGCGCGAGCCTCATCGAGGCGGTCCATCTCGATCCGGATGACGCCGGCCGTGTGTAGGGCATAGAGGCTCGATTTCGGATTATTGAGGCGCTCGTAGAGATCAATGGCGCGATCGACGTAGTCAAGCCCGGCTGTGGCCTCGCCCATCAGGTAATACGTAAAGGCGATACTGTTGAGCGCGTCGGCGTAAAAGCCGGGGGTCGTCTGCTCGTCCGCGGTCTCCAGCACCTCGTAAGCGCAGCGGAGCGCCGCGTCGTAGTCCCCCCGATCGACGTAGGCGCCGCCGAGCGTCATGTAGAGCCCCATGAGATAGCGCGGATCGTCGATCCGTCGGGCCACCTCGAGCGCCGGTAGTGCGTGCTCCAGCGCCCGAGGGAGGTCATTCATCTGCCGATAGGCTTGGCCGATGAGGTGTGCCGTATAGGCTTGCCCCTTGTCGTGGTCGAGCTCGCGGTAGATCTCCAGTGCGCGCATGGCCTGATTGAGCGCCTGAGGAAACTCGCCCCGCTGAATGTCGCAATAGGCCAAGATGCTCAGGCTGTCGGCCTTGCCTGGGGTGTGGCCCACCTCCGTGGCCAAGTGCCACGCCCGATCGGCCCGTTCACGGGCCTCGGCCATGTCCAGCAAGCGGATGTCCCAGGCCTCGGCGGTCAGCTGGTCGATCTCACGGGTGCGGTCTTCGTCGGCCATGATGCCGCAGATGCTTATGGGGAAAATTATTTCTCATGGGAGACGCACAGTTAACCATCGGTTTTCTCCCTATTAAGATACACCGCTGGAGTAGCCAAGCCAAGTGCTGTGAACCGTCGACTTCTCGTTACACATGGTGCCTATGAGGTTAGGCAACATAAGCTGTGGTCGCGAGGACACGGGCATGAGCGCTGACGGACATGTGCGGCCATCGTCCTTGGTGGCCAAGGCTGGCCCGATGGGCGCCGGTGGCTGTCCTTCGGCTCGTTCGCTACAATGCCTTCGATCTCGGAGAGGTGCTGGAGCGGCCGAACAGACACGCCTGGAAAGCGTGTGTTGGCTAACGCCAACCGTGGGTTCGAATCCCACCCTCTCCGCCACCTTCCGGACGTCCCCTTGACGAACACATCTCGTCCCAGCTAGCATTTTCCAAGATTCAGCCTGATGAGGGAGGTCTGCGATGGTGAGAACCGCTGCATCGGTTTTGACGCTGGTCATTCTCATTTTGGTCGCTGTGAGCAATGGCAGTCAGGCCCATGCACAGTTGGCGGAGTCCCAACCCCAAGTGAGCTGTGACCCGTTCCTCAGCGGCATCGCATCCTTTGTGATTCCCGGCTGGGGGCAGTGGCTCAACGGCGAGCAGCGCAAGGCCGTCACCCATATCACGGTGGGGCTCGGACTGAACGGCGCCTCGATTCTCTTGACGCCGACGTTGGCCGGCTATCTGGCGTGGGTTGCCCGCGGAATCTGGGGATTCTACAGCACCTACGACGCCTTCACCGTCTGCGTCCGCCGCCACGACGTCGAGGTCATGGGGGCGATGCCGTAACACGGTTGGAGTTTCTGAACTGCCCAAGGCGTCATGCCCCATGGTGACGCCCATGACCACTGGCGCTAATGCTTCGAGACTTGCGAACCCGCAAATCGGCGACGTATAACGGGCCGAGATGAGACCGGCACTCAGGTCGCGCCGTCGCCGCAAGCAGACGGGCGCTGCTCCAAGCTCGACGATTACGGGGATTCCATCCTCTATCTCGTCCGGATGGCCCGATCTGACGACGAACAAGGTGGCTTCGTCGTCGGACAGAGCTACGCCGCGCCGTTCCAAGAGCGGCCCGGCGTCGTTGACGGCCCTGCCGTCCAGGCCATCGACACGTTGAGTCTCGGCGTCGGAATGCTGATCGTCTTCCGCCGAAAGCGATGGCTCTGATGTCCACGCACGAGGCGTCAAAACAGCCGACCATGCGTGAGCCGATCCGCCTGATTGCCCACTTCATGCACCTGGAGGCCTCGGGCGGCATTGTCCTGCTCATCTGCGCCGTAGTGGCCCTCCTCTGGGCCAACTCCCCTTGGTCGGCGAGCTACTTCGCCCTCTGGGAGACCAAGGTCTCGCTCACGATCGGTGACGGCGGGCTGAGCAAGACGCTGGGCCACTGGATCAACGACGGGCTGATGGTGCTGTTCTTCTTCCTCGTCGGGCTGGAGATCAAGCGGGAGTTTTTAGCGGGGGCGCTGGCGTCGGCCCGCCGGGCGCTGTTGCCCGTGGCCGCGGCCATTGGCGGCATGGTCGTCCCGGCGCTCTTGTTCGTCATGCTCAACGCCGGCACCGAGGCGATCCGCGGGTGGGGCATCCCCATGGCGACCGACATCGCGTTTGCGGTGGGCGTGCTGGCATTGGTCGGCGGTCGTGTACCGGATGGGTTAAAAGCCCTGCTCTTGGCTGTGGCCATCGTCGACGACATCGGAGCCGTGCTCGTCATCGCGCTGTTCTACACCGACGCGATCGCCTGGAGCTATCTCGGCTACGCCGCCCTGGGCCTCCTGGCGCTGGCCGGGGCCAATCGCCTGGGAGCGCGCCAGCCGTTGGTCTACGTCGTCGTCGGCGTCTTCGTCTGGCTCATGGTGCTTTACTCGGGCGTGCACGCGACCGTGGCCGGCGTCCTGGTGGCCATGACGGTGCCGGCGCGGCGCCGGATCAACACCCCGGACTTCATCGAGCGGGGCCGGGCGATGCTGGAGCGATTCGAGAACGCGGCTTCCGGCGCCCGCTCCTGGACCATCGTGACCTCGGGCCAACAGGCCGCGCTGCACGATTTGGAAGCCGCCAGCCGGGCCGTGGCGACGCCGCTGCAGCGCATGGAGCATGCCCTCCACCCGTGGGTCTCCTTCGGCATTATGCCCCTGTTTGCGTTGGCCAACGCCGGGGTCGCGCTTGAGGGCGGGCTGTTGGACGACCTTCTCCATCCGATCAGCCTCGGGATCGCGCTCGGCTTGGTCGTCGGCAAGCCGGTTGGCGTCACGCTGTTGGCCTGGCTGACGGTCCGGCTCGGCTGGGCCGATCTGCCCGTCGGCGTCGGCTGGGCTCAGGTCGTCGGCGTCGGGCTGCTCGCCGGCATCGGCTTCACCATGTCGCTGTTCATCACGGGATTGGCGTTCGAGGGGACGGCGTTTGAACCCCTGGCCAAGATCGGCATCCTCGGGGCGTCGCTTGTGGCCGGTCTGGTGGGCTGGGGGATGCTACGGGGTGCAACCTCCGCAGCCAAACCTGCCTCGAACGGATCCGAGTCGGCATGAACGGCCCAGCGTGGCCGACAACGCGGCGGAGCTAGAAAGGCGAAGCTCCAGAAGGTCCCCCCGATCCCCGTCCCGGCGCTCGAAAGCATCGCGATCCCGAGACGGACCCATACGTCGGGCGCTCGTCCGGATCTCTAAGGTGGCGGCGTCAAGCATGCAGCTGGCCATGTCGGTCAGGCTGGCAGTTGGGCCTGACGGGATCCACCGCGACGTTGTGTCCCTGGAACGGAATGAACGCTAGCCGGTCACCCGCGCGATCGCCCGCTCCAGGCGATCCAACCCGTCGTCGAGCTCGTCGTCGGTGAGCGCGAGCGGGATCAGCATGCGGATGGTGTTGCCGTGCAGGCCCGCCTTCGCCAGCATGAGGCCTTCCTCGAGGGCCGCGTGGATGACCTGGCCGGTCGCCTCAGGCGCGGCAGCCATCGTTTCGCGGTCCGAGACGAGCTCCAGCGCCTGCATCGATCCCAAGCCGCGGATGTCGCCCACCAGCTCGTATTCGTCCATGAAGTGCCGGAAGCGTTCCTGCATGCGGTCGCCGAGCTCGCTCGCTCGCTCCAGGAGGCCTTCCTCCTCGATGACGTCCATCACGGCCACGGCCGCGGCACAGCCCAGCGGGTTGCCGACATAGGTGCCGCCGATGCCGCCGTCGGGCACCTGGTCCATGAAATGCCCCTTGCCCAGGACGCCGCTGAGCGGGAGGCCGGAGGCGAGGGACTTGCCGATGGCGACGAGATCGGGCTCGATTTGGAACCGCTCCGAGGCGAACAGCGTGCCCGTACGGCCCATGCCGCTCTGGACCTCGTCGGCAACGAGCATCATGCAGTGCTCTTGGGTGTAGGCCTCGAGGAACGGGAGAAACCCCTCGTTCGGCACGACGAAGCCGCCCTCGCCCTGGATCGGCTCGACCACGATCGCTGCGACCTCATCGGGCGCCACGAGGAGTTCCAGCTGCTGCTTCCATGCCTCGTTGCTGATGTTGCTCCGGCCGGGGCTCGGGAAGGGGACCCGATAGACGTCGGGGGCGAACGGGCCGAAGTGGGCCTTGTACGGGGTGGCCTTGTGGGTCATCGTCATGGTCATGAGCGTCCGGCCGTGGAACCCGCCCTCGAAGACGACGACAGCGGGCCGTCGGGTGAGCCAACGCGCGACTTTGACGGCGTTTTCCACAGCCTCTGCGCCGCTGTTGAACAGGGCCAGTTTGGCGGCACTGTCCCCGGGCATGTAGGGGGCCAGCCGCTCGGCCAGCTCGACGTAGGGCTCGTATCCGACGACGCTGAAGTCGGTGTGGACATAGCGATCGGCCTGGTCCTTGATCGCCTCGACGACCTTGGGATGGGAGTGGCCGACGGCCAGGCAGCCCCACCCGCCGGTGAAATCCAAGTAGGCGTTGCCGTCGACGTCGGTGACCACCGCTCCATCACTGTGGTCGATCATGAACGGGGCCAACGAGGACAGGCCCTGTGGCACGACCTTCGCCTTGCGCTCGTTCAACTGCTGCGAACGGGGCCCTGCCGTTCCCATTCGCGTCTGTGCGTGTTCCGTCGCCATTGGGATCTCCTTTCCTTGTCACTGGTCCGTCATCAAGCGCGTCCCCATCGGATGCAATTGATGCTAGCAGAGCCCAAATGAGGGCGTCAATGACGGCGCGCATTGCGACAATGCGGGCCGTCCTCGGGCAATCCGTTTTCGCGACGATCCCCGCGAGCCTGTCGTCCTGTTGGCCCGTTGACGGGCTCAGGGCTAGAATTGGGCGCTCGGAGGGTCGCATGCAAGCGGTATTGTTGGCCGGCGGCGCGTCCTCGCGGTTCTGGCCGCTCGGCGACGGTCGCCACAAGAGTTGCTTCGCGCTCATGGGCAAGCCGATCGTGGCGTGGACGCTCGAGTCGCTCCAACGGGCGGGCGTGCGCGAGGCGGTCGTTGTCCAGCGCCCGGACGGCGACGTCGACGCTGCCCTCGCGGGCCAGTCGTTCGACATGGACGTCCGGACGGTCGTGCAGGCCGAACCGCGGGGCATGGGCGATGCGCTGTTGACGGCGCGCGAGCACCTCCACGAGCCGTTCGTGCTTGCGCACGCCCATCAGGTCGACGCGGAGGACTGGGTCGCGGCCATGCGGCAGGCCCAACGGGAATCCCGCGCGTCCGTGGTGTTGGCGGGTCGCCCGACCGATCGGCCGTCGGAGTATGGGATGCTCGCGTTCGACGGGGAACGCGCGACCGGCATCGTGGAAAAGCCCGCCCCGGAAAGGGCCCCCAGCGACATCCGCGCGCTCGGCCTCTACTGGTTGCCGCCGGCCTTTCTGGAGAGCTTGGCTGAAACGACCGATCACGAGTACGCATTTGAGGCGGCCCTCGACCGCCATATGGACGCCCACGAGGCGCGCGTGGTGACCGAATCGACGGCCGGCCCCTCGTTGAAATACCCGTGGGATCTCTTCGAGCTGAACCGGCGTCTGATGGACCGGCACCTCCGGGCCCAGCGCGCGGACTCCGCGTGGATCAGTCCGGCCGCGCACGTCGAGGGTGACGTCCGTGTCGGCTCGAACGCCAAAATTTTCGAGTTTGCCGTCGTCAAAGGGCCCTGTTACGTCGGCGAGGACTGCGTCGTCGGCACGCATGCGCTCGTGCGCGACTACACGGACCTGGAGCCGGGAACGGTGATCGGCGCGCACGCGGAAGCCGCCCGCTGCCTCTTCCAAGCCGGAGCGAGCACGCACTCGGGCTACTTCGGCGATTCCATCTTCGACCGCAAGGCGCGCGTGGGAGCGGGAACGGTCACGGCCAACGTCGCGGTCCATCGCGGCGAGATCAAGACGACGGTCAAAGGGGAACGCATCGGGACGGGCCGGACGTCGCTCGGGGCCGTCGTGGGCGAGGACACCCAGCTCGGGATCAACGTTAGTACGATGCCGGGCGTCTTGGTCGGGGCGCACTCGTTCGTGGCGCCCGGGATCACGGTGGAGGCGAACGTGCCGGCGAACGCGCGCTGCCATCTCCGTCAAGAGACGGTCACCAAGACGAAACGCGCCCGTTGAGCCCCGAACGCGATTCGGCGGTCTTGCGCCGCTGAGCGGGCCGGACGTAGAATGCGACTATCAACTGGCCATAAGCGCGGTTGATCAGCGCTGCTGCCTCGGGAGGTGGGGACGTTGTCCGAACTGCCGCCGACGTATCAACGCTTCCTGGCGACCTATCCGGAGACCGCCCGGGCCTATCAGGCCCTGGGCCAAGCCTTGAGCCAAGAAGGCCCCTTGGACGCCAAGACCCGCGAGCTCGTCAAGCTCGGCATCTCCATCGGGTCGGGCTCGGAGGGCGCCGTCCATTCGCACACGCGGCGGGCTCGCGAAGCCGGAGCCGCAGACGAGGAGATCCGCCACACGGCCCTCTTGGCGCTCACGTCGATCGGCTTCCCCAACATGATGGCGGCCCTCACGTGGGTCGAGGACATTCTGAACGAGGACGCCGAGTAGCGCCTTCCGCCCCCCAGGTGAGGAGCACGCTCGACCATGTCGACTGATCGCGGGCACTTGGAGCGAGGCGGAGGCGCCCCCGTTGTGCTGATTCACGGCCTCTTTGGCGACCCGACCAACTGGGCGCGCGTCATGGACACGTTGGCCGATCGCTTCTGGCTCCACGCCCCGCAACTGCCGATCGATTATCGACGCGGGCGGCATGCGGGCAACTTTGACGCCTTTCAGGCGCTTGCCGACAGCGTCGTCGACTATCTGGACGCGCGCGGCATCGAGCGGGCCAGCGTGGGCGGCAACTCGCTCGGCGGTCAAGTGGCTGTTGATTTGGGCCTGCGCTATCCCGATCGAGTCGAGCGTCTGGTGCTGACAGGCAGCGCCGGCCTGTTTGAGCGCGACCTATGGGCGACTGGAATGCCGCGTGTGGACCGGGAGTGGATTCGTCGCCAGGCGAGTGAGGTCTTTTACGACGCGCGCCACGTCACGGACGATCTCGTCAATCAGGTGGAGGCCATGCTTGCCGATCGCCGCTATCGGCGGTTTATCCTGAGAGTGGCGAGGACGACCCGCGCGTACGACCTGCGCGCTGAGCTGGGGCGCTTGACGCAGCCGACGCTGCTCGTCTGGGGGCAGGAGGATCGGATTACGCCGCCCGGCGTGGCCGAGCGCTTCGCTGCGGAGTTGCCCGACGCCCGGCTGCGCTTTTTGGCCCAGTGCGGCCACGTGCCGCCGATGGAGCAGCCCGAAGCGTTCGGTCGGGTGCTTGCGGCGTTCCTCGCGGCCCCCGCCGCGCGAGGATCGCCGCCCGCGGCGGATGGCCCCGAAGCTGACCCGTCAACGCCTGCGGGATATCCTTGATCCGGGCTGGGGGTGAACCCTAGTGGCGGTAGACGATGCGGCCCTTTTCCACGTCGTAGGGGGTCAGTTCCACGGTGACGCGATCGCCGGTCAGGATCCGAATGTTGTAGCGCCGCATCTTGCCCGAGGAGTAGCAGAGCACTTCCGGCCCGTCGTCGAGCTCGACCTGATACATCAAGTTGTTATGGACCTCGACGACCTCCCCCTGCCGGCGAATGACGTCCTTGTCCTTGGCCACGTCGGGTTCACCTCCCTTCGTCGAGAAGCTGGCCTTGTCGAAGCATCAAGGGCGTCGTCGCCTCCGCCGCGAACGGAGGCCAACCGAGGTCATCGATCGGCGAGCCGTCCGCCGGAAAGGTGCGCGAATTTTAGCACTCCCGATCTGTCGGATCAACGGGGGCAGCAACGGAGGTTGGTCCCGCTTCAGCGACACGGGATCGAGATGGGCAAGAGACGTCTTGGAGGGGGACGGGCGAGGGCAGGTCGGCGTCCCGAGGAGGTCACGACGGACGATCCTGCCAACTGATGCTGCAAGGGAGATGGGGCCGGGCCGCCGTCCGACCGACAATGGATGCTAAGTCAGCGACGGTCCTCCTGCACGGCCAGCGCCCGCTGCAGGTCCTTCGGTTCGACCAGCTCGGCGGCGACCAACAGCTCGCCGAGATGGCGAGTCCGTTGCTCATGCTCCTGGCGCTGCAGGACCTCCTCCACCTGGTCGGGGGTCAGCTTGCCCATGTCGACGAGGATTTCGCCCAAGCGCTTCTCCCCCTCGAAGTAACGCTCCAGAATGCTCAAAATGGCGGCACTGCGGCTCTTGCGCTCGCGGTGGGCAAGCTCGTCCACCTGATCGAGGATGTACTGATCGTCGTGGTGATAGTAGATCGTCACCTGCATGGGGTCCTCCTGTCTTCATCAGTTCACCTGGATGGAGAGTAGAGCGAAGGGGGCCGGTGGTCGGCCCCCTTCGAAAGTCCGTTAGCGCGTGCTCGCGGTGAAGGTGACCTCCATCGCGTAGTCACCGGCGGGCAGCGTGTCGACCTGGTTCAGCGTGTAGTCGACCGCAATGCCGCTCTTGTCCTGGGCGCCTTGCGGCGGCGCCACACTGACGTCGAGCCGGTCCGTCAGGTTCCCCGGCGCGTTGCCGGGGCTGTCCGTGACGGCCTTGCTGACGCCGATGCTCCATTGGGTGTTGCTCTCGACCGCGAGCGTCGAACCGTCCTTGATGCTGGCGGTCGGCTGCGTCGGGTCGAGCTCGCCGAAGTCGACGACTTCGCCCTCGGTAACGGTCAGGTCGAGATACTGGCCCACGCTGAACAGGACCTCGGACGAGTCGTCCTTGTCGGCGAAGCTGACCGTCACGATCAACACCACGCCGGCGACCAACAGCGCGCTGAGCAGATAAAACCTCTTCACGTGAGGCACCTCCTAAAGATGGTGCACCTAGCGGCTCAGCCACCTTTAGGCGACCTTCGGCAGCCCGGCTGCCCTCAAGCCTCCCCAAGGGGAAGTTGATGGGGCCCGCGGCTTTGCGCCCCCAGCTTTCGCTGGGTTGGCCGTTATCGATTCCGCCGAAAGGTCTGTAGCTTTGCGCCCCCGCGTTTCCACGGGTTTGCCCTTGTAGGTGCCCTGTGAAAGGGTTTGCGTTCGTCTCCCGTCCCTGATGGACAGGAGCTTGACGCCGTTTTCCGTGTTTGCCGGTCCGTACGAGGGACCGCTCGGTTCCAACTTGACAATATCTCATGATCTCACGGGCTCGAAATGGTGTAGATTACGGTTGCTTCGTAATCTCCCGGCCGATAAGTCGCCTGATCGAAGTTGACGCGATAGTCGACGCCCACGGTTCGCTCGCCGGGCGCGCCGCGGGCGATGGTCGTCCGCTCTCGGCTCAGCGGCGTGTACGAACCGCCGTCGGCTCGCACCTGCAAGTCCTGAATCGACTTGGTGTAGGTTCCGTCGTCGCTTGTGCCCATCGTCGCGGACTCGCTGCGGGCGGTGATGACCCAGTCGGTGTTGCTGCGCGCGTTCAGCCGCAGCGCGTCCTCGCGGTCGATGTGGCCGCGAGCCAGGTCCCTCTCGCTCGGCTCGGGCACCGCGAACGTGGACGCCACTTGGCGACCGTTCGAGTTGGCGGCGCCCGCAATGCTGAGCGACTGCGTGCTCTCGACCGTCCAGCCGACTTGTGCGGTGGCCGAGTCGTCCGCCACTGACGGCGGGCCGGCAACGACGAGCGCGAGCAGCGCAAGAGCGAGTCCGTAGAGCGTCCATCGAGGAGTCATTGGCTTTCGGCAGCCCGGCTGCCCTCAGCGTCTTTTATGCCGCTGTTTGGGCCCGTAGCTTTGTGCCCCGCCCTTTCGGACGGTTTACCTTTTCGATGCCGAGGTTTACCCTCCTTATCCGTGAGACTAATACCAATATAATGGCTGCCATTAGCGATGTCAAGTATCGGCGATCACAGACCGCGCCATTCCGAACGCGTGCCGCGAGGAATGAGCCGATGAGCGCGATCCGAGCTCGAGGCAAGTGAGGCTCGGCCATCTCATCGCGAACTGATAACCCGGACAACGCCTACGGAGCGACCACGCGCACCGTCTTCGTCTGCGATCCGGTCAGGCCATCGTCGTCCGTGACGGTCAGCGTCACCTCCACCTCCCTCGCCGTATCGTAGACGCGCTGAATTCGCTGACCCGTGGCGTCCACCGAGCCATCGCCGTCCACGTCCCACTCATAGGACTCAATGGAGCCGTCGGGATCGAAGGAGTCGCTTCCGTCCAGCGTCACGGTCTCCCCGACGACGGGCTCGGTGGGCGTCACGGAGAACTCGGCCGTGGGCGAAAATCGAACCTCCGGCGTCCGCTCAATCGTTCCGAACGCGACCTCGGCGCGCTCGCCGGGCCCGATGTCGACCGAGACTTGCCCGTCGGTGGTCAACTCGACGTTCTCAGGGAGGGTCGCCTCGTCGAGGGAGACGCGCCAGCGCCCCGGCGTCAGCCGGCCGATCTCGGCCGTTCCGTTGGCTCCCGTCCGCGTGCTCCGATCCCGTCCGTCCGGACCGAGCGCCTCGATCCGCACGCCGCTCACCCCCGCCTCGTCGTTGTCGCGCGTGCCGTCCTCGTCGGCGTCGTTGAAGACGATCGCTTGGAGGCTCGCCACGCGGATCAACGGCAGGTCGACGCGCTGCCGCTGCCCCGCCTCGATCGTGACCTGGCGCGGCAACGTCGTGGCGCTCTTGAGCGTCGACGGCAGCGATTCGATCTCAAGCTCGTTGTCACCCGGCGCGGTCGGCGGAAAGCGGTAGAACCCGTCTTCATTCGTGCGCGCTTGGGCATTGTCCAGGCTCAATCTCAGCCCCGATACCCCATCTTCGCCCTCGTCGCGAACGCCGTTCCCGTTCGCGTCGACGAAGACGTGGCCTTCGACCTGCCCGTTGACCTCGATGAAGGGAACCGGCAGGTCAAAATCCAGTGCGGCGGCGACGTTCAGGGTGAACCGAGCCGCCTCATTGTCGTCGATCCTCACGGACCCGTTGGTGGACAACGTCCAGCGGTCGACGTCGCCATCGACCTCCGCCGCCAAGCGCGTCGCGTTCCGATTCCGTTCGATGCGGAACCCGATGTCAAAGGCCTCAAACTGCCAACTGGCGAGCAGGCGCGCCGTCAGGAACCGGTCGTCGATGGCGTTCGTGTTCACATCGACGTCGCTCGTCATGCCGAGCCGCGCCGCCAGCAGGGCCGATGCCAAGCGCAACTCGGCCTCGATGCGCCACTGCGAGCGGGCGATCGTCGTGCCGGCGAGCCGATTCTCGCTCACCTCGCGGAGGACGCGAGCTCCGAGGGTCAACGGCCCGAACGTCTCCGACGCCCGCGCCCTCACGGTGGACAGGGTCTGATCGACCAACTTGGGCGTCCCGATTGTGCGTTCGGTTTCGTAGTCGGCCTGGGCCACGACCGTGGGCAACGGGTCGATGGCCAGCCGCGCGGTTGCGCCGATTTGGGTTTCAGCCGTGCCGGTCTGGACGGGCGCAGGGCCCAAGCCATCGCGTTCCCACGCCAAGTCCAGATTGATCTCCGCATCGTCGAACGCCACGCCCGGCTCCAAAGCGACGCTCAGCTGATCCGAGATCGATCCGGGGAACCGGGGCCCGGCTCGCACGAACTCGCCGTCAACGGTAAACGGCGTGAGCGTCGCGCTTCCCTGCACCAAGAACGCGCTGTCGGTGCGAACGGGATCGCGACTGAACGCTCCTTCGACCACGAGGTCCGGCGACGTCAACGGCAGTTGCGACAGCGAGACACCGACGGTCGTCTCATCGGCCTGCGGGCGGCGTCGCCCGGCCAGCGCGGTGAACCAGCCGCTCGCCTGAAGGGCCGCTCGTGCGCCGATGTTGATCCGATCGGTCTCCAGGTCCCGGGCGGACGCGACCGTTGCGCCGGACTCGTTGTCGGGGCCGGCCCGGAGGGAGAGGCGGGCTCCGCGGCCGTCGACGTTGATCAGTCGGGTCAACGGGGTGGTCACATCGCCCAACGTCACGCCGTAGGTTGGCCGCACGAGCTGGGCGCGCACCGTCCGGAGGTCGAGCAGATTGGCGATCGCCACCTCGTAATCGATCGTGCTCCCGTCGCCGAAGGGGGCATCGCCCGAGACGGACGTCCTCACCTCGATCGGGTCGTCGGTCGTGGTCGTCTCCCGGATGCGCAGAACGCTCGGCACGCTCAGAGAGAGGTCCTGACTCACCTCGCGCGGCGCGGGGGGCAGCACCGTCAGTTCGACGGTGGCCGAGGTCTGGAGCTCGAATTGCGCCGAGCGCGCCGTGAGGGTGACCCGATCTCGGCCCGGTTCCGCCCCTTCCGGCACGGTGACGCCCACGTCGACGTCGAGCGTCTCCCCTGGCATCAGCTCCGCCGACGACGGCGAAATCTCCACGGGAAAGTTACGGAACGACTGGGCTTCAAGCATCGCTCGATCGATCACGTTGCCGCGGTTGACGACCTCAAACGCCAACGTGACCGTCTCGCCGGGCAGCACCTGCTGCTCCCCCGGAGGTCGGAGCGCCAGCGACGGCCGGGTCTCCACGGTGATTACGGCCGCCGCCGAGTCCCGTACGGAGGCATCGGCCCGAGCGATGGCGGAGAGCGTCACCTCGCCGTCGCCCGCCTCGGCCTGGCGCGCGACGTTGATGGAGATGAAGAGCCGTTCGGACTCGCCCGCGTCCAACGTCACCGATCGGGGCGGAGCGAGCGGGGTCCATCCAGGGGGCAGATCCAGCTCCAGGTCAAACGTCGCTGTGGCGTTGCCCCGATTGACCACCTCGAAGACCGTCGTGACGAAGTCGCCGGGCGCGGCCGTCTGGGGCTCGGACACGGCCGAGACCTCCACCTGAGCGGTCGCGCTGACCGCGCCGAGGAGACAGATGCCGAGAGCCAACAGCAGCGACGTGAGCGGACGGCCCATGCCCCTCATGCTGCCGTGCCATGGCCATCAAACGAATCGATCACGTCCGGCAATCGCTAGACGTGGCTCGCCTCACGATCGGACGTGCGCCCGGATGGCGGAGAGCCGGCGAGCGCCTCAGTTGTCCTGCTTTATCTGGTTCTTCAGGGAGATGACGTCGTCGAAGGTGGCTTGACCGTCGTTGTTGAAGTCGAACGCGGGCCAGTTTTCCTGAACCGCTGGGCTGTCGACGGCAAAGCCGAGCAGCGCCGGGTCGTCCAGCGTGACGTCCCCGTCGCCGTTGACGTCCTTGTAGAAGCCGTTGCCGTTGAGGTCCTGAGGGGCGTTCTCCGCCTCGCCCAAGGGGCGAAGGTCCAACGTGGGCACGTCGAAGACGGCTTGGGCCCCCACTGGATTGGGGGCGCCGTAGTCCAAAATCGCCAACGCCACGTAACGCCCAGGCGGGAGCCGATCGCCTTCAGGCCGCTCGCTCTGCACGCGGAGTCGGCGAGTTGCGCCGGGCAGGATGGGGAAAGATTGGATGTCAATCTGCTCGATCGTCTCCCCTTGATCGTTGCGGATCTCCACGCGGCCGCTGATGTCGCGGAGGTTGAGCGTCCCGCGGTTCTGGAACTCGAGCTGGAGCCAGAGGGGATTGAGCCCGTGCTGCCGCAGATTGCTGACTTGGCCTCGTTCCGTCCCGGTGCCGCGGAGGTCGAGAATCACCTTCAGGCCGAAGCGCCGCTTGACGACGATCCGCGTGCCGCCGTCCTCGTCGTCGTCCGTCTTGGGCGAGGCGGCGATCATCGCCGCCGACCAGTAGGTCCCCTCCAGAGGATCGCCGTTCGGCCCCGTCTCGGGAACATCCAACCGCAACTGGACGTCCCGGCGTTCCTCGGCGGCGAGGTCGAACTGTTGCGGCGTGACGCTGACCCAGGGCGTGGCCGAGCGCGCGACGTCGCCGGCGTCCTCACAGAAGCGGTTGTTCCCTTGGACGTCCCGACGCCAATCGCAAAGCGCGATCTCGATCGAGACCGGCTCCGCCTCGTCGTTGACCACGGTGAAGCTCGTGCTCTGCTCCGAGCCGCCGGGGACCTCGGCGTCGAAGATGACGGGCGTGACCTGGATGGCTTGGCTGCTCACCATCGCCAGGCCAACAACCAACACAATAACGCCGGCGCCGAGCCACCGATGGCGCATGGGACTGATATCCTAATGGCTATCGACACCCGCTATCCAGCTCGTCCGTCTGGGTTGGGGATGACGCTACGGCCAACTGGCGGTGCCCCGGATGCAGACTGCGAGCCGGAGCGGATGGTCCATGACGCTCAGCGAACGAGCGACGCGGTCACCCCGTCCCCGGATATCCCCAGCTCCAGCCGAGCTTTTTCGACAATAGGTCGAAGAAGTCCAGGCGATGGTCCAGAACCATCATCTGCGTGTCCTCTGGGGCCCGCCGAATCCGAATCGCTTCTCCGGCTTCCAGTTGGGCGTGCTTTTCGCCGTCGAGGACGAGCCAGCTCGAGCGATGGAGCTCGGCCGTCAGCTCGACATCCGGCGGCAGCACGAGCGGACGGAGCGTAATGCGGTGCGCGTTGAGCGGCGTCACGGTGACGCAATCCAGCGTCGGCTCGACGATCGGCCCGCCGCAAGAGAGGCTGTAGGCCGTCGTGCCCGAGGGCGCGCTCAGGATGAGCCCGTCGCCCGGATAGCGCCCGACGAAGGCCCCCGAGTCGCGATAGAGGTCGACGGCGGTCGTCGTGGCGACGTCCGGCCGGGAGATGACGACGTCGTTGAGCGCGCTGGCGGCACGATCGCGGACGATGGCCTGCAGCCGCAATCGCGGTTCGACGGCGAACTGATCGTGCCGGATCTGGTCCAGGGCGTGGACGATCGAGGCCGTGCCCGTCTGGGTGAGGAAGCCGAGGCTGCCCAGGTTGATGCCCAAGACGGGCGTCCCATGGGCAGCGACCAAGTGCGCCGTGCGCAGGAACGTGCCGTCCCCGCCCATCGACAGCGCGAGCGTCCCCTCGTCGGGCTCGACCGGCAACGTCTCCTCGCCGAGGTCGAGCAGCGACAGCTCGACGCCATGGCTGAGACACCATTGGCGCAACGTCTCGATGGCCTCGGGCGCGTCGGCTCGGCCGCGGTGGACGACGGCAATGATCCGAGTCGGCCTCATGGTCCGTCAGCTCCCGCGCGAGCGTACCCGTCGGGCCATCCCAGGGTCAATGACGTGCGTGGGCCAGGCGCGCTGGGAACGCGGCACGGCGGTGACGGCGGTGTCGGCTAGAGGTTCTTCCAGTGACAGAGCCAGTGTTCGAGCCCCTCAACGACGAGATAGAGCGCCAAGCCGAGCAGCGTGATGGCCAGAATGCCGGCGAAGACCTTCTCGAAGTTGTAGATGACGAAGGCGTTGTTGATGTAGAAGCCGAGGCCGGCGAATTGCGACTCCCCCCCGCCGACGACCGTCTCGGCGAGATAGACGGCGAAGATGCCCAGGCCGAGGCTGATGCGCAGTCCGGAAAAGACGGCCGGCAACGCGCCCGGCAGCACGACGTGCCAGTAGATCCCTCGGCGATTGACGCCCGCGGCTAGGGCGCTCAGGATGTAGTCCTTGGGCAGATTGGCCGCGGCGTCCCGCACCGACACGAGCAACTGGAAGAAGATCACCAGCACGATGAAGACGATCTTGGAGATCAGCGCCGTGGGGCCCAAGAGCATGAAGATGATGGGCCAGAACACGACCTTGGGGATCGGATAGGCGATGTAGACGAGCGGGGTCAGCCACCGCCGGGCCCAGCGCTCGTAGCCGATGACGAGCCCCAGCGGCACGGCAGTCAGAATCGAGATCCCCAGGGCTGACAACAGGCGATAGCTCGTTCCCACGAAGTGGAGCCCGATGTCCTTCCAGTGGGTCTGGAAGACGCCGATCGCCTGGACGGGACCGGGCAGGACGCGGGCCTCTAGGGGCGGCAGAAACAGCGAGACGCCCCAACTGGCCAGCTGCCAGAGCCCCAATAGGATCAGAATGGACAGCCCGTAGTCGAGCGCCTGGCGCCTCATAGGTCGAGCGCCCCTCGCACGGTGCGGACGGTCTCGAAAAACGTCTCGCTCTGGCGATACGTTTCTTCGCCCATGTCGGGATTGTCGATGACGTCCACGACGTTCGTGGGCCTCGGCCCGAGCACGGCGATGCGTTGGCCGAGGAAGACGGCCTCCTCGATGTCGTGGGTGACGAGCAACGACGTGTAGCCGTGGGCCCGCCACAGCGCGAGCATCAGGTTCTGGGTCCGCTCCTTGGTGAGCGCGTCGAGGGCAGCCAATGGCTCGTCCATGAGCAGCACGCCGGCGTTCTGGGCCAGAGCTCGCGCCAGCCCGACGCGCTTCTTCTCGCCGCCCGAGAGTTGGGCGGGGTAGCGGTCCTCCATGCCTTCGAGGCCCAGCTCGTGCAGTGCCTGCTTGACGCGGTCGAGCTGGTCCCGTTCGCGAAGATCCAGGCCGAACACGGCGTTCCGCCAGACGGTTTTCCAGGGCAGAAGCCCGGTCTCCTGGAGAATCAGCGCCACGTCGGATCGAGGCCGCTCGATCGGCTCGCCGTGGACGCGCACGTCTCCCTGGGTCGGCTGGAGCAGGCCGGACAGGACGTAGAGCAGGCTCGATTTGCCGCAGCCGGAGGGACCAATGATCGCTAGGCTCTCGCCGTCGGCGACGTGAAGCGACAGCTCGTCGATGACGGGTTGCTCGTGGCCCCCGCGGCGAGTCGCGAAGGCCAGCTTCAGGTCATCGACCTCGATCATCGGTTATCACGGGGGCCGCCGAAACCGGCGGCCCGATGGTCGTGGTCAGGGCGCGCTCGACGACCGGCTACGATGCTTGGCTCAAGACCCCGTTGAACGACGTCGAGACCGCGAAGTCAAACGACGGGGGCTCATCGACATAGGCTTTGTCCACGTTCCAGTCGGCAACGCGCTCGTATTCCTCGGCCGCCAGTGGGCGTGGCGAGGGGAACGTCGGAATCAGGTAGTTGGCAAAGAATTCCTCGGAGTTCGGCGGCAGTTCGTCCTTGTCCAGGCTCGGGAAGAAGAACCGCAGCGCAGCCTCAAGCGCGATGTCGACCGCTCGGCCCCGCTCCGTGTTGCTCAGCTCGGTCGTGGCGGCCTTGTAGCCGCTGTAGAACGCCTCAATCACGTCCGGATTGCCGTCGATGAGCTCGTTCTGGAAGACGAACACGCTGGGCGAGAGATCAAGCCCGTCGAAGTTGGCGACGGTCTGGACGGGCGCGCCGTTGGACTGGGTGATGATCTCCAAGTAGGAGCCGGCGGGCTCCGGCAACGAGCCCGCCAGCCAGCTCCCCGACGCGATCAAGGTGGCCAGCTGGAGAATGTCGTTCCAATCGCGGTAGAACGTCGATTCGTCCACGGCCGTGTCGGTCGAGGCGAGCAGGCGATCCGTGGCGAGCTCGATGTCGGTGCGGCGGCTCAGGCCGATCGTCGACCTGCGCTGCTCCCCGTTGCCGAGGAGGCGAATCAGCCCGGAGAGGTCGTTGACGTCGGCCCAGGGCTGGACGATGACCGCATAGCGCCGCTGACCGACGGATTCGTAGGCCGTGCTGGTAATTTGGAGCTTGCCGTCGTTGGCCAGGAGCTGGACGACGGAGCTGATGTCGATCACGGCGCCGTCGACCGATCCCGTCAAGAGATTGGTGTTGCGCGCGGACACCTTGGAGAACGCGACCGGCTCAACCTGGAGGCCGTGATCGGGAAAAATCTCTTGGTCGTTCCCGAACGCAATGGGCACGCTGTCGATCATGGGCGGGAGACTGATCTGCAGCGATGGCAACGATTGGCCGCGCAGGGGAGGGCCGAACAACGAGGCGGCGGCGACGGTGCTTCCCAACGCGGTCAAGAACGATCGTCGTGTCAGAATGACGGACCACCTCCTGAACGTGGGGCGATTATAGCCGGTCGCAAGGCAGGGAGCAATTG
>CAZMNF010000037.1:0-19938 GCA_964567595.1 uncultured Thermotogae bacterium | reverse complement strand
CGTTTGCCGTGGCTACCGCCAGCTCAGCGACTGCGCCCTCAGGTAAGTCTTTGCTCGCGTGTGGTGAACGCAGAGGCGCTCAGGAATGTCGTGCGCCGAGATCGTGATAACCTTCCTGTGGCCGCAACGCCGGCCGGGGCATGTTATTTACAGTGTACATGACATTTTCCACTTGTCAAACATAGACATCACAGGGGAGTGGCCCTGAGTCGACGTCGCGTCGTCCGCGAGAAAGCCCAGGGAATCGGCGACTTGTACCGCATATAGGAAAACAAGAGCAGAAGGCGCGGAGCATATGCCACCATATGAGGTGGGATCGGCCCATGCGGCCAAGAAGAGCCCCATGGCCTGCGCTGTCGACCATGGGGCTCCCGATTTGTTGTTGTCGGCATGCTCGTCTTGGCTCAGTGCTCAGTAAGCCTGTGGGGTCTGCGTTCAAAATGGCTTATGCCGATCATTGCACGTTCTGGACGCTTGACGCTCGCGCCAGGTCATCCAGCTGCGGAATGAGCGCTTGAACCCGAGCTGTGTCGCCCGAGCGCGACTCGACGACCAGATCGAGATCCGACGGCAGCTCGGCTGAGCCTGAACTTAGCTCCACGTCCACGACGGCGCGAAGGCCCGATCGCGCGACGCCGCGCTCCGAGGCGGCTACCGTCCAATCTGAGGCCTGGAGGAAGCCGTACAGGGCCGGGGTCATGGCCACGCCTTGCGGCGGCCCCGGGTCGCTCGGGGGGTTGTAGGCGGCGAAGTCGAGCGACGTCGCGTCGCCCGGAAGCACCTCGAAGGGCGCAAGCGCCTCGTCGACTTGGGTCAGGATCTCGTCGGTCAGCTCCGTGTTCGGCTGTCGCGGCGCGACGAAGAGCTCGTAGGTGTCGGCGCTGTCGGCGCTCGGCCGGAAGTTGAGCGTCCAGCTCTCGGCGGCCAAGCGCATCCAGACCATCTCGCCGTCGACGATCAGCTGGGGCCGCTGGAAGAACTCGGCCTCGTTGGCCTGGTCACAGCTGGGACACGACTCGCTCCCTTTGAAGTACGTCACGTCCTGGCCCGTCTGGATTCGGACCCAATAGTCGGCGCTTTGCGCCCGTTCGATGAGCTGCACCACGCCGGCGTCCGGGGTCGGCACCGTCGCCCGGAAGGTCGGACGGTCGCCCACGGTCCCCGTGACGGGGGTTGAGCTGACGGCGCCGAGCGCGAGGGTCACAAGCAAGCTCAGCAAGAGCACTTGGCCGACGCGGAAGCGCCGAGTCGGTCCGTTCATGGCACGCATGGCTTCGTTCCTCCTTTGTCGGTCGTCAAGTCAAGGGATCCAATGGATCGTCCGTCGGATCGCTCCATGTCGGCTTACAGCTCGTCGTACGGGACGCAGACCGTGAACTGGAAGCCGGGCTGGTCGACGAGCACGAGGCAGACGCGCGCCTCGCTCAACGGCGCCAGGTTCCCCGGCTCAAAGTTGACCACGAAGGGGTTCGACGGCGCCTCCTTCAGTTGTGCTCCCAACGAGACGATGCGCTTGTTCCGCTCCGGCTGACCGTTGCCGTCGACGTCGAGCCGTAGGTCGAACTTGATTTTGCCGGTGTCGCCGGAGACGCCGACGATGTACTGGACCGGGGTCGCGCCGACGGTGCCCGTGCGCTCGACGCGGCTCTGGTTGACGGGCTGGGGTTGCAAGCCCTGGGGAGCGGCTCCCCCGGACCGGCGTTCGACGCCGGTGATCTGCCCGTCGGCCTCCAGTTGCAGCCGGAAGGGACGGTTCGACTGCCAGCTCGATCGGCCCTGGATGACGACGCGGAGGCGACTGTCGTCGAGGGCCTCGACGAAGAAGCCGGGCCCGGACGGCAGCGAGGAGCCGACCTCAATCTGGCGGCTGACGCTGGCCGTCGCGCCGCGATCGTCGGTCACCGTCAGCGTTGCCGTGAAGGTGCCCGAGCGGTTGTAGGTGTGTCGCACGCGCTGGCCCTGGGCCCCCGCGCCGTCGCCGAAGCGCCACTCGGTTCGGGAAATCGAGCCATCCGGATCGAAGGCGGTCGAGGTAAAAGTGACCGAGTTGCCGGCTTCGGGCGTCGCGGTGGAGACGTTGAACGAGGCGATCGGCGTCTCGTTGGATCGGCCCCGGACGCGGACGGACTGGGTGGTGATGTTGGACGCGCCCTGGTTGTCCACCACGCGCAGCCGCACGGTGAACGACCCGCTCGAGCGATATCGGTGCGAGACCGTCCGGCCCGTGGCTGAACTGTTGTCGCCGAAGCGCCACTCGTAGCGCGAGATCTGCCCGTCCGGGTCGAAGGCGTTGGAGGCGTCGAACGTCACGGTCTCGTTGACGCGCGGATTGCTCGGCGAGATTTGGAAATTGACGACCGGCGCCTGGTTGGAGCGCGCGCGCACGCGCAGTTGCTGCGTGCTGCTGGCGCTGGCGCCCCGGTCGTCGGTGACCGTGAGCGTCACCGTGACGGGCCCGGAGGACCGGTAGCGGTGCGCAACCGTTCGGCCCGTGGCCGACGATCCATCGCCGAAGCGCCACTCGTAGCGCGAGATCTGCCCGTCCGGGTCGAAGGCGTTGGAGGCGTCAAAGGTGACGCGCTCGTCCACGCGCGGATCGACCGGATCCACGTTGAACTGGGCGATCGGCGCGCGGTTGCTCGGGCGAACGGTGATGGTCTGGGAGGCCGTGTCCTGTCGCCCCCGGTCGTCGCTGACCGTCAGGGTCACTTCGACGCTGGCCGCTTGGTTGAAGCTCCGTCGGGTGACGGCGCCGGTGGCGTCCGTGCGGGCGTCGCCGTCGAAGTCCCACTCGTACTGCTGGATCTGCCCGTCCGGGTCCGAGGAGTTGCGCGCGTCGAACGTGACGGTCTGGCCGACCTGCGGATCCGAGGGGGTCGCGCTGAAGCGGGCGATCGGCGACTGGTTCCGCTCTCGGACGGAGATGGACCGGGTGGCGGTGTCGGTGGCGCCGCGGGCGTCGCGGACCGTGAGGCGGACCTGGAACAGCCCCGGCTGGTTGAAGCTCGTCTGCACGACGGGGCCGGTCGCGTCGGTGCGGCCGTCGTTGTTGAAGTCCCACTCGTACTGCTGGATCTGGCCGTCCGGGTCCGAGGAGGCCGAGGCGTCCAGCGTGATCGTCTCATTGACCTGGGGATTTTGCGGCGTCACGCTGAACTGCGCGTTGGGCGCTTGGTTCTGCCGGCCGACGGTGATGGACCGGGACGTGGTGTTCGTGGCGCCGTTGTTGTCGGTCACGGTGAGGGTAACGTCCACCGTTCCGGCGTTGGTGAAGCGCACGCTGACGCGCGACCCCTGCAGCGTCAGCCGACGGTTGCCGTCCTCGAACGTCCACTGCCATTCGACGATGCGGCCGTCGGGATCCGTCGACCCGGTGCCGTCGAAGGCGACGCTCTGGTTGACCCGCGGTTGCGAGGGATTGACGCTGAAGCGCGCCGACGGTCGTCGATTCTGCTGGCCGACGGTGACCGTCCTGGTGCTCGAGGCGCGGGCGCCGCGCACGTCGGTGACGGTTAGCGTCACGTTGGCCTGCCCGGCGTCGTTGAAGCGCACGCGCGCGCGTTGCCCCAGGATGTCGGTGCGACCGTCGCCGTCGAAGTCCCACTCGTAGCGCTGAATCTGGCCGTCCGGGTCCTGCGACGCCGAGGCGTCGAACGTGATGACCTCATTGACGCCGGGATTGATCGGCGTGAACGAGAACTGGGCGATGGGACTCCGGTTGGCCGGCTGCGTGCCGACCGTGAAGCTGGTGAACGCCGTGGCGATCTTGCCCTCCACGGCCAGGCCTTGAGTCGCGTTGGACGCCTCCTGGGAAAAGTCGCTCGAGTCGTTGCAGAGGTCCGCGAACGGCGTCTGTTGCGACGTCGAGGCGTTGAAGACGTCGCGGAGGTCGAAGGGCTCCGTGCTGGCGAACGCCTGGACGACGTCGGTCCCTTCGGGCGGGGTGACCTGGAGCCGATAGCTGCCCTTGTCCGGCACGACGAAGCGGCCGGTGGCGACCTCCGGATTGCCGGAGAACTGGTTGGGGAAGACGAGCGTGCACTCGCCGTTCGCGTCGATCTCGACCAGGTTGAGATAGACTTGGCCGGCGTTTCGGGCCGACGTGTCCACGGCGACCTGCACGCTGTCGCCCACGTTGAAGCTGCTGCGCGGGTTGCCGTTCGCGTCCAGCATGCGCACGTCGACCTCGACTTGATCGGAGTCCGGTAGGGTTACGAGCCCCTCCTCGGCGGGCCCGGCGTCGGCGGGGACGCCGACCAGGAGACCCGCGATCAGGATTGACAGTATCGCCCCGACGGGGTTGGGGACGTGTTTCAAGGAAGTGCCTCCTCTTCGTACGTTGGGTGGCAGGTTGCTCCGCCCGATCACGCGATGATCCAGAGTTCAATCTAGCGATTATGAGAAAATTTGACAAGCGCCCCGTGGATTGTGGTTGGCAGACGACAGGCGTTTGCTCGCTCTCACCGTGCGCTCGTCGATCCGGCTTGGACGAGGCGAGCGATGCGATCCCGCTCTCGCGTGAGCAGCTCGTGCTGATCGCGCCAGGCCAGCGGCGGGAGCTTGTCGATCGGGAACCAGCCGACGTCAAAGTGGTGCTCGGTGTCGGTCGGTTGGGCGTCGGTTTGATCGGTGGTGAAGAGGAAGTAGTGGGAGTGGACCCAGCGCGTCCAGTCGACGTTCAGGTGCTCGCCGGTGCCGAGGTGCGCCAATTCCGTCAAGTTGCTCAGTCCGGCCTCCTCCCTGACCTCGCGATGGGCGGCTTCCCGGAGCGACTCGCCCGTTTGGACGCCCCCTTTGGGCAGGACGTAGCCCGGCAGCTCTTGGCAGTGGGCGATCTCGCGGGTGAGCGCGACGACGACGCGGCCGGCCTCGGGGCGAGTCACGACGCCGCCGGCGGAGATGCGCATCGGGATGCCGGTCCGACGCTCGTACCAGCGCGCGTCCCAGGCCATGGCGGGTCCAATTTCCATATCACGGGATCGCAGTCCTCACAACTCGTCAATCCGCAAGCTCGGCGCATGACAGCAATGGGGAGCGGGCATCTCGGCCCGTCGGCGCCCCCGACCCTGCGGGAAAGCGACGCGACGGCTAGGGCGAGTTGGGCGCGGCCAGCGTCTCCATCTCCAGGATTTCCACGGGCGTGCCCCACTGATGGATCGTCATGACCTCCTTGACCAGGCGCACGCGATAGCGCACGCGCAGGCCATCCTGCTCGAACTCTGAGCGCAAATTGACCGGGTCGAGCTTGTCGCCGTCGTCGGATTCGATGCCGTAGAAGCCCCCCTCGAGGTCGATGTAGCGGACCGTGCCGGTGCCCTCCATCGTGTCCATGTCGTGGAAGCAGCCGGTCAGGGCGAGCCCCAACAGCGCCACGGCGCCGAGCGCCAAGGTCGTGCGCATCGCCATCATTCCCCCTTTACCCGACCAAGGGTAAACGCAAGCGAATGGAAGGTCAATCAGTCGGTCGTTGCGCTAGAACCTGCCAGTGTTGGTGGCGTTCGCCCGCTCGGTTCGACCTGAGCTCCGCCAGCTCGAGCAGCTCGAAGTCGGCCAGGAGCGCCTCGGCCTCGCCCCGATCGCTGAAGCGGTGCGGCACGCCGCGGTCCGGGCCGACGTCGGGCGCGAAGGTGTGGTCTTCCAGCTGTCGGCCGCGCCCGTAGCGATCGTGGTCGCGGCCGATGAGGTTGACGAGCACGAGCCCGCCCGGTCGCACGATCCGATGGACGTCCGCGAAGCGGCGGGCGACCTCCGCGCGCGTGCCGTGGTAGATGACGAACAGGCTGATGAGCGCGTCGAAGCTCGTCGTCCGAAAGGGCAGCGCGCCCATGTCGCTGCGCACAAGCCGAACGGGCTGTCCCTGATCGAGCAGCCACGCTCGTGCATGACGCAGCGCCGTGCGCGAGAGGTCGAGGCCATAGGGGCGGAACCCCTGGTCGGCCAAGTGGACGAAGTGCCGCCCCGCGCCGCAGCCGAGATCGAGCACATCGCGACAGCCGTGCTCGCGCAAGTGCGGAACCAGGGATTCCACGGCCGCGTGGGGCTGGCGCCAGCGGTTCTCCGCTTGCTCGAAAAAGCCCTCCCAGACGCCTCGCGCGTCGGTCATGTCGATCAGCTGGAGGACGCCGCCGAGGTCGAATGTTGGGCGCGGTCCCCGTTGACAATCCGGCGCAGGTCGCCCGCGGCCGCCTCGACCAGGGGAACGCGGCCGGCGTCGGTCGGTCCCGAGGTCGGCACCGCGCATGCCGGGCCGCAGACCTCGCGCTCGCGCCCGCTCAGGCGCGAGACGATGCCCAACAGCCACGGATAGAGTCGAAACGCCAGCCACTTGAGCGGACGCTTCAGCGGGCGCGGACCGCCGAGCGTTTCGACGACGCGCTCGGCTGCGCGGGCCCCCCAGCTCACTCGGTCGGCCTCCACGAGGTACATGGCAAAGCCGATGGCCTCGCCGAATTGCGCGTGAAGTAGGGCTTGGGCGTCGGGAGCGTCGAAGGGTCGTTGGACGAAGCGATCCTGCCGGTCGAGGTTCCCCAACAGTCGGGCGAACGCACGGCAGTATCGACAATCGCCGTCGTATATCAACAGCGTTTCAGGCATGATCAACCCTTCCGTCTGGATCGGGGCTTGTCGGCGCACCACCACCGCACGGTGGCGTTGGTGGCCGTCGTCGTTGCCCGGACGCCCGAGTCGCGTCGGCGCTTTCGCGCGGATTCTGGCCCTATCAGGATATCGCGATCGAGATATAATGCAACATTCGCCGAGTCGTTCGTTGAATGTGCCATTGAGCCGTGCTACGGTCCAGTCGCTAAAATCCAAATGGGCCAAGCGGGCCAAGCGGAAGTTGCCATGGACTTGATTCGCGACCGCCGTCGAAGCGTCGACCTTGACGAGTTCCTCCAGCGACCGCTCTTCGCGCACCTGGCGACGGCATCGGAGCACGGGCCGCGCACCTCGCCCGTCTGGTTCCTCTGGGAAGACGGCGCGATCTGGATCTTGGCCCATCGGACCTCGAGCTCGTTCGACAAACGGATCGAGCGCGATCCCCGCTGTTCGCTCGGCATCGTCGACGCCGATCTGACGACGGGGACCGTCCATCACGTCGGGATGCGCGGCCGGGCGACGGTGGAGGCGTTCGACGTTGCGCGCGGCCGGCGGCTGTTGAGCCGCTATCTCGACGGCCCCGTCGAGGACTGGGATCCGATGTTCGTCGAGGTGTTGGATTGGCCGGACGACTACGTCTTCGTCAGGTTCGAGCCGGAGACGGTCGTCGCCCGAGATCAGTCCTACGCAACGGCCTCGACGGCGACCGCCGATGCAAGGGGGAGTCCATAGTGGCCACGGAATCTGATAGCCGCATTCGCGCCGGCACGCTTGACGAGCTCGGACGGAAGGGTCGGTTGGTGGCAAGCGGCGGCGGTCACAACGTTGCCGTTTTCCAGCACCAAGGCGAGCTCTACGCCGTCGACAACCGCTGCCCGCACATGGGGTTTCCCTTGAGCCAAGGCAGCGTCGAGGACGGCATCCTGACGTGCCATTGGCACCATGCGCGCTTCGACTTGGCGAGCGGCGGGACGTTCGATCCGTGGGCCGACGACGTCCGCACGTTTCCCGTCGAGGTCCACGACGGCGAGATCTGGGTCGACGTGTCGCCACAGCGCGACGTCGTGGCCCATCAGCGGACGCGGCTGCGCGAGGGCCTCGAACAGAACATTCGGCTCGTCGTCGCCAAAGCGGCGATCTCGCTGACGGCGAACGACGTCCCGCCTCGGGAGCCGTTCCGCATCGGCGTCGACTTCGGCGTCCGGTATCGCGACAACGGCTGGGGACCCGGCTTGACGATGTTGACGTCGCTGCAGAACGTCATGCCGTACCTCGAGGGAGAGACGCAGGCCCAAGCGCTCTACCAAGGGCTCTCGGCGGTCGCGAGCGACGTCGACGCCCAGGCGCCGAAGTTCGTGCTGCGCGCGCTCCCGGATGCCGTTGAGGACCCCGAGCGGCTGAAGCGCTGGTTCCGGCAGTTCGTGGAGGTCCGCGATGTCGACGGCGCCGAGCGCTGTCTCCTGACCGCCGCGCGCTCCGGCCTGTCTCGGGAACGGATCGCCGACATGCTCTTTGCCGCGGCGACCGACCACCGCTATCTCAGCGTCGGGCATGTCCTCGACTTCACCAACAAGGCGCTCGAAGCGCTGGACCACCTCGGCTGGGACGAGCCGGAGCTGACCGAGCGCGTGCTGAGCAGCCTCGCGCCGGGCTACGCCAATGCCACCCGCATGGAAGAAGCCAACAGTTGGCGCAATCCGGTTGATCTGGTGACGGTCCTCGACGACGCTTTCCAGGCGATCCCCGAGGCCTTGGCGACGGGTCGCGACCGTCGCGGCGAGTGGACGGGGCCCCAAATGGATGCGTTCGTGGAGACGGTTCTGAGCGACGATCCCGAGGGCATTGCCGAGGCCTGCCTCGACGCGCTGCGGGCGGGCGCCACGGAAGCGGGCCTGGCGAAGGAGATATCCTGCGCGGCCGCGCGACGCATCGCCCAGTTCCCCACGAGCAACGAGTTCTCCGACTGGGACACGGCGTTGCACACGTTCACCTACGCCAACGCCGTCCATCAGGGACTGCGACGGGCTCCGTCGCCCGAGCTGCTGCGCGGGGCGTTCGACGCCGCCATGAGCGTCTACCTCGATCGGTTCCTCAACATGCCGCCGGCCAAGCTCCCCTCGACGACGGACGTCGAGCCGGCGGCCCCCGACGAGCTGCTGAGCGCGTTCGTGGAGCTGCTCAACGTCCAGCAACCCGTCGACGAGGCGGGCCGGCTCGTTGCGCAGTATCTGGGCAACGACGGCGATCCGGATCAACTGATCGCGACGCTCGCCCAGGCGCTGTTGCGCGAGGATCGCGACTTCCACACGATTCAAGCGCTGGAGGCCAGCGTGGCGCTCTACCGGACGCTGCAGACGCCGCACGTGCAGGCCAACGCGCTGATCGCCGCGGCACGCTATCTCGCCGCCCACGCCCCGACCGCTCGCGCGCAGTTCCAGACCTACGACATTGCCCGTCGCCTCCACCGCGGCGAGACGCTCTATCAGACAGCCTGATGGGCCGCATCTTCCGCCCTCCGAGCGCAAGTCCTCGAAATGGAAGGCCCTGCGCTTTACACTGGAGGCTCTAGCCGTTCCAGAATCGCAGGGAACGTGTCAACCGTGGCCCAAGCGCGGCCCGACGGACCGAACGCCGCGCCCTCAACGACGCAAGAGGGATCGAACTCATGCAGAACCTTGATACCCGCGTTGCCGTGCTCGGCATCGCCCGCATGGCGGACGCGCTGTCCAACTCGTTTCTGATCGTCGTCCTGCCGTTGTTTGTCGCCAGCGGCACGGTCGAGCACGCGGCCTTCGGGCTGACCGAGGCGATGGTGACGGGGCTGATCCTGTCCGTGTTCGGGCTGTTCAACAGCACGCTGCAGCCGTTTGCCGGGAGGTTGTCGGATCGGTTCGGCAAGCGGAAGGCGTTCATCCTGCTCGGCCTCGTCATTCTGGCCGTGTGCAACTTCAGCTTTTCCTTGGCGGAGTCGTATCTGGCGCTGCTGACGATCCGGGCGGTGCAAGGCATCACGGTGGCGATCACGATCACCGCCAGCATCGCGCTGGTCAACGAGTACAGCACGGCCGGCCAGCGCGGCAGCAACATGGGGATCTTCAACTCCTTCCGCATGATCGGCTTCGGCTCGGGGCCGCTCGTTGCCGGGCTCGTGCTCGCGGGCGGGCCGTACACGCTGCCGTTGTTCGGCGGGCTGGAGATCAGCGGCTTCAACGCGGCGTTCTACATCGCCGCGCTGGCCGCGCTCACCAGCGTCGGCCTCGTGTCGCTGTTCGTGTATGATCCCATCGAAACCCAGCCCACCCGCCGGCGCGTCGCCATCGCCGTGCGCTCGGCCCGCCCCGACCGCTGGCTGGACCCCATCTTCACGCTCGGGGTCGCCTCGTTCACCATGGCGGCCGGCATCTCGGTGCTGTCCACCATCGAGCCCCAGATCAACGCACGCCTGGGCCAGGGGCCGACGATGTTCGGCCTGCAGTTCGCCGCGTTCATCGGGGCGAACGCGCTGTTCCAGCCGTTGACGGGCAAGCTGAGCGACCGCTTCGGGCGCCGCACGTTCATCCTGATCGGCATGGCGTTTCTGGTGCCGACGACGTTCGTGCAGGGGCTGATCGCCGACTCCTGGCTCCTCGTGGCCGCCCGGTTTGCCCAGGGCATCTCGGGCGCGCTCGTGTTTGCGCCGGCGTTGGCGTTGGCGGGGGATCTGACCCAGCGGGGCCAGTCCGGGGCGCAGCTGTCGGTGCTGACGATGTCGTTCGGCTTCGGCATCGCGGCCGGGCCGCTGTCGTCCGGATTTTTGATCGAGCTCGGGTATCTCGCGCCGTTCGCCTTCGGGGCGGTCATGGCGGCCCTGGGGTGGGCGCTCGTCTACACTCAGGTCGACAATGCCGCAACTGAACCGACGGTCGCGGCGTCGGCCCCGCCACCTTCGATCCGGACCGAAACCGCCCGTTCGCCCGACTCGGACTGACGGGTAGGCCCGCTCCGGTCACGTCCCTGAGCAGCGAGAGCCTGCGGACGAGTCGGGTGCTCGCCGTCGATGGATGGGGCTCAACCCGACCTCAGCAGCTCGGCCACAAGGCCGGTCCAGCCCGTCTGGTGGCTGGCGCCGAGGCCGGCGCCGTGGTCCCCGTGGAAGTACTCGTGGAACTGGAGCAACTCGCGCCAGTGCGGGTCCCACTGGATCGCCCGGTCGCCGTCGACGGGACGGCGGCCGAGCTCGTCGCGGCGGAACAACGAGACGAGCCGCTCGCTCAGCTCATGGGCCACCTGGTCGAGGTTGAGCCAACGGCCCGACCCCGTCGGACACTCGACTTGGATCCGCTCGCCGTAGTAGCGATGGAACTCGCGAAGGGCTTCGATGAGGAGGTAGTTGACCGGGAACCAGACCGGCCCGCGCCAATTGGAGTTGCCGCCGAAGAGCCCGCTGCGCGACTCCGCCGGCTGGTAGGCGATCCGGAACGTCTCGCCGTCGATGGTCATTTCGACGGGCTCGGCCTCGTGGGCCTTGGAGAGCGAGCGGACGCCGTAGGGGGAGAGGAACTCGGCCTCGTCGAGCAGATAGCCCAGGATGCGTTCCAGGCGCTCTCGCGTCAGGAACGAAAAGAGCACTCGCTCCCCCTCGCCCGGCACGTCGACGTGCGCCATGTTGCCCGTCAGATGGGGGCGGTGTTCGATGAACCACTGCATGCGTCGCCGGAACGTCGGCAAGGCCTGGAGCGTCTCCGGCTCGATCGCTTCCGTGGCGATCAGCGGGATCAGGCCGACGAGCGATCGGACCGGCAGCGATCGGATCGAGTCATCCGGAAGGTGGAGCGCGTCGTAGAAGAAGCCGTCCGTCTCGTCCCAGAGCGCGTGGCCGCGCCCGCCGCAGTTGGTCATGGCGTCGGCGATGCGCAGGAAGTGCTCGAAGAACTTGCTCGCCATGTCCTGATAGACCGGCTCGGTCTTGGCCAGTTCCAGCGCGATCTTCATCATTTCCAGGCTGAAAAAGCCCATCCACGCTGTCCCGTCGGACTGATCGAGGTGACCGCCGGCGGGCAGCGCTGAGCTGCGGTCGAAGAGGCTGATGTTGTCCAGGCCGAGGAAGCCGCCCTGGAAGACGTTGCGCCCGTCGGCGTCCTTGCGGTTGACCCACCAAGTGAAGTTGAGCAGGAGTTTATGAAAAATCCCTTCGAGGAAGGGCCGGTCCGGCGCTCCGCTGAGCTCGGCGTCGATCCGGTAAACGTGCCACGCGGCCCACGGATGGACGGGCGGGTTGACGTCATCAAAGGCCCACTCGTAGGCGGGCAGTTGGCCGTTGGGGTGCATGTACCACTCGCGGGTCATCAGCTCCAGTTGCCGCTTGGCGAAGTCGGCGTCGAGCCGCGCGAGCGGGATGCAGTGGAACGCCAGGTCCCAAGCGGCGTACCAGGGATACTCCCACTTGTCGGGCATGGAGATCACGTCGAAGTTGGTCAAATGGGTCCATTCGGCGTTGCGGCCCTGACGGCGCTCGGACGGCGGTTCGGGCTGGCCCGGATCGCCGTGGAGCCACTGTTCCACGTCGTAGTAGTAGAGCTGTTTCGTCCAGAGCATGCCGGCGTAGGCCTGGCGCTGGATGTTCCGCTCCTCGTCGTCCAGGCCATCGGGTTGGAGGGTGGCGTGGAACGCATCCGCCTCGGCGCGGCGTTGCGCGAGCGCCTCGTCGACGTCCGAGAACGGCGAAGGATGCTCGACATGGGAGAGGCGGAGCCGCAGCGTGCGCGTCTCGCCCGGCTCGAGCGACCATGGGGTGAGCGCAGCCGCTTTGGTGCCCTCCCGTGCGGGGTTGACCGCGTCCGGATCGTCGTCGATCAAATAGCGATGGAAGGCGTCCTTCACATAGGACGTCGCATTGGGGACGCCGTCGAGCCGCTCGTGGTTGGTCTCGTTCTCGGTGAAGACGAGGTCATCAACGCCCTCGATGGACAGATCGTACGCCCCGAGCGCCGGGTGGACGGCTTCGATGGTCGATCCATCCGCGTCGGCGTCAGTGATGTGCATGATCGGCCGCTCGGGGACGTCGCCCATGGGCCCGTTCGGGTAGCCCCAGCTCCAGGTGTTGCGGAACCAGAGCGTCGGCAGCACCCAACAGGTCGCCTCGTCGGGCCCGCGATTCGTGACCTCGATCTCGACGAGCAGGTCGTCTTGGTCGGCCTTGGCATAGGTGACGAGCACGTCGAAGTAGCGGTCCTCGTCGAAAGCGCCGGTGTCGATCAGCTCGTACTCGTCGTCGTGAGCGCTGCGCCGTCCGTTTTCAGCGACGAGGTCGTCGTAAGGGAACTGTGCCTGCGGATACTTGTAGAGCGCCTGCATGAAGCTGTGGGTCGGCGTGTTATCCAGATAGAAGTAGCATTCCTTGACGTCCTCGCCGTGGTTGCCCTCCTCGCCCGAAAGCCCGAAGAGGCGCTCCTTCAAGATCGGGTCCCGGCCGTTCCAGAGCGCGGGGGCGAAACAGAGGTACTGATGGCGGTCGGAGATCCCCAACAGCCCGTCCTCGTTCCAGCGGTACGCTCGACTGCGCGCGTGATCGTGCGGGAAATGATCCCAGGCAGCGCCGCCAGCGCTATAATCTTCGCGGACGGTTCCCCAGGCGCGCTCGCTCAGATAGGGCCCCCAGTGCTTCCAGTTGCTCTCGCGGTCGCGGTATTGGCGCAGGCGCTCGTGTTCTTCCGTACGTCTCATTGGGCCTCCTGACGGTGGGATGGGGACGACCGCTGGACCGAGTTGATGAGGGCGTCCGCGCGCAATAGCTCAGCCACGCTCCAAGCTTGGGCGAACGCGCCACGCGGGGCATGCGGGGGATCGCCGTCGAAGATTTCGGCCACGCTGCCCAGGCCGTGAGCATGGCGATGGCGCAGCAGCGGCGCCAAGAACGATCGGGCCGTTTCGGGATCGCGGTGGACGCGCAGATGGGCCTCGACGAACGGGCCGATCCACCAGGCCCAGACGGTGCCCTGATGGTACGCCGCGTCGCGGTCCTCTTGGGAGCCGCCGTAGCGGCCGACGTAGTCGGGATCGTCGGGCGCGAGCGTCCTCAAGCCGTGCGACGTCAATAGAGCTCGGGCACAACCGTCGACGACGGCGCGCTGCTGTTCGCGGTTGAGGGGGCTGTAGACGAGCGAGGCCGCCAGGAGCTGATTGGGGCGCAGCTTGGCCTCATGGCCGTCGGGGCCATCGAGGACGTCGTAACAGCGGTCGTGCTCGTCGTCCCAGAAGCGCGCGAACCCGTGGAGCGCCCCATCGGCGGCGCGCTCCAACGCGTCGGGCGATCCCCCGAGATCGCGGGCGAAATCGGCCATGACCCTTAGGGCGTGGTACCAGAGCGCATTGATCTCCACGGGTTTGCCCCTGCGCGGCGTGACGACCCAGTCGCCCACTTTGGCGTCCATCCAGGTCAGTTGGAGCCCCGGCTCGCCGGCCCCCACCAATCCATCGTCGGGATCAACGCCGATGCCGTGGCGCGTGCCGCGTTGATGCGCCTCGACGATGCCGGTCAGCACGGGGAAGAGCTCGCGTATCAACTCCATATCAGCCGTCATTTCTCGATACGCTCGCACCGCCTCGATGAACCAGAGCGTGGCATCGGCCGTGTTGTACTCGGGCGCCTCGCCGTGATCGGGAAAGCGGTTGGGCAGCAACCCGTCCTCAACGTAATGGGCGTACGTGCGCAGGATCTGCGCGGCTTCGGCGGTGCGGCCCGTGTGCAGCAGCAGCCCCGGCAGCGCGATCATGGTGTCGCGGCCCCAGTCGCCGAACCAAGGATACCCCGCGATGATCGAGCGGCCCACGGTTCCGTCTGCCGTCTCGCGCCGCACGACGAACTGGTCCGCGGCCAGCGTCAACTGCTCGCGCTCAGGGCTAGCGTTGTTCTCAGGGTCGATGTCAATGAGCGACGATTCGTAGGCTCGCCGACGTCGATAAGCGGCCTCGCCGTCGAGATCGGGGTCGGCATCGACACTGCCCACGACGGTCAGCGATTCCCCCGGCGCGAGTTGCGCCACGAGGCTGCCGACGGCCAAGTGATCGTCCTGGGCGTCGAGGCCGCGGTAGGCTTCCTGAGCCAAGAAGAACGCGCGATGCCACGCGTGATCGAGCTCGAACGCCCCACGATCGCTCTGCAGAAAGAGCGTCGACGCGCCGTCGAACGCGTCGACGCGGAGACCGTAATCGACGGGCTCGACGCTCATCATCGCGTCGTCGGCCCGTGTCGTGGCGTGGTGGTCCCGGTGGTTGACGAGCGGCTTGGCCCGCAGCTCGATCGGCTCGCCCCCCCGGACGAGGTCGAAGCGCACGTACGTCGTGTCCGCGCCGGGTTCCATCCAGACCCGCTTTTCCAGTTGCGCGTCGCCCAGTGAGTAGGTCCAGACCGGCGTCGTGCCCTCCAGGCGGAAGCGCTCGATATGGTGATGCCCCAACGGATCAACCGGCCCGTTGGCCGCTTGCCAGCGGTGCGCAAACAGCGGCCACGTCCGCCCGCCAGAGACGACCGTGGCGTCCAGCGCCGTCCAGAGCAGCGTCCGCCCAAGCGGCGGGTCGAGCGCGGCCACCAGCAGCCCATGATAGCTTCGGGTCAGCAGACCGGTGACCGTGCCGCAGGCGTATCCGCCGATGCCGTTCGGGACGAGCCACTCGCGGCGGGTGCCGGCGTCCAGATCGGTCGCAATGTCGCGGCCCAGGTCGATGAGCGCCATGTCGGAGCGGGAGCGATCGGCCAATGGCGACCGGCGCTAGGCGCCCTCGTAGATCCCCATGATCTCGTCGAGCAGGCGCAAGGCATCTTCACGGTCGCGCTGGAAGACGTTGCGGCCCATGATGGAGCCGAAACCGCCGCCGTCGCGGATGGCGCGCGCCTCGTCATGGAGAGCCTGCTCGTCGTCCTTCCGAGCGCCGCCGGAGAAGATGACGATGCGGCGCCCGTCGAAGGCGCTCTGCACCACGTGGCGCACGCGCTCGGCCAGCGTGTCGCGGGGTACGCCTTCCGCTTCGTAGACCTCACGCGCCTTGTCGATTTCGAGGTGGTCGCTCGGCAGCTTGACCTTGATGATGTTGGCGCCGAGCTGGGCGGCGATCTGGGCGGCATACGCCGCCACGTCCAGCGCCGTCTCCCCTTCCTTGGACAACGAGCTGCCGCGCGGGTAGCTCCAGACGACCACGGCCAGTCCGTGCGCCTTCGCCTCGCGGGTCAGCTCGCGCAGCTGTTCGTACTGCAGGCGTCGCTCCGCTGTGCCGGGATAGATGGTGTAACCGATGGCACAACAGCCGAGTCGCAGCGCGTCCTGGACCGAGGCCGTCTGGGCGCTCAGCGGATCGGCTTCGTCTTGGAGAACATCGTGGTTGTTCAGCTTCAGGATGAGCGGAAGCTGCCCGGCGTACTCGGCCGCTCCGGCCTCCAGCGATCCCAGCGGCGCGGCGTGGGCGTTGCACCCCGCGTCGAGGGCGAGTTGGAAATGATATTGTGGATCGTACGCCGGCGGATTGGGGGCAAAGCTGCGGCCGGGTCCGTGCTCGAAGCCCTGATCCACGGGCAGGATGACCATTCGGCCCGTGCCGCCTAATCGACCGTGGTTGAGCATTCTCGCCAAGTTCGTCAAAACGCCCGGGTTCTCGCTGGGGTAGTTGTCGAGAATGGCTTGGACGGGTCCGGTCATGAGTCGCTCCACTCCTTTTGGCTGGCGTTCGTGGGGCCATTGTGCACTTCGGCAGCCCGTGTCTCCATCGTCGGCTCGCTCGCGTCAACGTTGACGTTGATGGTTGAGTTGGTCAACCCCCATTCAGGACGATGGGGGACGCAGCGTCTGTAAGAGGTCTTACGGCAAGAGCCGACGGACGGACGACCGATCGGGCGCAAGTAAGACCGATTACAGCGTTTCGCGGCGGTCGGGCGATACCGTTTGCCTATCCTTAAGGGAGGCGATGCCCTAATGACATCCCATCATGAGCGCCGAGCAATCGACTGGCTGCAGGCGATTGTCGTCGGCCTTTTAGCGACCCACGTCATGAACGTGACGGGATTCTGGCAGGCCGGGATCGGGTTGATCCAGATGGACGTCGGCGCGATGCTGGCGGCCAACATGGATCACAGCTACGTCTGGGGTCAGCTGGCCCACTACCTGAACGGGATCGTGCTGGCGGTGATCTACGCGCGGTGGATCATCGGGATTCTGCCGGGCGGTCCGTTTGCCAAAGGGCTTGCGTACGGCGTATTGACGACGGTGGCAGCCGGCATCATCGTGGCCCCGCTGGCGGCGGAGGCGGGCATTTTCTTCACGAACGCGTCCAACCCGGGCTTGATGGTGCTCAGCAGCTTGACCGCCCATCTTGCCTACGGCTTGGCCGTCGCGCTGGCCTACCGGCCCGAGGAACGACTCCTGACGATCGCCACGGAGCGTGAGTGACCATGTCGACCGAGCATGCTGACCATGCCGAGACGCTGGCGACCCACGAGGAACTGCACGTAGTGACCAACCACGAACTGGCCCAATTGCTGGACTGTGAGCACGATCATGCGCGATCGTGGATCGAGCAGCTGGGCCATCCGTTGGGGCGCCACGTGCGCGACTGCGAGGACGGGCGCGTGGTCGTGACGGACACGGGCCTGCTCGCGCTTTGGCGCGTGCGCGAGCTGGAGTCGCTGTGCCTCGGGCCCGAGGAGATCGTCGCCCGGGTCGAGGCGGATTTGCCCACCATTGGCCGGGCCGTTCCGACAGCAACGACGGATGCCAGCTCCTCGAACGCCGAGACCGCGCCCGCTCCGCCGACCACTCGGGCCCTGGCCCTTCGCGAGGACGCGACGCGTCCCGACGGAGAAGCCGGCTGGACGCCCGGCCAGCTGAAGCTGGTTCGCGGGGCGCTGGCCGGCATCGCCGGCACCGGCGCCATGTCGATCCTCGGCCTCGTCGGGCCGTTGATGGGGCTACCCCTGTCCAACGTCGGGGCCATGTTGGCCGGATTCGTCGGCGAGACCGTCGATCCCAGCTTGAACGTCCCCATCGTCGGCTGGGCGATGCACTTCGGCATCGGGATCGTCTTGGCCTGGATCTACGTCTTCGGCTTCATGCGGAATCTATCGGGGCCGGGCCTGGTCCGGGGGGCTGCCTATGGGGTCCTCCCCTGGCTCCTGGCCATGTTGATCGTCATGCCGGTGATGGGCAATGGCGTCTTCGCCGTGGAATCGGGATCGCCCGAGATCGCCCTGAACAGTCTCTTGGATCACCTCGTCTATGGGGCCGTGCTCGGGGCGCTTGTCGGCCTTCCCTTCCAGGCGGGCCATGACTCGGCCTCAGCAGAGCCGGGCGAGGCAGGCTGATCGCTCGTCTCCTCGCCGTCATCGGCGTGATCGGATCCCTCAACCTCTTAATGGTGGGCATCGATGCTGATCAGCTATAGTTTGGCCGACTGTCGGTTGGGACGGTTGCTGGTGGCCTCCAGCGATCGAGGGGTCTGCGCGGTCGGCATGGCCGATACCGATGCGGCGTTGGAGGCGACGCTTCGGCAGGCGTTGCCGAGCGCCGCGTTCCGTCGTGACGATCGTCCGAACGACTGGGCTCGCGAGATCCTGGCGTTCCTCCACGGCCGGCCGATCCCGAGCGATCTGCCGATCGACGTCCGGGGAACAGCCTTCCAACAGCGCGTTTGGCAGGGACTGCGACACATTCCCTATGGCGACACCCGTTCCTACGGCGACGTCGCAAGGGCCATCGGGAAACCGGGCGCCGCCCGTGCCGCGGCGAACGCTTGTGCCGCGAATCCGGTGCCGCTCGTGGTCCCCTGCCATCGGGTGGTCCGCTCGGATGGCGATCCGGGCGGATATGGGCTCGGTCCGTGGCGCAAGCGGGCGCTCCTCGCCCAAGAACGTCGGTCGGGCGGGCCCGCCACGGCTCCATGAGCGACCCCGAGCGCGTCCCGAAGCGTCCCTCGCGTACGGGCCCATCGCGCGATGAGTTCGGCCGCGGCGTCAAGGCGGCCTTTCCGCTGCTGTTGGGCGTCGCTCCGTTCGGCATGATCGTCGGCGTCAGCGCCACCAGCGCGGGGCTGTCGACAGTGGAAGCGAGCGCCATGTCGATCATGGTGTTCGCGGGGGCCTCGCAGCTGGCCGCCCTGGAACTGATCGGCGCGGGCGCAGCGGCGCCGATCGTGTGGCTGACGGCGGCGCTCATCAACGCCCGGTTTCTCATGTACAGCGCCTCGCTCGCGCCCCACTGGCAGCGACTGTCGCTCGGCTGGCGGAGCCTGATGGCCTACGTCTTGACGGACCAGGCCTACGCGCTGGCGATCATCCGCTACGACCAACACGGGCCGAGCGACCCGCGCGGCTACTACCTCGGCCTCTCGCTCGTGCTCTGGCTCACCTGGCAGACGACCACGATCGCGGGCGCCGTGCTGGGGGCCCGCATTCCGGAACGCTGGTCGCTCGACTTCGCGGTGCCGCTGATCTTTCTGTCGCTGCTGGCGCCCGTGATTCGCGATCGGGCGGGAGCGAGCGCGGCGGCATCGGCCGGCATCGTGGCCGTTGTCGCCATGGCGCTGCCGTTCAACATGGGGCTCCTCGTCGCGGCGCTCAGCGGAATTGGCGTCGGGACGTTGGTTGAGGCGTGGAGGAGCCCGTGACGACCCCCGTGCTGTGGGCGACGCTGGCGGCAATCGGGCTCGTCACCTTTGCGTGGCGGCTCTCCTTCGTGGCGCTCTGGCAGCGCTTGGCGATTCCCGAGGTGGTGGAGCGGGCGCTGCGCTACGTGCCGGCCGCCGTGCTCGCCGCGATCGTTACGCCCGAATTGGTTGCGCCGGAGAACAGCCTCGCGTTGTCGCTCGGCAACGAGCGGCTATTGGCGGGGATCGTCGCCGGCGTGGTCGCCTGGCGGACGCAGAACATGGTCGCCACGATCGGCGTCGGGATGGTCGCGCTCTGGATCCTTCAAGTACTGGTGTGAGCGCTACTCGACCGGCGCGCCCAACTCCGAGTCGTCATCCGGCTGCAGCAGCACCACGCGACCATCGGACTGGATGGCCCCGAGAACGAGCACCTCGCTCGTCGTCGGGCCGATCTGCTTCGGCGGGAAGTTCGTCACGGCCACGACGCGGCGGCCGAGCAGCTCGTTCGGCTCGGGATACCACTCGGGCAACTGGGCCGAGGACTTCTGGACGCCGTACGGCCCGAAGTCAACCCACAGCTTGTACGCCGGACTCTTGGCCTCCGGAAAGGCCTCCACGTGAGTGATCTGCCCCACCCGCATGGAGACCTTCTGAAAGTCCTCAAAGGAGATGTCGGGCTTGTCCTGCGACAACGGACCTACCTCCTTGTCGGTGCCGCCTTCGCCACGCTTA
>CAZMNF010000036.1:14043-20723 GCA_964567595.1 uncultured Thermotogae bacterium | reverse complement strand
TGCTTAGCGACAGCCAGCCCGACGCCCGTGCTGGCCCCCGTCACAACGGTCACTTGGCGATCAAACGTCACGCTCATCCCTCCCGTGCGTTCAACGAATCGCGGCTTCGTTCGGTCGACGACCGCAGCATACAATCGACGCCGACGTGCTGTCGACAATCGGCCATCGTCGCTCGTGAAAGCGAGGTTCGCGCTCACGACCGAACGTTCAAGCCCGACGGCGCGACGTTCGAGGATGGCTATCGAACGGCGCTCGCCTCGGATGCCCTTCTGGCCTCCGCCAAAGAGGACACGTTCGTGAATGTGGATGAACTGTCAGCGACCAGATAGCGTAAAACGAATGCCGTCAACGGCTTTTGGTGGCTGCCCTGCATCCGATAATCCGCTTCCGATCCGTTGACATTGATTGTCTAGCCGCCAATCTCGATCGGCTTCCCCGTCCTTGCCGATTCCAACAGAGCCTCGATCGTCCGCATGTTGCCGACGGCATGTTCGCCGTCGGTCTCCGGCGTTCTTCCCTCGCGGACGCACGAGGTGAAATGCTCCACTTGGCGGTGGAACCGATAGCTCGGGTCGAACGTCTCAGTTCGGGTGTCGGTCCCTTCCGAGACGTCCAGGAAGACGTTGGGACTGGGCGGATTGAAGATCCCGTTCGCGCGGATCAGCCCGCCAGAACCGCTGATTTCGGCTGTTTGCTGGGCGTTGAGCAGGAAGCTTGCATCGATCATCGCAATCCGATCCCCCGGAAACTCCAAAAGCCCTTGGAGTTGGGCGTCCACGGGCGGGAAGTCGGGATGTTGGAATGAGCGGGCGAAGACGCGGACGGGGTCATCGACGAACAGCGCCCGTGCCACGTTGACGCAATAGCAGCCGACGTCCATGAGACTGCCGCCGCCCATCTCGGGCTGCCAGCGGATGTTGTCGGGGCGACCCAAAGCCGCCAGCGGAAAGCTGAACGAGGCTCGCACGAGCGACGGCTCCCCAACGGCTCCATCGCGAACGAGTTCTTTCAACCGGCGAAACTGCGCGTGATAGCGATACATGAACGCTTCCATGAGCACGACATCGTTGCGCTGACACGCCTCGATCATCTCCCGGCACTCCGCGGCGTTCAGCCCGAGCGGTTTCTCGCAGAGGACGTGCTTGCCGGCCTCGGCTGCCTTGATCGTCCATTCTTTGTGGAGGTGGTTCGGCAACGGGTTGTAGACGGCGTCGATCTCCGGATCGTCCAGCAGGGCCTCGTAACTGCCATGGGCCTGCGGGATTCCGTGTTCATCGGCCCACTGGCGCGCCTTGCGCTCGTCGCGGCTTCCGACGGCGGCCAACTCGGCCACGTCGGTCTCATGCAGCGCGGGAACCAGCGCTTTCGCCGCGATGTTAGCCGTGCTCAGAATGCCCCACTTCAGTGGCTCCGTCATGACGGATCAACTCCTCAGTCCAGATACTCAACGACCAAATGGATCGTCGCCCCACCGAAGCAGCCTCCGGTCGTGCACCTTCCCCCATAACGCTCGCTTTTTGGGCCAACGCCACCGTCGCCACGGACATCTCCACTGCTGTTGCATAGAGCTGTTCTTCACACGGATACCGTACGACGAACCGCGCGGAGGCGATACCATCGTTCTTGGCGACGACGATGCGCGTCCCGTTTGCCCGTTCGCGCTGGATAAGCGGCCGGGACGTCGGGGAAGGCTTAACCCCGTCCGCACGGATGAGAGAGCGTGACGCCGGCATCCTCGCCGCGATTCTCGAAGATGCAGCCCATACAATATTGCCGGGCGAGGTCACGCGTGCAATTCCCTCACACCTCGATGCCGTCGTCTTCTGCGCGATGTCGATCGAGACTTTGCGGCATACATAGCGAAATTAGCACCGCTTGTGCTCAGTGTCAATCGGGAGTACGGGTTGGGGCAACCGCCAGAGCTTTCCCGAGACGGCGGTGGGGCATCCCCCGTGTTGAAAACCGTTGGCTAGCGGATTAACATAGCAAGCCTTCGTCGCTGGTCACTTCTCGTTCGGGGCCTCGGAGGTTGACCCATGCGCAGCCTAATCAACTATATCTGGTTCTATCGTCGCTACGTCCTGGGCGGCGTTCTGGCGCTCTTGGTCGTCGACGTCGGCCAGATCACCATCCGGCGCGTCGTCGGCCCCGTCATCGACCAGGTCGTCGCCAGCGAAGGCGAGAACCTCCTCGAATTCGCCGGCCTCATCGTGGGCCTCGGTCTCATTGCGGCCGTCGCCCGCTTCTTCTGGCGCTATCTTCTCTTGGGGGCATCGCGACGGATTCGGCGCGACGTGCGGAATCGCCTGTACGATCACGTGCTCAAACTGGGCGCGCCGTTCTTCCAAAACACCAAGACGGGCGATCTCATGGCGCACTTCACCAACGACGTCAACGCCGTCATGCGCGCGACGGGCTTCGGCGTGTTGACGCTGTTCGACTTCGTCATCATCGCCGCGATCGCCCTCGGCTGGATGGTCTCCATCAGTCCCATGCTGACGCTCTACACCGTGGCGCCGCTGCCGCTGATGAGCGTCTTCGTGATCGTCTTCGGCCGCACCATCCATCGCCGGTTCCGAGTGGTCCAGGAGACGTTCTCCCAGCTGACCGAAAAAGTCCAGGAGACACTGTCAGGGATCCGCGTGGTCAAAACGTTCGCCCAGGAGCGAGGCATGAGTCGAAACTTTGCCGAGACGAACCAGCTGTTCGTCGACAAGAACATGCACCTGGTCAACATCTGGGCGTTCTTCGAGCCGCTGATGGGCGTCGTGGCTGGCCTCTCTCGACTGTTGGTTTTGCTCCTCGGCGGCCGAGCCGTCTTGGCGGGGACGTTGTCCGTCGGTGACTTCACGTCGTTCTATCTGCTGTTGGAGATGCTGACGTGGCCGATGCGGGCTATCGGCTTGACGGTCAACATCGTCCAGCGCGGCGCGGCATCGATGAACCGCATCGACGACATCCTGGACGTCGACCCGGAGGTCAAGGACCTTCCGGATGCCGTTCCCTTTGACGGGCCCGGCCACATCGCGTATCGGAACTTGAGCTACGCGTACGAACCCGACGGCCCCCCCGTTCTGGGGAATGTCCAACTCGAGATCGAGCCGGGCCAGACGCTCGGCGTCATCGGGCTGACGGGCTCGGGCAAGAGCACGCTCGTCCACCTGTTGGTTCGGGTCTTCGAGCCGCCGGAGGGAGAGCTGCTCATCGACGGCCGGGACGTGCGCGAGTACCAACTGGCCGATCTGCGGCGCAAGATCGCGCTTGTGCCCCAGGACGGCTTCCTGTTCTCCTCGACGGTCCGCGACAACGTCGCGTTCGGGCACCCGGACGCCACGACGGACGACATCGTCGAGGCCACCCAGCGCGCGGGGATCTACGACGAGATCATGGAGATGCCGCACGGGTTCGACACCATCCTGGGCGAGCGTGGCGTGTCGCTCTCCGGCGGCCAGCAGCAGCGCGTGGCTATTGCACGGGCGCTCGTCTCCGATCCAAGGATCCTGATCCTGGATGACGCTCTCAGCGCCGTCGACGCCGAAAAGGAAGAAGAGATCCTCGACAACCTCCGCGACGTCCTCGTCACGCGCACGTCGATCGTGATTGCCCATCGGATCTCGGCCGTCCAGGATCTCGATCACATCGTCGTCATTGATCACGGACGCATCGCCGAGCGGGGCACGCATGAAGATCTGCTCGCCAATGACGGCGTCTACGCGCACCTGCACGAACTGCAGAGCGCGGAGGCCGAGGTGGAGATCCAGTGATGGCACAACACGCCGACTGGCGACATGCGTTCATGAACGGGGATTGATCGGGATGCCGATGGAGTTCCACTACGAAGAGGAGAAGCTCGGGAAGGCCTACGACGCTGGGCTGATGAAGCGCTTGCTCCGCTTCGTCAAGCCCTACAAGTGGCTCTTTGCCGCGGCCATCGTCCTGTCGTTCATCATCACGGCGACGGAGCTGGCCATCCCGGCGATCATCCTCAAGGTCGGGGTCGATCGGTTCCTCGAACCGGCCATCACGGGCGGGACGGCCGGGGCTCCCCCGAACGTCGGAGACGCCCCCCAAAGCCCGCTCGCGGGCATTGTCCAATGGGCCTGGATCCTGGGGGGAATCTTGATCGTCCGCTTCCTCGCGGCCGTAACGCAACGCTATATCCTGGAATACAGCGGCCAGCGCGTCATGTACGACATGCGCACCCAGATCTTCGGCCAGCTGATGCGCTTGCCCGTGCGGTTTTTCGACACGAACCCCGTCGGTCGGCTCGTCACCCGCGCGACCAACGACGTCGCCGCCATCAACGAGATGTACACGGCCGTGCTCGTGAACGCCTTCCAGGACGTCTTTCTGCTGGTCGGCATCTTCATCGTGTTGTTCGCGGTCAGTTGGCAGTTGACGCTCATCATCGTCGTGCTGCTGCCGTTGATCGTCTGGATCACCATGGAGTTCCGCCGGCGGGCCCGCGACGCCTACCGGGCCGTCCGCCGCAAGGTGGCGAAGCTGAACGCTTACGTGTCGGAGAGCATCTCCGGCATTCGGGTCACCCAGCTCTTCGTCCGCGAGCGGGACAGCTACGACATGTTCGCCTCGATCAACCGCGAGGAATTCGACGCGCAAATGCGCCAGTTGAAAATATTCTCCATTTTTCAGCCCATGATCGGGTTCACGCGGACGCTCGGGCTCGGCTTGATCGCGCTGATCGGCGGCTATGCCACCATCGAGGGGCTGATCACCGTCGGCACCCTGGGGCTCTTCTGGGACTACACGGAGCGGCTGTTCCGCCCCATTCGGGACCTGGCCGAGCGCTACAACATCCTGCAAGGCGCGATGGCCGCCTCGGAACGCATCTTCGAGCTGCTGGATCGGACGCCGGAGCGCTACGAAGGGGCCGAACCGCTTCCGTCAGTTGAGGGCCGCATCGAGTTCCGCGACGTCTGGTTCGCCTATCAGGAGGAGCCGGGGGAAGCTGACTGGGTGCTGCGAGGCGTTTCCTTCACGGTCGAGCCGGGCGAGCGGGCCGCGATCGTGGGCCCGACAGGGTCGGGCAAGTCGACGATCATCAACCTCATCCTGCGGCTCTACGAGATCCAGCACGGCCAGATCCTCATCGACGGCGTCGACATCCGTGACGTTCCCCTGAAGAATTTGCGCGAGGAGATGGCCGTCGTCCTCCAGGACGTGTTCATGTTCTCCGGCGACATCCTGAGCAACATCCGGCTGCAGGATGAAGAGATCCCTCGCGAGAAGGCCATCGACGCCGCCCGCTTCGTCCAGGCCGATGCCTTCATCCGAGAGCTGCCCGATGGCTACGACACCGAGGTCAAAGAGCGCGGATCGACGCTGTCGGTCGGCGAGCGTCAGCTCCTGGCCTTTGCTCGGGCTGTCGCGTTCGACCCGAAGATCCTGATTCTCGACGAAGCGACGGCCAACATCGACTCCCAAACGGAGAACCTCATCCAGGCGTCGATCGAGCGCCTCCTCGAAGGGCGCACGTCGATCGTCATCGCGCATCGACTCTCCACGATCCGGAACTCGGACCAGATTCTGGTGCTGCACAAGGGCCAGCTCATCGAGCAGGGGACTCACGACGAGCTCATGGCCCGCGGCGAGATGTATCACGCGCTCTACTCGCTCCAGTTCGGCGAAACCGGGCCGCGGCCGCTGAGCGAACAGGGCACGGGCGCGCATTTGGAGCTGGGTGGGGACTGATCAGGCGTCGAAGACGTCCGCGAGCGCGGCCGCCAATTCAGGAAGCAACGGCGACGTCAGCGTGTCCGATCGCCCGAATCTGTCGACCCGTGCATAACCGGACTCGGTCAGGGAGAGCACGTCAATCGTTTCGTCGTTCGGATCGACGAGCCAGTATTCCTGAACCCCGTAGCGAGCGTAGAGTGTGCGCTTGGTCGTCCGGTCACGCTCGAGCGTTGATGGAGAAAGGATTTCAACAACGAGATCCGGTGCGCCGCGGACGTCGCCATTCTCGTCGACGATGTCGACTCGCCCAGCGGAAATGAAGAGAATGTCCGGTTGAGCGACGTTGTGCTCGGAAAACACGACATCCAGCGGGGCCACAGCGACTTGGCCCAGCCCATGGTCCTCCGCGAACGTTTGCAGTCGGTTGGCTAAACGCAACAGGATGGCCTGATGCCTCCACGTCGGCGACGGCGTCATAAACAGCTCGCCTCCGAGAAGCTCGTACCGCTCGGTCTCGGATTCGGCCAGGTTTTTGTAGTCCTCCACGCTGAACTTGATGTGCGGATTGACGGCCATGGCCGATCACCGCTGACAGCTTAGTTCTCGCGCCCGCCATGCGCCAAGGCTGGAATAATTGAGTTGACCATGCTCCCGACCGTCGCATAAGTTACTGATTACTGAACAAGCAGCGTCAATCAAGGGTCGCAACATGAGCTGAGCTAGCCGCCCTTCGTTGAGCGGTCTTCTGGAGTGGGCGATAGGCTTGAAACCATGCCTACGGATGCGTTTGCGGCACGGCTGCGCGAGGTCGGCACCCGTTGCGCCGAGAGCGACGACCTGAACGAGCGCGAAGTCGTCGATCTCTTCATCGGCGAAGGCGTCTTCGCCGGACCCGGCTACGGCACCGTCGGCGAGGACGTGTGGCTGCAAACTGAGCTGGCCGACGGCGAATCGAGCGTGGACGATCAGGTTGCTAAACTCTA
>CAZMNF010000036.1:0-13943 GCA_964567595.1 uncultured Thermotogae bacterium | reverse complement strand
AAACTGAGCTGGCCGACGGCGAATCGAGCGTGGACGATCAGGTTGCTAAACTCTATGGCCTGACGACGAATGATGGGAAGGTCATTGACGATTTCTTAGGGCGGTTTTAGGGGCACGCGCGAGTCGTTCAGCGAAGGCAAACTCCGATGTCAGCACGGTTCAAAACCTACGGCTCCCTATTGATCGTGGCGCTGACGGAGGCGTCCATCGGCGTCTTCGTCAAGCTGGTCGGCGACGATATCCCTGTCCAGGCGCTCAACTTCTACCGCGTGTCCTTTGCGGCGCTCTTTCTCCTCGTTGCCGTTCCCTTCGTCGAGACGGACTTCTGGAAGTTTCCGACGCAGAATTTCCGCGACATCTTCGTCATCGGCGTGCTGATCGCGCTGCAGATCAGCTTCTTCAACCTGGCCATGACGCTGGCGCCCATCGCCAACGTGGTCATCTTCTGGAGCGTGGCCCCGTTCTTCGTCTTCATCTTCTCCGCGATCTTCCTCGACGAACAGCCGCGCTGGACGCACATGCTGATCTTTCTCGTCGCCATGATCGGGATCTATCTGGCCAAGCCGCTGGAGGGCGGTCACGCGCTCGGCAACATGATCGCCCTAGGTGACGGCGCCATCTACGCCGCCTTGGTCACCTACATCCGCAAGGAGGAGACGACCGAGACGCGCAACGACACGTTCTGGTTCATGGCCGTCGCGACTGGGCTTTTGCTCCCCTTTGCTGTCGTCTTCGGGCCGGGCGATGTCACGACGTTCAACTACGGGGCGCCCGTCCTGTTGTGGGCCGCGTGCCTCGGCGTCGTGTCAACCGGCATGGCCTACTTCTTCATCAGTCTGGCGTTGGAGAGAGTGAACGCCAACGTCTACTCCCTGGTCGACATCGTGACTTCGCCCGTGCTGGCGGCGCTATTCGGCTATCTGGTCTTTGCCGAAGTGCCCTCGACGAACATGATCTACGGCGGCGCGTTGCTACTGGGGGCCGGGTTATGGCTTTCGACGCAGATGGGACGCACGGACGAAGTCAAGCACCGCGCGCAGGCGCCTCAAGGCGAGCAACCTTGACGCGTCCGACCACTGGCGTCCGGCGCTTGTGAGGGCTCGCGCGTCTTCGCTAGTGTAGCGCCATGGCCAACAAAGCATCCGTCCAGTTCGCCGACGTCCAGTCCGCCGCCGAGCGGCTCCAACCCGTCGCCCACCGCACGCCCGTGATGACCTCGCGCTCATTGGATGATCAGTGCGGCAACGCGGTCTTTTTGAAGTGCGAAAACTTTCAAAAGATGGGCGCGTTCAAGTTCCGCGGCGCCTACAACGCCATCAGCCGACTGAGCAATGAGCAAAAACGCAAGGGCGTGTTGACGTACTCCTCCGGCAACCACGCCCAGGCGGTCGCCCTCAGCGGCCAGCTATTGGACGTTCCGACCGTGATCATCATGCCGAACGACGCGCCGCAGGTGAAGCTGGACGCCACGCGCAGCTACGGGGCTGAGGTCGTGCTCTACGACCGGGCGGAAAGCCACCGCGAGGACCTCGCTCAGGAACTGGCAGACGAACGTGGCCTCACCATCGTGCCGCCCTTCGATCATCCCCACATCGTGGCGGGCCAGGGGACGGCAGCTAAGGAGCTCGTCGAGGACGTGGGCGAGCTCGACCTGTTGCTGGTCTGCTGCGGGGGCGGCGGCTTGTTGGGCGGCTCCGCCATCAGCGCGAGCGCCCTCTCGCCCAACTGTCGGATCATCGGCGTCGAGCCCGAAGCCGGCGACGACGGCGTGCGCTCGTTCCGGACGGGGACAATCCAGACCGTGGAGACCCCGGACACGATTGCCGATGGGGCCCGGACCCACTTCCTGAGCGAGCTGACGCTCGGGATCATCCTGGAGCACGTGGATGAGATGATCACGGCCTCGGACGACGAGCTCGTCGCCACCATGCGCTTCCTCTGGGAGCGATTAAAAATCGTCGTCGAGCCGACGGGCGTGCTCGGCCTGGCGCCGCTGTTCCACGGGCATCTGGGTGAGGTCGAAGATCAACGTGTCGGCGTCCTCGTAAGCGGCGGCAACGTCGACCTCATGCGGGCTTGCCAACTCTTCCGTGAAGCCGAGTCCGCTCCGTAAGGCGGAGCTCGGCGCCGGCGGTTCGCCGTGGCGCTAGCTGCCGAAGGAGTCCGGATAAAAAGGGACTTGACAGTAAGTCCGTGCCTGCTGGAGCGCCGGCAGGTTCGCCAAGGCATAGTCGATGAGCCCGCTCGGCCGGGCGGACGGCGCGCCTGGCGTCGGCGACGTGGGCATGGGAACCTCGCGCACGCCAGTGTTCGCGGCTAGCCCTGCGAGCTCGCGGGCCTTCGCGATCGCGTCCTCCAAGCCGCCAAGCTCATCCACGAGGCCCTTCTCATTCGCCTGACGGCCCGTCCAGACCCGACCGCCGCCGATGGCGTCCACGTCGTCTCGGGCCATGGCGCGGGACGCCGCGACGCGCTCGAGGAAGACATCGTAGGTGCGCGTCATGAGCGTCCAGATCGTCTCCCGTTCGGCGTCGGTGAAGGGCCGTGCGCTGTCGTAGGCGTCCGCGCGCTCCCCACGACGCAACGTCTCCCGGTTGATCTGGAGCTTGTCCAGCATGCGGTTGTTGACGACTTTCCCGTAGAGAACGCCGATCGAGCCCGTCAGCGTGCCGGGCTGGGCGACGATCCACTGCCCGGGCGTGGCGACGTAATAGCCGCCCGAGGCGGCCACGGAGCTCATGGCCACCACAACGGGTTTGCTTGCGGCGAGGCGCTCCAGGGCGCTTGCCATGGCCTCCGAGGCGCTGGCGGACCCGCCGCCGGAGTCGATCCAGACGACGACCGCGCCCGCGCGGCGATCCCGCTCGAGCTTGCGGATCTGGGCTACGACGCTGAGATCGCCGGCGCGGGCGTTGGTCAACATCGGCACGGGCACGGGCGAGCGCCGTGGAGGACGCCGGCTCGGGCCGTCGACGATGTCGCCCTCGATGCGCAACAGCGCGACTTGGCGCCCCGGCTGCGTCGGTCCTGGCAGGCGGAGTCGCGTCCGGGCCGAGGGCCAATTGCTCAACGCGGCCGACGGGACCTCACCCAGCCGCTCGGGCAAAGCGTCCTCGTTGACGATGCCGTCGATCAGGCCCGCCTCGAGCGCAGCTTCGTCCGTGTAGGGCGATCCGTCCACGAGGAAGCGGGCCGCGTCGAGCGCGATCCCGCGGCCCTCGGCGATCGCCCGGAGCTGCTCGTCATGGAGATCATCGAGGATCCAGTCCATCATCTCGCGCATCTCGGGCGACATCTCCGCGCGCGTCAGCGGGTCCGCCCCCGATTTGTACGGCGAGATCTGCAGGAAGTCGGCCTCGATCCCGAGACGTTCCAGCGCGTCCTTGAGAAAGACAAAACTCTGCGAAAGGCCCAAGGGTCCGATCGACCCGCCGGGTTGGATGAGAACCTCGTCGGCCGTCGACGCGACGTAGTAGGTCGCCTGGTCATAGGCCGTCGCCCAAGCAATGACGTGCTTGTCGGCATCGTGGAGCTGGCGGATCAAGCCTCGCAGCGTCTGCAACCGCGCGGTCGTCATGCTCAACGAGCGCAGCCGCAGCACGACGCCGTCCACGCGGGGATCGGCCGCCACCATCTCAAACTGCCGCGCCAAGTCCCGGAGGCTCGTCTCGGCGGAGCCCATCCAGCGCTGCCACCACGGCCCCGGAGGCGCGGGCAGCTCGGGAAACGAACCGTCGAGCGTAAAGATGACGTACTCAGGCGGCGTTCGGGCCGAACGGAGGAGGTTGCGGATCGCGCGCGTCAGCCGTTGGAGCGCATAGCGGAGATGGCCCATAGAAGCTCCCGTCCTTATGGCTCAGTGTACGCGAACGCTGCGCGGGAACTCAATATCATCCCCGCCATTGACGGGGCTTGCGGCGCGCGTTTATACTTCTCTGTGGAAGGAGGTCATGCGCATGGCCAAAGCCGTTGAGGCCCGACGGCCGGAAACGCGGATTGCCGACCCCGCTCCCCAATCGATTCGACTGACGGTAAACGGCGAGCGTTACGATCTGTCGGTCGAACCGCGCACGACGCTTCTGGATGCGCTGCGCGACAAGCTCGGTCTGACGGGGGCCAAGAAGGGCTGTGACCAAGGCACGTGCGGCACCTGCACGGTGCTCGCCGACGGCAAGGCGATCTACGCCTGCCTGGCGCTCGCGCTGGAATGCGAAGGCCGCGAGATCGAGACGATCGAAGGGTTGTCGACGGGCGAAGAGCTCCATCCCATCCAGCTCTCGTTTGTCGACCATGACGCGCTCCAGTGCGGCTTCTGCACGCCGGGCCAGATCATGAGCGTTAAGGGCTTGCTGGATGCCAACGCCCATCCCACGGAGGCCGACGTGGAGCGCGCGGTGGCCGGCAACCTGTGCCGCTGCGGCGCCTACCCCAAGATCGTCCAGGCCGCGCTCGACGCAGCGCGACGCCTGAACGCCTAATCCGTTAACGGGGAGGCGAACGGGGAACCCATGCCACGCGTCGTTAAAACCCAGGTGGAGTTCGAAGGCGAATTCTACGACAAGTACATCGTCATTGAGGGCGAGGACGTTGAGCCCTGGTCGGCCGATCGCCCGTTCGAAATCGTCGGTAAGCCGCAGACGCGCGTGGACGGGCACGAGCGCGCGAGCGGCCAAGCCGCGTTCACCCATGACGTCCAACTACCGGGGATGGTCGTCGGCAAGATCCTGCGATCGCCCCATCCGCATGCCCGGATCCAGCGCCTCGACGCCGCGAAAGCGGAAGCTCTGCCAGGGATCCGGGCGGTCCTGACGCACGAGAACACCCCGGAGATTCCCTGGAAGCGCGGGCAGACGAAGCTGTTCGACACGACGCTGCGCTACGCGGGCGACGAGGTGGCGTGTGTGATCGGCGATTCGGAAGCCGTCTGCGAGGACGCGCTGCCTCTCATCGACGTCGAATACGAGCGATACCCGCACGTTCTGGACCCGGAACGGGCCCTGGCGCCGGACGCGCCCCGGGTTCAAGCCTCGGGCAACCTGCTCGGCGGCGAGCCCGAGGTCCACGGGCGCGGCGACACGGAGGCCGGGTTCGCGCAGGCCGACGAGGTGGTCGAGCTGACGCTGCGCACCCAGACCGCGCTGCACAACTCCATGGAGACCCACGGCAGCGTCGCCCAATGGGAAGGCGATACGCTGACCGTTTGGGATTCGACCCAGAACGTCCACGGCGTGCGCGACGCCCTGGCCAAGGCACTCGACTTGCCAAGCCACAAGGTGCGCGTGCTCAAGCACTACATGGGCGGCGGCTTCGGCAGCAAGAACAATCTCGGCAAACAGACCGTACTGGCCGCGTTGGCTGCACGGCAGTTGGGTCGCCCCGTCAAGATCCTCCTGGATCGCCGCGAGGAGAACCTCGCCACGGGCAATCGCCCCGCGAGCGTGCAGCGGCTCAAGATCGGCGCCCAGCGCGACGGCACGCTAACGGCGATCGAGCACGATTCCATCGTCAACGTGGGCGCGTATGCGGGGGGCGGTCCTAGCCCCGCCGGCCCCACGCGGCGGCTGTATGCGTGTCCCAACGTGCACACCGAGGACCGCGTCGTGCTGACCAACGCCGGCCCGTTCAGCGCCTTCCGCGCGCCCGGCTACGTCGAGGGGACGTTCGCCCTGGAGTCAGCCATGGACGAGCTGGCCGGGAAGCTCGACATGGATCCGCTCGACCTGCGACGGGCAAACTACGCCGAGATTGACCCGCTCACGGCCAAGCCCTACTCCACGAAGGGCCTCAAGCTGGCCTACGAGCAGGGAGCTCGACACATCAACTGGGCCGAGCGTGAACAGATCAAGGCCGACGCGACGGCCGACGGCCGACGGGTCGGCTTCGGCATGGCGAGCCAAGTCTGGGGCGGCAACGGCGGGCCGCCCGCCTACGCCTGGGTCAAGCTCAATCCCGACGGCACGGCGGTTGTCATGACCGGAACGCAGGACATCGGGACCGGCACGAAGACGGCCTTTGCCCAAGTCGCTGCGGAGACGCTCGGCTTGCCTATCGACTCCGTCCGCGTCGAGCTCGGCGACACGCAGCACGGGCTCTACTCGCCGCTCAGCGCGGGGAGCATGACGCTCGCTGCCGTGGGGCCGGCCGTCCGGGGAGCGGCGGAGGACGCGCTCCAGCAACTCCGTGAGGTCGCCGCCCAAGTGCTGGAGACCGAGGTGGCCGAGGTTGACGTCCAGGACGGCGAGCTCGTCCACAATGGCCAACGCACGCCGATCTCAAGCGTTCTTGGGAAGTTGGGCGACTTCATGATCACGGGCAAGGGCGCCCGCGGCCCGAACCCCGACGAGGTGAGCGTCAACACGTTCGGCGCCCAGTTTGCCCAAGTGACGGTCGATACCGACATGGGTCGGGTCCATGTGGACAAGCTCGTCGCGGTCCACGAATCGGGACGGGTGATCAACCCGCTGACGATCCGCAGCCAGCTCGAGGGCGGCATCATCCAGGGGCTCGGGTTCGCGCTCAGCGAGGCGCGGACTGAGGACGAGTCGTCCGGCCTTGTCATCAGCGACACCCTGGACAGCTACAAAGTGCCCACCCTCGCCGACGTGCCGGACATTCACGCGGAAATGATCGACATGCCCGATCCGCAGGCCAACAACCTCGGGGTGAAGGGCGTGGGCGAGCCGCCCATCATTCCCACAGCCGCAGCCGTCGCCAACGCCGTCGCGGACGCGCTCGGCGTTCGGCCGACCGAGCTGCCCCTGACCCCGGCCCGGATTCTCAACCTTTTGGAGCAGCCCCAAGGGACGTGACCCGCTGATGGAGCCATTTGAACACGTCGACGCGCCCGACCCGCAGACGGCCATCGAGCTGCTGGATGCCCCTAACGTCCGCCCCATCGCGGGCGGTACGGACCTGCTGACCGAGATGAAGGCGCGCATCGCCGCGCCGGAGCGCTTGGTCAACGTCAAGACGCTGCGCGAGCTGAAGGGCGTCGACGAGACCAGCGACCATATCCGGATTGGAGCGCTCACGACGCTCGCGGAGCTGGAGACGCATCCGTTGGTAACGTCGCGACTGCCCATCCTGGCCGAAGCCGCCTCGCAGGCCGCGACGCTGCAGCTGCGCAACTCGGGCACGGTGGGGGGTAACCTCTGCCAGCAAGTGCGATGCGGGTATTATCGCCATCCCGACGTCGACTGCTGGCTCAAGGGCGGCGACAGGTGCTATGCTCGCAACGGCGACAACACCCATCACGCCATCTTCGGCGGCAGCGGCTGCATCGCCGTCCATCCCTCGGACTTGGCGCCTGCGCTTGCGGCGCTCGATGCCGAGGTTCGCATCCTCGGTCCCGAGGGCGAGCGGACCGAGGCGCTGGAGTCGATTTATCACCTTCCTGAAGAAGGCCGTCGACAACACACCACCTTGGCGGACGGCGAACTGATCGCCGACGTGCGCGTTCCCCGACGGAATGCCGAGGAATCCCGCGGAACCTATCTGAAGGCCATGGAGCGGGCGACGTGGTCATTCGCGCTCGTCAGTGTCGCGGTCCAGCTGACGTGGGACGGAGATCGCGTCGCTGACGCTAGCGCCGTCCTAGGGGCGGTCGCGGGCACCCCATGGCGCGCCACCGCCGCCGAGGAGCTGCTCCGCGGACAGACGCTGGATGAAGCGTCCATTGACCGCGTGAGCGAGATCGCCGTGGCCAACGCCTCGCCCTTCTCGCACAACGGCTACAAGATCCCCCTGGCACGGAACCTGATGGCGCGAGCTCTGCGCGAGCTTTCCGCCCCACGAGCCGAAACGTGACCAGCCCATCGACGGTCGACGTCGTCTTCTTCGACGTCCACGGCACGCTCATTCATCAACACTGTTCGCCTCCGGAGATCTTTCGTCGGCTCTGCGCGGAGGCCGGCTTCGACATTCCCCTCGCGACGATCCAGGCGGCGTATCCGCCCCTGACCGAGCTCACCAACCGAGCCGAAGCGGCCTCCGGCGACACGGACGCGTTCTGGCGCCAAGTCAATGCCGAGATTCTGGCTGAGCTCGGCGTTCCCAATCGCGATGGCGCCTTGGCCGAGCACCTGATGACCGGCTTCAAGCGAGCCGAGTGGTGGGCCGCTTACGACGACGCGACCCCGACGCTCGACGCGCTGCGCGAGGCCGGGTTCCGCCTGGGCACGATCGCCAACGCCCGGCATCTGGTTATGGGCCGTCTCCGCCACACGGGCTTGATCGACCGCTTCGAGGCGATCACGTATTCCGAAGAGGTCGGCCATCGCAAGCCTGACGCTCGGCTCTTCCACGCCGCGCTCGGGCGTCTGGAGGTGTCGGCCGCGAACGCCGTCCACGTCGGCGATCGCGTCCGCGAGGACGTCCAAGGCGCACAGAACGCCGGCCTCCGCGCGATCCTCATCGACCGTGAGGATCGAGGTGCCGACGTCGATTGCGAACGCATCTCTACGCTCGGCGAGCTGCGCCCGAGGTTGATCGGCTTCCCTCGCTAGCTGTCTCGTCGGAACGCCTAGGCACCGCTCCCGCGCCGTTTGTCCCTTGGTCGGGGCCGTCTCGGCGTTACCAGCGGTACTGGTGCGGCCCGAAGTCGGCCTCGTAATAGGGAACGAGGGCACGCCCCGGCGGGGCCACCTCGTCCAGGCGCTCGCGATCCTCGTCGGTGATCGCGACGTCGAGCGCGCCGAGGTTCTCCTCCAAATGGTCCATCGTCCGGGGGCCGATAACCGGGCTGGTGATCCCGGGCTGCTGAGCGCACCATGCCAGGGAGAGCTGCGTCGGCGTACAGCCCTTGTCGTTCGCCAGCTCCTGGACGCGATCGACGACTTGGAACGTCTCCTCCCGGAAGTGGCGTCGGCGTTGGTCCTCGCTCCGCTGGCCGAAGCGGCTTTCCGGGGGGACCTCGCCGTCGCGCTGATACCGGCCCGTGAGGAATCCACCCGCGAGCGGGGACCACGGAAGCAAGCCGACGCCGTAGGTCCGGGCCATGGGGATCAACTCGCGCTCGATGCGCCGATCGAGGAGATGATACGGCGGCTGTTCCGTGACGAAGCGGTTGAGGCCCAGCTCCTTGGAGACCCAGAGCGACTCCATGACTTGCCAAGCCCCGAAGGTGCTCGTGCCGACGTAGCGGACCTTGCCGCTCGTGATGAGGTCATCCAGCGCTCGCAGCGTCTCGTCGATGGGGATCTCCGACGTGGGCCGATGGATCTGATAGAGGTCAATCCAGTCCGTGCCGAGTCGCTGCAGCGACGCCTCGCACTGCTCGATCAGGTGCCGGCGGTGGCTTCGGGCAGCGTTCGGATCGTCGTCGTCCATGCGCCCGAACGCCTTCGTGGCCAGGACGACGCGATCGCGCTTGCCGTTGCGCTGCAGGGCCTCCCCGAGCACGCGTTCGCTGGTGCCGCGGCCGTAGACGTTGGCAGTGTCGACAACGTTGATGCCGGCGTCGATCGCGCGATCCACGATCGCGTAGGATTCGGCCTCAGTAGTGTCGTCGCCGAAGAGCATCGTGCCGAGGCAGAGCGGGCTGACCTTGGCTCCCGTCCGCCCGAGCGGTCGATAATCCATGGTCGGCTTCCTCCTTATTCAAGATGCCGCTATCCGAAAATTGGGGGATAACGCTAGCACGCTGTCGCCACATATCGCAACGGAACCTGTCATTGGGACAGGCTTTTCGCCCGGTCGGCCGCCCGGTTGACCGCCCGGATGAGCGACAGCCGCAGCCCGCCTTCTTCCAGCGCCAAGAGGCCGTCGATGGTCGTGCCGGCCGGCGTCGTGACGTTGTCCTTGAGCTTGGCCGGGTGCTCGCCCGTCTCCAGGGCCATGGCGGCTCCGCCGAGCATCGCCTGGGCCGCCAGCGTCGTGGCCAGATCCCGCGGCAGGCCGGCTTTGACGCCCCCTTCGGCGAGCGCCTCGATGATGGTGTAGCCGTAGGCGGGCCCGCTTCCGGACAAGCCCGTCGCGGCATCCATGTGGGATTCGTCGTCCGTGACGGCCACCCGCCCCATGGACGAAAAGACCTCCTTGGCCAGGTTGAGATGGCGCGATTGGGCGTAGCGACCGCTGCATAGCAGGGTCATGCCGTGGCCGATCAGACAGGGCGTGTTCGGCATGGCGCGAACGACGGGGAACTGTTGCTCTGTGCCGCCGAGTTGATCCTCGACGAACTGGGTCGATACGGCCGCAGAGAGCGTGATGATCAGTTGATCGGTCGTGACGTGGTCGCGAATCTCGGCCAACGCCTCGGCCGTCGTCTGCGGCTTCAGGGCCAGGATGACGATGTCCTTGCCTTTGACGGCGACGCTGTTGTCCGTGGTGGCGTCGACGCCGTAGCGCTCGCGGGCCCGCTCGGCAGTTTGTTCATGGCGCGTGCTGCCGATGATCTGGTGGGCCGGGACGACTCCCGTGTTGACCAGGCCGCTTGCCAAGGCCCCGCCAATCTTGCCCAAGCCGACGATGCCGATCGATTGCTCTGACAACATCGCATGCCTCCTTCAGGATGAGTTCTGCCTCGTTGAGCTGATGCGGCGCCGAAAATTTGCGAAGTTCAGGAAGGCCGGTCCAACGTTCCCCCGAAGGGGAACGGCGGGAAGAACGGAAGGGCGTGGGCGAACTGGCTCACTTGCCGTTCCATGCTATTAGGTTAGCGCAAACGTCTGTATCGTGTCAACGGGCGATCAGCCGATGCTGCCCCCATCGGGTCCGTGTCGCTCCACCGGCAGTGGGGGGCTGTTATCGCTGCTCGGCGGACTACCCGGCAACAGGCTCAACACGAGGGAAAGAAAGATAATGCCGATCACGCCAATGGTGGCGACACGGCGCCGCAGACGAGGAGCCGTGAGTATGCTGCCTACGGTGCCCACGGTATCTTGGATCTGCTGCCACCACGGCGACGTCGATGCCTCCTCGGTCGGGGCCAATTGCTCCTCGCGGATCAACTCGATCCGCCGGCGGCAGATGCGGCACGTCAGGGCATGCATCGACACCGCCGAAGCGGACCAGCCCGACCTGCCCTCGAGCCACGCTTGCAGGTCGCCGTCGGGGACCTGGGCCAGCTGCTCAACGTCGGGCGTGTCGGGACTGCCCGCCGATACGTACTCGGCAAGTCGCGACCGATCGGGGTGGTGGCGATAGGCCCGATCGGGCGGTGACGTTGCCAAGTCCTCGAGAAATCGGTTCCACTGGTTCGGCTCGAAGCGCTCTGTCACGATAACCCCTTAGGTAACCCATCGTAGCACGGGTGAACCATGCTCTGACGGGGCATCGGCATCCGTGTGTTGCTGGGGTTGCTGCGTGTTGGTAGGCTCCCCGTCGTTCAATTTGAAGGAGGAGGTCTCCCATGCTCCGTTCGACCGCTCGCGCCGTCGTGCTCATGGCCTCATTGATGCTGGCCGCCTGGCTGTCCCTGGGATGGGCCGCGCAGGCCGACCAGTTCACGCCGTCCACGCCATCCACCCCGATGGAAGGCGCACTTGACCGCATTCTCCGGGCGCCAAAGCCGACGAACCAACCGGCCTCGGCGGACGTGCCATGGCCGTACGCGACTGACGACGAGAGCGGGCAGATTCGCGCGATCGTGGAAGCGGCTCAATCGGATCAGGTCGGCGATCTCCAGTCGGCGATTGTCGACGCCGGAGGTGAGGTCCAGCTCACGGTGGGGCGCAAAATCCAGGCGGCTTTCCCATCCCAAGAAGTCGTCACGGAGCTGTCGCAGCGGGCCGAGGTGGCGCGGGTGCGCGCGCCGGTGCGCCCCACATTGCGACAGGGGACGATCGTGAGCGAGGGCGTGGAGATCACCCAAGCTCGAGCCTGGCAGGAGGCCGGCATCGACGGCAGCGGCGTCAAGGTCGGCATTCTGGATGCGGGCTTCAAGGGTTACGAGGGGCTGCTCGGCTCGGAGTTGCCGTCGGAGGCACAAGTCACGGCCCGCTCGTTCCGATCGGACGGCGACCTGGCGTGCGCCGACTGCAGCGACTCCGGGCGGGTCCACGGGCGCGCCGTGGCCGAGGTCGTCCACGACATCGCTCCCGGCGCCGAGCTTTACCTGGCCAACTTCAATACCGGCGTCGAGATGGAATCGGCCGTCAACTGGATGATTGACAACGACGTCGACGTCATCAACACCTCGTTCGGGTTTTTGACAACGTCCTGTCCGTACGAGGGAGAGGGCATTCTGGACTCGATCTTCGAACGGGCCCGGGAGAACGGGATCTTGTGGGTGGCCTCCTCGGGCAATGAAGGGCAGTCGCATTGGGCCGGATCGTTCCGCGACCCCGATGAGGACGGCTTCACCCGCTTCCACGAGGACGACGAGACCCAGACGTTGCGCGGCGTCGAGGAAGGCGACGGCATCGTCGCACTGATGTGGTGGGACGACGCCTGCAGCGGGGCCGAGCACGACTACGACATGGTGCTCCGCCAAGGCGATGAGGAGATCGAGCGGAGTTTCCGCGGCGGCCCGACGGACGGGTGGCCCCTGGAGATCATCAGCGTGGAAGCCCCCGAGAGCGGGACGTATCAACTGCAGGTCGAGGGCGTGGAGCCCGGCGACAACGAGCTCAGCCTGCTCTTTTTCAGTCAGGAACCGGAGCACAAGGTGCCAGCCGGCAGTGCTGGGCTGAGCGAGCCGGAAATGTCACCCCACGTGGTCAGCGTCGGCGCGACGGACCTCGACAGCCAGCTGGAACCGTTCAGCTCGCGCGGGCCCACGCCGGACGGGCGCATCAAGCCGGAGATCGTCGCGCCCAACGGCGTCAGCAATCGCACCTTCCGTCCGTTCTTCGGCACCTCGGCCTCGAGCCCCCACGTCGCCGGCGCCGCCGCCATGGTCCAATCTGCGTTTCCCAGTCGGGATCCGTCAGAGGTGGAGGACTTTCTTGCCAACCGCGCGGAGGATCTGGGCGAACCCGGCGAGGACGGCAAGTTCGGCGCCGGGCTGCTGACGCTCGGCCAGGCCCCCGAAGAGCGCGCGCCTGCGGCGCCATCCGGGCTCAATGCCTCAGCGGCCGGCCCATCCGAGATCAACCTGCGCTGGCAGGACAACGCCGAACGGGAAAGTGGCTTCGTCCTGTTCCGCCAGATCCAGGACGAGAGCGAGTTCGCGGAGATCGCTCGGCTGGACCCGGATGCGTCGACCTACACGGATAGCGACCTCTCCGCGGCGACGACGTATTGCTATGTCGTGCGGGCCTTCAACGACATCGGAACCTCGGCGGCCTCGGAGACCGTCTGTGCCACGACCGCCGAGATCGAGAACGAGCCCCCGACGGCCGACGCAAGGGCAGACCGGACCGTCGCCGTCGGTGACACCGTCCGTCTGGATGGCACGGGATCGAGCGATCCTGAGGGCGCCGGGCTGAGCTACGATTGGGCGCTGACAAGCCGACCTCAAAGCAGCACCGCGGAGATCCAGAATGCCACGACGGCGCAACCGTCGCTCGAGCCTGATCTGCCAGGCACCTACGTCGCCCGATTGACGGTGACCGACCCGGACGGGGCGTCCGCCACGGACATGGTCCGGATTCAAGCTCAGGAACCGGACCGCGGGCTTGTCGCGCTCGTCTTTGAGGAGCTTGCCTTCCGTCCCGCGACGGCGTGGAACCGGACGGTTGAGGACGGCTGTGTGCACTATCGCAACGCGAGCGACGCCGTCGCGACCGTGGAGGTCACGCTGCCCGACGAGCAGGTCGTGGCGTTCGACGTCCCAACCGAAGGAACCGTCATCGTGTGTGGCGACGTGGTCCACATCGACACGAGGCGTAGCGACTCGTAAAAGTCGACTGTCGCATGGGCCGCGGAGAGAGTTGGCGGTTTAGCGGTTGATCCGGTCGGCTGGTCGGCTGTTACCGCTGCTTGAGCGCCAGAACAGGCTGTCGAGGTCCGCAGCATCGCCCAAAGCGCTGACGACGACACGTCAGCTTAGGGTCAGTGTC